>NKIO01000002.1 GCA_002255935.1 Comamonadaceae bacterium PBBC2
ACCGGCCACCAAACCGGCGATGTCCACAAACTCCACAATCGCTGGCACCACGCGCTCGGGCTCCACGATCAGGCTCAACTGGTCCAGACGGGGATCGGGCACTTCCACCACGCCGGTGTTGGGCTCGATCGTGCAAAAGGGATAGTTTTCAGCCGCGATGCCGGCTTTGGTCAGGGCGTTGAAAAGGGTGGATTTGCCAACGTTGGGCAAACCCACGATGCCGCATTTGAGGCTCATGGAAAAAGTCCTTGTAAATCAATGTTCGCGCCGCTTCGGAAAAACCGAACAACGGTCGCGCGATGGCCGGTGAGCCAACGTAGGGGCCAAAACCCCGTGCTCTGCGCGATGCGAATGGATCGAGAATGAATGGGCCAGATTGTACTGACCCGTCATCGGTGCCCCAGTAAGCCGCGCCGGCCTCCTCAAGCCAAGCCAGAGGCGGCTATCTTTGCCATTGCAATTGACTGACCTGAAGACTGGCGCTGCGCTTGGATGACTTGGGTTTGGCGGGTGAGTGTTCCATTCGCCCGCCCTCCTCGGCAAGGGCCGATAGCGTGCGCCACTGCCGGGCTTGTTCCACCCAGTAGTCGGACCTGAAGCCGGCAGACGATGCCAGCGTTTTGTGGTTTGCGGAAATGGTGGCCACCATGTTGCGCCCTTCGCCTTGCCAACTGAGCAATGCCATGACCTCGTCTGAAGAGGCCAAGCCGCCCGCTTGCAGCGAAGGCCAAAGCTGAGCGCGCAAGGCTTGGTTCTTTTGCGGCTCCACCCACTCGATCTGACGCTGAATCAACACGGGGGTGCCCGCAGGCAATTGAAGCCGCATCAAAAAGGCCATGTCCGGATTAGACAGCACCACACAGCCATCACTGGCCTCGGGCGGACGGGCAAACGCTTCGCTGGGCGAGCCATGCAACCAGATCCCAGAGCCTGTTTTGCCATCCAAAACATCGGCTTCGTTGGGGTAGTTGAGCGTCAGCGCCCCTGAGCCATACAGATCAGGCAAGACATGGCCTGGATAGGACTTCTGAATGAAATACACACCCAGAGGGGTTTTGCCATCGCCTTTTTGGAGTTTGCCCACACCACGCTGACCCACCGACATGTAGGTCTCAAAAATCACTTTCAGGCCTTTGGCGGCTTTCCCACCTTCATTGGCGTTCGCATGCCCCAAGACATACAAACGTGAATGGGCGGCATCCACGGCGATGGCATAAGGCACTTTCGCAGACAAATAAGCCAAACCCGCAGGCTCTTTCCCTTGGTATGTGGATGCGTCGGGCCGGTGCAAGCGCAAACGGGCTTCGTCGTTGAGTTGCTGCAATTTGCGCGTCAACTCTGGGGTCGCCAAATTCGAGGCCACAGGTGCATCCATGGCCTGGCCCGAGGTGAGGCTGAGCAAATCTGCAAACAACAACTGTCCGAGCTGAAAGTTCGGATACCGCGTGACCAAATCCTGCGCCACGCCCAGTGCCTGAGCGCGCTGGCCTTGCAACAAAAACTGGTGGGCCTGCCGCAACAACGACTCCGCATCTGCACTGTTTTCCACATGCTGGTCAGATGACGCATCGAATTGGATGCCCCATGGCAACACTTTGATGTCTTTTTGTGGACCGGCCAAGACCTCCCAGCCGACATTCGACAAAAGCCCCAAAGGAATCACAAGGGCCAGACACACCACGGCTTTCCGGGGCCAGGTGTTCAGACGGATGGCCCCGTAAAACCCATGGACATGGGACAACACCCTGCGCGCGCTCAATTTGAACTTTCGGAAATGATGCGCCACTCGCCAGCTTCTCGTTGCAGGCGCAAGGTTTTGCGCCCGGTCTGACGCAGATGATCGGCCACGTAGATTTGCTCAAAGTGTGCAGTGGCTGTGTCCCCCGTGCGGGTCACTTCAAGGTCACGAACTTCGTGTGAGATGTTCTTTTTGGAGAGGATTCGCTGGTAACGGGTCTTGATCCATTCTGAGCGGCTTTGATCGCCGCTGGGGACAAAGGAGCGGGCGTACTGAGCCAAATAGACGCCCATGTCCCGAGAACTCCACGCGGCGCTCCAACGCCCAATGACCTGACGCACTTCCACGTCAAATTCAGAGGGACCATCGGCAGCGCCTTGAACTTCTGTGGGCAAGGCGCTCACGATGTCGGCCACCGGTGCAGGCGGCTTGGCAGCCACCTCCGGTGATTTGACCACGGGGGCAGGCAATGCCTGCGGTGGCTTAGAGAGGATGGTCACACCCGGCGGCTCGATGGGCATTTGCCAAGACCATTCTTCACGGCTGCGCTCTTTGGACAGCGTGGACCACACCAGCACCACCGACAAGGCGGCCAAGGCAGCCAGCCGCCAAGGGCTTTGCAAAACCCAAGTGATGGCGGCGCTGCGAAACAAATTTCTGGAATACATCATCAAGACCCGATGACAAATTCACGAACAATCTGCCAGCGCCCTTTGTCCTCGATCAATTCCAGCTTTTTACGACTGGACGCAAGGACGGCACCTGACTCATAGCGCTGAACAAAGGTGACCGAGGCTTTCAAGGGATCACCCGAGATTTGGACGTTGAGCTGGCTCAATTCAAGTTGGATCTGCTTTTTGGTCAAGATGCGTGTACGTCGCTGCTCTTCCCACGCTGAACGCGACAAGCTCGCGCCAGGGTTGAAACTGGGCGCATAAAACTGCAGGTAGGCATCGAGGTCTTTTTCACGCCAGGCCGCAGCCCACGCCATCACGGCCTCTTCTATGCGCGCTTGCTGCGCCAGCTGCTCTGGCGAATGGGGCACTTTGGCCGGTGCTGGCGAAGGCGCTGCTGGGGGAGTGTCCACACGTTGGGGTTTGGGCTGCGGCAAGGCTGCCACGGCTTCAACCGCAGGAGCGGGCACGCTGGGTTTGACCGGAGCGGAGACCGCTGGTTTAGCCGACACAGCGACAGGCGACGCGCGATCGGCCACAGAGGTGATGCGCGCCAGCAAACTCAACTTGGCCTGCGCCGGCGTCTTGGCCATGTCCAACTGCAAGGCTGCGGCATAGGCGGGCCGATTCATATCGGCTTGAAGATTCAACAAATTTTGATGCAAAACGGCATACGCCTGTTCCTGCTTAAGGCCCTGTTCAAGCCACTTTCGGGCCTCCAGTGGCATGCCCATGCCGGCGTACAAAACACCGATGTTGTTGTAGACCTCAGGCACATCGGGGTATTCCTGTGACCATTGCAAAAAACAGTTGATGCCTTTTTTAGGAGCCCCTTGCTGAGCTTGCGACACGCACTGGAGAAACTTCAATCGGAAATTCGAGCCATCCGCACTCAAGGCCTTCGTGAGCTCCTTGTCCGCCTCATCGCTGCGACCGTCTTTCAAAAGTTGTTCGATCCGCTGAACCACATTTTCGCCTTGAGCCGCATGACTGAGCGAGCAGACAAGAGTGCTCACCACAAGGGCCATCGACCAGCCAATGCCTTGCAAAGTGACGGTTTGGAGACGCTTAAACAAACCAGTCATTGGCTTCACTGATTCTCTCAAGCGCCATGCCGCAGCCACGCGCCACGCAGGTCAGGGGGTCTTCGGCCACCAACACGGGCAAACCCGTTTCTTCGGCCAGCAAGCGGTCCAGGTCACGCAGCAAAGCACCACCACCGGTGAGCATCATGCCGCGCTCGGCAATGTCAGCACCCAACTCGGGCGGCGTCTGCTCCAATGCGGTTTTGACGGCCGACACGATGTTGTTGAGCGGATCGGTCAAAGCTTCCAAGATTTCGTTGGAGCTGATGGTGAAGCTGCGCGGCACGCCCTCGGACAGGTTGCGGCCCTTGACTTCCATTTCCTTGACTTCGCTGCCAGGGAAGGCCGAGCCGATGTTTTTCTTGATCGCTTCTGCGGTGGGCTCGCCAATCAGCATGCCGTAGTTGCGGCGGATGTAGCTGATGATGGCTTCGTCGAACTTGTCACCGCCCACGCGCACGCTGCCTTTGTAGACCATGCCGCCCAGCGAGATCACGCCCACCTCGGTGGTGCCGCCACCAATGTCCACCACCATGGAGCCCGACGCTTCCGACACGGGCAGGCCCGCACCGATGGCGGCCGCCATGAGCAGTCTCCCTGCACTGTCAGGGGCTTCATCACCCCGCCACCTACAATGCAGCCATGGCGAACCCTCCCGATATTTGCATCCGTGGCGCAGGCATTGTGGGCCGCACTTTGGCCCTGTTGCTGGCGCGTGAACGCCTGCGTGTGGCGCTGGTCGATGCGCCTGCTCACAGCTCTGGCCCCGATGTGCGGGCTTACTCGCTCAACAGCGCAGCCCAGCGCATGCTGCAAGACCTGCGCTGCTGGCCCGACAGCCCCGCCGTCACGCCGGTGCACCAGATGCAGGTCTTTGGCGACCTCGGGGGCGAGCTGAATTTCGGGGCACACGATCTGGGCACGGGCGAACTCAACTGGATGGTGGACGTGCCCGTGCTCGAAGAGCGCTTGGCCGCGGCCGTTCAGTTTCAGCCCCTGATTGAAGTGCTGTCCTCTCCCGTGGCTGCACCGCTCACCGTGGTTTGCGAAGGCCGGGCCAGTCAGACCCGCGCCGAGCTGGGCGTGGCGTTTGACATCACCGCTTACGAACAACACGCCCTGGCCACGCGCTTGCGCTGCGAGCTGCCGCACGGCGGCGTGGCGCGGCAATGGTTC
Organism: Comamonadaceae bacterium PBBC2; assembly: GCA_002255935.1. Taxonomy (GTDB): domain Bacteria; phylum Pseudomonadota; class Gammaproteobacteria; order Burkholderiales; family Burkholderiaceae_C; genus Limnohabitans_A. The sequence goes on from NKIO01000002.1 coordinate 4,674, forward strand.
ACCTGGGGTCAGGTGCCTGGCCGCGCACAAGCCCAAGCTGAGATCCTGGCCCTGCTGCCCATGGGCGGCGAGGGTGGCCATGAAGTGGCGCTGGTGTGGTCCGTTCACCCCTTGCGCGTGCCGCATCTGCTGGGCCTGAGCGAACAAGACTTTGCCGATGAACTGGCCCAAGCTTGCGGCATGGCCTTGGGGCCCATGACGGTGACCGCCGAGCGCGCCGTTTGGCCCTTGCAGCTGGCCCGCGCCTCACGCTGGATGGGCGTGATGCCTGAGACCAGCAAACAAGCGTTTGTCTTGGCCGGTGACGCGGCCCACGCCCTGCACCCCTTGGCAGGCCAGGGCCTGAACGTCGGCCTGGCCGATGTGGCCGAGCTGGTGCGCGTGATCCAGGGCAAAGAGTTCTGGCGTCCGCTGCACGATGCCAAGCTGCTGCGCCGCTACGAACGCGCCCGCCAAGCCGATGTGCAGGCCATGGGTTTTGTCACCGACGGCCTGCAACGCCTGTTTGCCCAGCCCGGCCCGGTCTGGCAAAACCTGCGCAATTGGGGCATGCGCGGCTTTGACCGCAGTGGCCCCCTGAAAAACTGGATGACCCGCCAAGCCATGGGCGGCGATGCACCCAGCGCCCAATGAACACCCCCTGCCTTTTTGACACGGAATCTGCCCACATGACACTCATTCGCGCACTGACCCTCGCTGTTATCGCGCTGGCCATCAGCCCGGTCTTCGCCCAGGAAGCCACCATCCGCAAAAGCCTGAGCGAGCGCCTGCCCAACTTGCCCAAGATCGACGAGATCAGCAAAACGCCCATGTACGGCCTGTACGAAGTGCGCATGGGCAGCGACATCATGTACAGCGATGCCGAGGGCAGCTTCCTGATCCAGGGCAACCTGATCGACGTCAAACAGCGGCGCAACCTGACCGAAGAGCGCGTCGAAAAACTCTCGGCCATCGCCTTTGACCAACTGCCCCTGAAGAACGCCTTCACGCAAGTGCGTGGCAATGGCAAGCGCAAACTGGTGGTCTTTGCCGACCCCAACTGCGGCTACTGCAAGCGCTTTGAAAAAGACCTGCAAAAACTCGACAACGTGACCATCCACCACGTGCTCTACCCCATCTTGGGCGAAGACTCCAAAGTCAAATCCAAAAACATCTGGTGCGCCAAAGACAAGGCCAAAACCTGGAACGACTGGATGATCAATGGCAGCACACCGGCTGTGGCCAGTTGTGACACCGCAGCAGTCGATGCCAACGTGGAATTTGGCAAGAAATACCGCATCACCGGCACGCCCACCTTGTTCTTTGCCGATGGCACCCGCGTGCCCGGTGCCGTGCCGATCGCCCAAGTCGAAAAACTCCTGGCGGACATCAAATGAACCCCCTCAAGCACCCCGAAGACCCCACCTGGCGTTTGATTCGTCGCCTGGGCTTTGCTGGCCTGATCCCTTTCGTGTTTTTGGCCCTGTGCCTGTGGCTGGTGGGGCCTGAGCTTCACCCTTATGTGGCGCTGGCCATGCAAGGCTATGGCGCGGTGATCGTGTCGTTTTTGGGCGGCATCCATTGGGGCGTGGGCTTTCGCAACGCACTGATCACCCCCCACGCACCACCGATCCATTTCACCTGGGGCGTGGCCCCATCCATCCTGGCTTGGGTGGGCGTGATGATGCCCGCCTTTGCCGGTCTGCCGCTCTTGGGCTTTGTGTTGATCGGCTGCTACGTGATGGACCGCCGCACCTGGCCTGCCGCAGGCCTGGCGCCCTGGTTGCCCATGCGATTGCAGTTGACCATTGTGGCCAGCCTGAGTTGCTTCCTGGCCGCTGGAGCGACCTGAGCCCATGAACGCACTGCACTACGCCGTGGAAGCGGCCGATCTGAACGCCCACCTGTTTCGCGTCACGCTGACCATCCCGCAAGCCGCCGCCGAGCAAACCGTGTCGCTGCCGGTGTGGATCCCAGGCAGCTACATGGTGCGCGAGTTTGCCAAACACTTGCAAAACCTGCGGGCCCAACAAGGCCGCCGAAAACTGGCCTGCACACAACAAGACAAATGCACTTGGCGCGTCAGCTGCCGCGCAGGCGAGCCGCTGGTGCTCAGCTACGAGGTTTATGCCTTTGACAACTCGGTGCGCACCGCTTGGCTGGACAGCCAGCGGGGCTTTTTCAACGGCACCAGCCTGTGCCTGCGCGTGCACGGCCAAGAGCAACACCCCCACCATTTGCAATTGCACGCGGTCAAAAGCCAGCCCAAGTGGCAAGCGGCCACAGGCCTGGCACCAGTCAAGGTCGACAAGCACGGCTTTGGCCTGTATGCCGCCGCCGACTACGACGAGCTGGTCGACTGCCCGGTGGAGCTGGGCGCCTTCTGGTCAGGCAGCTTCATGGCTTGCGGCATCCCGCACCGCTTTGTGGTGGCCGGCGCCATGCCCTCCCTCGATGGCGACCGACTGTTGGCCGACACGCAGAAAATCTGCGAAACCGAAATCCGTTTTTGGCACGGCCAAGGCAAATCTGCCGGGCAAAAAGCCCCGTACAAAAATTATCTGTTCATGCTCAACGCCGTGCACGACGGCTATGGCGGGCTGGAACACCGAAACAGCACCGCACTGATCTGCCAGCGCAGCGACTTGCCACGCCAAGGCGGCCCCCGCAGCAGCGAGGGCTACACCACGCTGCTGGGCCTGATCAGCCACGAGTATTTCCACACCTGGAACGTCAAGCAGCTGCGCCCCGATGCCTTCGCCCGCTACGACTACACCCAAGAAAACTACACCCCCCTGCTGTGGTTCTTTGAAGGCTTCACCAGCTACTACGACGACCTGCTGCTGCGCCGCGCTGGGCTGATCGACGACGCCACGTACCTCAAGCTGCTGAACAAGGCCATCACCCAAGTGCAGCAAACCCCAGGCCGCCATGTGCAGACCGTGGCGCAAGCCAGCCGTGATGCCTGGGTGAAGTACTACCGTCAGGACGAAAACACCGTCAACGCCACCGTGAGCTACTACACCAAGGGCTCGCTGGTGGCGCTGTGCCTGGACCTGACTTTGCGCCAGACGGGCCACACGCTCGATGCCGTGATGCGTGGCCTGTACAAGCGCTGCAAGGCGGGCCCCATGCGCGAGCAAGACCTGCTGGACGAGTTGCAAGCCCAAACCGGCCGCAGCTGGCAAACCGAGATCAGCGCTTGGGTGCACAGCACCGACGAACTGCCAGCGGCCAAATTGCTGGAGAGCCAAGGCGTTCAGATCCATGTGGCGTTGTCCAGTTTTGGCGACCGCCTGGGCCTGCGCCACAGCGACAGCGCCAGCGGCGTGCAGGTCAAAGCGGTGTTGCGCGGCAGCGCGGCAGAAGCTGCGGGCTTGGCCGCACGCGACGAATGGTTGGGCATCGAGGTCGGCGCCAAAGGCCAAGGCGGCAGCTGGCGCGTGAACAGGCTGTCCGATGTGCCTGAACTCTTGGGCAAAGAGCGCAGGTTCACGGCGCTGGTCTCGCGCGACCGGCAGCTCTTGCGCTTGCCCTTCACTGTGCCGCAGCAAAGCTCGGTCTGGCGCCTCGAAGCGACCCCAGACCGCACAGCACCCTGGCCCGCAGCCTGAAAGGCAACTCCATGTTCCGTGCATTTTTTGGCAGCAAACGCTGGTGGGTTTGGGCCTGGCTGGGCAGCGCCTTGATCTTGATGGGCACTTGGTACAAGGTGCAGCTGAGTGTGCAGATCAACGATTGGTTTGGCGCGTTTTACGACTCGGTGCAAAAAGCCCTGAGCCAACCCGGCTCCATCACCGAAGCGAGTTATCTGGGTTTGTTGCTGAGCTTCTTCCAAATCGCTGGCATCTTTGTCTTGGTGGCGGTGCTGCAGGAATTCTTGGCCAAGCACTTTGTGTTCCGCTGGCGCACGGCGATGAACGATTTCTACATCGCCCACTGGGACCGCTTGCGGCAGATCGAAGGCGCTTCTCAACGGGTGCAAGAAGACACCATGCGCTTTGCGCGCTTGATGGAAACCTTGGGTCTGGGCCTGATGGACAGCTTGCTCACCCTGCTGGCCTTTTTGCCCATTTTGTGGACCCTGTCCGAAAAAGTCACCGCCCTGCCTTGGATCGGTCCAGTGCCGCATTCCTTGGTCTATGTGGCCTTGCTGTTTGCGATTTTTGGCACGGTGTTGTTGGCCGGTGTGGGCGGCAAATTGCCGGGCCTGGAATACGCCAACCAACGCGTGGAAGCGGCTTACCGGAAAGAGCTGGTGATCGGCGAAGACGACCCCACACGCGCTGCGCCCCCCACGCTCAAGGACCTGTTCAGGGCGGTGCGCACCAACCACTTTCGCATGTACTTCCATTACATGTATTTCGATGCCGCCAAATGGAGCTACCTGCAAGCGGGCGTGCTGGTGCCCTACATTGCACTGGCCCCCAGCATCGTGGCGGGCGCCTTCACATTGGGGGTGATGGAGCAAATTGCACGGGCGTTTTCCCAAGTGCAAGAGTCCTTCCAGTACCTGGTGCGCAGCTGGTCGAGCATTGTGGAATTGGTCTCGGTGTTCAAGCGTCTTCGGGCTTTTGAAAAGACTCTGAAGGAAAGCTGAGTCACGCAACCGTTTTGCACACGGTGATGCGCCTGCAAAAAAAACCCCGACCGGTTGCCCGTCGGGGTTTTTCTTTGAGCGAAACAAGCTTTACTTGTTGCGCAGATCCACCACGCGTTTGGCCTTGCCCTGGCTGCGCTCCACGCCGCCTTCGGCTTTGAGCTCGATGGCCACGCTCGACCCAATGTAGACCTTGATCTCGTGCTGCAGCATCTTGGCGGCGGCGCGGGCTTCGATGCTGTCGGGCGACACGCCGGGCTTGGTCTCGACCAGCACCTTCAAGTCGTCCATGGGGCCTTCGCGGGTCAGCACGCACTGGTAGTGCGGGGCCAACTCGGCGCGTTTCAAGATCAACTCTTCGATCTGGCTGGGGAACACGTTCACGCCACGGATGATCATCATGTCGTCACTGCGGCCGGTGATCTTTTCCATGCGGCGCATGGTGCGGGCCGTGCCGGGCAACAAGCGCGTCAGATCGCGCGTGCGGTAACGGATGATGGGCAGCGCTTCTTTGGTCAAGCTGGTGAAGACCAACTCGCCCATCTCGCCGTCGGCCACCGGCTCGCCGGTTTCGGGGTTGATGATCTCGGGGTAGAAGTGGTCTTCCCAAATGGTCGGGCCGTCTTTGGTCTCGATGCATTCGCTGGCCACGCCCGGGCCCATCACTTCAGACAAGCCGTAGATGTCCACAGCGTCAATGTTCATGCGTTTTTCGATCGCAGCGCGCATGTCGTTGGTCCAAGGCTCGGCGCCAAAAATGCCGATGCGCAGCGAGCTGGTTTGGGGGTCGATCCCTTGGCGCTCAAACTCATCGGCAATCGCCAACATGTAGCTGGGCGTGACCATGATGATGTTGGACTTGAAGTCTTGGATCAATTGCACCTGGCGCTCGGTCTGGCCGCCACCAAAAGGCACCACCGTGAGGCCCAATTTTTCTGCGCCGTAGTGCGCACCCATGCCACCGGTGAACAGGCCATAACCGTAGCTGATGTGCACCATGTCGCCGGGCTTTGCACCGCCTGCGCGGATGCTGCGGGCCACCACGGTGGACCAGGTGTCGATGTCACGGGCGGTGTAGCCCACCACTGTGGGTTTGCCGGTGGTGCCGCTCGACGCGTGGATGCGGGCGCAGTTCTCGCGCGGCACGGCGAACATGCCAAAGGGGTAGCTGTCGCGCAGGTCCGACTTGGTTGTGAATGGGAACTTGGCGATGTCGCTCAGGCTTTTGCAGTCGTCGGGGTGCACGCCAGCGGCATCGAACTTGGCACGGTACACCGGCGAGTTGGCATAGGCATGCTGCAGGGTTTGCTGCAAGCGCTTGAGCTGCAGGCTGCGCAACTCGTCGATGCTGGCCTTTTCAATCGGCTCCAGGGGGAAGGCTTTTTGATTCATTCAAACTCCACTTGATTTTTTGGGGACAGCACTCCGATCTGGCCCCACTGATTTATTCCGGCACCACAGAGCCGGGGATCTGCGCACTCTTGCCACGGAACATGGCGATGACTTCACCGTTTTGGTTGCTGACCTTCATGTCGTAGATGCCGTGGCGTCCGCTCAGCGTCTGCTCCAGGCCTTCGCAGGTCAGCACATCGCCGAGCTTGCCGGGCTTCAAAAATTCGATGCTGCACCCGGCGGCCACCGCGTTCTTGTTGTAACTGTTGCAGGCAAAGGCAAAGGTCGAATCGGCCAGAGTGAAGATGAAGCCGCCGTGGCAAATTTTGTGGCCATTCAGGTGCAATTCTTGGACCACCATGCGCATCAGGGCGCGGCCAGGCTCACAGGCCAGCAGCTCCATGCCCATGGTGTCTTTGGAGGCCACGTCCACGGCGAACATGGTCTCGCCCACCAAGCGGGCCAAGGTGTGTGGATCGCTCATCATTCGCCTTTGAATTGCGCGGGGCGTTTTTCGAGGAAGGCTTGCACCCCCTCGAAGTAATCGTGTGTGCGGCCCAAGGCCGATTGGGTATCGCGCTCTTGGTCCAGGTGCTGCGACAGCGTGCGCGTGGTGGCCGACTGCAGCAAAGCGCGTGTGGCCACCAGTGCCTTGGTGGGCATGCTGGCCAAGCGTTCGGCCATCGCCAAGGCTGCTGCCAAAGCGTCGTCGGCCACATCCCAAATCATGCCCCAGTCTTTGGCTTGCTGAGCGCTGAGTTTGTCGCCGGTCATGGCCAGGGCCATGGCTCGGGCCAGGCCCAGACGCTCGACCAAGAGCCAGCTGCCACCGGCATCTGGGATCAAACCGATCTTGCTGAAAGCCTGGATGAAACTGGCACTTGGCGCAGCGATGGCGATGTCACAGGCCATGACCATGGACGCGCCTGCGCCCGCAGCCACGCCGTTGACCGCAGCGATGGTGGGCATGCGCAGCGACTGCAATCGGCGCGTGCTGGGGTTGAAAGCCTGGTCGATGATGGGGCCCGGGTCGGCACGCTCAACGCGGTTGGGGCCGGGGGTGAAATCGAAGTCCGACAAATCGGCCCCCGCACAAAAACCGCGCCCTGCGCCGGTGATGACGGCGGCGCGGATGGCGGGGTTGGCTTCGGCTTGGTCCAGCGCAGCCCACAGGTCGTGGTGCATTTGGCGCGTGAAGCTGTTCAGGGCGGTCGGGCGATTGAGGGTGATCAGGGCCACAGCGCCGCGCTCTTCGTACAGCACTGTGGGCAGGGTGGATTCGGTCATGGCGTTTCTCCTTAAGCTCAGAATTTACCATTAACCGACCGATCGGTTGGTTTATGTTTTCCCCTAGAGTCCTGCGCCTGCGCGCCCATGGCTGCGCCCCGTTTGACAGGCTCTGTGCAGGTGGCTTGGTTATAGTGGCTGCTGAATTTCACATCCCTTTTGGAGAAGTCCGTGAGCCACGAAAACATCGAAGTCCGCACCGAAGGCGGCAAAGTCGGCATCATCACCCTCAACCGCCCCAAAGCACTCAATGCCCTGAACGGCCCCCTCATGGACGAGCTGGGCGCCGCGCTCAAAGCCTTTGACGCCGACGAAGCGATCGGCTGCATGGTCATCACCGGCAGCGAAAAAGCCTTTGCCGCTGGCGCCGACATCGCCGCCATGGCCAAGTACAACTTCCACGAGGTCTACAAAAGCGACTTCATCACCCGCAATTGGGAAACCATCCGCACCATCCGCAAGCCCGTGATCGCCGCAGTGGCTGGCTTTGCGCTGGGGGGTGGCTGCGAGCTGGCCATGATGTGTGACTTCATCATTGCCGCCGACAACGCCAAGTTCGGCCAACCCGAAATCAAGATCGGCATCATCCCCGGCGCCGGTGGCACGCAACGCCTGCCCCGTGCTATGGGCAAGTCCAAAGCCATGGACCTGGTGCTGACCGGCCGCATGATGGACGCGCAGGAAGCCGAACGCGGCGGCCTGGTCAGCCGCGTGGTGCCACTGGACAAGCTGATGGACGAAGCCCTGGGCGCTGCCCTCATGATTTGTGGCTACGGCCAGCTGGCCACCATGGCCGCCAAGGAAAGCGTCAACCGCGCCTTTGAAAGCGGTCTGAGCGATGGCGTGATGTTCGAGCGCCGCATTTTCCACAGTCTGTTTGCCACCGCCGACCAAAAAGAAGGCATGGACGCCTTCTTGAACAAGCGCCCACCGAACTTTGTGAACGGCTGAGCCCTCGCACCCCCAAAAAAGCCCACCGGCGCAAGCGGGTGGGCTTTTTTGCGGCCTGCATGCAGGCCAAGCAGGTTCAAGCTTTGGCTTCGGCTGCGGCTGCGGCTTGCTCGGCCAAAGCCTTCTTGCGTGCCTCCAACAAGCTTTTCGCTTGGGACAGGCAAATCTCCAGATCTTGAATGGCGATTTCGTAGGCGCCATAGCTGATGGCGATGCTGCCTTGGTCTTCGAACACCACGCGGCCGTCGTCCTTGACCTCTTTGATGAAACCAATGCACAGGTGAAAGCCGTTGTCGTCCTGGAAAGGCACCAAACGTGCTTCACGGGTGTTTTGTGGTGCTGCGTCGCTCATGACATGTCTCCTGATGGGGGTGAAAAAACCAAAAAGCCCGCAGACTTGCGACTGCGGGCTTTGAATTTGGTGGTGGTACCGGGATTTGAACCTGGGACATCAGCATTATGAATGCTGCGCTCTAACCAGCTGAGCTATACCACCGGAAACCGGGTGCTGAATCCAATTGTTTTCAGCCAACGACTTGCGCCGTCAAGCCAAAAATTATACACAAAATTTGGTCCGATTCCCCCAGATCGCTAACAATCGGACCATGACCGCCCTCTCGCACTCACTCCCCACGCCTGCCGACGCAGCCCGTCAAGCCGCCGAGCTGATCTGGGCGCACTGGCAATCTGGCCAAGTCCTGCGCACCTTGCCCGAACACTGCCGCCCCCAAACTGTGGCGCAAGGCTATGCCGCGCAGGCCCAACTGGCGGCCGTATCGGGTCGCACCGTGGTGGGCTGGAAAATCGCCGCCACCAGCAGCAAGGGGCAAGCCCATATCCAAGTCGGCGGCCCGCTGGCTGGAAGGCTGTTGTCGAGTCAGGTGTTTCAAGATGGCGCCACCATTCCCTCAGCGGGCAACCGCATGCGGGTGGCAGAGCCTGAATTCGCCTTTGTCATGGGGCAAGACTTGCCGCCCCAGACCGCGCCCTACAGCACCGCACAAGTCATGCAGGCGGTGGCCGCTTTGCACACTGCGATCGAGGTGCCTGACTCGCGCCTGTCGCCTTTCACCGAAGCCGGTCAAGCGCAGTTGCTGGCCGACAATGCCTGCGCCCGTCACTTTGTGCTGGGCCCTGCCGCGCCCGAAGTGTGGCGCACACGCGATTTGAGCCAACACAAGGTACACGCCCGCGTGGAGCGACAAGCAAAGCTGCAGGGCAACGGCGAAGGCATCGGGGCCCAAGTGCTGGGCGACCCGCGCATCGCGCTGACCTGGCTGGCCAACCAGCTGTCGGGCCTGGGCATCACCTTGGCGCAAGGCCAGGTGGTCACCACGGGCACTTGCATGACGCCCTTGGACATCGAACCGGGCGATGCCGTCATGGCCGATTACGGCGATCTGGGCCGCGTCACGATGCGCTTTGCGGACTGATGGATCGCTGCGTCCACCACAACACCAAGCCACTGGCCGTGGCCATGACCATCAAGCCCACAAACCCAGCGCGGTAAGTGCCAAACAAGCCCGACAAGGCCCCAAACATGGGCGGCCCCACCACCACGCCCAAAAACGTGAAGGCCAAGGTGCCGCCGGTGGCCATGCTGGCCATGCCCTTCGGCGCACGGCGGGCCACTTCGGCCAAATAGACGCCGTTCCAACCAATGGCCGAGGCGCCAAAGGTCACCAAGATCACCAACACCACCGCGCGAGGCGTTTCGGGCGTCAAGAAGGCCGCCGACAGCGCCCCCAAGCCCATCAGGGTGGCCAGCAGCAGCAACATGCGCCGCGCCCCCAGCCACCGATCGGCCACATAGCCCCAGACAATGCGCCCGCCAATGCCGCCCATTTGGGTGGCGGACAAAACCAAGCCCGCCGCCACCAGGCCGTAGGACAGCTCTGCGTTCAAGAACGTCACCAAGTAGGTGGTGAGCGACAACTGCACCATCGAGAACATGAACGAACAAGACGCCATGGTCAACAAAGCGCGATGCGCCAAAACCAGCCGAATGGGTTGCACCAAACTGCCCCACTGGACCTGAACATCGGGCCGGCGATCACTGTCGAGGTCCGCTCGCATGCGCTGCGCGGTCCAAGCGCACAGCACACACACCAGGGCCACCGCGCCCAGACTGGCTTGCCAATTCAGGAACAAAAGCAAAGACGGCACCACCGCACCCGCCAGCATGCTGCCCAAGGGCACACCGGTTTGTTTGAGCGAAAAAACCAAAGACATCTGGTGCGCTGGCGTGGTGCGGGCCAGCAAGTGCGAGCTGGCCGGGGTGATGGGCCCATAGCCCAAGCCAATCAACACAGCCCCCACGGCCATCGCCGGAAACCACGGCACGGCGCACAAAAGCAAGCCCAGGGCACACAGCAGCAAGCCCCATTGGCTCACGCGAATGGCCCCCAGCCTGGCCACGGTCGCCCCGCCCAACAAGCTGGCCACCATCGCACCGGCATAGGTGACCGAAACATACAACCCCACCAAAGCCGGCGAGACTTGCATGGCCTGTGCCACCACGGGGGCCATCACCGGCACCGTCAGCAAGGCCATGGCCACCATGGCCTGGATGACCAGCGCCAACATCAAGGGCCACCAGTTTTTCAAACGTCCAACTCCTGCAACACAAGCACCGGTCCAACGCCCGCCCAAGCGCTCAATTGGCTTTCACGCCTGCTTTGATCAACAGCCCACCCAAGGTGTCGATCTCGTTTTTCAAGTGGGCACGCAAGGCTTCCGGGCGGGCCAAGTCGGCACTCACCGCAGAAATGCCCATGGCCTCCAAACGTTGGCGCACTTCAGGATCGCTGACCGACTTTTGCAAGGCCGCGGTCAATTTGTCCATCACCGGCTTGGGGGTGCCTTTGGGGGCATAAAGACCAAACGAGATGTTGATCTCAAAACCCTCGACACCGGCCTCCGACATCGCGGGCACATCGGGCAGCTGTGACAAACGGGTTTTGCCCGCCGATGCCACCGCCTTGATCTTGCCCGTCTTGACCGAAGGCACCGTGCCGGAGGTCTGGTCACACAGGACATCCACCTGCCCACCCATGAGGTCGGTCAGCGCAGGGCCCGTGCCTTTGTAGGGGATTTCATTGAGCTTCACATTCAGGGCGTTCATCATCATCAAGCCGCACAGGTGCGAAGCCGAGCCCACACCCGCATGGGCCAAGCTGACCTTGGGGCCATTCGCTTTAACGTGGTCGACAAACTCTTGCAAATTCTTGACCGGAAAATCGTTGCGCGTGGCAATCAACATCGGCCCACTGGTGGCCCGCCCAATCGGCTCAAAATCATCCACCGGGTGGTAGGGCAAACTTTTGTACATCGCGGTGTTGGTGGCATGGCTCACATGAATCATCAGCAAGGTGTAGCCATCGGGCTTGGACCGCGCCACTTTGGCGGTGCCGATCGAGCCCGATGCCCCTGCGGTGTTGTCCACCACAATTTGCTGGCCCAAGTGCTTTTGCATGGCCCCCGCAAACACACGGGTGATGGTGTCGCCCGGACCGCCTGCGGCATAGGGCATGACCATGGTGATGCTGCGGTTGGGAAAGTCCTGGGCCGGCGCTTGAAAGGCCAGGGCGGCCAACAACCAAGCGCCCCATCGATGGCAGCTGAAAATGCGCATGAAAGTCTCCGGTGGTTTTTTGATATTCCGTTCAGGCCAGCAAGCGCTGGCGAATTTCCAGGGGGCTGAGCACCTCCAGCGGCTCTGGCCCGCCCCCAGGTATGCCCACCTGCGTGGCGTTCAGCAGCATGGAGACCATCACATAAGTGCCCGACAAAACCGTCAGATCGACCACGGCTTGTTCCCCCATCTTGTCCACCGCCTCTTGCCACAAGGCATCGGGCACACGGTGGTTCAAAGACAGTTGAACGCAGTAGTCATACACCAAGCGTTCATCCGCTTGCATGCTGGCAGGGCGCTGGCATTGCTGCAATTCGCGCATGACCGCATCTGATAAACCGGCCTTGCGTGCAATGGTCTCGTGCGCCCACCATTCGTACTGCGCATTGGCGATGCGGGCCTGGATCAAGATGGCCAACTCATTGAGCCGTTTGTTGACCGAGGTCTTGAAGCGCAGGTAATCGAGGAAATCAAAGGCCCGACGCGCCATATCGGGGCTGCGCAGCAAAGCGTTGTAAGGGCCGCCCAAAGCCGCACTGGAGACCTTGAGGATGTCGTCCGCCAAGGGTCGAACCGCATCGGGCAAAGACGCGTAAGTGATTTGTTCAAGTCGTTCGCTCATGGCGTCGCTGCGCTCCCAAAAAATGTTTCCATGTCAAACGATCTTGACGCTCAGGTTGGGAAAGCCGTCGACGTGCATCTCGATCACGTCGCCGCGCACCACTGGGCCCACGTTCTCGGGCGTGCCCGCGTAAATGATGTCGCCCGGGAACAACTCAAAAGCCTCGGACAGTTGCGCGATTTGCTCGGCCACTGACCAGATCATCTGGTTCAGGTTGGCGTTTTGCTTGATGACACCATTGACCTTGAGCCAGATGCTGCCTTGCTCAAAATGCCCGGACTGCGCCACCTTGCGGATGGCCCCAATCGGGGCGGACTTGTCAAAGCTCTTGCCGATCTCCCAAGGCTTTTTCTGGTCGCCCATGCCGCGCTGCAAATCACGCCGCGTCATGTCCAGGCCCAGGGTGTAGCCATAGACATGCTCCAGCGCTTTGTCCTTGGGGATGTTGCGCCCGCCCTTGCCCAGCACCGCCACCAACTCGGCCTCGTAGTGGTAGTTTTGGGTCAGCGGTGGATAGGGGTGATCGGCCACCGTGCCCGCCTTCACGTACTGGATGGCGTCGGTGGGTTTTTGGAAAAAGAAAGGCGGCTCGCGCGTCGGGTCCGAGCCCATCTCCCGCGCATGGGCCGCGTAATTGCGACCGATGCAATAGATGCGGCGCACCGGAAACATCTCGTCCGAGCCCTCGATGGGGATGTACGTCGCAGGCACCACAAACGGTGTCTTGGGCTGGCTTTGCGCCATGCCCGGCGTGGCGCATCCGACCACCGCACCGGTGGTCACCAAGGCGGTGCTTTGAAAGAAATGACGGCGGTCCATGTCTGTCTCCTCAAGATAAAGCCCAGTAAAATTTGGACTTTGGTTTTCAGTTGATCCCGTTTTGTGGGAGCTTGCCCTGCCAGAGAAAAGCCTGTGCCCCACAAGCAGCCCATCGCCAGCTGGGCTGGCTCCCACAAGGTGAAAGTTTGACGCATCCAGCCCTCTTCACAAGGCCTGATCCATCCGCTGCGAAAAAAACCACGCCGATCAGGCCTGCGTCTTGAGCGCCTCCAATGAAAAACCAGCGATTTTTTTGTAGTCATCGGAAATTTGGCGCAACTCGGCTTGGCTGATCACGTCGTCGATGTGCCGGAAAGGCTGGCCACCGGTGAGCTCATCGACCTTGATGTTGATGAAGTCTGGCGGCGTGGTACGGTTGGTCTGCACCACCTTGGCGGTGATGGGACGGCGCACCGCCTCATAGCGGTGCAGCGCAGGCAAGGGGTCGGCATCACCCTTGGCCAACTCATCGGCCAAGGTGCGGGCATCGATCAGGGCTTGCGCCGAGCCGTTGGAGCCCCGGGGGTACATGGGATGCGCCGCATCACCGAGGAAGGTCACGCGCCCAAAGGTCCATTGGTCGATCGGGTCCTTGTCCACCATGGGGTATTCCAGGATCGAGTCCGCCTGGGCAATCAGTTGGGGCACATCCAGCCAATCGAAGGTCCAGTCCTTGAACAACTTCAACACGTCTTCGGCGCGGCCCGCACGGTTCCAGTCGTTTTGCGTCACGCCCTCTTCCATGCGGATTTCGGCCATCCAGTTGACCAGTTGGTGGCCTTGTGCATCGACTTGGTCCACGATGGGGTAGATCACCATCTTGCCTGTCTCGATCGAGCCGATGCGCATATAGGTTTTGCCCGTCAAGATGGGGGCAAAGCGCGTCACGCCGCGCCAGGTGTTGATGCCGGTGAACACCATCTGCTCATCCGGGTAGAACACACGGCGCACCGCCGAGTTCACCCCATCCGAGGCGATCAGCACCCGGCTGCGCACAGTGGGGCGATCTTGGCCTTGCGGGTCCTTGAAGGTGATGTCCACATGGCCCTCGGCTTGCACCATGCGGTCAAAGCGGCAACCGGTGTGCACATGCTCGGTGCCCAATCGCGCCACAGCGGCGTCGAACAAGATCTTGTGCAACTTGCCACGGTGGATGCCCACCTCGGGCAAGGGGTAGCCTGCATGGCGGCCCCGCAGCTCGCTGTAGATGAACTGGCCATGGCGATTGAAGAAGGCACTTTCGTAGTTCTCGATGCCCACCGCTTCGATGGCCGATTGCAAGCCCAAAGCGGCCAGCTCGCGCATGGCGTGGGGCAACAAGGTGATGCCCACGCCCAATTCGCGCACCTCGGCCACCGCCTCAAACACATGGCAGGGCACGCCCCGCGCATGCAAATGCAGCGCCAGCGCCAGGCCGCCAATGCCGCCACCCACGATGGCGATGTCTGCTTGTTGAATGTGCATGTGGTTCATCATTCCGCCGAAATTTGTTTGGTGCGGATCACCGCGCCCCAACGGGGGTAGTCTTTGGCCACAATGGCCGCCAATTCAGCCGGTGTGGAGGCCACGGCATCCAGACCGGCTTTGCCCAGCAGTTCCTTGACGTCGGCTTGTCGCAAGATGGCCGACATCTCGGTGTTCAAACGGGTGACCACAGCGGCCGGTGTTTTGCTGGGCACAAAGAAGGCATACCAAAGGTCCACGTCGATGCGCTTGACGCCCACTTCTTCAAAAGTGGGCACATCGGGCGCCACCGGGTGCCGCTTGGGGCTGCCCAAGGCCAGCGCATTCAAGCGGCCGTTTTTGACAAAGCCCTGCGCAATGTGCACCGGCAAAAAGCCCACATTCAACTCGCCTGCCAACAGGTCCTGTGTGTAGCCCGCCGTGCCACGGTAGGGCACGTGCAGCATGAAGGTGTTGGTCTCCAGCTTGAACAGCTCCATCGCCATGTGGTGGGGCGTGCCCACGCCGGGCGAGCCAAAGCTGATCGAGCCTGGGCGCGCTTGCACCTGCTTGACCAAATCGGCCACCGATTTGATGCCGGTTTTCGGGTTGGCCACCATCATCAAAGAACCATAGGCGGCCATCGAAACCGCCGAGAAATCCTTGACCGGATCAAAGCTCACGCTCTTGTACATCTGCGCGGCCATCAGCATGGTGTTGGCCCCCATCAAGATGGTGTGGCCGTCGGGTGCCGATTTGGCCACCGCATCGGCACCGATGTTGCCGCTGGCACCGGGTTGGTTTTGCACCACCACCGATTGCCCCAGCCGCTCGGCCAAGCGCGGCGCCACCACGCGAGCGATGGTGTCCATGCCGGTACCCGGCGTGAAGGGCACGATGATCTTGAGGGATTGGCTGGGGTAAGTGCCTTGCGCAGACACCCCCAGGCCGAGGGTGCTGAGCATGAGCGCGGCAATGGCCGAGATTTTCTGGCGTTGCGTGAAGTTCATGAGGGTCTCCTGTCGATGAGATTCAAACGGCTTGGATGGCAGGCGGGATCTTGAACAGCCGCTCAGCGTTGTCCTGGAAGAACGCCTGGCGCACCTGCGGCGCCATGTCCAACCCTTCCAAAATGCCCACTTCTTCGGGGGCGTATTGGTAGGGGTAGTCCATCGCATACAGCACGCGGTCGGGCCCCATGAAGTCTTGCGTGAACTTGAGCGCAGCGCCCCATGCCACACCGCTGTTGGTGATGTGGAAGTTCTCGCGCAGGTAGTCGCTGGGTTTTTTCTTCGTGGGCTGGATGCTCGGGTAGCGCTTGGACTTGACGGTGGCCGCGTGCATGTAATCGAGCCTGTATGCCCAAAACGGCAAGGCCTCGCCCATGTGACCCAAGATGATCTGCAGCTTGGGGAAACGGTCGAACACACCCGAGGTGATCAAACGCAAAGCGTGCAAACCGGTCTCCACGCCAAAACCGTAAATCGCGCCATCCAAACCCGCTTCGATGAAGTGCTGGATCATGCTGGCCGGCATGGCGTTGGGGTGCAAATAAATCGGCGTGCCCATCGCCTCGGCGGCTTCAAAGATGGGCCAGAACTTGGTGTCTGACAAATACTCGCCTTGCGTGTGCGAGTTGATCACCACCGAATGCATGTTCAGCTGGTTCACACCGCGCTGGATTTCTTTGGCGGCAGCGGCTGGGTCTTGCGGCGCGACCGCGATCATGCCCACCAAGCGATCGGGGTGGCGACGCATGGCCGCCGCCAAGATGTCGTTGGCCACCGGCGCAAACGACACCGCCGTGTCTTTGTCCATGATCTGCACGCCAGGCGAGGTCAGGCCGATGACCTGCACATCCACACCCGCTTCGTCCATGTGCTGCAGGCGCAGATCGTCCAGATCCACCAGGCAACGCATGATGTGCTGCGCCCGTTCGCTGGGGCTGCTCATGTAAAAACCCATCAGGTGTTTGAAGCCCACATCCACATCGCCCTTGGCCAAGATCTTGTTGTAGATCTCCAGCATCTCAGGTGGCGAGAAGGCCTCTTCGGTGGCAATGCGTCGGTAAGGCCGCTGAGGCAGTGGGATCAAAGTCTTGCTCATGGTGTTTCTCCAGATTCATAGCGCTGGCCCAGTGCCAGTAACTCAGGGGTCTCAATGACGGCGTTCAGGCCATCAAAATCCAGCATCTTGTCTTGCCAAGGCCGTGTGGTCTGGTGGGTGTGCAAGCTGGCGTAATAGCCTTGCAGCGTGTGCAGCACCGCCCGCGCCGTGCCGCCCGGAAAGATCACGATCTTGAAACCCCGCGCGCACAACTCGGCCGCGCTTTGCACCGGCGTCTTGCCGCCTTCGACCATGTTGGCCAAGAGCGGCACACGGTGGGCAAACTGGGCGCAGGCGCGGTTCATTTGTTCGTCTGAACGCAGGGCTTCGATGAACAGCGCATCCACGCCGCACTCCAGATAACGCTCAGCCCGTTCCAGCGCGGCGTCCAGGCCTTCCACGGCCACCGCATCGGTGCGGGCCAAGATCAAGGTGTTCTTGTCGTGGCGGGCGTCCAGGGCTGCACGCAGCTTGCCCTGCATCTCGCCCACCGGCACCACGCCTTTGCCGTCCAGATGGCCGCAGCGCTTGGGGAAAGTCTGGTCCTCGATCTGGATCATCGCGGCCCCAGCCCGCTCAAAGTCGCGCACGGTGCGTTGGGTGTTGAGCGCGTTGCCAAAGCCGGTGTCGGCGTCCACGATCACGGGAATGTTCACCCGGTCGGTGATGTGCGCCAAGGTCTGCGCCACTTCAGTGGCCGTGGTCAGACCGATGTCCGAGCGGCCCAGGCGCGTGTACGCGATCGATGCGCCTGACAGGTACACGGCTTCAAACCCGGCTTGCTGAGCCACCAGCGCGGTGAGCGCGTCGTACACACCGGGCGCGAGCAGCGCTTGGCTCTGTTGCAGGCGTTGGGCCAAAGGGTGTGTCTGGCTCATGGTGCCGAATCCTTCAAAAGTTGTTGTGTCGTATGGGCAGCGATGTGGCCACCGGCGATGGCGCTGAGCAAACCATTACCCGACAAATAGCCCCACACCGCTTGCCCCGACACGCCCCGCGCCGCGCCACCAGCGGCGAGCAAATTGGGCAAGGGCGTGCCGTCTTGTCGCAACACACGGGCTTGCGCGTCGATGTCCAAACCGCCCTGGGTGTGGAACAAAGCGCCGGTGACCTTGACGGCGTGAAATGGCGCTTGCAGGGCGCGTTGGAAGGTGCGGCCTGTGAGCGTGTCGGTACCCGGCTGCACCGCGTTCAAGGTCGCTTGCAACACGTCGGGCGGGCAGCCGATCAGTTGCGCCAGTGCCGACGCATCGCCCGCGTGCTGCACCGCGCCGGCGCCTTGGGCCGCCACAAAATCCGGAAACCCTTGCGCAAAATTCAAGAGCGCATCGTCGAACACATTCCAAGCCACGCCACCGGGCTGCGCCAGCACATGCACCGCCGCCTCGGAGTAGCCTTGGGTCTCGTCCTGAAAGCGCTGGCCTTGGGCGTTGATCTGCACACCGCCTTCCATCATCAGCGCCCACGAGATCAAAGCGCCTTGCGGAATGGCCCAAGAGCCGTGGCCTTGGTACGCGCCCAAGTCGGCCAATCGCGCACCCAGTTGTTGGCCCCAAGCGATGGCACTGCCATCGTTGCCCACATGGCCCGCATAGGTGGCTTGCGCCATCTCGGGCAGCAGGTCTTGGACCATGGCCGCAGCCCCACCAAAGCCATTACAGGCCAGCAGCACCGCATCGCAGCGGATGCGCTCGGTCTGGCCATCGGGCCGCACAAAACCCACGCCGTGGATGCGCTGCGCCTCGTCGGCCCACAGCTCGGTCACTTGCGCTTGCGTGAGCACCACCAGGCCTGCGGCATCGGCCGCTGCTTGCAAGCGGCTCATCAGACCGGCGCCGGTTTTTTCGGGCACGGCGTGCATGCGGTGGGCGCTGTGGCCGGGGTACAAAAAGTTGTCCAACACCTGCCAAGGCAGGCCGTGGTGAACGGCCAAGGCGTCCATGGCCGGACCAATGGCGCTGGCATAGGCCTGCACCAAATGCGGCGCGGCCTGGCCGTGCGCTTTGGCTTGGATGTCAGCGGCGAAGGCCTCCACGCTGTCGGTGATGCCTTGCGCCTTTTGCGCTTGCGTGCCAGGCGCAGGCACAAAGCCAGACGACAAAGCCGTGGAGCCCGCGGCAAAGGCATCGCGCTCCAGCACCACGCACTCCACGCCCAAGCGGTGCAATGCCAGTGCAGCCGTGAGGCCACAAGCGCCGGCACCCACAATCACCACCGGCGTGTGGTCATCGGCTTGCAAATCAGCAGCCCGGCGAACTTGCGGCAACGGCGCGTTCATGGCTTCAACCCAATTGTTTCAAAAAGGTGGCACTGTCCATCACATCGGCCACCGAGCCCATATCGGCCAACGCGGCTTGGTGCGCGGCTTCGCTGAAGGCAGCGCAACCGTCCGACAACACAATGGCGTGGTAGTCACGCACATGCGCATCGCGCACCGTGCTCGCCACGCCGCCGTTGGTGACGATGCCGCAGACCACCAGCGTGTCGATGCCCGATTTTTTGAGCACCCAGTCGAGCTGCGTGCTGAAGAAGGCCGAATACGCCACCTTGAACACCGACACATCGACCAGCGGTGCGAGCAGGTCCACATTGGCCTGGCCCCGGCTACCGGGTGCGAAGTCGCCTTGGCGCAAAAACGGCCGGCGCTCTTGGAGGTGCGCCGAGATCATGGGCTCGCCCTGCGCGTTGGGCCACAGCGTGAACAAACTGGCCGTGACCAAGCCGCCATGGGCCTTGATGGCACGCGCCACCGGGGCCATGCGTTCGGGCAGCTTCACCGCTTCAGCGCTCAGGGTGTTGCCCCGGGCATACGCCCCATCGGGCGCCAGAAAATCGTTTTGCAGGTCCACGATGACCATGCCCAATTTCGCGTGTTTCAAGTTCATGCGCTGCGCTCCACCAGCAGGTTGCCCAGTTTGTCCACACGGCCTTCAAAGCCCGGTTCGAGCCACACAGTCGTGTCGGGCTGCTCCAAAATCGCGGGGCCTTGCACCACGGTGCCCACGGGCAGGCTCAGGCGTTCGTAGCGCTGTGCGGTCCACCACTGGCCTTGGTGGTACACCTGCTGCTCGCCCACCGGCGCGGTGCGGCCCTCGCCTTGCGGCGCCAACACGGCCAAATCAAACTTGGGACGCCGCCCGATGCGGGCATAACGCAGGTTCATCACGCGGATCACCGGGCCTTGCAGCACGCGGCCAAAGGCGTGCTGGTAAGCGGCCTCAAACGCGGCCAGCACACCGGCGGCATTCAATTGTTCGCGCTTCACAGGCACTTGCAGTGTGTGGGTCTGACCCATGTAGAGCATGTCAAAGCTGATGACCTCATCCACCTTCACAAAGTTCACACCGGCGGAATCGAGGCGCACTTGGCAAGCTTCGGCCAGGCTGTCCACGCGCTGGAGCAATGCAGGCCAGGCCACATCGGCCAAGGCCACGTTCAAGGTCTGCACCGCGTCGTGGCGCATGTCGGCCATCACACAGCCCAGCGCTGAGGTCACGCCCGGGTAACGCGGCACGATGCCGGTGGTCACGCCCACCTCGCGCATCATGGCGCAGACATGCAGGCCGCCCCCGCCGCCAAAAGGCATGTAAGCGAACTGGCGCGGGTCGTGGCCACGCTCGATCGACACCACGCGGATCGCGCCCGCCATTCGGGCATTGGCCACCGTCAAGATCGCCTCGGCTGCGGCCAGCGCCGTCAAGCCCAAAGGCTCGGCCACATGCTGGGCAATCGCTTGCTCGGACAAGCCCGAGTCGAGCTTTTGCAACAAACCGCCGCCCAAAGGCCGGTCGGCCGCGATACGGCCCAAGAGCACATTGGCATCGGTCACCGTGGGGCGGGTGTTGCCGCGCCCATAACAGGCCGGGCCGGGAATGCTGCCGGCCGACTCGGGGCCCACTTGCAGCATGCCGCCGGCATCGACCGAGGCGATCGAGCCGCCACCGGCACCGATGGTCTCGATCTGGATCATGGGCGAGCGCACCACCAAACCAAACTCAATCGACGTTTGCGCAGCCAGCGCTGCCTCGCCCGCTGCCACCAAGGACACGTCAAACGACGTGCCGCCGATGTCGCCGGTGATCACATTTTCAAAACCCGAAGCACGTGCGATTTCGGCGCAAGCCATCACGCCTGCCGCAGGGCCTGACAGCGCGGTGCGCACCGGCACATCGCACGCCGTCTGGCGCGACATCACACCGCCATTGCTTTGCACGATCAACAATTCGCCCCCAAAGCCCTGGGCACGCAGGTCGCCATCGAGGCGCTGCAAATAGCTGCCCACCACGGGCTGCAAAGCGGCGTTCAGCGTGGCCGTAGAGCAGCGCTCAAATTCGCGGATTTCGGGAAGCACTTCGCTGGCCGACGTCACATAGCTGTTGGGCCAGATCTCGCGCACAGCGGCCACGGCGGCTTGTTCGTTGGCGGGGTTGGCGTAGGCGTGCACAAAGAACACACACACCGCCTCGCAGCCTTCGGCCAGGAGGGCGCGGGCTTGTTCGCGCACCTGATCCAGGTCCACCGGCGTGTGCAACTGGCCATCGGCCAGCACACGCTCGTCCACTTCCAGGCGCCAAGCGCGGGGCACGACCGGGGTGTAGCTGCCGCGCAGGCCCCAGGTTTGCGGGCGGTCGCGGCGGCGCATTTCCAGCACGTCGCGGAACCCGCGCGTGGTGATGATGCCGGTGCGGGCGATCTTGCGTTCCAGCAAGGCGTTGGTGCCCACCGTCGTGCCGTGCACGATGGTGGCGATCTCTTGGGCGCCATCGGCACCCGTGTTGCCGGTGACCTTGGCGATGCCGTTCATGAAGCCCCGGGCTTCTTCACCCCGGGTCGAGGGCACTTTGACGATGCGGGCCTGGCCGGTTTTTTCGTCCAGCACAAACAGGTCGGTAAACGTACCGCCCACGTCCACGCCCACCACCCAATGCGGCTGATTCACTGCTGCCTCGCTCATGCTTTTTCCTTGGTGTAACCCAGTGCGCTGTCTTTGGCACGGTCTTGCACAGAGCGTTCAGCGGGTGATCCCCAGCCACCACCGCCCGGCGTTTGCAGGCGCACGCGGTCGCCCTTTTTCAAATGAATGCCCAGCATCTTGGAGACCATGGGCGGACTCTTCCACTCGCCGTTTTGGCAGTACTCGAACACATTGGGCAAGGCAGGCTGGCCGCCATGGATGCCCTTGGGGGCCGACTTGCCGCGCTCGCCAAAGATGAAAGCCTCGGCGCTGTCTTCCAGCAATTCGATCTCGTAAATCGCACCCAAGCCGCCCCGGTGCTGGCCATCGCCGCCCGAGCCGGGGCGCAAGGCCCACTGCGTGAAGCGCACCGGGTAGGCCGCTTCCAAAATTTCCATGGGTGGGATGGTGGCGGTCGAGATCGGCGCGTTGCCGTGCGACAAACCA
The DNA here is from genome assembly GCA_002255935.1 of Comamonadaceae bacterium PBBC2. GTDB lineage: Bacteria > Pseudomonadota > Gammaproteobacteria > Burkholderiales > Burkholderiaceae_C > Limnohabitans_A. The sequence continues at coordinate 26,908 of NKIO01000002.1, forward strand.
TCGCCGTCCGAATGGCCGCCGTGCCCGCCGCCAAAGAAGCTGAACATCACCCAGCGCTGGCCTTTGCGCTTGTCGTCGGTGCGGTGACCGGCGATCGACAAGGCGTTGATGGTGCCGTAGGCATGGGCCACGGCCCGCTGCGGATCGGCCAAGGCCGTGGCGCTGAAGATCACATCGATCATGCGCAAGATGGTTTCGGTGTAGCCGCCCACCGGACGCGGGCGCGAGGCGCTGATGACCAGGCCATCGGGAATGACAAAGTCCACCGCATCGAGCACGCCCGCGTTGGCGGGCACATCGGGGAACACGTGCTTCAAGGCCACATAACAAGCGGCCACCGCTGTGGCGCGTGAGATGTTCACCGGCCCAGCGCATTGCGCCGAAGTGCGCGAAAAGTCCAGCGTCAAACGGTCACCGGCCACCGTCATGTCGAGCGCAATGGTGAGCAGCTCGTCTTTCACGCCGTCGTTGTCGAGCACGTCTTCAAAGCTGTAGCGGCCATCGGGCAGGCTGCTGATGTGCGAGCGCATCAAACGCACAGCGCGTGTGCGCAGCTCCACCAGGGCCTGCGCCACTTTGGCGTCGCCGTATTCATCCAGCAGTCCGTCCAAGCGGCGTGCACCCAATTCGAGGGCGGCCAACTGACCGTTCAGGTCGCCCCAGAGGCTGTCGGGCAGGCGGGTGTTGGCGCGCAAGATGGCCAGCACATCGTCATCGAGCACGCCGCCGCGCAAGATGCGCACCGGCGGAATCTGCACCGCTTCTTGCCAGCACTCGGTGGCCGCCGGGTTGTAGTTGCCGGGCACCGCGCCGCCCACGTCGTGCCAGTGCGCGGCCGATGCCAAAAAGCAATACAGCTGCCCGTCGCGAAAGCAGGGCTTGACCAGCTTGAAGTCGTTGGCGTGGGTGCCGCCTTCGTAGGGGTCGTTGAACAACCACACATCGCCGGGCTGCATGCCGCCGCGTTCAGCCGCCACACGCATGGCCGCTCTCACGGCAAAAGCCATGGCGCCCACAAACACCGGCAAGCCCGACTTGCCCTGGATCAGGGTGTCGCCGGTGACCGCGTCGTACAAGCCGTGGCAAGCATCGTGCGCCTCGGCAATGATGGGGTTGAAGGCGCTGCGGTACAGCGTCGCGTCCATCTCGTCGGCGATCTGTTCCAGCCTGCCGCGCAACACGGCCAAGGTGACCGGGTCCATGACAGGATCCATCACGGGGTCCATCGGGTTCATTGTGAATTCCTTTTTTTGAGCAGTGGCAACAAGCCGCCTGCTTCGACCATGTCCATCAAAAAACCGGGGATCGCCGCACACACCAAGCGCTGGCCATTGGCGCGCAGCACCTGGGGCGTTTCCCCCTCAAACGTCAAACTCAGCCGCTCGCCTTCTTCGATTTGCTCAGCCTCGGGGCAGGTGAGCAGCAGCAGCCCGAGGTTGAAGGCATTGCGGAAATACAGACCGCTGTAAGACGGCGCGATCACCGCCGCCACGCCCAAATGGCGCAGCACGCCAGCGGCTTGTTCGCGCGAAGAGCCGATGCCAAAGTTGGCCCCGGCCACCAGCACATCGCCTTCGCGCACGCCTTGGGCAAAGTCGGCACGCACCGCTTCTAGGCAGTGCTGACCGATCACATCCAGCCCGTGCTTCATGTAAGCACCGGGCGCCAGGACATCGGTGTCCACATCGGCCCCCAAGCGCCACACGCGTGCCTGATCGAAACCCACAGCGCTCATGCCAGCACCTCCCGTGCATCGCTGATGCGCCCGCGCAAGGCCGAAGCCGCGACGGTGTAGGGCGAAGCCAAATACACGTTCACACTGGCCGGGCCCATGCGGCCCTTGAAATTGCGTGCCGTGCTCGAGATCACAGTGGCCCCTTCCGGGAAGGTCGCGCCATAGCCCGCGCAAGCGCCACAGCTGTTGGGCAGCACGATGGCGCCTGCGTCTTGCAGGATTTGCATCACGCCTTCTTGGTGCGCTTGGGCTTGGTCGCGGGCACTGGCCGGCGCCACCATGAGCTGCACGCCCGCGGCCACGCGCTGCCCCTTGAGCACCGAGGCGGCGGCGCGCAGGTCTTCGAGCTTGGCGCCGGTGCAGGCACCGATGTAGGCAATGCTGGGCAACACGTCTGAAAATTCGGCCACATCGCGCGTGTTGGCCGGGCTGTGCGGTGCCGCCACTTGCGGGCTCAAACGCGTGGCATCAAACATGTGCTGCTCGAATTCGGCGTCGTCGTCGGTGAACCATTGCCCGGCACTTTCCAGGTGTTCTGGCGCCACCCCGATCGATCGCAGATGGTTCAAGGTGGTGGCGTCCGCTGCGATCAAGCCCGCTTGCGCCCCCATCTCGGCGCTCATATTGGACAAAGTCATGCGCTCGGCCATCGACATGGCTTGCACCGCCGTGCCGGAAAACTCCACCGCTTGGTATTGGCCGCCATTCATGCCAAAGCGGCCGATCATGTGCAGCATCATGTCTTTGGCCGACACACCGGCTTGCAAGCGGCCATGCCAGTGCATGCGCAAGGTGCGCGGCACCTGCACCCAGATCTGGCCGGTCACACACACGCCCAGCATCTCGGTGGCCCCAATGCCAAACATGTAGCAACCAAACGCGCCGCCCGTGGGCGAATGCGAGTCACCGCCCACACAGAACATGCCGGGCTTCAAATGCCCGCGCTCGGGCAGCACCACATGGCAAATGCCTTCGCTGTCGATGACATGTGGCAGCTGCCACTGTTTGGCGGTGTCGCGGGTGATCTGGATGATCTTTTGCGCATCGGCGTCTTGTGCGGGCACATAGTGGTCCAGCACCAGCACCACTTTGTTTTTGTCCCAAATGTCCGCACCCAATTCGTCGAGCATGGGCTTGAGGCGCCGAGGACCCGAGGAGTCGTGGAACATGGCCAAGTCCACGTTGCAAGTGACCACCTCACCCACGGCGACATGGCTGCGCCCGGCGGCGCGGGCAATCAGCTTCTGGGCCAAGGTTTGCGGCAAAGAAGTGCTGGCGTTCATTCGGCTTGGGCTCCTGCATACTGGACCACGGATTTCCAGCGCACGATCTCGTGGCTGACAAAGCGTGCAAATTCTTCGGGGCTGTTGCCCACGGGGCTGGCCCCTTCGCTCTCGATGCGGCGCTTGACCTGCGCGGTCTGCACGGCCGCGCGGGCGGCATCGGACAAGCTCTTACTCAGCTCGGGGCTCATGCGCGCAGGCCCAAACAAACCGAACCAGGCGCTCGACTCGTAACCAGGCAAGCTCTCGCCCATGGCAGGCACCTCCGGGAAAGCCGCCAGGCGCTTGGCACTGGTCACACCTAAGGCCTTGAGCTTGCCCGCCTTGATGTGCGCCTGCACATTGCCCACGGCGGCAAACATCAAATCCACCTGCCCAGCCAGCACGTCTTGCACGGCCGGGGCCGTGCCGCGGTAAGGGATGTTCACGATGAACACGCCCGCTTTCATCTTGAATGCGTCCCCCGCCAAATGCAGCGAGGAACCCATGGCGCCGATGGCAAAGTTCAGCTGGCCGGGCTTGGCTTTGGCCAAGGCGATCAGCTCGGACACATTGTTGGCCGGCAGCTTGGGGTGCGCCACCAAGACCGAGGGCGATGTGGACACCATGGTCAAAGGCGTGAAGTCTTTGACAGGGTCGAAAGGCAAATGGGGGTACAGCGAGGCGTTGATCGCATGGCTGGTGAAACTCATCAGCAAGGTGTTGCCATCGGGCGCGGCCTTGGCCACCGCATCGGCGGCCAGGTTACCGCCCGCACCGGCTTTGTTCTCGACCAAGATGGTGCGGCCCAGTTGCTGGCCCATCGCTTGCGCCAAGGTCCGGGCCATGGTGTCGGTGGTGCCGCCGGCGGGCGCGCCCACCCAAATGCGGATGGGCGGCTGCACCTGCGCCCACACGGGCAAACACAGGCTCAGGCCCACCAGAGTGACCCAGCGCATCAGGCAACGCATTGACCCATGCTGCATGCTGCGCTCACATGCCCAAATAAGCTTGGCGCAACGTGTCGCTGGCCAGCAGTTCGGCGGGTGTGCCCGCAAAACGGATCGCGCCGTTTTCCATCACATACGCGCGGTCGGCAATGTCCAGCGACTGGCCCACGTTTTGCTCGACCAGCAAGACCGCCAAGCCCGTGCTGCGCAATTGGGCGATCAGCGCGAACATTTCCTCGACCAAGAGCGGCGACAAGCCCAGCGACGGCTCGTCCAGGATCAGCAAGCGCGGCTCGGCCATCAGGCCCCGGCCAATGGCCAGCATCTGCTGCTCGCCACCGCTGAGCGTGCCCGCCAACTGCGTCACGCGCTCTTTCAGGCGCGGGAAGGTCTCGTACACCTTGTCCAGGTTTTGCGCCCGGCGCTCGCGGCCACGGGTGAAGGCGCCCAGCTCCAGGTTTTCGTGCACGCTCAGGTTGGGGAAGACCTTGCGGCCCTCGGGCACATGGATCAAACCGTGGGCCACCACCTCGCGCGAATGCCAACCTGTGATGTCTTGGCCATCGAACTGCACCTGCCCACCCCGTGTGGCCACCAAGCCACTGAGGGTGAGGTTGAGCGTGGTCTTGCCTGCGCCGTTGCTGCCCAAGAGCGCCACGGTTTCGCCAGGCATGACCTGCAGGTCCACACCGCGCAAAACCTCGACCGCGCCGTAGCCCGATTGCAGGCCCTGCACATTCAACAACGCGTTCATGGCTGGGCCTCCTGGGCGGCTTGGGCTTGTGCCACGCTCTTTTGCAAACGCTCGGCTGTGCCGTGGCCCAGATAGGCCTCGACCACGGCTTTGTTGTTCGTCACTTCGGCGGGCGTGCCGTGGGCAATCAATTGCCCTTGCGCCAGCACCCAGACTTCTTGCGCCAAGCTCATCACGGCTTGCATGACGTGCTCGATCATGAGCACCGTCACACCGCTTTGGGCAATGCTTTGCACCACCGGGATCATCTCGGCAATTTCTTGTGGGTTCAGCCCGGCCAGCACCTCGTCCAGCAGCAAGAGGCGCGGGCGCGTGGCCAGCGCACGCGCCAGCTCCAGCCGCTTGCGACCCGCCACCGTGAGGTCACTCGCCAATTTGTCCAGCTGGGGCGTCAGGCCCACTTGGCCCGCCACCGATTCGGCAAACTCAAGGGCTTGCGCACGGCCCGGCAGGTGCAGGTGGGCACCCACGGCAATGTTTTCACGCACCGTCTGCGCGGCAAAGGGCTGCACGATCTGGAAGGTGCGGGTCAGGCCCATGCGGGCGTTCAGGTGCGGCGCTTGGCCGGTGATGTCTTGATCTGCAAACACCACACGACCGGTGTCGGGCACGATGAAGCCCGACATCAGCGCAAACAAGGTCGTCTTGCCTGCGCCGTTGGGGCCGATCAAAGCACTCAGGCGCCCTTCGGTCACCGACAGGCTGACGTTTTGCACGGCCTTGAGGCCCCCAAAGGATTTGCCCACGCCGTCGATTTGCATCAGCGTGCTCATGATTGGCCTCCGTGTTTGTCGCCTTCAGCGGCCTTGCTGCCGCGCAGCCACTGCAACGGCGTGATGGTGCCCAGGCCCGCAATGCCGCGGGGCAAGAACATCACGATCACGATCAGGACCACGCCGTAGATGACCATGTTGATGCCCGGCAATTGACCGAACAAATTGCGCGTGACATCGGCCAAGATGTGCAGACTGACCGCCCCGAGCAGCGGGCCCCACAAGGTGCCCAGGCCGCCCACGATCGCGCCCACCAAGGCCTCGACCGAGGTGTGCGAGCCAAAGGCAATGCCCGGATCGATGTACTGGAAGACCTGCACATAAAACGCGCCGCCAGCGCCCATCAAACCGCCCGACAAAATGGTGGCCACCAACTTGACTTGGAAGGGGTTGACGCCAATCGCGCGGGCTGCGTCTTCGTTGTCGCGCACCGCTTGCAGATACGCCCCAAAGCGCGAAGCCTTGAGCCAAGCGGTCACGCACAGCGCCAGCGTGACCAGGCCCAGCATCAGCCAAATGAAACCCGCACGGCTGACAAACTGCATGTTGGCGGCCGATTCCTTGAGCGGCAGCATCAAGCCCACGCCCGCGCCGGTGAAGGGCACCGAGGTGGCCACGATGCGAAACACCTCGGCAAAAGCCAACGTGACCAGCGCAAAGTAAGACCCCTTGAGGCCATAGCGGAACGAGGCCGCGCCCACGAAGGCACCCACACCGGCGGCAAAAGCCATGGCCAGTGGCAAGGCCACCCAGGGGCTCAGGCCCCACTGCATTTGCGCGATGGCCTGCACATACGCGCCCGTGCCAAAAAACAGCGCGTGTCCGAATGAAAACTGCCCACCAAAACCACCCAGCACGTTCCAGGCTTGCGAGAGCAAACAGGCATACAGCGCGGTCATCACAAAGTTGAGCACCACTCCCGACTGGGTGAAAAACGGCACGGCCCCGATGACCAAAGCAAACAGCGCGATGCGGCGAAAGTCTTTCATGCCTTCGCTCCAAAAAAGCCCTGCGGCCTGAACATCAGCACCACAATGAAAATCACAAAAATACCCACCTGGCCCAGCGACTCACCCAAGAGCAAACCGCCCAGCGACTCCACCACGCCAATGAGCAAACCGCCCAGCAAGGCCCCGGCAAAGCTGCCCATGCCGCCCAGCACCACGATGGTGAAAGCCACCAGCACAAAGCCATTGCCCACCTGTGGGTTCACGTAATAAGCGGGCAACAAAAAGCAGGCTGCTGCGCCCAGACTGGCCAGGCCCAAGCCAAAGCACATGGCGTACACATGGTCCACATCGATGCCCATCAGGCGGGCACCTTGCTTTTCCTTGGACACCGCACGGATGGCGCGGCCCAGATCGGTCTTTTGCACGATGAGCAGCAGCGCTGCGGACACCACCAAGGCCCCGGCAAAGGCCACCAACTTGGGCAAGGCGATGAAGGCCGGGCCGATCTCGACCGTGCTCAAGGTGTAGGCGGTGTCGATGCTGCGTGTGTCCGACTTGAAGAACAACAGCGCCAAGTTTTCCAGCACGATGGACAAGCCCAGCGTGACCAGCAAAATGTTTTCGTCCTTGCCATGGCTGGCGCGGTTGATGACTCCGCGCTGCAAGGCATAGCCCAGCACGAACATGGCAGGCACCATGATCGGCAAGGCCATGTAGGGATCGACCCCGAGCTTTTCCTTGAGCAGGTACACGCCATACAACGCCACCATCAAGGCCGCGCCATGCGCGAAATTGATGATGTGCAGCACGCCATAAATCAGCGTCAGGCCCAGCGCAATGAGCGCATACACGGCACCGGTGGTGATGCCGTTGAGCACGGATGGGAAAAGGATGTTCCAGTCGAGCATCGGGGTCCTTGTGGCTTAACCCTTGAGCGGGAAAACCGGTTCCACTTCGCGGTAGTCGCGCGGCACGATCACCTTGATGTCGCCCTTGTAGACCTGTGTCATCAAAGGCTGTGCGCCGGTGTTCTGGCCGTTCACAAACTGTGTGGGGCCGTAGGGCATGATGTGGTTTTCAAACTTGCTCGAAGCCAGCGCGTCGATGATGGCGGCGCGGTCGGGCGACTTGGCGCGCTCGATCGCATCGGCCAGCAGCATCATGGCGGTGTAGGTCATGAACACTTCGTAGCTGAAGAACTGGCCTTGGGCTTCGACCCGCTTTTTGAGCGCGGCAGAGCGCTTGTCTTTGGGGTTGAACCAGTGGTTGCAGTCGATGATGCCGTTGGCCGCCTCTGGGAACTCCTTGACGAATTTGTAGCTCGACGCCGCACCACCCAACACCGAATAGATGGCCTTGGGCGTGATCTTTTGCTGCTGCAAGGTGCGCACCAGCAAGGCGTATTCGTTGTAGTAGTTGGCGGGGATCAAGATGTCGGGGTTGACCTGCTTGATGCGCAGCGCGATGTTGTTGAAGTCACGCGTGGGGTTGGCGTGCTTGATGATCTCTTTGACCTCGTAGCCATAGCCGGGCAATTCTTTGGCCAGCAAGTTGGCGGTACCTGTGCCAAACAAAGACTCTTCGTGCACGATCATCACGGTGCGGGCGGGCTTGCCAGCGGCGGTGTTCAGGGCGTGCAGGCTGGCCACGGCGACTTCGGCGCATTTCTTGTAGCCAGGGCCAAAGCGGAAGGTGTTCTTCAGGCCGCGCTCCACGATCTGGTCGGCCACGCCGACGTCCACCACGTGGGGCAGGTTGTACTTGGCAGCCGCCTGTGTGGTGGCCAAGCAAATGGCCGAGGCGAAGGCACCGACCACAGCGCTCACACCGGCTTCGTTCATCTTCTCGATTTCGGCAATGCCCGCTTGCGGGTTGGACTGGGCATCGCCCAGCATGGCTTCGAGCTTGGCGCCACCCAGTGATTTGATGCCGCCGGCCTTGTTGATGTCTTCGATCGCCATTTGCGCCCCCATGCGGCACTGCTGGCCTGAGTAAGCCAGGGCGCCCGTGACGGGGTGCAAAACACCGATCTTGATGGGCTTGGGTTGTGCCCCTCCCACCAACGGAAACGCGAGTGCCGAAGCCGCAGCAGCGGACTGGCCCATGAAATGGCGACGTGTGGTCATGGAAACATCCTTTACGTGAAGGTCAATGAAAGTTGGCGGACAACTCCTGGCTCACCCACACCTTGGCATCGATGCTGCCAACGCGCGACAACTGCATTTGGTATTCGTACCGGTCCGGGCGGTACAAGCCATGCAGCCATTGGACGGGACGATCGTCCTCGTCGTAGATCAAGCGCCGCACCGCCAACAAGGCCGATCCGACGGACACATCCAGGTGCTGGGCCATGCCCACATCGGCCAGACGGGCCGAAATGGTTTGCTCAGCACGCCCCACCTTGACGCCCGACTCTTCGAGCAGCACCAAGATGGGCTTTTGCATCAGTTCACGTTTGCCAAAGCCCGACGAGATGGACTCGGGCACCCAGGTGGTGATGTGCGACAAAGGCCCTTCGGGCGTGCTGCGCACACGCTCGGCCTTTTGCACGGCCGCACCGGCTTGCAGCTGCAAAGCGGCCGCCACATCCACCGGCGCACGCATGCGCTCGACCGACAAGACCTTGACCTTGGTGCGCAGGCCCATGGTGACCAGGTTCTCCAGCAAGCCCGTCAGGCGTGCCTGCTGGCCTGTGGCCATGGTGGCCGCCTGCATCTGCACCTCGTTGGCACGCGCCACCACGGGGCGGGTGCCGCGACCGGGCTCGCGGCTGATCAGGCCTTCTTGCGCCAACTGCGACAAGGCACGGCGCACCGTGACGCGGGCCACACCAAACTGGTCCATCAAAGCCATCTCGCCCGGCAAGCCGGCATCGAAACGGCCTTCACGCAATTGCTCGCGCAGCACCAGATAAATCTGGTGGTACTTGGGCAAAGGCAAATTGGCATTCATGGGTTCTATCGTTCATCAGTCCTAATGTCCTGTCAATAGAACAATCAGGTCCTATCGATAGGACATTTCATTGGGGATTTCCCGTAGACGCGATCAACGACAGCGACAGGGTCGGGCTCTGGGCTGTTGCAAAATCAGGGGCACAAGCCCAACGAAACTTCTACGTTTGGCTGTCTCCTTTCCCTCTAAAGAACACATGCAAGCAAGCGATATCGGCCTGGTTGGCCTGGTTGGCCTGGGCGTGATGGGTGAAAACCTGGCCCTGAATCTGGAGCGCAACGGCTTTGCCGTCAGCGGCTTTGATCTGGACGCGGCGCGGCGTCAAAGTTTTGCCCAGCGCACCCAGGGCCTCAAGGCCCACACTGCCGAGTCATTGGCCCAGCTGGTGGCCAGCCTGCAGGTGCCGCGCCGTGTGTGGCTGATGGTGCCCGCAGGCGCGCCGGTGGACGCCGTGCTGGCCGAGCTGCGCCCCCTGCTGGCGGCGGGCGATGTGGTCATCGACGGCGGCAACACCTTGTTCACCGACACCCAGCGGCGCATGGCGGCGCTGGAAGGCTCGGGCATCTTGTATGTGGGCGCCGGTGTGAGCGGCGGCGAAGAAGGCGCCCTGCGCGGCCCGGCGCTCATGCCCGGCGGCTCGCCCGAGGCCTGGCCGCTTGTGAAACCCCTCTTGCAAGCCATCGCCGCCAAGGCCGACGACGGCCAGCCCTGCTGCGACTGGATGGGCCACGGCGGTGCCGGTCACTTTGTGAAGATGGTGCACAACGGCATCGAATACGCCGACATGCAAATGATCTGCGAAGCCTATTTCTTGATGCAGCAATGCCTGGGCATGAGCGCGGCCGAAATGAGCCCGGTCTTTGCGCACTGGAACGAAGGCGAGCTGGGCAGCTACCTGATCGGCATCACCGCCGACATCTTGAAGCAAACCGACCCCGAGACCGGCGACGCTTTGGTCAACGTGATCTTGGACACCGCCGAGCAAAAAGGCACCGGCAAATGGACCAGCCAGATCGCGCTGGACATGGGCGTGACCGCGCCCACGATTGCCGACGCGGTGTTTGCCCGCACCGTGAGCGCCATCCAGCCCGAGCGCGTGGCTGCGTCCCAAATTTTGAAAGGCCCTGTGGCCAAGGTGGCGGGCGAGCGCACTGCCGTGCTGCCCAAAATCCAACGCGCTTTGCTGGCCGCCAAGCTGTGCGCCTATGCGCAAGGCTTTGCGCTGCTCAAAGCCGCTGACCGCGAACACCATTGGGCACTGCCCATGGCCAAGGTGGCCTCGGTCTGGCGTGCGGGCTGCATCATCCGCGCCCACCTGCTGGAAGACATGCGCCGCGCTTTTGCCGCGAACAACGATTTGCGCAACCTGCTGGTGGACAGCCACTTTGCCAGCGTGATGGCCGACTGCGAGCAAGACCTGCGCGAAGTGGTGGCCATGGCCGCGCTGAGCGGCGTGGCCGTGCCCGCCTTCATGAGTGCCCTGGCCTACTACGACGCCTACCGATCCGCCCGCCTGCCCGCCAACTTGCTGCAAGCGCAGCGCGACTACTTTGGCGCACACACCTACCAGCGCACCGACAAGCCCGGCAAGTTCCACACCCGCTGGGGCAGTTGAGGACCTCAACCGGCTGATACAGCACTGCTGATCATTGGTTTTGTAGGTCGGCAGCTTCAGCTCCGACAGGTGTCCACACCGAAGCCTGAGACGTCGGCGCTAAAGCGACCGACCTACGGGATCACAGGCCAAAAATTCAAACGTCAACGGGCCGAATCAATAAAGGCCCCAGACTGGCGTCAACTCAGGCGTATCGCACCCGCAGATCCCGCTTGAGCAATTTGCCGCTCGGGTTCTTGGGCAGTGCGTCGGTGAACACCACGCGCTTGGGGCACTTGAAGCCGGCCATGTGCTGGGCGCAATGCGCCATCACCGCCGCCTCGTGCAGCGCCTGCCCGGCCTTGACCACGATCACCGCCGTCACGGCCTCGACCCACTTGGGGTCGGGCAATCCAATCACGGCGACTTCGCTCACTTGCGGCAGGCGGTAGATCATCTCTTCCACCTCGCGGCTGGCCACGTTTTCGCCGCCGGACTTGATCATGTCCTTCTTGCGGTCCACCACGGTGATGTAGCCCTCTTCGTCGATGATGCCGAGGTCTCCGCTGTGGAACCAGTCGCCCTCAAAGGAGGCCTTGGTGCGCTCGTCGTCATGGAAGTAGCCCAGCATCAAATGCGGCGAGCGGTGCACGATCTCGCCCACCTCGCCCACGGCCACGTCTTGCATGTCGTCGTTGACCACGCGGGTCTCGACATTGCGCACCGCCTTGCCGCAGGAGCCGGGTTTGCGCAGTTGGTCGTCGGGGCCAAGCATGGTGGCCAAGGGCGCAATTTCGGTCTGGCCGTACAGGTTCCACAAGCGCACTTTGGGCAGACGCGCGGCCAGCTCTTTGAGCACCTCGACCGGCATGATGGACGCGCCGTAATAGCCCTTGGCCAATTTGGAAAGCTTGTCGGCATCGAGCAACGGCGAGCGCAGCAGCGCGATCCACACCGTGGGTGGCGCAAAGAAGCTGGTGATGCCAAACTTTTCGAGCATGGGCAGCAGGTTGTCGGGCGTCGGCTTGGACGTGATCACGTTGGTGCTGCCCATGTAAATGGCCGGGCCAAAGAACACATCGAGTTGAGCGCAGTGGTACAGCGGCAGCGCGTGCAGGGCCACATCGGCCTCGGCAATTTCGGCGTCGATCACGCAGCTGACGTATTGCCACAGCACCGCATCGTGCGTGAGCTGCGCGCCTTTGGGCGAAGACTCGGTACCGCTGGTGTAGACGATCTGCGCCACGTCGTAGCTGCCCAGCTGCACATCGGGCAACGCATCGGTGCAGGCGGCCAACGTGTCAAAGCTGTGCATGCCCGCCACGGGCTGGCTCGGGTCTTCGGAGGGCAGCCAGATGAATTGCTCAACTTTTGTGTCGAGCTTGCTGGCGGCCTGCGCCAGCTCGGCCAGGCCACTGTCGGTGGCCAGGGTCTTGGCGCCCGCGTGGCGCAAGATGTAGGCCACCTCTTCGGCCTTGAGCATGAAGTTGATCGGCACCATGACCGCACCCCGACGGGCCAAGGCGAAACGCAAGGCGCCAAAACCGTGCGAATTGCGGGCCAGCACCGCCACCTTGTCGCCCTCGGCCACGCCGATGCTGGCCAGGCCTGCGGCCAGGCGGCTCACCAGCGCATCGAACTCGGCATAGGTCCAGGTGGTGGCGCCACACACGATGCCGGTTTTGTGAGGCAGGCGGATCGCCGTGCGGCGCAGGGCATCGGCAATGGTCTGGCGGCGAACAGCGGGGTGGATGTTGTGGGACATGGTGCGGGCTCCTGCATCGATATGATCGGAAGATTGAACACCAGACCCGCGAGAATTCCATTGGCACTACCCCCAGCATCCCCCCGAAAACTGTCACATACGCGCACCGTGGTTTACAACGGTTATGACCGCGAAGACGGCCTGTGGGACATCGAAGCCGAACTGACCGACGTGAAAACCTTTGGCTTCAGCGTGCCCAACGAGCGTCCCTTCCCGGCCAATGAGCCGATCCACGGCTTGAAGATCCGCGTCACGCTGAACAACAAAATGGTCATCCAGGACATCGTCACCGCCATGGACGACATTCCCCACCCCGAATGCGCGGGCGCACCGCACGGCATGCACAAACTGATCGGCCAAACCATGGGCCCGGGCTGGCGCAAAGTCATCAACGAACACGTGGGCGGCACCGAAGGCTGCACCCACCTGCGAGAACTTTTGTTCAACATGGCGACCGCCGCCTACCAAACCCTGCCCGCAGGCCAATGGCACCGCCGCGAACAAGCCGGCCAGCCCCAACCCGAAATCACCAAACCGCCCTACCACCTGGGCCAATGCCACAGCTGGGCCTATGACAGCCCGACGGTGCAAAGGGCTTATCCGATGTTTTTCAAGCCGAAGGTGGTTGGGGAATGACGTGAGTTGCATTTGCAATACAATTTATCCATGAAAAGTGCCACCATTCCTCCCATCCGAGTGGCCCCAGCGTTCAGGGGCGAAATCGAGAGCGTCCTTGAACAGGGCGAGTCGCTTTCTGAATTCGTTGAAAACGCGGTGCGTCAAAGCGTTCTGAAGCGGCAAAATCAAACCGAGTTTGTGCGCCGTGGCATGGCCGCCATTGAAGAAACACAGCGCTTGGGCAACGGCATTGACGCAGATAAGGTCTTGTCCCAAATTGATGCCAAACTGGCCGCAGCACGCAAGACCCTCGCACAACGCAAACCATGAACTTCACAGTTCGGTTCAGCACAGCTGCCAACGAAGACTTGCAGCGGATTTTTGATTTCCTGATCCAGCGTGAACTCGACAGTCCAACAGGGGATCTGGAAATTCCAGAAAAAGCGCGCCATGCCATTCATGCTGGCATCGGCCTGTTGCGCACATCGCCGTTCGCATGCCGCAAAGTCGGTGACAGCCCTTTCACACGCGAATTGATCATCGCATTTGGCAGCACAGGCTATGTGGCGCTCTTTGAAATCGTCAACGACACCACCGTCATTGTCGGTGCCATTCGCCACCAGCGCGAAGACGACTACCACTGAGCCGTTCATCAAGGCCATGCTGCCCCTGCGATAATCCCACCTCTCCAGCGCCCCAAGCGCTTCCCCCCAACAGCCTCTGGATCTACACCATGAACCGCTGCACTCTGGCCCTTCGCGGGCGTGCTTTGCTTTGTCTTGACTTCATCACCTCCCTTGAATCCGTGGAGGCCGCATGAGCAAGAAAGTCTTCATCAAAACCTTTGGCTGCCAAATGAACGAGTACGACTCGGACAAGATGGCCGATGTGCTGGGCGCGGCCCAGGGCTATGAGCCCACACAAGACGTGGACGAGGCCGATTTGATTTTGTTCAACACCTGCTCGGTGCGCGAGAAGGCGCAAGAAAAAGTGTTCAGCGACTTGGGCCGGGTGCAACACCTCAAAGCCAAAGGCGTGCTGATTGGCGTGGGCGGTTGCGTGGCCAGCCAGGAAGGTGCCGAGATCATCAAGCGTGCGCCTTATGTGGACGTGGTGTTTGGCCCGCAGACCCTGCACCGCCTGCCCGAGATGCTGGCCGAGCGCGAGCGCAAGCAGCGCCCACAGGTGGACATCAGCTTCCCCGAGATTGAAAAATTCGACCACCTGCCGCCCGCCAAGGTGGAGGGTGCCACCGCCTTTGTGTCGATCATGGAAGGCTGCAGCAAATACTGCAGCTATTGCGTGGTGCCCTACACCCGTGGCGAAGAGGTCTCTCGCCCGTTTGACGATGTGCTGGTCGAGGTGGCCGGCCTGGCCGCGCAGGGCGTGAAAGAGATCACCCTGCTGGGCCAGAACGTGAACGCGTACCGGGGCAAGATGGGCGGCACCGCAGACATTGCCGACTTTGCGCTGCTGCTGGAGTACGTGGCCGACATGCCGGGCATCGAGCGCATCCGTTACGTGACCAGCCACCCCAACGAGTTCACCCAGCGCCTGATCGACGCCTACGAAAAGATTCCCAAACTGGTGAGCCACTTGCACCTGCCGGTGCAGCACGGTTCGGACCGCATCTTGATGGCCATGAAGCGTGGGTACACCGCCATGGAATACAAGAGCACGATCCGCAAGCTGCGGGCGATCCGCCCCGATATGTCGCTCAGCAGCGATTTCATCGTGGGCTTCCCCGGCGAGACCGAGGACGACTTCAACAAGATGATGAAGCTGATCACCGATGTGGGTTTTGACACGAGTTTCAGCTTCATCTTCAGCCCCCGCCCCGGCACGCCTGCGGCCAACCTGCACGACGACACGCCGCACGAAGTGAAGCTGCGCCGCCTGCACCACCTGCAAGCGACCATCGAAGAAAACGTGCAGCGCATAGGCGAGAGCCGCGTGGGCACGGTGCAGCGCATTTTGGTGGAGCGCCCTTCGCGCAAGGACGCCACCGAACTGGCCGGCCGCACCGAGTGCAACCGGGTGGTCAACTTCCCCGGCGGCCCCAACATGGACCGCCTGATTGGTCAGATGGCCGATGTGCGCATCACCCAAGGCCTGTCGCATTCGCTGCGCGGTGAATTGGTGATTCGGGATTGAGGCCAACCGACTGCCGGGACTGATGAAACGACCTGCGTTTTGTAGGTCGGTGGCTTCAGCCCCGACACAGCACACCGCAAAAGCATGTCGGGGCTGAAGCCGCCGACCTACAAGGGATCAGGACTCTCGCCCGACTTCGCGGATGTAGCGGCGGTAGTCGCCATGGGGGATGGCTGTACAGCCTTGCGCCGCTTGGTTGTACACATAGGTCTGCACTTGCTGGCCTTGCAAAGGGCCGCCGCACACCGTCACCACTTCGCGCCAGTATTGCGATGCGGCGCGGTTGCCGGGCACCATGTCTTCCACCGCGTCCAACCGGGCCAGGTGCGCGTCGTCGACTTCATACACCTCGCCAGTGACTTGGCCCTCGCCGTGCAGCAGGCCGGGGTAGCGCCCCAGATCGACCAAGCGGCCCAGCACCTGGGCTGCGCCCAAAAATCGGGCACCGTGCATTTGGGCCTCGAGGCGCAAGCCGGGCATCAAGGTGCCGTAGATGAATAGAGCGTGTTGCATGGGGCAGATTTTGCTTCAAGGCGCATGCAATGGTTTTTTCAAAATTGACCCGCATCAAACTCTGCGCAGCCTGTCGCCTGTGGACATCCGTCGCCAAGCCTGCGGTTTAAACTGATTGGTAAGTCAGCCGCGTGCGCCGCTCGGGCGCAGGCGATCAGACATCAGACCGTCCAGAGGCGCCCATGAAAGCAGAACAAAACGAACTCATCACCCGCATCGGGCCAGGCACGCCTTGCGGCGCGGTGATGCGCCACTACTGGCAGCCCGTGGCGCTGGTGGACGAGTTCAACCCCGCACTCGATCCGCGCATGGCGATTCGCCCCGTCAAAGCCATGCGCATTTTGGGGCAAGACTTGGTGCTGTTTCGCAACGCGCTGGGCGACTATGGCTTGCTCGACCGCGACTGCCCGCACCGGGGCGCGGACCTGGCCTATGGCCGTAACGAAGGCGATGGCCTGCGCTGCCCTTTTCATGGATGGAAGTTCGATGTGACGGGTCAGTGCATCGAAACGCCTGCCGAGCCCACCGGCAGCACGCTGTGCAAGCGCGTGCGCCAACGCAGCTACCCGATCATCGAGCGCAGCGGCATATTGTTTGGCTGGTTTGGCCCCGAAGGCCAGACCCCGCCGCCGCTGCCGGGCATCGACGCTTTCAGCGCCCCGGCCACGCACACCTTTGCCTTCAAAGGGCTGTGGCATTGCAACTGGCTGCAGGCCTTTGAGGTGGGCATTGACCCGGCGCACGCTTCGTACCTGCACCGCTTCTTCAATGACGAGTCGCTGGAAGGCAGCTATGGTCGCCAGTTTCGCGGCGCGAGCGCGGGCGATGTGCAAGGCGAGCGCTGGCCCATGACGCGGGTGATGCGCGAACTGGACCAGCCCGAAATTTCGTTCGAGCCCACCGATGCGGGCATGCGATTGACGGCCCTGCGCCCGATCAACGAGGCGCTGACGCATGTGCGCGTGACGAATGCGCTGTTCCCGCACACCTTTGTGATTCCGCTGTCCGAGACCATGACCATCACGCAGATGCATGTGCCGGTGGACGACACACACACCTATTGGTATTCGGTGTTCACCAGCTTTGACGGCCCGGTGGACAAAGAAGCCATGCGCAACCAGCGCCTACCCTCGGTCACGCTGCCCGACTACATCCCTAAAGCGGGCAAGCACAACCACTGGGGCTTTAACCCCGAAGAGCAAGTTTCGCGCACCTACTTGGGCATGGGCGAAGACGACATCAATGTGCACGACCAGTGGGCCTGCGAGAGCATGGGCGCCATCCAGGACCGCACCCGCGAACACTTAGGCACCAGCGACAAGGTGATCATGGCGAACCGGCGCACACTGCTCAAAGCCATCGAGACGGTGCAAGCCGGTGGCCTGCCACCCGGCTTTGCGCAAGCGGCTGTGGCCAGCCAGCGCATCGGCCCCGACACGGTGGACGGCATCGCCCCCAGTGATCAGTGGCCGCAGTGGTGGCGTGAGGCTTGTGATGCCAAGCGCAGCGGCGCACCGTGGGACGCGGCACTGCCTGAGCATGTGGCGACGCCAGCCGACACGAGCGCGGCATGAGCTTCGCTGAACGCTGCGGCTTGCACAGCCGCGAACGTGAAGCCGCTTGCGAGCAGCTGGTGCGACAAGTCGATGCCTCGGGCATCGAGCTGATCCGCCTGGGCTGGTGCGACCTGCACGGCGTGGTGCGCGGCAAGACCCTCGTGGCTTCGCAACTGCGCAGTGCGCTGTCCAACGGCATCGGCATGGTCAGCACCTTGCTGCTCAAAGACAGCTCGGACCGCACCGCCTTCAAGGTGTTCGAGCCGGGCATTCAAGAGACCCTGCCCGGCTTTGCCGGGGCCAGCAATTTCACGCTGATGCCCGACCCGGCCAGCTGGCATGTGTTGCCTTGGACCGAGAAGACGGGCTGGCTGCAGTGCCAACCCTACTTGGCAGATGGCCGCATCGTGCCACTCGATTCACGCCATGTGCTGCAGCAGGCCGTGCAGCGCCTGGCCGATCGCGGCTGGCAAATGCGCTGCGGGCTGGAAATCGAGTTCCACATCTACCGCCTCAAAGACCCGCTTCACGGGGCAGACCTGAACCCAGACCACGCCGCATGGCCCGGCCCCGCGCCCGAAGTCAGCCTGGTCCACCCGGGCTACAACCTGCTGACCGAAGCCTGGTTTGACCGGGCCGAAGAGCCTCTGCGCATCGTGCAGCGCACCGCCCAAGCCCTGGGCCTGCCGCTGATTTCGCTCGAAATTGAACTCGGCCCCAGCCAGGTGGAGGCGGTGTTTGACGTGAGCGATGCGCTCACGGCCGCCGACCACATGGTGCTGTTTCGCAACGCCACGCGCCAGGCCCTGCGCCGCGCTGGCTACCACGCCACCTTCATGTGCCGGCCGCCGTTTGAACACATCATGTCCAGCGGCTGGCACCTACACCAGTCTCTCTGCGAAGCAAGCACGGGCCGCAACGTTTTCATGCGGGATTGCGCCGCTCAAGGCGAAGCGCGTGATGCGCGGCAGGTGCTGAGCGATGTGGGCGCAAGCTGGTTGGCCGGACTGCTGGCGCATGCTCCGGCGCTCACCGCCCTGTGCACCTCCACCAGCAATGGCTACGGGCGCTTCAGGCCCAACGCCATGGCACCGCAGTCGATCTTGTGGGGCCGTGACAACCGGGGCGCGATGCTGCGTGTCATTGGCGCACCCGGCGACAGCGCCACCCGCATTGAAAACCGCTTGGGCGAACCCGCAGCCAACCCCTACCTGTACATGGCCTCGCAAATCCATGCGGGACTCGATGGCGTGGATGCACAACTGCAAGCGCCGCCCGCCACCGAAACGCCCTACTCTGCAGGTGCTGCCACCATCCCGACCAGTCTGGCCGATGCGGTGCAGGCACTGCAAAGTGATGCAGCGATGTTCCAAGCCATGGGTCAGCCCTTTGTGGACTACTACAGCACCATCAAAAAGGCCGAGCACCAGCGACTGGTGCAGGCCGAGGACTCGACGGAATTTCACAAGCGTGAATACTTCGGGCGCATTTGACCCACTTTTGAATCACCCCGCCCTAGGACGAAGCACTGAACATGATCACGATCCACCTGCAACCCCACGACCCGACCCAAGCCGCGCACACCCTGCAAGCCCAGCCCGGCCAAAGCCTGATGCAAGCCGCTGTCGATGCGAATCTGCCCGGCATCCAAGCCGATTGCGGCGGGCTGCTGACCTGCGCCACCTGCCATGTGGTGGTGCAAAGCGATTGGCAAGCCAAACTGCCGCCGATGAGCAGCGACGAAGACGGCATGCTGGCCTTCACCGCCCAAACCCGTGAGCCGGGCAGCCGCTTGTCGTGTCAGATCGAGATGACCGAAGAACTGGATGGCCTGCAGGTCACACTGCCCGCAAGCCAGTACTGAAGAATGTGCGGGGTAGGTCGGCGGCTTCAGCCCCAACATGCAGTCTGCGCAAAAACCACCAACGTCGGAGCTGAAGAATGTGTGGGGTAGGTCGGTGGCTTTAGCCCCGACATGAGACCTCAGCCAAATCAATAAAGTCGGACCTGAAGGTGCCGGCCTACGGGTGCAGGGCCTTCAGCGCGGCATGCCGGGGAAGCCGCCGCCGCCCATCATGCCTTTCATGGCGCCCATGCGTTTCATCATTTTCATGAGGCCACCGCCCTGCATTTTTTTCATCATGTCCTGCATTTGCTCAAACTCTTTGAGCATGCGGTTGACGTCGTGCACCTGAACACCGGCACCTGCGGCAATGCGGCGCTTGCGGGTGGCCTTGATCAGCTCGGGCTTGCTGCGCTCTTTGGGCGTCATGCTGTGGATGATGCCTTGCTTGCGGGCGATGTCTTTTTCGACCTTGTCCATGTCCATCGCGCCGGCCTTGGCGGTCAGCTGGCTGGGCAGTTTGTCCATCAGGCTGGACAGGCCACCCATTTGTTTCATCTGCTGGATCTGGGCCAAAAAGTCGTTCAGGTCGAAGCCGCCACCGCTCTTGACCTTGGCGGCCAGCTTTTGCGCGGCCTCCATGTCCACACCGGCGGTGACTTGTTCTACCAGCGCGACGATGTCGCCCATGCCCAAGATGCGACCGGCGTGGCGTTCGGCGTCGAACACTTCCAGGCCGTCGATCTTTTCGCTGGTACCGGCAAACTTGATGGGCGCACCGGTGATCTGGCGCACAGACAATGCCGCACCGCCGCGTGAGTCACCGTCGAGCTTGGTCAGCACGATGCCGGTCAGGGGCAGCGCTTCGCTGAAGGCTTTGGCGGTGTTGGCCGCATCCTGACCCTGCATGGCGTCGACCACGAACAGGGTTTCCACAGGCTTCAATTCGGCGTGCAAGGCCTTGATCTCGGCCATCAGGGCTTCGTCAATCGCCAGGCGACCGGCGGTGTCGACCAGCAGCACGTCAAAGAAGTGCTTTCGGGCATAGTCGATCGCGGCGCGGGCGATGTCGATCGGCTTTTGGTCGGGCGAGCTAGGGAACCATTCGGCCCCAGCTTGCGCGGTGACGGTTTTGAGCTGTTCGATGGCGGCGGGGCGGTAAACGTCGCCAGAGACCGTGAGCACTTTCTTTTTGCGCTTTTCAATCAGGTGCTTGGCCAGCTTGGCGGTGGTGGTGGTTTTACCCGCACCTTGCAGACCGGCCATCAAGATGACGGCGGGCGGCTGCGCGGCCAGGTTGATGTCGGCCACGCCTTCGCCCATGGTGGCGGCCAGCTCGCGGTTGACCACGCCGACCAGGGCCTGGCCCGGTTTGAGCGAGCCCATGACCTCTTGGCCCAGGGCTTTGTCTTTCACACGGGCGATGAAATCGCGCACCACCGGCAGCGCCACGTCGGCCTCCAGCAAGGCCATGCGGACCTCGCGCAGCATGTCGGCCACGTTCGATTCGGTGATGCGGGCCTGTCCGCTGATGGTTTTGACGAGGCGGGAAAGTTTGTCGGTCAGGGCGGAGGCCATGCGTGCGAATCCAGAAAAACCGGTTCAGCGTGGTGGTGATGCCCCTGTGGCCGCACCTGAAAGGCTAAACTCGGACCCATGATTTTAGCGAGTCCCCCAATTTGGATGCACCCTGCCGCTGCGGTGGCTGCACTGGCCTATGGCCTGGCGGCGCTCGTGGGCGCGGGCATGAGCGAAGTCAATGCCCGCCGTTTGCTGGGTCTGGCCTGGGCCGCCCATGCGCTGGCCTTGTTGGGCTTGCTGGCGGGGCCAGTGCGCTTTGGTTTTGCGCCGGCCATGTCGGTCACGGCGTGGCTGGTGGTCACGGCTTATGTGGTGGAGCGGCAAATCTTCCCGCAGCTCAAGGCGCGTTGGGCCATGGGGGGCCTTGGCGCCGTGGCGGTGGCCATGGCTTGGTTGTTTCCGGGCACGCTCTTGCATGAGCAGGCTTCGGCTTGGTTGCCTCTGCATTGGGCGCTGGGCCTGTCGGCCTATGGCATGTTTGGCGCCGCCGTGATCCACGCCTGGATGATGACGCGCACCGAGCGCAACATCCGTTTGGGCCAAGAGGCCGACAGCGGCTTGCCCTTGCTGACGCTGGAAAAACTCACTTTCCGTTTTGTGACAGCGGGCTTCATGCTGCTGACGGCCACCTTGGTGGCGGGCTTTTTCTTTGGTGAAACCCTCTATGGCCAGGGCCGCGGCCAATGGCGCTGGGACCACAAGACGATTTTTGCGCTGCTGTCTTGGCTGACCTTTGCCACGTTGCTCATCGGTCGCAGCCAGTGGGGTTGGCGTGGCCGCCGAGCGGTGCGCGTGCTGTACATCGGTGCCAGCTTGTTGCTCTTGTCTTATGCCGGTTCGCGTTTTGTGCTCGAGGTCTTGTTGGGGCGTGCGGGATGAAATTCCTCTTTTTGTTGTTGGTGGTGATGGTCGTGGTCTGGGCCATCAAGCGCGGCCGCAGGAGCCCTTCCGCCCCTCAAGCCCCCCAGTCAGCACCTGCCGAAATGGTGGCCTGCGCACAATGCGGCATCCATTTGCCACACGCCGAGGCGGTGGCCGGCCAAAAGGGCCTGTACTGCAGCACCGAGCACCGCAGCGCGGCGCAGGACAGCAACCCCGCCTGACCGCCTTCGCGTGCCGTCCCCCACCTCAATTTGGCAAAACGGCTGGTACAGCCCAGCGCAGCGGCACGACTCACCCAACTTCGGTCCTCGGCCCGAGGGCGCCAGCATCGACTTGCTGGTGGTGCACTCCATCAGCTTGCCGCCTGGCCAATACGGCGGCAACGAGGTCCAGGCCTTGTTCACCAACCAACTGAACTGGGACGCACACCCCTACTTTGAGCAGATACGCGGCCTGGAGGTGTCATCACACTTTTACATTCGGCGCGACGGCGCGCTGCTGCAATTTGTCAGCTGTGATGACCGGGCCTGGCATGCAGGCCAATCTGCATACCGAGGCCGCAGCAACTGCAATGACGACTCGATTGGCATCGAGCTGGAAGGCCTGGAGGGCGAGCTGTTTGAGCCGGCCCAATACGCCTGCCTTGCCCGCTTGAGCCAAGCCCTGGCACGGCATTACCCCATTGCCCACATTGCAGGGCATGAACACATTGCGCCTGGCCGCAAGCAAGACCCCGGCCCCGGATTTGACTGGTCAGTTTTGAAATCTTTGACAAATTTTTCAGATCAGTGTTTTCCCTTGGTTTGATGCAAATTTCACAACACTGAAAAAAATATTTTTCAGCCCCGTTTTGGGCACTGTTCTCTAATTTGGCACTCAGGGCCATGCCGATGGAAATTCCCCCAAGGGCGTCAATACAAGCCTGCAGCCAACAAACCCCCTCGGAACCCAATGCTGGCCTGACTTTTCTCCAAGAAGTGGCTTGATTTCAAGCTTTCGCGGAACCTGTTTCAGCACTTGAAAAGCCCAAATAAGTGCCCCGCGCCCCGGATCCCAAGGGCCTTGCCAGAAAAAGCACAGCAGGAGCTCGGTACACTATAGGTAGTGGCTTGAACGAAGCTTGGACACCAGATATAGTGTCCCTTACAAATTCTCACAAAAGAGATTTGAACGATTTCAAGCCCTCAAGATCCAACGCCTTGCAACAAACCAAGAACATGACCATGCACACCGATCTGAACATCTCCAGTCACACCTCCGGCCTGATGGGCCTGGGCGAAGGCGAGCACAAAACCGTGGCCTCACTGCACGCTTTGGCCAACTACCAAATCATCCGACGCAATGGCGCGGTGGTGCCTTTTGAGCCCAACAAAATCGCCGTGGCCTTGATGAAAGCCTTCTTGGCTGTTCACGGCACCCAGGGCGCCGCTTCGGCCAGCGTGCGCGAAGTGGTGGAAGACCTGACCCAAAACGTGGTGCGCGCCTTGGTGCGCTCGCGTCCAGGCGGCGGCACCTTCCACATTGAAGACGTGCAAGACCAGGTCGAACTGGGCCTGATGCGCAGCAGCAACCACGAAGTGGCCCGTGCTTATGTGCTCTACCGCGAGCGCCGCACACAAGAGCGCGCTCAACAGCAACAACAAGTGGCCGCCGACACCGCCACTGACGAACCCGCTTTGCACGTGATCGATGGCGGTCAGCGCGTGAAGCTGGATTTGAACTACCTCAAATCCCTGATGGTCAATGCCTGCGCTGGCCTGGGCCAGGACGTGAGCGCCGAGCCGATCGTGGCTGAAACCATGCGCAACCTGTACGACGGCGTGCCCATGGAAGAGGTGTACAAAGCCTCGATCTTGGCGTCGCGCACCCTGATCGAGAAAGACCCTGACTACACCTACGTCACCGCCCGTTTGTTGATGCACACCATCGCCAAGGAAATCCTGGGCAAGGAAGTGACCGCCGACCAGCTGGGACAAGCGTACTTGGATTACTTCCCTCAGTTCATCAAAAAGGGCGTGGACAACGACCTGCTGGATGAAAAGCTCTTGCAGTTTGATCTCAAGCGCCTGGCCGAAGCCCTCAAGCCCGAGCGCGACATGCAGTTCGACTACCTGGGTCTGCAAACCCTGTACGACCGCTACTTCCTGCACGTGCGCAAAACCCGCATCGAGATGCCCCAGGCTTTCTTCATGCGCGTGGCCATGGGCCTGTCGCTCAATGAAATCAACCGCGAAGCCCGCGCCATCGAGTTCTACGAGATCTTGTCCTCGTTCGACTTCATGTCGTCCACACCCACCTTGTTCAACAGCGGCACCTTGCGCTCGCAGCTGTCCTCTTGCTACTTGACCACGGTGCCCGACGATCTGGACGGCATTTACGAGTCGATCAAGGAAAACGCCCTGCTGTCCAAGTTTGCCGGCGGTCTGGGCAACGACTGGACCCGTGTGCGCGCCATGGGCTCCCACATCAAGGGCACCAACGGTGAATCGCAAGGCGTGGTGCCTTTCCTCAAAGTCGTCAACGACACCGCCGTGGCGGTCAACCAAGGCGGCAAGCGCAAGGGCGCGGTCTGCACCTACCTGGAAACCTGGCACCTGGACATCGAAGAGTTCCTGGAGCTGCGCAAGAACACCGGCGACGACCGCCGCCGCACCCACGACATGAACACGGCCAACTGGATCCCCGATCTGTTCATGCGCCGCGTCATGGAAAAAGGCGACTGGACCTTGTTCTCGCCTTCGGATGTGCCTGATTTGCACGACCTGTTTGGTCAAGCTTTCGAAAACGCCTATGTGGCTTACGAGCAAAAGGCCGAGCGCGGCGAAATCCGCCCCAGCAAGAAGATCCCCGCCAATGACCTGTGGCGCAAGATGCTCTCGATGCTGTTCGAAACCGGCCACCCTTGGATCACTTTCAAAGATCCTTGCAACGTGCGCTCCCCCCAGCAGCACGCCGGTGTGGTGCACTCGTCCAACCTGTGCACCGAGATCACGCTCAACACCAGCGACACAGAAACCGCCGTGTGCAATCTGGGCTCGGTCAACTTGTCCAAGCACCTGAAAGACGGCCCCAACGGCAAAGTCATTGACCACGCCAAGCTGCAAAAAACCATCACGACCGCCATGCGCATGCTGGACAACGTGATCGACATCAACTACTACGCCGTCAAGAAGGCCCGCGACTCGAACATGCGTCATCGCCCTGTGGGCCTGGGCCTGATGGCGTTCCAAGATTCGCTGTACGAAATGCGCATCCCCTACGCCTCGCAAGCGGCTGTGGAGTTTGCTGACCAGTCGATGGAAGCGATCTGCTACTACGCTTATTGGGCTTCGACCGAGTTGGCCAAAGAGCGCGGCCAATACTCGAGCTACAAGGGCTCGCTCTGGGATCGCGGCATCTTGCCGCTGGACACCTTGGACCTGCTGGCCCGCGAGCGCGGTGGCTATGTCGAAGTAGACCGCTCCTCCACCCTGGACTGGGACGCGCTGCGCAAGAAAATCGCCCAAGACGGCATGCGCAACTCCAACTGCGTGGCCATTGCACCCACCGCGACCATCTCCAACATCATCGGCGTGGACGCTTCGATCGAGCCTTGCTTTGGCAACTTGTCGGTCAAGTCCAACTTGTCGGGCGAATTCACCGTGATCAACGGCTACTTGGTGCGCGACTTGAAGCGCCTGGGCCTGTGGGATGACGTGATGGTCATGGACTTGAAACACTTTGACGGCTCGCTGCGCCCCATCGACCGCGTGCCACAAGAAATCAAGTCCTTGTACGCCACCGCATTTGAAGTGGAAACCACGTGGTTGGTTGAGGCTGCCGCACGTCGCCAAAAATGGATCGATCAAGCGCAGTCGCTCAACATCTACATGGCCGGTGCATCGGGCAAGAAACTCGACGACACCTACAAGCTGGCTTGGTTGCGTGGCCTCAAAACCACCTACTACCTGCGCACATCGAGCGCGACACAAGTGGAGAAATCCACGGTGCAAGCAGGCTCACACAACGCCGTGTCTTCGGGTATGCCTTCGGGTGGCGTGAGCGCACAAGATGCTGCGCCATCGCATGCACCACTGAGTGCAACACCGGCCACCGATGTTCAATTCACCGCGATCGACGATGTCGGTTGCGAAGCTTGCCAGTGATGACCACTGCATCGCTGGGCATTTCAAACATGCAAAGCGATGCAATAGAGCAACACTTCGAGGCATTGCGCGCGCAGAAAGTGAATCACTGCTTTGCAATTCACGCGCATGCTTTCATAATTTGAGAACTGGAAATTTTTATGTTGTCTTGGGACGATCAAGTTAAACCCGCATTGCAGCCTGCAATGCCTCCAATGCCTGGCACGGGTGCAGCCTCTGCAGCGGCTTCGGCGTCTTCCGCTGCCCCAAGCCCACGCCGCATGACCGCCGCTGACAAGCGCGTCATCAACGGCCAGACCGACGTCAACCAGTTGGTCCCTTTCAAATACAAATGGGCTTGGGAAAAATACCTGGCCACCTGTGCAAACCACTGGATGCCACAGGAAGTGAACATGAACCGCGACATCGCCTTGTGGAAAGACCCCAACGGTCTGACCGAGGACGAGCGCCGCATCGTCAAGCGCAACCTCGGTTTCTTCGTGACTGCCGACTCGCTGGCGGCCAACAACATCACGCTGGGCACTTACCGCCACATCACCGCGCCCGAGTGCCGCCAGTTCTTGTTGCGTCAAGCTTTTGAAGAAGCCATCCACACCCACGCCTACCAGTACATCGTTGAATCGCTGGGCCTGGACGAAAGCGAAATCTTCAACGCCTACAACGAAGTCAAATCCATCCGCGACAAAGACGAGTTCCTGATCCCCTTCATCAGCGCGATCATGGACCCCAACTTTAAAACGGGCACCTTGGAAACCGACCAGACTTTGCTCAAGTCGCTGATCGTGTTCGCCTGCCTCATGGAAGGCCTGTTCTTCTATGTCGGCTTCACGCAAATCTTGGCCCTGGGTCGTCAAAACAAAATGACGGGTGCGGCCGAGCAGTACCAATACATCCTGCGCGACGAGTCCATGCACTGCAACTTCGGCATTGATTTGATCAACACCGTGAAGCTGGAGAACCCGCAACTGTGGACCGCCGAGTTCAAGGCCGAGATCAAGGCCTTGTTCTTGCAAGCGGTTGAGCTGGAATACCGTTATGCCGAAGACACCATGCCGCGCGGCGTGTTGGGCATGAACGCCTCCATGTTCAAAGGCTATCTGCGCTACATCGCCAACCGCCGGGCCACTCAAATTGGTCTGGAGCCTTTGTTCCCGAACGAAGAAAATCCATTCCCTTGGATGAGCGAAATGATCGACCTGAAGAAAGAACGCAACTTCTTTGAAACCCGGGTCATCGAGTACCAATCTGGCGGGGCCTTGTCTTGGGACTGATCTTCTGAACACCCTTCACATGTCACCCTTCTTCAAGCCACAACGCGTGATCCCTTCGGGGGTTGGGCGGTGTGGCTTTTCCGCGTTCATGGTGTTGAGGCATGCTTCAGCACCATGGATCGCTTTGTGCAATCCAACAAGCACCAAGCGTTCCCTTTCCGTTGAGTTCTCAACTTGATCAAGGAGAAAATCATGGCAACTGCAAAAAAAGTAGCGGCAAAAAAAGCTGCTCCCGCTAAGAAGGCCGTCGCGGCCAAAAAACCTGCTGCTAAGAAAGTAGCCGCAGCCAAGAAACCCGCTGCCAAAAAAGCAGCACCCGCCAAGAAAGCTGCTCCAGCTAAAAAGGCCGCTCCTAAAACAGTAGCAGCCAAGAAGCCAGCAGCCAAAAAAGCGGCTCCCGCTAAAAAAGCAGCCGCTCCTAAAAAAGTAGCCGCTAAAAAGCCAGCAGCCAAGAAAGCAGCAGCGCCTAAAGCCGCCGCTCCCAAAAAAGCAGCAGCTCCTAAAAAAGCCGCCGCTAAAAAGCCTGCTGCCAAGAAAGCCGCTCCAGCCAAAAAGGCCGCTGCCAAGAAAA
Organism: Comamonadaceae bacterium PBBC2; assembly: GCA_002255935.1. Lineage (GTDB taxonomy): Bacteria > Pseudomonadota > Gammaproteobacteria > Burkholderiales > Burkholderiaceae_C > Limnohabitans_A. The sequence goes on from NKIO01000002.1 coordinate 54,777, forward strand.
CTGCCGCCAAAAAGCCTGCCGCTAAAAAGCCCGCAGTGAAGAAAGCAGCCAAAAAGCCTGCCGCCAAGAAAGCTGCCAAAGCACCCGCTGCCCCGGCTGCTCAAACCACTCTGAATCCTCAAGCTGCGTGGCCGTTTCCTTCGGCCGCCAAGCCCTGATTCTGAAGTTAGGCGCTAGCCATAAAGCCCGACACTGGCAACAGTGTTGGGCTTTTTTCATGGCCAATGCTCAAGGGTAAAAGCTCAGAACCCGGTAGCCGGTCACCGGTGTTTCGCTGTTGACCAAGATGCGCATCTCACCTTGCCAGACCTGGGCTGGAGCCAAGGACTGGGGGGCACCCAATTGCGCAGGCAAAAACACGCGCCGCACCACAGGCTTGCCTTGGACATCTTGCAGCGTCAACTCAAGGGCGCTCATCTCCAGTCTGTGCGTTGTGGTGTTGCGCACAATCCACTTGAGCTCAAAGGCTTCATCGCGCTGAATGAAGCTGGACGTGTCGATCACCAGACCACTGACATCACGCGCGTGTTCGTGTTCGCAAGCCACCGCACGGCAAAGCCGCTGGAATACGCTTTCAGTCGCAGGAAATTTGTCTGCCAGGTCAAACCGCTGCGTCCAGACCCATTGGCCCAAGAGTCCCACAGACAAGGCACCCATCGCCAACACCAACGGCCAGCGGCGCTGCGGCAAGGCCGAACGAATGTCTGTTGCCTCAACCTCTTCGGGTGAGCTTGCATCCGGCAGTGTGGTGGCCAATTGCGCAATGGCTTTTTCAATCTCTGGCTTGAAGCTCGACAGGGCGTCTTCAAACGAGCTGAGATCGGCCGCAGCTTCAGATGGCGCCTTGAGCGCCTTGACGTCAGAGCGGTCTTCTCGTTGGAGCAGCACATCGATGTCAAGACGTTCATCAGTGCCGCGTTCATCTGCAGCGGGCTGCGCACCGGTGATGGGCGCCTGCGACGGCTCCGCAGACCAAGCGAGGATCAAACCCGTGCTGTCAAAAACATGTTGGCATTGGCCACAACGCAACCATCCCTTGGCGGCCTTGAGCTGATCAGGCAAGACCTGATAGACCGTGGCGCATTCAGGGCAGCGGGTGATCCAATTCATGCCCTGATTGTAGTCAGGGCCAAGCCAGTGCCTCAAGCCGCGCTTGCGGGCTTTTGAGCGGTCATCAAAATCCAGCCGTCTTCCGAATCGGCCACTTCCAACTGCACCCACGGCGCATAGGCGGCTTTGAGCTCATCGGCTTGGCGCTCCAAAATCCCTGCCAGCACCAAGGCACCGCCGGCGTCGACATGCGAGCACAGCAGCGGCGCCAAGACTTTGAGGGGCGTGGCCAAGATGTTGGCCAGGACCGTTTGGTACAGGCCCTGGGCCTGCTCAGGCAAGCCAGCACTCAAGACGACATGGTTGGCCTCGGCATTGAGCACCGTCGATGTGACCGCGGCTTCGTCGATGTCCACCGCATCGATGCGGGTGGCACCGTATTTGGCGGCGCCAATGGCCAAAATACCGGAACCACAGCCGTAGTCCAGCACCCGCTGGTCTTTGACCTTGTTGCGCGCGATCCAGCGCAGGCACATGCGGGTGGTCGGGTGTGTTCCCGTGCCAAAAGCCAGACCGGGGTCCAGACGGATGATCTGTTTGGCTTGGGCAGGCGGCTCGTGCCAAGTGGGCACGATCCAGAACTCGGGCGTCACCTCCACCGGCGCAAACTGGGATTGGGTCAAACGCACCCAGTCCTGATCGGCCACCGCTTGGATGCCCAACAAACGGCAGCCCTCGAAAAAGTCTTGTGCCTGCAAAAGGGCCGAGGCCTCTTGAGCACCGGCTTCCTGGGCGAACAAGGCCACCATGCGGGAACGCTGCCAGCCGTCCTTGGGGGGCGGCATGCCAGGCTCTCCAAACAAAGCCTGCTCAGCAGGGGTCTGGGCATCGGCGTCTTCGACGGAAACACTCAACGCATCCAGGGCGTCGAGCGCATCGCTCAACACGTCAACCCGATCTTCCGGGCAGAGCAAGCTCAGTTCAAACATAAAGGTCTCAGCGCTTGTGCTGGCTCAGCCAGTGTTCCAGATAGTGGATGTTGGTGCCACCTTGCATGAACTTGGCATCCACCATCAACTCGCGGTGCAGTGGGATGTTGGTGTTGATGCCTTCGATCACGGTCTCGGCCAAAGCGGTCTGCATGCGGGCCAGGGCCTGCTCGCGGGTGTCGCCATGGACAATGATCTTGCCGATCATCGAGTCGTAATTCGGGGGCACAAAGTAGTTGTTGTAGGCATGCGAATCCACGCGCACACCCGGGCCGCCGGGCATGTGCCACGAGGTGATGCGACCGGGCGAGGGCATGAACTTGAAGGGATCTTCCGCGTTCACACGGCATTCAATGGCATGACCACGGATCTCGATCTGCTTTTGGGTGAAAGGCAGTTTTTCACCAGCAGCCACCATGATCTGCGTCTTGACGATGTCCACGCCAGTGATCCATTCGGTCACGGGGTGCTCGACCTGCACGCGGGTGTTCATCTCGATGAAATAAAACTCACCGTTTTCGTACAAGAACTCGAAGGTGCCCGCACCGCGGTAACCGATCTTCTTGCAGGCGGCCACACAACGCTCGCCGATCTTCTCGATCAATTTGCGGGGAATGCCAGGCGCTGGCGCCTCTTCAATCACCTTTTGGTGGCGGCGCTGCATGGAGCAGTCGCGCTCTCCCAGGTACACCGCGTTCTTGAACTTGTCGGCCAGGATCTGAATTTCGATGTGGCGCGGGTTCTGCAGGAACTTTTCCATGTACACCGCAGGATTGCCAAACGCGGCACCGGCCTCGGCTTTGGTCATCTGCACCGCATTGATCAGAGCCGCTTCGGTGTGCACCACACGCATGCCTCGGCCACCACCGCCGCCAGCGGCTTTGATGATGACGGGATAACCCACGCTCTTGGCGATGCGGCGAATTTGGGCCGGATCGTCGGGCAATTCACCTTCGGAGCCGGGCACGCAGGGCACGCCTGCGCGGATCATGGCCTGCTTGGCCGAGACCTTGTCGCCCATGATGCGGATCGACTCGGGCGTGGGCCCAATGAACTGGAAGCCGCTTTTCTCAACGCGCTCGGCAAAATCGGCGTTTTCGCTCAAAAAGCCGTAGCCAGGGTGAATCGCTTCTGCATCGGTCACCTCGGCAGCCGAAATGATGGCCGGCATGTTGAGGTAGCTCAAGGGCGAGGCCGCAGGGCCAATACAAACCGCTTCTTCAGCCAACTTCACGTATTTGGCTTCTTTATCGGCTTCGGAATACACCATCACCGCTTTGATGCCCAACTCTCGGCAAGCGCGCTGGATGCGCAGGGCGATCTCTCCGCGGTTGGCGACCAGGATTTTCTTGAACATGAAATCCCCGTTTGGTTTATTCGACGATGAACAAAGGCTGGCCGTATTCGGTCGCTTGACCGTTTTCGCACAGGATTTGGGTCACGGTGCCGGACTTGTCGGATTCGATCTCGTTGAGGATCTTCATCGCTTCAATGATGCACAGGGTGTCGCCTTCTTTGACCACCGAGCCGATTTGCACAAAGGGTGCGGCACCCGGGCTGGACGAGCGGTAGAAAGTGCCCACCATGGGCGACTTGACGGCGTGACCGGCAGGCGCTGCGGGAGCGGCTGGCGCCTCGGCGGCCGGCGCTGCAGCCACTGCCACGGGGGCTGGTGCTGCGGCCAGTGGTGCTTGCTGAACCATCACGGGGGCGGCAACGCCCATGCTCTTGACGATGCGAACCTTGCCTTCGGCTTCGGTGATCTCCAATTCAGAGACATTCGAGTCTGATACCAAATCGATCAGAGTTTTGAGTTTGCGCAAATCCATAGGACCTCCATTGCGTAAGCCAACGTAAGCGCCTGAATTTACACCAATTTTCAGTAAAAACCCTCAAAAAACCGGCTATTCACCACCAATGCCATAAAAATCGATGCTCAAAACAAGTCTGCGGCAGTGAGCACAGTCAGCTCCAAGGCGCTTGATCAGGCTTTTGACCAACTCGTTTGCCATTGCGCCAAGTCTTCTGGCGTCAATTGCCCAAGCTTTTGCCGCCAAATGCTGCCATCTGCATTGAAAAACACACTGAAAGGCAATCCGCCTGCCGAGTTCCCCAGCGACTTGGCCAGCTCAGTGCCGCCCAAACCAGCCAAGCCCACAGGAAAACCCAGGGGCTGACGAAGCAAGAACTTTTTGACGGCGCTGGGCTGGTCAATGGCCAAAGCCAGAATTTCAGCCTTTTTCGCAGCATTTTCACGCCAAAAGCGATCCAGCAAAGGCAACTCCTCGACGCATGGGGGGCACCAGGTCGCCCAGAAATTGACAAGCAAAGGTTTGCCCATGAAATCCTTCATGGGCAAGCTCAAGCCAGTGGGGTCTTCGAAGCTTTCCGCCCAAAAAGCATGCTGATCAACAGGCCCTGCCGCCTGAGGTGACAAGCGCCACCATGCCAGCCCTGCGCCTGCCAAACCAGCGGCGGCGCCAGCAGTCCAAAGCCACGCGCGGCGTGAAGAAGTGTGATTTTGATCCATCATGTGGTGATTGTCTTTCATCATGCCAACAATGGCCTCAGCGCTGAGATGTCGCCGCGTGGCGAACGGCCTCGGGCATCGGGCAACAAAGCGCCGCGCAAGTCGTCCAAGTCATAAATGCGCAGGTGAACGCCAATGTCCTCGCCCAAGCCTGCGCAATAGCTGTGCAAGCTCAAGACATCGACATCCTCGCCGTGCATGCCACGCACCGTCTGGACTTCATAGCGCAGGTTTTGGTTGATCAATTCAATTTCGGCCGACTTCGGGTCATCGCAAAACAAGGCCAGATCGATGTCACACAAACGGGTGGCCCACCCCTGCCAGACCGCCCCGCCCAGATGGGGACGAAAAGAGGTCAGCCGCTCCATCCAGGCCAGGGCATGTTCCCGCAGGGCTTGCAATTCACCAGGCTGGGTGTCTGCGCAAAACAGCGCGATGTAGTCCATGACCTGCGATTCCACCTCCTCATTGGAGGGCAAGGCGGTGCGTGAAGGCAGCCCCAACTCTTTGAGCGCGCGGTGTTTGGCGGGGCCAAAGCTCAGCCCCTCTTCCACCACCAGCCGCGCGGCCGTGGCCGCGATTTCCAATGCGGTGTCGTTCATGAGGTGGCATTGTGCCCGCTGGTCCGAACACCCCACATCGGCAAGGGCAGAGAAAGTCCACACTGGCGACCCATCATCACTGCGCAGCCCCCCTAAAATCAGTGCATGCATATTCATATTTTGGGCATTTGTGGCACCTTCATGGGCGGATTGGCCGCGCTGGCCCGAGAAGCCGGTCACCGGGTCACCGGTTGTGATGCCGGGGTCTACCCCCCCATGAGCGATCAGCTGAGGGCATTGGGCATCGACCTGATTGAAGGCTTTGGCGCCGAACAAATGGCCTTGAAGCCGGACATGTTTGTGATCGGCAACGTGGTCAGCCGCGCCCGACTGCCCGATGGCGCGGCGAAATTCCCGCTGATGGAAGCGATTTTGGAAGCGGGCGCGCCCTACACCAGCGGTCCGCAATGGCTGTCTGAGCACGTGCTCCAAGGCCAACATGTGCTGGCCGTGGCCGGCACGCATGGCAAAACCACCACCACGTCGATGCTGACCTGGGTCCTGGAGCAAGCCGGTTTGCAGCCGGGATTTTTGGTGGGCGGCGTGCCTTTGAATTTTGGCGTTTCGGCCCGCTTGGGTGGTGGCCGGTATTTTGTGATCGAAGCCGACGAATACGACACGGCTTTCTTCGACAAGCGCAGCAAGTTCGTGCACTACCGTCCACGCACAGCCATCCTCAACAATTTGGAATTCGACCACGCCGACATCTTTGACGACCTGACGGCCATCGAACGCCAGTTCCACCATTTGGTGCGGACCGTGCCCGGCACGGGCCGCGTGGTGGTCAACGGCCTGGAAGAAAGCCTGACCCGAGTGCTGGGCCAAGGCTGCTGGAGCGAACTGCGCAGCTTTGGCAGCACCGTGAGCGACTTTGTGGCCGAAGGCGACCCTTCCCACTTCAAAGTGCTGCAGGCGGGCAAACCGGTGGCCGAAGTGCAATGGGCCATTGGCGGCGTGCACAACCAACTCAACGCGCTGGCCACGATTGCTACCGCTGAACACGTGGGTGTCGCGCCAGCCATGGCCGCGCAAGCTCTGGCCACTTTTGAAAACGTCAAACGCCGCATGGAAGTGCGCGGCACAGTGAACCACATCACCGTCTACGACGACTTCGCCCACCACCCCACCGCGATCCGCACCACCGTCAACGGCCTTCGCCGTCAAGTGGGCAGCGCCCGCATCCTGGCGATTTTTGAGCCGCGCAGCAACACCATGAAGCTCGGCACCATGAAGGCCCAACTGCCTTGGAGCCTGGAAGAAGCCGATTTGGCGTTTTGCCACTCAGGTGGTTTGGGCTGGGATGCGGAAGCAGCTCTTGAGCCCATGGGCGCACGCGCGCAAGTGGGCGCCAACATTGACGAGGTGATTGCGCAAGTGCTGGCGCAAGTGCAACCCGGCGACCACCTGCTGTGCATGAGCAACGGTGGCTTTGGCGGCATCCACGACAAACTGCTGCAAGCCTTGCAAGCGGGCTGACATCGCATGCCGAACAACAGCCACCGGCGACTGGGTATTGGCCTGGTCACCTTGACCACGCTGATGTTCGCGCTGCTGGACACCACTGCCAAATGGCTGGTGCTGAGTTTGCCGGTGCTGCAAGTCGTGTGGCTGCGCTTCTTAACGCACTCGCTGTTTTCTTTTGCGGTCTTTGCCCCCAGCATGGGGCTGTCTCTGGTGCGCTGGCACCAACCCCGGCTGCAACTGCTACGCGGGCTGATGTTGGCCAGCATGACGGGCATGAACTTCTGGGCCCTGCAATACCTGCAACTGGCCGAAACGGGTGCCATGCAGTTTTCCGTGCCCATCTTGATTGCTGTGCTCTCGGCCTGGTGGCTCGGGGAGAAGCTGGATGTCCGGCGCTGGGTCGCCATTGCCGCAGGCTTCATGGGCGTGCTGATCATTATCCGACCGGGCAGCCAAGCCTTCCACCCGGCCATTTTGCTGTCGGCGGGCAATGCCATCTTATATGCCCTGTTCAATCTGCTGACTCGCCGCTTGGCCAGCCAAGAGCATCCGGCCACCATGCAGCTGGCATCGGCCTTGGTGTCCACCGCCGTCCTCACCCCATTTGCCTTGTGGTCTTGGCAAACCCCCAGCACGGGCTGGCAATGGCTGATGCTGGCACTGGCCGGACTCAGCGGCGGCGCGGGCCACTATTTCGCCGCGCAAGCGCACCGCTTTGCCTCAGCCGCCGTGCTCGGGCCATTTCTTTACCAGCAGATCCTCTACATGACGCTGGGCGGCTGGCTGGTCTTTGACCAGGTGCCCGACCGGGCGGTGTTGCTGGGCGCCACCGTGGTGGTGGCCAGCGGCCTGTACCTGTTGTGGCGCGAGTTCCAAGTCAAGTCAGATTCTCAACCGGCCTGATCACCCGTGCACGACTGGGAAGCTGGCCCTCCAGGCAAGTCCCAAGCGAGAGCGCTTCAACGCGAGCGGCGCGCCTTCACCGCATCCGACAGCACCTGCAACACGCCCACGCTGTCGTCCCAGCCAATGCAAGCGTCGGTGATGCTTTGGCCATAGGCCAGCGCGTTCACATCGTCCTTGCCGGGCGTGAACTTCTGGGCGCCGTCCACGATGTGGCTTTCGACCATGACGCCGAACACTTGGCGTGAGCCACCGCTGATTTGTGAGGCGATGTCTTTGGCCACGTCAATCTGACGCTCGTGCTTTTTGCTGCTGTTGGCGTGGCTGCAGTCCACCATCAAGGTGGCGGGCAGTTTGGCGGCCTCAAGTTCCTTGCAAGCAGCGGCCACGCTGTCAGCGTCGTAATTGGGCGCTTTACCACCGCGCAAGATCACATGGCAGTCTTGATTGCCCTGGGTCTGCACGATGGCGACTTGGCCGTTTTTGTGCACCGACAGAAAGTGGTGGCCACGGGCCGCCGCCTGGATCGCGTCGGTCGCGATCTTGATGTTACCGTCCGTGCCGTTCTTGAAGCCGATGGGCGCCGACAGGCCCGAAGCCAGTTCGCGGTGAACCTGGCTCTCGGTGGTGCGGGCACCGATGGCGCCCCAGCTGATCAGGTCACCGATGTACTGGGGTGAGATCACGTCCAGGAACTCGCTACCTGCAGGCAAACCTTGGCGGTTGATCTCGATCAGCAACTGGCGCGCAATGCGCAGGCCTTCGTCGATGCGGTAGCTCTCATCGAGGTAGGGGTCGTTGATCAAGCCTTTCCAGCCCACGGTGGTGCGTGGCTTTTCGAAGTACACGCGCATCACGATCTCCAATGTGCCTGAGTACTTGTCGCGCAGGGGCTTCAAGCGGCGGGCGTAATCCAGGGCCGCTGCGGGGTCGTGGATCGAGCAAGGGCCAATGATGACCAGCAAGCGGTCATCCTTGCCGTGCACGATTTTCTGAATGGATTTGCGCGTTTGGGCGATCAGCGTTTCGGTGGGGGTGCCGGCGATCGGGAAGAAGCGGATCAAATGCTCGGGTGGTGGCAAAACCGTGATGTCCTTGATGCGTTCGTCATCGGTCTGACCTGTGCGGTCGATGGCTTGGGCATTCCAAGCTTCTGTGTTTTTGGTGGTCATCGTGGGTTCCTCAGATTAAAAATAACAGGTGAAAAAAAACCGCCGGGCTTTGGTGCTCCGGCGGTGTGTGTCGAGATGTTCGGGTGCTTATGCGCTCGCCTCTCGTCCGCCGGGGACTGAGAACCAAAAATAAAAAAAGTAAAAAGCGGTGCGCAAAGACATGGCATTCAATGTATCACAGCCAAATGACAGTTTCTGACAGCCGGCCTTGAGGACAAACCCGAACAAGCGCATCAGGCCGTGCCGCCCACCGTGAGGCCATCGATGCGCAGCGTAGGCTGCCCCACGCCCACCGGCACGCTCTGGCCTTCTTTGCCGCAAGTGCCCACACCCGAGTCAAGTTTCATGTCGTTGCCGATCATGCTGATCTTCTTGAGCGACTCGGGGCCGCTGCCAATCAGCGTCGCGCCCTTGACGGGGTATTGGATCTTGCCGTTTTCCACCCAGTAGGCCTGGCTGGCCGAGAACACGAACTTGCCGCTGGTGATGTCCACCTGACCGCCCGCAAAGTTGGTGGCATACAGCCCTTTTTTGATGCTGGCCACGATTTCTTCCGCGCTTTTGTCGCCGCCCAGCATGTAGGTGTTGGTCATGCGCGGCATGGGCACATGGGCGTAGCTTTCGCGGCGGCCATTGCCCGTGGGCTTGACGCCCATGAGGCGCGCATTCATCGCGTCCTGGATGTAACCACGCAAGATGCCGTCTTCGATCAGCACATTCTTTTGGCTGGCGTGGCCTTCGTCGTCCACGTTCAGAGAGCCTCGGCGGTCAGCGATGGTGCCGTCGTCGAGCACGGTGACGCCCTTGGCCGCCACACGTTGGCCGATGCGTCCGCTGAAAGCGCTTGAGCCTTTGCGGTTGAAGTCGCCCTCCAGCCCATGGCCCACGGCTTCGTGCAGCAGCACGCCAGGCCAGCCACTGCCCAGCACCACCGTCATCTCGCCCGCAGGCGCAGGGCGGGCTTCGAGGTTGATCAGTGCGGCCGACACGGCTTCTTGCACATAACTCTCGACCATGGCGTCGTCAAAGTAGGCCAGGCCAAAGCGACCACCGCCGCCACTGCTGCCCACTTCGCGGCGGCCATTTTGCTCAGCGATCACCGTGACCGACAAACGGATCAAAGGGCGGACGTCGGCGGCCAAGGTGCCGTCGGCACGGGCCACCATCACCACGTCGTATTCGGTGGCCAGACCGGCCATGACTTGCACCACGCGCGGGTCTTTGGCGCGGGCGATCTTTTCCACATGGCCGAGCAAATTCACTTTGGCCGTGCTGTCCAGCGTGGACATCGGGTCCAGCGCGGGGTAGAGCGAGCGGCTGGCCGAGATCTTGCGCGCAGGCACCTTGATGCGTTTGTTTTGCGCGACCGAGGCGATGGAGCGCACCGTCATGGCCGCATCCATCAAAGAAGCCAAGGAGATGTCGTCCGAATAGGCAAAAGCGGTTTTTTCACCCGACACGGCGCGAACACCCACGCCTTGGTCGATGCTGAAGCTGCCGGTTTTGACGATGCCTTCTTCGAGGCTCCAGCCTTCGGATCGGGTGTATTGGAAATACAAATCGGCGTCATCGACTGCGTGCGCTTTGATGGCGTTGAGCGCCTGAGTCAGGTGGGTTTCATCCAAGCCAAAAGGCTCGAGCAAGAGGGATCTGGCCGTGGCCAGGCGTTCGATGGTCGGTTCGCGTGAAATCATGGGGTCCATTGTAGGGATTGCACAATCCCCTTGCCCAAAGCCCCAAGACCGGTCAGCTTTGCACCAGTTGCTTGGATTTGGCGATCGCCATCAAGATGCCCAAAGCAAAGCCCAAGGTGACCATGGCGGTGCCGCCATAGCTGACAAAAGGCAAAGGCACACCCACCACGGGCAAGATGCCACTGACCATGCCCATGTTCACAAAGGCATAGGTGAAAAAGATCATGGACACACTGGCCGCCAGCAAACGGCTGAACATGGTGGGCGCCTGTGAGGCGATGACCAAGCCCCGGTAGACCAGAAAGAAAAAGCCCGCCACCAGCACCAAGCCACCGATGAACCCAAATTCTTCGCCAAAGGCGGCAAAGATGAAGTCGGTGGTCCGCTCAGGGATGAACTCCAGATGGGTTTGTGTGCCCTGCATGAAGCCCTTGCCCCAAAACCCACCCGAGCCGATGGCGATCATGCCCTGGATGATGTGAAACCCTTTGCCTAATGGATCGCGGGCCGGGTCCAGCAAGGTGCACACACGCTGGCGTTGGTATTCATGCAGCACCCGCCAGTCGACATCGGCCTCGCACAAGGTGGGCTCCATGACCACCAGCGTCACCACACCCGCCAAGGCCAACACCACCGGCGGCAAAATCCAGCGCCATTTCAACCCAGCAAAAAAGATCACCGACAAGCCCGCGGACAAGACCAGCAAGGCTGTGCCCAAGTCCGGCTGCTTCATGATCAAGCCCACCGGCACACCCAAGATCAACATGGCCATGGCAAAGTCCAGCGGCCGCAGTTGCCCTTCGCGCTTTTGGAACCAGGCCGAAAGCATCAAGGGCATGGCGATTTTCAAAATCTCGCTGGGCTGGATCACCAAGCCGATGTTCAGCCAGCGTCGGGCTCCTTTTTTGGTCAAGCCAAACAGCGCCACCGCGATCAACAAGGCCACGCCCATGGCATACACAGGCACCGCCCAGGACATCAGTTTTTGCGGCGGCACCTGGGCCACCACAAACATGATGAAGCCCGCCAGCACCATGTTGCGGGCGTGGTCCACAAAGCGCGTGCCATGGTCAAAGCCCGAGGAATACATGATCAGCAAGCCCACGCAGGCGAGCATGAACACGGCGAACGCCAAAGGGCCGTCGAAGCCTTCGACCAAGCCCATCAAGCGTTGACCCAGCGTGGGTTTTTGAATCACTGCAACCATGGCGCGATTATCCCTTGATCGGTGCTGTCGCCATCAGTGGCTGCGGCCACTGCGGAACATGCCGTGGGTTTTGCGGTTGAGCACGCCCTGGGCCGCCAGCTTGTTCATGGAGGGACTGGCATGCGCGTGGGTGATGGCCAAGCCCAGGGCATCGGCCGCGTCCTGACGCGGCACCACCGGCAATTGCAGCAGGCGCTTGACCATCTCTTGCACCTGGGACTTGGCGGCACGGCCGTGGCCGGTGACAGACTGCTTCATTTGCAAAGCGGTGTACTCGGCCACGGGCAAGCCGCAAGACACCAGCGCCGTGACGCAACAGCCTCGCGCCTGCCCCAGCAACAAAGTGGCCTGCGGGTTGACGTTGACAAACACGATCTCGACCGAGGCCACATCGGGCTGGTAACGTGCCTGAATTTCCCGAATGCCGTCGTAAATGACTTTCAGCCGGGCCGGCAAATTGCCCATTTCTTCTTTGGTGGTCTGGATCACACCACTGGCCACGTATTGCAAACGTGAACCGGTCATGTCGAGCACGCCAAAGCCCGTGGTTTGCAAACCCGGATCGATGCCCAAAATGCGGACGGTGGACGGGGTGCTCATGGCAAGGCCACATCGTTCATGCGGACCACAATCACTTCGGCGCGCGCAGCCAAATAAGGCGATTGGGGGCGCGTCTCGAAATAGCGCGGGCGCGGCAGCATGACGGCAAGGCGCGCGGACTCCCAAGCGCTCAGGTTCGCCGCAGGTTTTCGGAAATAGTGCTGCGCAGCGGCCTCGGCACCAAACACGCCCTCGCCCCACTCCACGCTGTTGAGGTAAATCTCCAGAATCCGGCGCTTGGACAGGAAGGCCTCCAAGCCCAAGGTCAGCACCATTTCTTGCCCCTTGCGCAGCAAGGTGCGCTCACCGGATAAAAACAAGTTTTTCGCCAATTGCTGGGTGATGGTGGAGCCGCCCACGATCTTGGCTTCCACAGGCTTGGCATCGCCTTGGCGTTGCGCACGGCGCTCAGCTTGGGCTTTGGCCTTTTCATTTTTGGCCCAGGCCTTTTCCAAAGAGTCCCACCAAATGCCATGGTGTTGGGTGAATGCACTGTCCTCTGATGCCAACACCGCACGTTGGAGCTTGACCGACATCTGGTTGTGGTCGACCCATTCTTGCCGCCAGGGCAAGCGCCCGTAACGGGTGAGCACTTGCCAAATTTGCGAGCGCTCAAAGCTGGTGGACTGCGGTGCGATGACGGCCATGCTGGCGATGCGCAAGGCGAAAAACGCCTGCAAGCACAGCATGGCGCAGACCAGCAAAACACACCAACGACCGAACGCCTTCATTCGATTCCTTGTTCGAAAAAATTCACGCCAAGGGCCTCATTGCTCAGGCGCCAGCATGCGGGTTGACAAGGTGTCATCGCGTGAAAACATGAAGCGCGACACCACCACAATCTGGTCAGCCTGACGGCGCATCTTCGCGCCAAAGGGCTCAAAAGGCCCCGAGCTGCGCACGATGGCCACAGCACGCTCGTCCAACAAAGGGTTGCGCGAAGAGCTCGCCACCTCGGTGCCGAGCAACTCACCTTGGCTGTTGACGGTGATGACCATGGTCAGCTTGCCATAGAGCTTTTCGCCACGCGCTTCGGGAAAATGCAAAGTGCCCTGGTTTTCAATCGTGCGGCGCAACTTGTCGTAATACAGCGCATACACCGTCTCTTTGGTGGCGGGGCTGATGTAGCGTTTGCGTGGCGCACCTTGAGACTGTTCTACGCGCTGCTCGATTTGGGACAGCTGCCGCGTGAGCTGTTGTTTGCGCTCTTCTCGGGCTTGCCGATCGGTCGTGTTGCTTTTGTCGGCAGGATCGTCACGTGAAAGGTCTGCCAACTCGGCCTTGAGTTGGGTGAGCAAAAGCATTTGCTGGACCTTGAGCGCCTCGATCTTGCGTTGCACCTCGCTGATGTCCGTGCCAGGCTCTGTGGTCACCGCTGCGGGCAAGGGCGAGCTGGACATGCGCACCTCGGTCACATTGCCGCCACCGGCCAGGCTGACCTGCGCCAGGGCCTGCGCTTCGGTGGGGCGCTCATTGCTGCGCGCATTGACCAGCACCACTTCCAAAGGGGTGTCTTCGAACACCCGGTTGAAAGTTTCAGGCGCAGCAAAACGCAGGGTCAACAAAGCGATGTGCAAACCCAGAGATATGCCCAAAGTCCAAAGCAAGGTGTGGTGTGGCGCCCGGCGTTTCATGCCTGATCAAGCCCCTTCGGTGCTGTCGTTCAAATCGACGGCAATCGTCAAAGGGCCTGCGTTCAGGGCTTCTTCGTCTTCGCCCTCATCGCCTGCTTCGCCCCCGGTCACCGGCGCATCCAGATGCTCGGTGACGGTGCCTTTGACATCGAGTGCCATCAGATCGATCTCGCCCAACTGCACGCGCACACGCGCCCCGCGCAACAAACCCTGCGCCCCCATGACGCTGAACATCAGGGGCAAGCTGTCAGCCCGCACCAGCCAGATGCCGCCGCCGGTTTCTTTGACCAAACTGGCCTCCAGCTCGGTGATGCCTTGTTGCTGCACATGGCGCAGCGTCCAGTAACGCTCCATGCTCGACTGCACGCTGTTGTAGGCGCTGTAGGCCGCGTCAAAACCGCTGATGATCGAGAACAACTCGGCGTCTTTGGGCTTGAAGGGGGCCGCCAAGGCGGCGGTCGCGCCATGCTTGGCGCAAGCGATGATTTGCCACTGGTTGACCAAGTCGGTGTAGCGGCGCAGGGGCGAGGTGCTCCAGGCGTAACTGGGCACGCCAATGCCCGCATGCGGCAAGGCCTTGGTGCCCATGCGCACCTTGACGCCTGGCGCCATGCTGGCCTGGCTGCGGTAAATACCCGGCACACCCAAGCTGGCCAGCCACTGGCCCCAGGTGCTGTTGGCCAAGATCATGGCCTCGGCCACCATCAGGTCCAAGGGGGCGCCGCGCTGACGCACGCCGATCAACACGGTTTCTTCACCTGTGGGCGGGGCCTCGTTGCTGGGCCGGTCGAGCTTGAAGCTGTAATCCGGCCGGTTGAAGTTCTCGGGCTTGCCGCGCACCACTTCACGGCGCGCCTTGAGGGTCTGGGCCAAACGCCAGAAAAAGGCCAGCGTGGCGCGGTCCACCGGCAAGTCGGCAGGCGTGTCGGCCTGATCGGCTTCCAACCACGCGCGGGTGATGGTTTGGTCGAGTTGGTCGTGGCGCAAGTTGGCCAAGATGTTGACGCGCTCCAGCCGGGTTTCGGTGTGTTGCACCTCCAGCGTGTCTTCGCTGAACGTCACGTACAGCGACACCGCCGGGCAGGCACGGCCTTCGATCAGGGTGTAGGCCTGCACCACGCTGTCAGGCAGCATGGTGATCTTGTAGCCCGGCATGTAGACGGTGGACAAGCGGGCGCGCCCCAACTGGTCGATGGCGCTGCCCGGGGTCAAGGCCAAGCCGGGCGCCGCGATGTGAATACCCACCGTGACGGTGCCGCTGCCCAAGCCCTGTAAAGACAGGGCATCGTCGATCTCGGTGGTGTGCGAGTCGTCGATGGAAAAGGCCTGCACCGGGGCCAAGGGCAATTCGTCGGTGATGGCCGGCGCCTGCAAGGCCGGGAAACCCGTGCCCTTGGGGAAAAGGTCAAACAGGAAGCGCTGCCAATGGAAGTCCCAGGCCGAGGCGATGGCGCCAGCGTTTTGCAACAAATCCAAAGGCGCGGTCTGGCTGCTTTTGCTGGCCTCGACCACGGCTTTGTATTCGGGCGTGTTTTTGTCTGGACGGAACAGGATCTTGTAGAGCTGCTCGCGGATGGGCGCTGGGCAGGACCCCGCCACCAAGTCTGCAGCCCAGGCTTCGATTTGGGCTTGGATTTGTTTTTTCTTCTCGATCGCGGCCAAGGCTTGTTGCACGATCTCGGCGGGGGCCTTGCGGTAGCGGCCCTTGCCTGCACGGCGGAAATAATGCGGCGCCTCATGCAAACGCATCAAAGCCGCCACCTGCTGCACCGTGGTGGCGGCGCTGCTGAAATAGTCCTGCGCCAGATCGGCAAAACCGAACTCCGCATCCGAGGCGAACTCGTAAGCCAACTCCAACTCGATGCTGGGACTCAAGGCCGCCGCTTCGCTGAGCAAGGCAGCGGGCGCGGGTTTTTCGAACTTGAGCAGCATTTGCGCCGCCTTGACTTTGACCCGCTTGCCCGAGTCCAACTCGACCTGCGCGGAAGCCTCGGCTTCGGACATGACCCTCCCGGCCATGAATTTGCCGGCTTCTTCAAATAATACGTACATCCTCAGATTTTCCCATGCCAGCCCGCTCTTGCGGGGTCGGGGACTCAGGCCAGACCCAGAAATTCAAGGATTTCAGCTTTGTAGTGGTCGAAATCGCTCAGGGCATGGTCGCTGCCCTCGATCAAGTGCACCCGGCCGGCCTGGTGGCGGGCGAGCATTTCCCGCCAATCGAGCACTTCATCGCCCTTGGCGATCAAGGCCAAGGTCTGGGGGGCGGCGCTGGGGGTTGGCGATTCCAGCGCTTGAAGTTCTTGGATGTAGGCCGCATCAAAGAAAATGCTTTGCGAGGGGTCGTGCCAAGCCGCTTGTTCGCCAATGTATTGGGCCAAATCCCGCGAAGGATGCACGGCCGGGTTGATCAGCACCGCAGGGCAACCCAGATGCTGAGCCAGGCAACTGGCATAAAACCCACCCAATGAGGAACCCACCACCGCCATGCGGTCAACGGGCCAATGGGCCACCCCAGCCCGGAGATCGGCCATGGCTTGGCGAGGCGATGCGGGCAACTGCGGGCACCACCATTGCACGTGGGGGAACTCGCGCGCCATCCACAGCGCCATCTTGCGGGCCTTGACCGATTGCGGCGAAGACCTGAACCCGTGCAGGTACAAAAGGTGGGTGGTGCGGCTCATGCGCATCGGGCCCAAGGGGCCATCACCAAGCGGGCTGCAATGCGGCAAAGCCGCGCGGCGCTTGGCTGTCTTTCTCAAACGTCACGATCTCGTAGGCGTCCGGCTGCGCCAGCAAGGCGCGCAGCAATTGGTTGTTCATGGCATGGCCTGAACGGAAGGCGCTGTAGGCGGCCAGCAAGGGGTGGCCCACGATGTACAGGTCGCCCATGGCGTCGAGGATCTTGTGTTTGACGAACTCATCGTCATAGCGCAGGCCGTCGGCATTGAGCACCTTGTAGTCGTCCATCACGATGGCGTTGTCCAGACCGCCACCCAGCGCCAAGCCATTGGCGCGCATCATCTCGACGTCTTTGGTGAAGCCAAAGGTGCGGGCCCTGGCGATGTCGCGGGCATACACGCCTTCGGACATGTCGAACACCACCTGTTGGCCCGTGGAATCCACGGCCGGGTGGTGGAATTCAATTTCGAAGCTGAGCTTGTACCCGTGGAAGGGCTCCAGGCGCGCCCATTTGATGTTCTGGCCCTCGCCGTCAGACACCTGCACCGGCTTGAGCACGCGGATGAAACGCTTGGGCGCTTTTTGCTCGACCACACCCGCGCTTTGCAGCAAAAACACAAACGAAGAAGCGGAGCCGTCCAGGATCGGCACTTCTTCGGCGGTGATGTCCACATAGAGGTTGTCGATCCCTAAGCCTGCGCAGGCCGACATCAAATGCTCAACGGTGTGCACCTTGGCTTGCCCGACCGAAATGGTCGACGCCAGCCGGGTGTCGGTCACCGATTCGGCCTTGACGGGAATGTCCACGGGTTCGGGCAAATCGACACGTCGAAACACAATGCCCGTGTCTGCGGGAGCCGGGCGCAGGGTCAACTCGACCCGTTGGCCGCTGTGCAGGCCAACGCCCACGGCTTTGGTCAGGGTTTTGAGGGTGCGTTGTGCGAGCATTCGGGCATTTTAAGGGCGCCAGCTTGGGCTTGCGCTGAATAGGAAAAGCAAAAAAGGCCAGACAGGCATGCGCCCGTCCGGCCTTCAAAGCACCAGAAATGATTTCAGCAGGAGATCAGTCGGCTTGCTTGCGCAAGAAGGCTGGGATCTCGATGTCGTCCATGCCAGCATTGGCCATGCCGTCCACACGAGCGGCCGCGTGGGTGCGGTTGCTGCGCCAGATGGCGGGGGTGTTCATGCCGGAACCCATGGACGCTGGTGTGTTCAAAGCAGGCGCCACAGCATCCTGACCGCCCATGATGAAGGGGGCGTTGTCGGTACCGGTGCGCAGCACTTGCAGTGGAGGGGCTGTGCGGCGAGCGCCTTGCTTGGACAAGCCGGTGGCCACCACGGTGACGCGGATCTCGTCGCCCAAGCTCTCGTCGTAGGCGGTGCCGTAGATCACATGGGCGTTTTCCGATGCGTAAGCACGGATGGTGTTCATCGCTTGCTTGGATTCGGACAGCTTCAAAGAACCTTTGGCGGCGCTGATCAGCACCAACACACCCTTGGCACCCGACAGGTCCACACCTTCGAGCAGTGGGCAGGCCACGGCTTGTTCGGCGGCGATGCGGGCACGGTCCGGGCCGCTGGCGGCGGCGGTGCCCATCATGGCTTTGCCAGGCTCGCCCATCACGGTGCGCACGTCTTCAAAGTCAACGTTCACATGGCCGGGCACATTGATGATCTCGGCGATACCACCGACCGCGTTTTTCAACACGTCGTTGGCGTGGGCAAAAGCCTCGTCTTGGGTCATGTCTTCACCGCCGGGCAATTCCAGCAGTTTTTCGTTCAAGACCACGATCAAAGAATCGACGTTGGCTTCGAGTTCTTGCATGCCGATGTCGGCGTTGCTCATGCGGCGGTTGCCTTCAAATTCGAAAGGCTTGGTCACCACACCCACGGTGAGGATGCCCATCTCTTTGGCGATACGGGCAATCACAGGAGCGGCGCCGGTGCCGGTGCCGCCGCCCATGCCGGCGGTGATGAACAACATGTGGGCGCCTTCGATGGCGGCGCGGATGTCGGCTTCGGCGCTCTCGGCGGCTTCGCGGCCTTTTTCGGGCTTGCTGCCAGCGCCAAGGCCGGTTTGGCCCAGCTGAATGAAGCGGTGCGCTGCACTGCGGGCCAAGGCCTGTGCATCGGTGTTGGCACAGACAAACTCAACGCCTTGGACGTTGCGCTCGATCATGTGCTCGACAGCGTTGCCGCCACCACCACCGACACCGATCACTTTGATCTGGGTGCCTTGGTTGAATTCTTCGGTTTGGATCATTTCAATGGACATGGTGCTCTCCTAAATATCTGCAGTTGCCTGAATTTTGTGAATCTTGTTTTTTGAAAAATGGGGCCAAGGTTTGTCAACATCGACAAGGTCTAGAAAGCGGGGGGCTGCCTCGAGCCAGAAAAAGTTTTTTCCAGTTCATCAGAAGTTCCCCACAATGAAATCTTTGAATCGACCAAAGGCGTTGTTGACCGAGCTTTTCTTTTGCGTGACCTTGAAGCCGCGCAAGCGGGCCATCCGGGCTTCTTCGAGCAAGCCCATCACCGTGGCGGCGCGGGGCTGGCTGACCATGTCGGCCAGACCGCCCGAGTACTTGGGCAAGCCACGGCGCACGGGCTTGAGGAAGATGTCTTCACCCAACTCGACCATGCCGGGCATGACGGCGCTGCCGCCTGTGAGCACGATGCCCGAGGACAAGACTTCTTCGTAACCCGACTCACGGATGACCTGGTGCACCAGCGAGAAGATTTCTTCGATGCGCGGTTCAATGACGCCGGCCAAGGCTTGCTTGCTCAGCATGCGGGGGCCACGGTCACCCAGACCCGGCACTTCGACCTGCGCATCGGGATCGGCCAACAGCTGCTTGGCATAACCGCTTTCGACCTTGATGTCTTCGGCGTCTTTGGTCGGCGTGCGCAAGGCCATGGCGATGTCGCTGGTGATCAAGTCACCGGCGATCGGGATCACGGCGGTGTGGCGGATAGAGCCATTCGCGAAAATCGCCACATCGGTGGTGCCTGCGCCAATGTCCACACAAACCACGCCCAGCTCGCGTTCGTCTTCGGACAGCACGGCCAAGCTGGACGACTGAGGGTTGAGCAACAACTGGTCCACTTCCAAGCCGCAGCGGCGCACGCACTTGATGATGTTCTCGGCCGCGCTTTGCGCCCCGGTCACGATGTGCACCTTGGCTTCCAGGCGCATGCCGCTCATGCCAATCGGTTCTTTGACTTCCTGGCTGTCGATCACGAACTCTTGCGGCGCCACTAAGAGCAAACGCTGATCGGTGGAGATGTTGATGGCGCGGGCCGTTTCCATCACGCGGGCCACATCGGCAGGCGAGACTTCCTTGTCCTTGATGGCCACCATGCCGCTGGAGTTGATGCCGCGGATGTGGCTGCCGGTGATGCCTACGTTGACGCGTGTGATCTTGCAATCGGCCATCAGCTCGGCCTCTTTCAAGGCTTGCTGAATGCTTTGCACCGTGGCGTCAATGTTGACCACCACCCCGCGCTTGAGGCCATTGCCAGGCGCAATGCCCAAGCCCGCGAGTTTGAGCTGACCATCGGGCAAGACTTCGGCCACCACCGCCATCACTTTGGAGGTGCCGATGTCCAAACCCACCACCAGATCTTTGTACTCTTTTGCCATATGAATCACCGTTTCCGTTGTGTTCCTGCTTGATTGCTCAAGGCTTTTTCTTGTCTTCGACTGTGCTCACGCCACGCAAGCGCAAGGCATAACCATCTTTGTGGCGCAAATCTGCGCCGGCCAAGGAGGTGGGCGTTCTGCCGTAACGGGCCGTCACTTGCGAAAGTGTTTTGAAAAACATTTGCAAGCGCGCACCGATCTCCGCTTCTGCACCCCGACCCAATTCCATCACCGCGCCTGACGGTGTCAGCACGCGCCAACTGCCCCGGGGTGGCAATTCCAATTGATCCACATCCATGCCCACCGCTTGGAACATCGGGCGCAGGTAGTGGTACATCTTGACCACATCCGCCGACAAGCCTGTTGGGCCTTTCATGCGCGGCAGGTTTTCCACATCCACGTCGTCCAGATCGGCTTCGAACACCTGACCTTGCTCGTTCACCATGGTGTTGGCGCCTTCATCGCCCCAAAGCGCTTGCGGACGTTGCTCTTGCAAAACGGCGCGCAGGCGGTTGGGGAACTCCCGGTGCACCACCGCCGAGCGCACCCAGGGCACGGCCTCGAATGCACGACGCGCCACTTCCAAATCCAAGGTGAAAAAGTTGCCGTTCAGTTGTGGCATCACGTTGGCCTTGAAGGTCACCGCGTTGTTGCGGTTGACTTCGCCTTGCACACTGATGGTCTGGATCGCAAACACCGGATGGCGCAACAGCCACCATGCCCAGCCGCCCAGGCCCAGCAAGACAACCCCCACCACCAACAAATTGGCGGTGAAGTTCATGAGCCGGATGTCCATCGGCAACGGCATGGCTTTTTTCACCCTTTCACCTCCTGGTGGTCCAAACTGGCCGCAGCCAGCAACTGGGCGCACAGCGCTTCGTAGCTGATGCCTGCCGCGCGGGCCGACATGGGCACCAGCGAGTGGCCGGTCATGCCAGGCGAGGTGTTGATTTCCAGCAAATAGGGCTGGCGTGTTTGGCCATCGATCATCACGTCGATGCGGCCCCAGCCTCGGCAACCGAGCACCTGGTAAGCCTTGACCACCAAGGCTTCAATGGCCGCTTCTTCGTCGGCGGGCAAACCGCTGGGCACCAGGTACTGGGTGTCGTTGGTGAAGTATTTGTTCTGGTAGTCGTAGTTGCCTTCGGGCGCCACGATCCGGATCACGGGCAAGGCCTTGGCGGCATCGCCCGCACCGAGCACGGGGCAGGTCACTTCATCGCCCACGATGCATTGCTCGCACAGGATGTCGGCATCGCATTGGGCGGCTTGCGCCAATGCTGTTGGCAGTTCCTCGGCGCGCGTCACTTTGGTCACGCCAATCGAAGAGCCTTCACGGGCTGGCTTGACGATCATGGGCAGGCCCAATGCCGCGATCAAGGCCTCGGTCGACACGCTGGCCAACTGTTCCCGGCGCACCAGTTCATAGCGCGGTGTGGGCAGGCCTTCGGCCAGCCAGACCCGCTTGGTCATGGTCTTGTCCATGGCGATGCTCGAAGCCATCACACCCGAGCCGGTGTAGGGGATGCCCAGCAGCTCCAGAGCACCTTGCAGCGAGCCGTCTTCGCCGTAGCGGCCATGCAAGGCGATGAAGCACCGGTCAAAGCCTTCGCGCTTGAGCTCGCTCACATCACGCTCGGCGGGGTCAAACGCATGGGCATCCACGCCCAAAGACTGCAAGGCCTGGAGGACGCCCTGACCGGACATCAAGGACACCTCGCGTTCGGCGGAACGACCGCCCATCAAGACCGCCACTTTTCCGAGTTTTGAAGTGCTCATGCGGCACCTCCCAAGTCCACAATCTTGGCGGGCACCGCACCGATGGTGCCTGCGCCCATGCAAATGACCACGTCGCCATCGCGTGCGTTCATGAGCACGGCTTGAGGCATGTCGAGGATGTCATCCACAAACACCGGCTCGACCTTGCCGGCCACACGCAAGGCGCGGGCCAGCGAACGGCCATCGGCCGCCACAATGGGGGCTTCACCGGCGGCATAGACCTCGGACAACAACACCGCATCGGCGCCATTGCCAATGACTTTGACGAAGTCTTCAAAACAATCGCGTGTGCGGCTGTAGCGGTGCGGCTGAAAAGCCAACACCAGACGGCGGCCAGCAAAAGCGCCACGTGCCGCAGACAAGGTGGCGGCCATCTCGACCGGGTGGTGACCGTAGTCGTCGATGACGGTGAATTGTCCTTGGCCATCGGCGGTGCGCACCTGGCCATAACGCTGGAAACGTCGGCCCACGCCTTTGAAGCCGGCCAGCGCACGCTGGACTGCGGCATCGTCCACACCCAGCTCGACTGCGACGGCCACAGCGGCCAAGGCGTTGAGCACGTTGTGCAGGCCAGGCAAGTTCAAGACCACCGGCATGTCGGGCATGACCACGCCGTTGCGGCGCTGCACGGTGAAGTGCATCTGGCCATCGACGGCACGCACATCGATGGCACGCACTTGCGCGCCTTCGTTCAAACCATAGGTGGTCACGGGCCGGGCAATGTCGTTCAGGATCGTTTGCACGCCGGGGTCATCGGCACACATGATGGCCGTGCCGTAAAAAGGCATGCGGTGCAAAAAGTCCACGAAGGCGGCCTTCAAGCGTGCCAGATCGTGGCCATAGGTCTCCATGTGGTCGGCGTCGATGTTGGTCACCACCGCCATCACGGGCAGCAGGTTCAAGAACGAGGCGTCGGACTCGTCGGCCTCGACCACGATGTACTCGCCCGTGCCCAACTTGGCATTGGCGCCAGCGCTGTTCAAGCGACCACCGATCACAAACGTGGGGTCCAGACCGGCTTCTGCCAACACGCTGGCCACCAGGCTGGTGGTGGTGGTTTTGCCGTGCGTGCCCGCAATCGCCACACCTTGCTTCATGCGCATCAACTCGGCCAGCATCACCGCACGCGGCACGATCGGGATGTGGCGCTCACGCGCGGCCAGCACCTCGGGATTGTCGGCTTTGACGGCGGTGGACGTCACCACCGCGTCGGCATCGCGCACATTGTCGGCGCTGTGGCCCACATGGGTCTGGATGCCCAAGCCCGCCAAGCGCTTCAAAGTGGTGCTGTCGGACAGGTCCGAGCCCGAAATCGCATAGCCCAAATTGAGCAAGACCTCGGCAATACCGCTCATGCCTGAGCCGCCAATGCCAATGAAATGAATTTTGCGGATGGCGTGTTTCATGATGCCAACTCCTCACAAGCCATCACAACCTCCCGAGTTGCATTTGTTTTTTTCTGTTCGTGGGCTTTTTGGGCGCAAGCCAGCAATTGGCTGCGGTCCAGTTTTTGTAAACGTTCAGCCAAAGACGCTGCGGTCAATTCGGCCTGCTGCACCAACCAGCCGCCGCCGTGCTGGACCAAAAAGTTCGCATTGGTGGTTTGGTGGTCATCCACCGCAAAGGGGAAAGGCACAAACAAGGCGGCCACACCGACAGCGGCCAATTCGGTCACGGTGCTGGCGCCAGCGCGGCAGATCACCAAGTCAGCCTGAGCAAAAGCCGAAGCCGTGTCGTCGATGAAAGGCGTCAATTCAGCTTGCACCCCTGCTGCTTCGTAATTGGCAAGCAAAGCATCGATTTGTTTGGCGCCACTTTGGTGAATCACCTGCGGGCGCTGCGCTTGCGGGATCAGCGCCAGCGCTTGCGGCACGATGTCGTTCAGCGCTTTGGCGCCCAGACTGCCACCGACCACCAAGACCTGTAAAGGACCTGTGCGGCCGGCAAAGCGCGCGGCGGGCGTGGCTTGTTGCGTGAAGGCCTGACGCAAAGGGTTGCCCACCCATTGCCCGGTTTTGAAAACTTTGGGGAATGCGGTGAACACGCGATCGGCCACTTGGGCCAGCACTTTGTTGGCCAGGCCTGCGACCGAGTTTTGCTCGTGCAAGACCACAGGCTTGCCGCACAAAGTGGCCATCATCCCGCCCGGGAAGGTGATGTAGCCGCCCAGGCCCAGCACCACATCGGGTTGAACGCGGCGCACCACCTGCAGGCTTTGCCAAAACGCCCTGAGCAAACGCAGCGGCAGCAAGACCAAAGTTTTCAGGCCCTTGCCACGCACGCCGCCAAAATCAATCGCTTCAAAGGCAAAGCCGCGTGGCGGCACCAGCTGGCTTTCCATGCTGTTGGGAGCACCCAGCCAGTGCACGCGCCAGCCGGCTTCGCGCAAGGCTTCGGCCACAGCCAGCCCGGGGAAAATGTGTCCCCCTGTGCCGCCGGCCATCACCAATGCGCATTTTTGTTGGCGTTCGGTCATGCCCGACCTCCGCGCATCATTTGTTTGTTTTCGGCATCGATGCGCAAGACGATGGCAATGGCCACCAAGTTCATCATGATGGCCGAGCCGCCATAGCTCATCAGTGGCAGCGTCAGACCCTTGGTGGGCAATGCGCCCAGGTTCACACCCATGTTGATGAAGGCCTGGAAACCGATCCAGATGCCCACCCCCTGCGCCACCAGACCCGCAAACACCTTGTCCAGAGCGATGGACTGGCGGCCAATCACCATGATGCGGCGGGCCAACCACAAGAACAAGAAGATCACAGTGGTCACACCGATGAGGCCAAACTCTTCCCCAATGACCGCCAGCAAAAAGTCGGTGTGGGCCTCGGGCAGCCAATGCAGCTTTTCCACACTGCCGCCCAAACCCACGCCCCAAACTTCTCCTCGTCCGATCGCGATCAATGAATGCGACAACTGGTAGCCCTTGCCCAAGGCGTGCTCCGTGCTGAAGGGGTCGAGGTAGGCAAAAATCCGCTCGCGCCGCCAAGGGGATGCCGCGATCATCACCACAAATGCGCCGACCAGCACCGCAAAAATCAGGAAGAACATGCGGGCATTCACACCGCCCAAGAACAAGATGCCCATGGCGATGATGGCGATCACCATGAAGGCGCCCATGTCAGGCTCGGCCAGCAAAAACCCACCGGCCAAACCCACTGCGGCCCCCATGGGCCAAACCGCACGGAAGAAGTGCTCTTTCACTTCCATTTTGCGCACCATGTAATCGGCCGCATAAATGATGGTGGCCAACTTGGCCAACTCCGATGGCTGGAAGTTGGTGATGCCCAGCGAAATCCAGCGGCGTGCGCCATTGACGCCTTTGCCAATGAAAGGAATCAAGACCAAGGCCAGCAGCACCAGAGACAGCACAAACATGGGCCGTGCGGCTTTTTCCCAAGTCTCCATGGGCACTTGAAACGCCAGCAAAGCCACGGCGCAGCCCATCACGAGCGAAATGATGTGCCTGGTCAGGAAGTGGGTCTGCGCATAACGGGCAAAGCGCGGGTTGTCAGGCATCGCGATCGATGCCGAGTACACCATCACCATGCCCCACATGAGCAGCGCCACCACCACCCAGACCAAGGCCTGGTCCACGCCCTGCAAGCGCGAAGCGTTGTTGGGCGACTGGCGGGCAAACTCATAAGCGCCCAAATTGACCGGCAAACCTTGCCCGGCGGCGGAAGGCACTTGGGCGCCGCCCGTGAACAAGCCGGTCAGCCGCGCCACACTGCCGCGCAGGGTTTGCATGAAGCCCAGGCTTTCGCTCACAGCGCGCCCTCCATGCTGACACCGGCAGCTTCGGCCAATTCGGCCACCGCTTGCCCAAACACGCGTGCACGGTGTTCGTAATCTTTGAACATGTCAAAGCTGGCACACGCAGGCGACATCAAGACCGCATCCCCACTTTGCGCCAAAACACTGGCCTGCGTCACCGCATCCGCCATGTCGGTGGCGTCCTGCACGGGAACCGAGCACAGCGCCAAGGCTTCGCGAATCAAAGGTGCGTCGCGCCCGATCAAAACCACTGCGCGGGCATAACGCGACACGGGCTCGGCCAATGGCGAAAAGTCCTGACCCTTGCCATCTCCACCCAAGATGACCACCACGCGGCGGTCAGCACCCAGGCCCTGCAAAGCGGCCACGGTGGCGCCCACATTGGTGCCTTTGCTGTCGTCAAAGTATTCGACTTCGTTGACCACCGCGATCGGCTCCACACGGTGCGGCTCGCCACGGTACTCGCGCAAGCCATACAACATGGGGGCCAACGCGCAACCAGCGCTGCTGGCCAGCGCCAGCGCGGCCAGGGCATTGACCGCGTTGTGACGACCCCGGATGCGCAGGGCATCGGCGGGCATCAAGCGCTGGATGTGCAATTCTTCCTCGGCGTCCTTGCGGCGACGACGGGTTTCATCGGCCTCGAGGGCGCGCACCAGCCAGGTCATGCCGTTGGTGACTTCAATGCCAAAATCGCCCGGACGCTGGGGCATGTCGCCACCGAAGGTGACACAAGCACGCTCGATGGGGCGCTGCAGTTTGACCTTGACGGGCGCAGGGCGCATGCCCATGACTTGGGCATCTTCGCGGTTCAGAACCATCAAGCCTTTTTCACCAAAGATGCGCGCCTTCGCGCCCGCATAGGCGGCCATCGAGCCGTGCCAGTCCAGATGGTCTTGCGAGATGTTGAGCACCGTGCCAGCGCTGGGCTCAAACCCTTCGCTGCTGTCGAGCTGGAAGCTGGACAACTCCAGCACCCACACCTGCGGCAGGGCCAGTGCCATGGGCTGCTGCACTTCTGGCGCTGCAACGGCCATCACCACGGGGGCGCCTTCTGCTGTGTCCTCTTCGTCCTGTGTTTCGCCTTCTGCCTCTTCATCGACTGGTTGGCCCTCTGCATACCGGGGCTCATCGCTGAGCTCTTGCGCATCGGAAGCCATCGGCTGGATGGCCTCAGCGGTCACAGGTTCTGGCAAAGCCTGCGCCTGTTCTTGCGCTTGCTTCTCGGCCAGTTCTTGGGCTTCGCGCTCCACTTGAGCCTGTGCCTGCACCAAAGCCTGGGCCAAGGTGTCGAGCAAGGTGGGGCCAATGTTGCCAGCAACCTTGACGGTCTTGCCGGCGCGCTCGACCAATTGACCGGTGAGCGAAGTCACCGTGGTTTTGCCATTGGTGCCGGTGATCGCCAGCACCTGGGGCGCATAGCCCCATTCATTTTTCAAATCCTGCAAGGCCGCCGCGAACAAACTCAACTCGCCGCCTTGCCACAAACCCATGGCTTGGGCCGCATTCACCACGGGGGCCACCACCTCGGGCGACAAACCGGGGCTGCGGAAAACCGCACGCACCGTGCTGCCCTCCACCATGCTGGCAGCAAACACGCCCGACACGAATTTCACTTGGGGCCATTCGGCTTGCAAGGTCGCCAGTTGCGGTGGCTGCTCGCGGGTATCGGCCACGGTCACGTCCGCTCCGGCGCGGGCGCACCAACGGGCCATCGCCAGGCCCGAAGCACCCAAACCCAAAATCAGAACGTGTTGACCGTGGAGCTGTTGCATGGCTTACCTCAGCTTCAGGGTCGACAGGCCGACCAGACACAGCAGCATGGTGATGATCCAAAAACGCACGACCACTTGCGTTTCCTTCCAGCCGCTTTTCTCGAAATGGTGGTGCAACGGCGCCATCTTCAAGATGCGACGACCTTCACCGTATTTTTTCTTGGTGTATTTGAAATAGGCCACTTGCGCCATCACCGACAGGGCTTCCACCACGAAGATGCCCCCCATGATGGCCAGCACGATTTCCTGGCGCACGATCACGGCGATGGTGCCCAAGGCAGCACCCAAGGCCAATGCCCCCACATCGCCCATGAACACTTGCGCGGGGTGCGTGTTGAACCAGAGGAAGGCCAAGCCCGCACCCGCCATCGCCGCACAAAAGATCATCAACTCGCCGGAGCCGGGAATATAGGGAAAGAACAGGTACTTGGAATAGACCGAACTGCCGGTCACATAAGCAAACACACCCAAGGCCGAGCCCACCATCACCACCGGCATGATGGCCAAGCCATCCAGGCCATCGGTGAGGTTCACGGCATTGCTGGCCCCCACGATGACCAGGTAAGTCATGATCACGAAACCGAACACACCCAGGGGGTAGCTCACCTCTTTAAAGAAGGGCACCATCAAGCCAGCTTTGGGCGGCAGGTTCACATCGAAGCCGGACATGGCCCAGGTGGCAAACAGGTCCAGCACGCGCAGGTTGGAGCTTTCGGCAATGCTGAACACCAGGTACAGCGCAGCCAACAAGCCGATCACCGATTGCCAGAAATACTTCTCGCGTGAACGCATGCCCTCGGGGTCTTTGTTGACCACTTTGCGCCAGTCGTCCACCCAGCCGATGGCCCCAAAACCCAAGGTCACGATCAGCACGATCCAGACGAATCGGTTGGACAGGTCAAACCACAGCAAGGTGGAGATCGCGATCGACAACAAAATCAGCACGCCGCCCATGGTGGGGGTACCGCTCTTGGACAGGTGCGACTCCATGCCGTAACCCCGGATGGGTTGGCCGATCTTGAGGGAGGCCAAGCGCCGGATCACCCAAGGCCCGGCACTCAAGCCGATCAGCAAAGCGGTCAAAGCCGCCATCACCGCACGGAAGGTGATGTATTGGAAAACGCGCAAAAAGCCCCACTCCGGAGACAAACTTTGCAACCATTGCGCCAGGCTAAGCAGCATGGACCTCCCCTTTCTTGTTGTTCGTTGGGGCCGCTTGTTGCACCAAGGCCTCCACCACTTGCTCCATCTTCATGAAGCGCGAGCCTTTGACGACCATGCTCTGGACATGGGGCAGCTGCGCTTGGACCGCAGCGATCAATGCCGGCATGCCCTCAAAGTGCCGCGCTGCGCCAAAAGCCTGGGCGGCATCGGCACACAAAGACCCCAAGGTGTACAAAGCGTCGATGCCCCGTTCCGCGGCATAAGCGCCCACTTCGGCATGGAATTGCGGCCCCTGATCGCCCACTTCGCCCATGTCCCCCAACACCATCAAACGGGGGCCCGGCAATTCGGCCAACACATCGATCGCGGCGCGCACCGAATCGGGGTTGGCGTTGTAGGTGTCGTCCACCAAGGACAAGGTCTGAGCGCCCCGCTGCAGCATCAGTGCACGCGAGCGGCCCTTGACCGGCTCAAAGGCTTGCAAGCCTTGCACCACAGCCGCCAGGCCCACGCCCGCAGACAGGGCGCAGGCGGCAGCGGCCAATGCGTTCTTCACGTTGTGGCGACCGGCGATGTGCAAACGCACAGGCGCCGTGCCCTCGCGGGTCTTGAGGGTGAATTGCCATGCGCCTGCCGTCCACAGCACCACTGCGGCCGAGACTTCAGCATCTTGCAAAGCAAAGGTGCGGCATGTGCGCTTGGCCGCCAATTGCGCCCACACAGCGGTGTAGGTGTCATCGGCGGGGTACACGGCCACACCATCGGCGCGCAGTGCTTGCAGCACGGCGCCGTTTTCATAAGCCACGGCTTGCACCGTGCCCATGTGTTCTTGGTGTTCGCGCTGGGCGTTGTTGACCAGTGCCACAGTGGGCCGGGTCAGCCGGGCCAAGTAGGCGATTTCACCAGGGTGGTTCATGCCCAACTCGACCACGGCGATTTGGTGGTGTGCGCGCAGATTCAGCAAGGGCAGCGGCACACCGATGTCGTTGTTCAGGTTGCCTTGGGTGGCCAGGCTGCGCTCGGGCGCATGGGCGCGCAGAATGGCGGCCACCATTTGGGTCACGGTGGTTTTGCCATTGCTGCCGGTGATCGCGATCAATGGCAAGTCAAATTGCGACCGCCAGCCGGCGGCCAATTCACCCAGCGCCCATCGGGCATCGGGCACCACCAGTGCCGTCAGACCTTGCGCCAGGGCCATGGCCTCACCTTGAGGCTCGCAAATCACCGCGGCCGCACCTTGTGCCTTGGCCTGATCGAGGAAGGCGTTGGCGTCATATGTTTCGCCTCGCAATGCCACGAACAAATCACCCGCACGCAACGTGCGCGTGTCGGTGTGCACGCGGTCCACCACCACCTGGGCATCACCCACGCATCGGGCGCCGCTGAGCCAGGACAAGGCTTGCACCAAAGACAGTTGCATGGGGCTCATGTTGACGTCCCTTGTGCCTGCCGATTCAAACGGGCCGCACGACGCTGCAAGGCTGCTTGCACCTGTTCGGTGTCCGAAAAGGCGTGGCGAACACCTTGCATCTCTTGGTAGTCTTCGTGGCCTTTGCCGGCCACCAAAACGACATCTTTGCCGTCGGCATGCTCGATCGCCCAGGCGATGGCCAGCGCACGGTCTTCTTGGACCACCACGCGATCGGCTTGCACCAAGCCCTCTTGCATCGCCGCCAAAATGGCCTGCGGCGACTCCGAACGGGGGTTGTCGCTGGTCAGCACCACCTGGTCCGCGCCCTTTTCGGCCACCGAGGCCATCACGGGCCGTTTGCTGGGATCACGGTCACCACCGCAGCCGAGCACACACCACAAACGGCCGCCCCTTTGCGCGGCCAATGAACGCAATGCGGTCAAGGCCTTGTCGATGGCATCAGGGGTGTGGGCGTAATCCACCACCGTCAGTGGCGAATCGGTTTTGAGTGTGGCCACCCTTTGCATGCGACCGGGCACGGCGGTCAAATAACTGCATGCTTGGACCGCCTCTTCCAGACTGAAGCCCAAGGCACAGACCGTGCCGATGACACCCAACAAATTGTCGATGTTGTAGTCCCCGATCAAGCCGGTCTGCAAAGTCAAGCTCTGCTGTCCCGCCATGACCTGAAAGGCAATGCCTTCTGCGTTTTGCAGTTGCCGCGCTTGCAGGCGAGCAGGCCCGCGTCGCGAGCAGGTCCAGACATCCAAGCCACGGGCTTGCAATTGCTCGGCCAAACGGGCGCCGTGCGCGTCGTCGATGTTCAGCACCGCCGACTGCAAACCTGGCCAAGCAAACAAGGCTTCTTTGGCAGCCCAATACGCCGCCATGCTGCCGTGGTAGTCCAAATGGTCTTGGGTGAAATTGGTAAACACCGCGACCCGAATGCGCGTGCCGGCCAAGCGATGCTCGGCCAAACCAATGGAAGAGGCCTCGATCGCGCAATGCTGAACGCCAGCGTCTGCAAATTCACGGAACTGGCGCTGCAGCAGGACAGGGTCCGGTGTGGTCATGCCCGTGCTGGACAACTTGGGCAGTTGGCCCACGCCCAAGGTCCCGACCAAACCACAGGTGCTGCGCAGCACCGGCGAAGACAGAGCCTGCGCAAGCCACCAGGTGGTGGAGGTCTTGCCATTGGTGCCGGTCACGGCCAACACACTCAACTCGTCACTGGGGTGCTCGTAGTAGGCGTCGGCCACCAGCCCGGTTTGGGCTTTCAGATTGGCCATGCAGGCCAAGCGCTCCATTTTTTGCGCTGCAAAATCTTGCTCGCTCAAATCACTCCAGGGTTCGCTGCCTTCTTGGGCCAGCACACAAGCCTGAGCACCTTGCAGCAATGCGGCTTTCAAGTACAAACGGCCATCGGTGGCAGCACCAGGCCAGGCGATGAAAGCATCACCGGCTTCGACCAACCGGCTGTCGGTGCGCAACTGTCCGGTCACGCGTTGACGCAACCAGCGGGCGGCTTCCAAAGGGCTGTGCAGGGTCTTCATCAGAAAGACTCCTCCACCGCATTCGAGACGATTTGTGGCTTGACCGCCATGTCCGGCTGCACCCCCATGAGGCGCAGCGTTTGCTGAACGGTCTGGCTGAACACGGGCGCGGCAACGTCGCCGCCGAAGTAGCGCCCATTGCTGGGCTCATCGATCATCACCGCCACCACAATGCGAGGGGCTTCAATGGGCGCCATGCCCACAAAAAAGCCACGGTACTTTTTGCCGGCGTAGCCTTTGCCTTCTTGCTTGTGGGCCGTGCCGGTTTTGCCACCCACCGAATAGCCCATGGTCTGGGCTTTTTGCGCCGTGCCGCCAGGGCCGGCGGCCATTTGCAGCATCTTGCGCATGGCTTTGGCGTTTTCAACACTGATCACGCGAGAACCCTGGACCTGTCCGTTGGCCTTCATCAGCGTTGCAGGCACCACCTCGCCATCGCGGGCGAACAGGGTGTACGCCCTGGCCACTTGGAACAGGCTGGCCGAAATGCCATAGCCATAACTCATGGTGGCTTGCTCAATCGGGCGCCAGGTTTTGTAGGGGCGCAAACGGCCACTGACCACGCCTGGAAACGGCAACTGGGGCTTTTGCCCATAGCCCACTTGGGTGAACATCTCCCACATCTCGCGTGGCTGCATTTGCATGGCCATTTTGACCGTGCCCACGTTGCTCGACTTCTGAATCACTTCATTGACGGTGAGCACACCGTGGGGGTGCGCATCGGTGATGGTCGACCCCGTGATGGTGATGCGGCCTGGTGCCGTCTGAATCGGAGTTTCTGGCTTGACGAGGCCTTTTTCCAGCGCCAGCGCCACGGCAAAGGGCTTCATCGTGGAGCCGGGCTCAAAAGTGTCGGTCAAAGCGCGGTTGCGCAGCTGCTCACCGCTCAGATTGACACGCTTGTCGGGCGAATAACTGGGGTAGTTGGCCAGCGCCAAAATTTCACCGGTTTGTGCATCCAACACCACCACAGAGCCCGCCTTGGCCTTGTTGTCAACGACCGCTTCGCGCAGCTTTTGGTACGCGAAGAATTGAACCTTGCTGTCCACACTCAACTGCAAGTCCATGCCGTCTTCGGGCGGAATGGTCTCGCCCACAGCCTCCACCACGCGCCCCAAACGGTCCTTGATGACGCGACGAGAGCCGGGCTTGCCGGCAAGTTGCTTTTGGAACACCAGCTCCACACCTTCTTGGCCCTGGTCTTCCACATTGGTAAAGCCCACGATGTGGGCTGCAGCTTCCCCTTCAGGGTACAGGCGCTTGTACTCTTTGATGTCGTACACGCCCTTGATGTTCAAGGCCAAGATCTCTTTGACCACCGGCTCGTCCATCTGACGTCGCAACCACACAAAGGTTTTTTCATCGTCCTTGAGCTTGGCCTCCAGATCGGCATGGCTCATCTTCAGCAAACGGGCCAACTCACGCAGTTTGGCGGGGTCGCGCTCCATGTCCTCGGGGTTGGCCCAAATGCTGGGCGCCGGCACGCTGGAGGCCAACAGCAAGCCATTGCGGTCGAGCACCCGGCCTCGGTTGGCGGGCAGACTCAGGGTACGCTCAAACCGCACAACGCCCTGACGGATGAAGAAATCATTGGCAATGACTTGCACATAGGCCGCGCGGACAATCAAGCCTAAAAACCCCAAAGCAATCGCCGCCACAATGAATTTGCTGCGCCACACCGGCGTCTTGCTGGCCAAAAGAGGGCTAGAGCTCAACTGCACGCTGCGGTTGCTCATGGGTGCGCCTCCTTGGAGGGCGCAGCCACGGGTGCAGCCACAGGCGCCTTGCCCGACAGGCTCACATACTGCGTGATGGCAGGCGTGGCCGTCTTCATCTGCAATTGCTGGCGTGCAATTTGCTCCACACGCAAAGGGGTGGCCTGCGCACGGCGCTCCACCTGCAGACGGTCATGCTCGACTTCGAGGCGATGCGCCTCCTTGTTGGCCGCCTCCATGGCCATGAACAAGCGACGCGACTCGTATTGGCTGTGCACCAGCACCATGGCGCTGGCCATCACCGCCAACAGCAAGAGCACGTTCAGGCGCGTCATGCCGGCACCTCCGTGCGTTCAGCGATGCGCATGATGGCGCTGCGCGAGCGGGGGTTGCCCGCCACTTCTTCGGCGCTCGGTTTGACACGCCCCATGGCATTCAAGCGCATCTGCACCGGCGCCGCAAAAGGCACGCGGCGGTCCACCACTTCTTTGGAGTGCTTGGCAATGAACTGCTTGACGATGCGGTCCTCCAGCGAATGGAAGCTGATCACCACCAAACGCGCACCCGGCTTGAGCACCCGCAGACTGGCCGTCAGCGCTTGTTCGAGCTCTTCAAGCTCGGCATTGATGAAAATCCGAAAAGCCTGAAATGTCCGCGTTGCAGGGTCCTTGCCCGGCTCGCGGGTTTTGACCGTGTCAGCCACGAGCTGGGCCAAATCGGCGGTGGTTGAAATTGGGCCCCGCTCTTGTCGGCGAGCCACAAGCGCCTTTGCAATCTGAAAAGCAAACCGTTCTTCGCCATAGTCACGTATCACCTCCGTGATTTGATCCACCGATGCCGTTGCCAGCCACTCGGCCACACTCTCGCCGCGCGTGGTGTCCATGCGCATGTCCAAGGGGCCGTCGAAACGAAAAGAAAAACCCCTCTCGGGGCTGTCGATTTGTGGGGAGCTGACACCCAGGTCCATCAGCACACCATCGACACTGCCATCGGGCAGCTCGCTCAGGTTGGAAAACCCTTCGTGGCGAATCGAGAAGCGCACATCGTCAATGCACGCCGCCTCGGCGATGGCCTCCAGGTCTTTGTCAAACGCCAACAAACGGCCCTGGCTCGACAAGCGAGACAAGATCAGCCGGGAGTGCCCGCCGCGACCGAAAGTGGCATCCACATAGGCGCCTGTCTCACCCGCATCGGACTGCAACAAGGCATCCACAGCCTCTTGCAGCAAAACGGTGATGTGGGCAGTTTGTGGGGCGCTCATGGACATCAGAACGAGAAGTCCTTGAACACATCCGGCATCTGGCCTTGCATGGCTTCGGCCTCTTGCTGGTCGTAGGTGGCTTTGTCCCACAACTCGAAGTGGTTGCCCATGCCCAAGAGCATGGTGTCCTTGGAGATACCGGCAGCCTGGCGCAACTCGGGCGAGATCAGCACGCGACCGGTGCCATCCATCTCGACATCCATCGCATTGCCCAAAAAGATCCGCTTCCACCACTGCGCCGACATCGGCAAGTGGGCGATGCGCTCACGGAACTTCTCCCACTCGTTGCGCGGGAAGACCATCAGGCAGCCATGGGGGTGCTTGGTGATCGTCAGCTGGCCTTGGGCCATGGCGCTCAAGACGTCACGGTGCCGGGTCGGCACAGACAGCCGCCCCTTGGCATCCAGACTCAGCGATGAAGCGCCTTGAAACACGTGAAAGACCTTTTCCGGTGGAAAATTGCAAGAGCGGGCACTTTTCCCCACTTAATTGCACTTTTTTGCACTGTATCAGGATTTCCACGCTCTACAAGCGGACTTTGGAGATTTTTTTCAATGAAATCAACAGCTTAGCGCACAATTTAAACCCACGGAAAGGGCAAATTTCGTTCAAAATTAGGCACTTACAAGGGGCAATGAAAGTGATATCTAAAGGAAATAAAAATTGAAAATAACGAGGCACGCCCTCAAAAAAATGACAAAAATCAAATCGATCGGTCAGCACGTGTCGAAAAAAAACCCCTCGAGAGGGGTTTTGGCAGACTGCAGGGCTTGAAGAATCAATCCCCGAACATCTTTTGCTTGAGTTCACGGCGCTGTTGCGCCTCCAGAGACAAGGTCGCTGTGGGACGGGCCAGCAAACGGCCCACACCGATGGCTTCGCCCGTCTCGTCACAGAAACCGTAATCGCCCGCATCGATGCGGATGATGGACTGCTCGATCTTCTTGAGCAATTTGCGCTCACGGTCGCGGGTGCGCAACTCTAGGGCGTGCTCTTCTTCGATGGTGGCGCGGTCTGCGGGGTCTGGCACCACCACGGTGTCTTCACGCAGATGCTCTGTGGTTTCGCCGGCGCTGTTGAGGATGTCTTGCTTGAGTGCAATCAGCTTGCGGCGGAAATACGCCATCTGCACATCGTTCATGTACTCGGCATCGGGCATGGCGATGATTTCGGCATCGCTGAGCTCTTCGAGTTTTTTGCTCTTCCAGTTGTTGGCCAGCTTCGCGTCTTTCTTGATGGGCGTGAAGGACACCGTCACGGGCGCAGGCGCGCTTGGCAAGAAGCTGGCTTTGGCGGCGGTAGAGGCCACCGCTGGGGGCAAAGAAGGGACCGTGATCTGCGCCAAACGGGCAGATGGGCGCGTGGCACGCACGGGTTGATCAGGGGAAGTGGCCACAGGGGCTGGCACGACGGGGGCCTTGACGGGCTCCACTTTGGTAACGGGCATAGGTTTCGCTTGAGAAACTGCTTGCGCCTTCTTGGGGGCGGGTGCAGGGGCAGCCTTGGCCTTGGGGGCTGGGCTGGGCTTGGCGGCAACAACCGCTTTTTGTGGAGCGGCCGGTGCAACCGGTTTCGATTTGACTGCCGCCACTTTGGGGGCGACAGCCGCTTTTGGGGCAGGCACAGCCTTGGCGGCTGGCTTGACGGGGGTTTTCTTGGCAGCCGCCTTGGGGGCCGCTTTGACAGGCGCCTTGGCGGCTGTCTTGGGTGCAGCTTTGACAGGGGCCTTGACGACCTTTGCCGGGGCCTTGGTCACTTTGGCTGGGGCAACGGACTTGCCCTTCACGGGGGTCTTTGCCACGGGTTTGACGGCGACTTTCACAGGCGCTTTGGTCACCGTTTTGGCTTTCACCACCGGTTTGGCGGGCGATTTCACAACCGTTTTGGCCTTTGCTGGTGCCTTGACGGGCGCTTTCTTGGCTGGCACGGCCGGTTTTTTGGCCTTGGCCGAGGTCTGCGCTTGAGCCACTTTGGCTGCTGGTTTCTTCGAGGTCTTCACGCCTTGTCTCCTGGCCGTGTGAAAGGGCAAGTCCGATGATGGTGCCATCTGGCATCTGTCCACCACTGGACCTGTTCATGGTCAACTCAAACCCTTGTTATAGACCTTTTGGGGTTCGTCCGCCCCTCCAAAAGAGGGTGCCGTCAGGGCGGCGATTGTAGCGACTAGAAAGCACAAAAAACGCAGGGTGGCAGATTAAAGACAGGTTCACCGAAAAAGCACTGTCTCCGTACACCGATGGGCCCCTTCAAATCAGGCACTGCTCCAAGCCCTGCAACAAAATATCCTTGGGCAAATCGATGCCAATGAATACCATCTTGCTCATTTTTGACTCACCATCGGCCCACATCGGCCCCAGGTCGCTGCCCATGAGCTGGTGCACACCTTGGAAGATCACCTTGCGTTCGGTGCCGCGCATGTTGAGCACGCCTTTGTAGCGCAGCATGCGGGGGCCATAAATGTTGACGATGGCGCCCAAGAAATCTTCCAACTTGGCCGGATCAAACGCCCGCTCGGAGCGGAACACAAAGCTCTTCACATCGTCGTCGTGGTGATGGTGGTGTCCGTGCCCATGGTCATGGTCGTGGGTGGGGTCGGTGCACTGTTCGTGGTCGTGGTCATGCTGGTGCGAGGGGTGATCGCAATGCTCACCATGGGCATGGTCATGCCCTTCGCTCAAAAAGTCTGGATCGATGTCCAGCTTGGCGTTCAGGTTAAAGCCCTTGAGGTCAAACACCTCCGACAAAGCCACCTCGCCAAAGTGCACCACCTTTTGCGGCGCACGGGGGTTCATGTGCTTCAAGCGGTGCTGCAAAGCGTCCAGCTCCTGGGGCGATACCAAATCGGCCTTGCTGATGAAAATCTGGTCGGCAAAGCCCACCTG
This sequence comes from Comamonadaceae bacterium PBBC2, assembly GCA_002255935.1. Lineage (GTDB taxonomy): Bacteria > Pseudomonadota > Gammaproteobacteria > Burkholderiales > Burkholderiaceae_C > Limnohabitans_A. The sequence continues at coordinate 92,264 of NKIO01000002.1, forward strand.
GCGACGCGCTTCCTGGCGGTCGTTCAGTTGCTGTGCCGCATGCTTGGCATCGACCAAGGTCAAGATCGAGTCGAGCAAAAAGGTCTCGGCGATCTCATCGTCCATGAAGAAGGTTTGCGCCACAGGACCGGGATCGGCCAGGCCGGTCGTCTCGATCACGATGCGCTCAAAGCTGAGCAAGCCCTTGCGGCGCTTGGCCGCCAGCAGCTGCAGCGTGGCGCGCAAGTCTTCGCGGATGGTGCAGCAGATGCAGCCATTGCTCATCTGGATGATCTGCTCTTCGGTGTCCGACACCAGGATGTCGTTGTCGATGTTTTCCTCGCCAAACTCGTTCTCGATGACCGCGATCTTCTGGCCATGGGCCTCGGTCAGCACCCGCTTGAGCAAAGTGGTTTTCCCCGAGCCCAAAAAGCCGGTCAGGATGGTTGCAGGGATGAGGGCCATGGATGCTCCGGAAAATGATCAAAGACAAGAGGTGGGGAGTGTAGCGATGAATGCAAGGGCTTATTTGCGCACCACCACCAAGCCCTTGAGGTACTCCCCTTCCGGGAAGTTGATGGTCATCGGGTGGTCGGGGGCGCCTTGCAGGCGTTCGCTGATGAAGCCGTCCACACCGGCATCGGTGCCGGCCGATGCCACGATTTTGTGGAACAGGTCGGCGCTGATGCCGCCGGAGCAGGAATAGGTGAACAGCTCGCCGCCCGGCGCCAGCAGCTTGAAAGCCAGGCGGTTGATGTCTTTGTAGGCGCGGGCTGCGCGGTCGGCGTGCGCTGCCGTGGGCGCGAACTTGGGCGGATCGAGCACGATGGCATCAAAGGTCTCGCCCGCCTCGATGAAGGCGCGCAAGCTGGCGTTCACATCGGCATCCATGAAGGTGGCGCGAGATGCGTCAAAGCCGTTCAAGCGCACATGATCGCGGGCACGCTCCAGCGCCGGGCCGGACGAATCGATGGAGGTCACATGCCCAGCCCCACCCGCCAACGCGGCCACGGTGAAGCCGCCGGTGTAGCAATAGCAGTTGAGCACTTTGCCAAACTGGCGGTGGCGCGTGTGCTGTGCAAAGCGGTGGCGGCTGTCGCGCTGGTCCAGATAAAAGCCCGTCTTGTGGCCGGTGGCCACATCCAGGGTCAGCTGCCAGTCGTGTTCGCGGATGGTGATTTCGGTCGACCCCTCGCCACGCAACCAGCCGGTCACTTCGGGCAGGCCCTCGAGGCTGCGCACATTGGCGTCTGAGCGTTCATAAAGGCGTGTGAGCCCAGTGATCTTGAGCAGCGCATCGGCAATCGCCTGTTTGAAGCGCTCGGTGCCGCAGCTGGTGAACTGCGCCACCAGCGTGTCGGCGTAGCGGTCCACGATCAGGCCCGGCAAGCCATCGGACTCGCCATGCACCAAGCGCACACCATCGCTTTGGATATCAAACCATTGGCGGGCCGACACGGCCTGGGCGATGCGCGACGCGATGAAGGCCGCGTCGATGCGCTGAGCCTCGTCAAAACTCCAGATGCGGGCCCGGATGCGCGACGATGGACTGAAGGATGCCCAACCCAAAAACTGGCCCGCGTGCGACTCCACCCGCACCGTCTCACCCGGATCGCCACCGCCTTTGGCAATGGCAGAGTCAAACACCCAGGGGTGGCGGCGCAGCAAGGAGCGTTCCTTGCCGTCTTTGAGTCGAATCGTTTTCATGGGCCCTATTGTCGGGCACATGACCCGCCTTCAGCCTTTGCGCTTGCCCCGGGGGTGCGCTGCGTCGTAGGCCTTGGCCAGGTGCTGAAAATCCAACCGAGTGTAGACCTGCGTGGTGGTGATATTGGCGTGGCCCAACAACTCCTGCACCGCCCGCAAATCGCCGCTGGACTGCAGCACATGGCTGGCAAAGGAGTGGCGCAGCATGTGCGGGTGCACCGGGGTGGCCAGGCCCGCCAGCTGGCTGCGGCGCTTGAGGCGCTGCTCTACCCCGCGAGCGCTCAAGCGCGTACCGCGCTGCCCCGGAAACAGCGCCAGCGCCGCACTGGATGCGCCCGGCACGGACTGGGTCAGCATGCCCGGCACCTGCGTGCGCAGCGCCAACCATTGCTCAAGTGCAGCGATGGCCGCACGGCCCAGTGGCACGCTGCGGCGTTTGCTGCCCTTGCCTTGCACCTGCACTTCGGCGTTTTGCACATCGATCCAGCCACGACCGGCACGCGAGGCCTCGGCACTGGCCACCACATCCAGCCCCGTGAGCTCGGCCACGCGCAGGCCGCAGCCGTACAGCAACTCCACCATGGCGGCGTCTCGCGCTTCCAGCCAGGGGTCGTCGCCAGTTTCTTCGTGATCGGCCAATTGCACCGCCTCGTCCACACCCAGCGCCTTGGGCAAAGGCTTGGCCACGCGGGGGGCTCGCACATCCATCACCGGGTTGTGGCTCACCAAGGCCTCGCGGCCCAGCCAGGTGTAAAAACCGCGCCAGCCTGAAAGGATGAGCGCAATGCCCCGACCGCTGCGGCCTGCGCTGTGCATCTGTGCCACCCAACGGCGGATGTGCCCGGTCTGCACCTGAAGCAAGGGCACGCCCGATGTGTGGGCCATGTCGGCCAAGCGGATCAAATCCAACCGGTACAGGGTGCAAGTGCGCTCGGCCAGGCGCTTTTCAAAACGGACGTGGTCTAGGTAGCGCAGCATCAGCGGATCGAGGTCCGCCGCTTCCACCGAGACGTGTTCGCCTGATTCAGGCACAGCTTCAGGCCTGGGGTGCGCGCAAGACCGACAGCGCAGCTCCGGCCAACTCGGCCAAGCGCTCCAGCAAATCGGTGCCCATCTGGCTGTTGAAGCGCTGGCCATCGGGCGAGGCCAAGACCAGCAAACCGAAAGGCGTTTGGCCAGGCGCCGCACGCAAAGCCAGCAGCGCCAGCGAGGCAGCTTGGGTGGGTTCGGCCAACCACTGCACCGCCTCGTAGCCGGTGTTGGGCCCCACATAAGGCGTGTCCAAAGACGCGGCCAACTCTTGCACCGCCTCGGTCACGCCTTGGGCGTAAGCGGCCTGGCTGTGCGCCTCGTCCACGCCCCACAAACGCAAAGTCACTTGCGGCACCTGGAAGAGTTCGCGGATGTTGTCGACGGCCGATTCCACCAAATGCTCGGGCGGCGCCACCAACAAGTCGCACGACCAGCGGTGCAGCTTGTCGGTCAAGATCATGTTCTCGTTGCCGTGCCGGATCATGTCCATGATGCGGTGTTCCAGCCCCTTGATCTTGTCGCGCAACATCTGGGCCTGGCGCTCTTGCAAGCCCACCGCACGGTGACCTTGGGGGTGGGTCAACTGCACCGTGGCCAGGAGGGAGGCATGGCGCTCAAAAAAGTCCGGCGTGTTCACCAGGTAGTCGGCGATGTCGTCTTCGGTGATCGGGCTCATGGGTTCGGCAGTGCTCATGTTCATGTCTCCAGAAATTCAAAGGGTATCGGGCACGTCAATGCTGCCCTCAAACACAGGGGTGGCCGGGCCGGTCATCATGACCGGGCTGTCGGCTTGGCCGGCCCATTCGATGGTCAACACGCCGCCATGGGTCTGCACATCGACACGGCTGTCCAGCCAGCCTTGGCGAATGCCCGCCACCACGGCCGCACAAGCGCCGGTGCCGCAGGCCAGGGTTTCGCCCGAGCCGCGCTCGAACACGCGCAGCTTGATTTGGCTGCGCGAGACGATCTGCATGAAGCCCGCATTCACCCGTTTGGGGAAGGCCGTGTGGTTTTCAATCAAGGGGCCTTGGGCCAGCACCGGGAAGGCGGCCACATCGTCCACGCGCTGTACGGCGTGCGGGTTGCCCATGGACACCACCCCCACCCGCGCAATGCCCAGATCGCCCAAAGACAGATCAAACACCGGCCAGCCATTGACCTGGTCGCTGATCAGGCCAATGGGGTTAAACGGCACACGCGCCCAGTCGAACACGGGCGCGCCCATGTTCACCGTGACGCGGCCGTCGGGGTTCATGGACAGCTCGATCTCGCCTTGCTGCACCTTCACGCGCACAGTGTTTTTGTCGGTCAGGCCCTTGTCGCGCACATAGCGCACAAAGCAGCGGGCGCCGTTGCCGCAGTGCTCGACCTCACCGCCATCGGCGTTGTGGATCACGTACTCAAAGTCCAGACCTGCTGCAGGCGAAGGCCGCACCGTGAGGATCTGGTCGGCCCCCACGCCAAAGTGGCGGTCGGCCAAAAAACGGTACTGGGCCGTGGAGAGGCCCAGGCGGCCACGGGTTTCGTCGAGCACGACAAAGTCGTTGCCGGCCCCTTGCATCTTGGTAAAGCGGATGTGCATGGCCGCGATTATCGCCCTTGGTGAACACGGAAACGACAGCCTCTGGGCGATGCGCCCCTGATAATGGGGCATGGCACGCACATCCCAACTCCTGCACCCCCAACGTGAACCCGCGCCGCTGCGCCCAGCCGCCACCGTGCTGCTGCTGCGCGACGGCCCGCAAGGCATCGAGGTCTTGATGACCCGCCGCTCCATGACGGCCAGCTTTGCGCCCGGCGCCTATGTGTTCCCAGGCGGCGGCGTCGACGCGGCCGACGCCCAAGCCCACGCCCTGTCCACCCGCAGACCCAAGCAAAGCGACTTGCACCTGACACAAGCCATTGCCGCCATCCGCGAGAGCTTTGAAGAGCTGGGCATTTTGTTCGCCCGCCACGCCGATGGCCGCTGGGCCGACAACGCGGACATCGCGCACATCGACCGCAAAGCCCCTTTTGCTGCGCAGTGCCAAACCCAAGGCCTGACGCTGGCGGCCGACCAGGTGTTCGTGCTGGCCCACTGGATCACCGACCGCGATTTGCCGCGCCGCTTTGACGTGCCCTTTTTGGTGGCCCGCATGCCCGAAGGCCAAACCCCGGTGGCCGACGAGGCCGAGCAGTTCGAGCCCGTCTGGGTGCGGCCAGTGGACGCGCTGACGCGCCACGAAGCCGGCGACTTTTTCATCATCTTCCCGACCATCCGCACGCTCGAGCGCCTCAAAGCTTTTGCCCAAGTTGAAGACGTGCTGCAAGCTTGCGCCGTCAACGACGAGCCGCTGTGGACCAGCTGCCCCCGCGCCGGTTTTGTGGACGGCCACGAGGTGCGCTACATGGAGCACGAGGCTCCTTTTGGCGAGTTGGCGCTGGTCACCCCCGATGGCCAAATCCACCACCACCTGGACTGGCAGACCGATCTGCCCGTGCCCCTGCTGCAAAACGTGCAGCGCCTGACGGCCCCCAACCCCGGCGTGATGACCGGCCCCGGCACCAACAGCTATTTGGTGGGCGACCCCAACACAGGCTACATCGCCATCGACCCGGGCCCGGCCGACCACGACCATTTGCAACGCCTGTGGCGTGCGGCGGGCGGTCAAATCAAAGCCATCGTCTGCACCCACTCGCACTCGGACCATTCACCGGGCGCTGCGCCCTTGCAGGCCTTGTGCACCCACAAGCCACCGATTCTGGGCCTGGCCTCCAAGCCCACGGCGCGTGCCAACAGCCAATTCACGCCAGACCGCGAGCTGGCCGATGGCGAAAAATTGGTGCTGCAAGGCGTGGGCGTCGAGGGCGAAGTCACCCACACCCTGCGCGTGGTGCACACCCCCGGCCATGCGGCCAACCACCTGTGCCTGGTGCTCGAAGAAGACGGCCTGCTGTTTTCGGGCGACCATGTGCTCAACGGCAGCACCACCGTGATCGACCCGCCCGATGGCCACATGGGCGACTACCTCGACTCGCTGGACAAACTGGCCGCCGCCTGTGAGGCCGGTGGCATCGAATTCATCTTGCCCGCACACGGCCATGTGCTGGGCTTTGCGCACCAAGCCATCACGCAGCTGAAGGCGCACCGCCTCAAGCGCGAGGCCAAAATCGCCGCCGCCATGCAGGCCCTGCCCCAAGGCAGCTTGCAAGAGTGGGTCGAAAAAGCCTACGACGACGTGCCACCCCGCCTGTGGCCGGTGGCTGCCCGATCCCTGCAAGCGCATGTGGACCACATCCGCGAACAACTGACTTGAAAGCCCCGATGCACCTCTCTGACGAAGGCATCCGCCTGGCCAAACGCGTGGCCGCCGAGCAAAACTGCTCACGCCGCGAAGCCGAAGCCCTGATCGTGGCCGGCGGCGTGAAAGTGGCCGGCCAGGTGGTCACCGACCCGGCCCGGCGCGTCCAAAACGAAGCCCTCACGGTCAACCGCATGGTCTCCATGGCTGCCTTGGCCCCCTTGACCTTGGTGGCCCACAAACCGGCGGACTCGGGCGGCACCCACAGCTGGCTTCAAAAAATCGCCGGACTCCAAGCCCCGCAAGCCGGCATCTGGGGCAAAGAGCGTTTGGCCAAGCTGCAAATCGCCATGCCCCTGCCCGCGCCGGCCAGCGGCCTGTGCATTTTTTCAGACGACGTGGGCGTGCTGAGGCACCTGGAAGACCGGCGCAGCCCCATGGAGCAAGAATGGATGGCCACCTTGAAAGGCGAAGTGCCTGAAGGTCTGATCAAGGCGCTCAACGGCCCCGGCCTGCGCGCCAGCGTGAACCGCCAAACCGACACCGTCACGGTGCTGCGCATCGCGGGCAAAGACATCGACGGCTTGGAGTTGGGCCGTTGGCTCGACCAGCAATGTCCCTTGCAAGACCTGCGCCGCCAGCGAGTGGGGCGCATCAGCCTGGCCCCGCTGGAGCCCGGACAATGGCGCCAACTCGAGGGATTCGAGCGGTTTTGAGGGGCTGAGGTTAATTTCCGACAAATTTACACAGGATTTACCCTTGAATTGACACGGGCAATCCCAATATGTGGAGTCTGTCTGAGAAAATCAGCCCATGTGGCCACTGCACACCCCGCAGCCAAGCCACACCCAAAGGCCCAGAAAGCCTTGACTACGCCGAAAGGAAGACACCATGCGTTTGAGCACCAAAAGTCGTTTTGCCGTGACCGCCATGATCGACGTGGCCCTGCGCGAAGACCGCGGCCCCGTGTCCTTGGCCGCCATCAGCGTGCGCCACCAGATTTCACTGTCCTACCTCGAGCAGCTGTTCAGCAAGCTGCGCCAGCAAGGCCTGGTCGAGAGCACCCGCGGCCCCGGCGGCGGTTATTCCTTGGCCCGCAACGCCGAAAAAATCACCATGGCCGACATCGTCGGTGCGGTGGATGCCCCGTCCGAAGAAGAACTGGCCGCTGAAGGCGGCTGGATGAGCAGCGAACTGTGGGCCAGCCTGAACGAAAAAATGCTGAGCCATCTGCAGTCGATCAGCCTGCGCCAGTTGGTGGCTGAGCAACGCGCCAAAGGCGTGGCCGTCGAGCCCGCGCCACAGCCCGCCGTCAAGCGCGGTGTCTTTGCCAAACCCAAAAGCGCCTTGAAGATCACCGCACCCAACTCGGTCTTCGCCCTGGCCGGCACCTTGATGCCTTCGCGCGGTTAAGCGCTCATCTGCCCCATGAAAAAACCCGCCTCGGCGGGTTTTTTCATGGGTTGTGCTTTTGTGGGGGCCGATGTTGTGAAGGCCCTGCTTTTGTGGGCATCTTGCCATTGTGGGCATCCTGCTTTTGGGATGCCCTGCTTTTGTGGGAGCCTTGCTTTTGTGGGAGCTGAACTTGTTCGGCGATTCTTCGATTGGCCTCGGTCTGCTTGCAATCGCCCAACACAGTTAGGCTCCCACCAAGAGATGGCTGGTCGGCAGAGCCCTGTTGCCTTGACCTGCCCTCGTGGGAGCTGAACTTGTTCGGCGATTCTTCGAGCGCCCTTGGTTTGCTGCTAATCGCCCAACACAGTTGGGCTCCCACAATGCAATGGGCTCCTTCCATTTATTTGGGCGCCCACATTTCATTGAGCGACCACATGGCGTAGGCCTCCCAAATGGGCTTGGACTGGCACGACCTGTTGCCTTGACCTGCCCTTGTGGGCGCTGAACTGGTTCGGCGATGGGCTGCACCACAAACATGGCTCGCCTTGAAAAAGTGTGAAGCTCACCGATAAGCCGGATTCTGTGCACAGCGGTTGCCCGCTGCGTGACCGCCATTACTCTGGGCCGGGGGTCGCCCACCCGGCTCGATGCTACCTACCCGCCAGCTCTGCGGAACCACATCAACGCTGGCCTACTTGGTATTGCTGCGCGTAGAGATTGCCCGTTTCACCCGAACTGAATCGGCTCGTCTCTGTTGCTCTGATCCTCACCTCACGGTGGAGAGGCGTTGCCTCCTACGCTGTCCTGTGCAGTCCGGACGTTCCTCCAGTGCCTCCTTTCGGAGATTGCACCAGCGGCGGTCTGGCGAGCTTCACCCGTTGATTATCGCCTGCGCGCATAAGCTCATGCCCCAAGGGGTCTGAAGATTCGCGCACAATGACCCAACATTTTGGCCATTTCAAACTTGGAGATCCTGACATGAAAGCCCACAACATCCTCGAGACCATCGGCAACACGCCCCATGTGCGCATCAACCGCCTGTTTGGCGCCGCTGCCAATGTTTGGATCAAATCCGAGCGCAGCAACCCCGGTGGCTCGGTCAAGGACCGCATCGCACTGGCCATGATCGAAGACGCTGAAAAGTCTGGCGCTTTGAAGCCCGGTGGCACCATCATCGAGCCGACCTCCGGCAACACCGGCATTGGCCTGGCCATGGTCGCCGCCGTCAAAGGCTACAAGCTGGTGCTGGTCATGCCTGACAGCATGAGCATCGAGCGCCGCCGCCTGATGTTGGCCTATGGCGCGAGCTTTGACCTGACGCCCCGCGAAAAAGGCATGAAAGGTGCGATTGCCCGCGCCGAAGAACTGGTGGCCAGCACGCCCGGCGCTTGGATGCCCCAGCAGTTTGAAAACCCCGCCAACATCGACGTGCACGTGCACACCACGGCGCAAGAGATCCTGGCCGACTTTCCCGACGGCATCGACGCCCTCATCACCGGCGTGGGCACAGGCGGCCACTTGACTGGCGTTGCCCGCGTGCTCAAGGCCAAGTTCCCCAACCTCAAAGTGTTCGCGGTCGAACCCGCAGCTTCGCCCGTCATCTCGGGCGGTGCCCCTGCGCCCCACCCCATCCAGGGCATTGGCGCGGGTTTCATCCCCAAGAACCTGGACACCGCATTGCTGGACGGCGTGATCCAAGTCGATGCCGAAGCCGCACGTGAATACGCGCGTCGCTCGGCACGTGAAGAAGGCCTGCTGGTCGGCATCTCGTCGGGCGCCACCTTGGCGGCGATTGCGCAAAAACTGCCCGAGCTGCCCGCAGGCGCCACCGTGCTGGGCTTCAACTACGACACCGGCGAGCGCTACCTGTCGATCGAAGGCTTCTTGCCGGCTTGAAATCTTGGAGGCACCCACAAACGTCTGCCAGGAATCGCCCAACACAGTTGGGCTCCCACCAAGAGATGGCTGATCGACAGAGAGCTGTTGCCTTGACCTGCCCTTGTAGGAGCTGAACTTGTTCGGCGATTCTTCGAGTGGCCTCGGTCTGCTGGCAATCGCCCGACACAGTTGAGCGCCTACATTTCATTGGGCGCCAACAATTTAGTTGGGCTCCCCCAATGCAATGGGCGCCCACATTTCATGGGGGTCGCGCAACTCAGTGGGACGCCGACAAGACCTCGGCACATCCCAACAGTGCTGGCTGCCAAGCGATAATCAGGGCTTCTTGCTTGATAACCACAAGCCACGACCATGATCCGAATTTCTGAACTCAAGCTCCCGCTGTCGGCCCTGCCCGTCGAAGTGCGTCGCGCAGCCGATGCGCCGTCTGAAACCGACGACGACCGCATTCCGCCGCCGCACCCCGAAGCGGCCTTGCGCCAGCTGGCGGCCAAGGCGCTGGCCATCGCGCCCACCGACATCGCGACCCTGCATGTGTTCAAACGCAGCTTTGACGCCCGCAAAGCCGAGCTGCTGGCGGTGTTCATCGTGGACATCACGCTGAGCGACCCGGCGACAGAAACCGCCTTGCTGCAACAGTTCGACAAGAACCCGCACATCCAGCTCACGCCCGACATGGCCTGGCATGCGCCCTGCCACGCCCCCGAAGGTTTTGGGGCGCAAGAAGGCGAGCGGCCGGTGGTGGTGGGCTTTGGGCCTTGCGGCATGTTTGCGGCGCTGAGCCTGGCGCAGATGGGCTTCAAGCCCATCGTGCTGGAGCGGGGCAAGAAGGTGCGCGAACGCACCAAAGACACCTGGGGCTTGTGGCGCAAAAAGACCCTCAACCCCGAGAGCAATGTGCAGTTTGGCGAAGGCGGCGCAGGGACCTTCTCGGACGGCAAGCTCTACAGCCAAATCAAAGACCCGCGCCACCTGGGCCGCAAGGTGATGGACGAGTTCGTCAAAGCCGGGGCGCCGGCGGACATCTTGTTTGCCGCGCACCCGCACATCGGCACCTTCAAGCTGGTCAAGGTGGTGGAACACATCCGCGAGCAAATCATGGCTTTGGGTGGCGAGATCCGTTTTGAGCAGCGCGTGAGCGATGTGCTGCTCTCGCCCGTTGAGGGCGATCAGCAAATCACCGGCCTGCAGGTGCAGGACTTGAAAACCGGCCAAAGCCACACACTGGCCACCCGCCACGTGGTGCTGGCCCTGGGCCACAGTTCGCGGGACACCTTTGTCATGCTGCACCAACGCGGTGTGGCGCTGCAGGCCAAAGCGTTTTCGATTGGCGTGCGCATCGAGCACCCGCAAAGCGTGATCGACCAAGCCCGTTGGGGGCGTCACGCCGGCCACCCGCTGCTGGGTGCGGCCGATTACAAGCTGGTGCACCACGCTGCCAACGGACGCGCCGTGTACAGCTTTTGCATGTGCCCCGGCGGCACGGTGGTGGCCGCCACCAGCGAGCCGGGCCGCGTGGTGACCAATGGCATGAGCCAGTACTCGCGCAACGAACGCAACGCCAATGCGGGCATGGTGGTGGGCATCGATCCGCCCGACTACCCGCTGGACACCGCCGCTTGGCAAGCTGCTTTTGGCGAGGCCGAGGGCGCGCAACTGGCGCAAGAAGCTTTGGCGCTGGCCCAGCAACATCCGCCCGCACCACACCCGCTGTCGGGCATCGTGCTGCAGCGCCAATTGGAGACCCGCGCCTTTGAAGTGGGCGGTGGCACCTACGAAGCGCCCGGCCAGCTGGTGGGCGACTTTTTGGCCAAGCGCCCCTCCAGCACCTGGGGCAGCGTGCAGCCGTCGTACAAGCCGGGCGTCAAACTGGGCGACCTGGCCGATGTGCTGCCCGATTACGCCGTGGCCGCCATGCGCGATGCTTTGCCGGTGTTCGGCCGCAAGATCAAGGGCTACGACATGGCGGACGCGGTGATGACCGGCGTGGAAACGCGCACCTCATCGCCGCTCAAAATTCCCCGTGGCGACGACTTCCAAAGCCTCAACACACGCGGTTTGTACCCCGCTGGCGAAGGCGCCAGCTACGCCGGCGGCATTTTGTCGGCCGGGGTGGACGGCATCAAAGTGGCCGAGGCCGTCGCGCAGCAGCTGCGCGGCTGAGTCTTTTCACCACAACCCTTCATCGCCGTGTGGCGGTTTGTCGCCATACAGCGCCTTATGTGCGACAACGCACACAAAAAATCAACAAATACACTTAAAATTCAATAATTAACATATGAATTAATAAATTCACAGTAATGTCGCAATTTCAGCACCAAGTCCAACAAAACAAAATTCTGTCCATCTTGCCCGAGCCCTTGGTGGCCAACATGCAGCTGGAACTGGTGCAGCTGACAGCAGGCCAGGTGCTGGCCGATGTGGGCGAAGACCTGCAGCATGTTTACTTTCCCCTGACCAGCATCGTGGCCTGGATGAAGATGCTGGAAAACGGCAACACCATCGGGGTGGCCATGCTGGGCCGACAAGGCATGGTCAGCCTGTTCGCTATGCTCACGGGCCGACACAACCGTAACTTCAAAGCCGTGGTGCAAATCGGCGGCCACGCATTGCGTGCGCCCTTGCAAACGGCGTACCGGGTGGTTCAAAGCGAGACCTGTTGCGGCAACAGCCAGTTGATGCGCTATGCCGACATGCGCATGGCCACCGTGGCGCAAAACTCACTGTGCATGCGCAACCACACGCTGGAGCAGCAACTGTGCCGTTTTTTTCTGGGCACGCTCGACCTGATCGAAGGTCAGGATTTCAGCGTGACGCACGACTGGATTGCCCATTGGTTGGGCGTGCGGCGCGAAGCCGTGAGCCTGGCCGCCAAACGTTTGATGGACACCGGCGCCATCGCCTATTCACGCGGCCACATCACGGTGGTGGACCGGCCGGCTTTGGAGCAACTGACTTGCGAATGCTACAAAGCACTGAAAACCGAAGAGGACAAATGCTACGCGAGCCTGCTGACCCATTTGCGGGAGAGCACTTGCGACCTCACAGCGACACCATCTGATTTCGAATCGCGTAGCGCGTCAGATCGGCCACCTTGTGCAGGCCCACTTTGCGCATGATGTTGCGGCGGTGAACCTCCACCGTGCTGGGGGCGATGAGTAAATTACGGGCAATTTCTTTGGACGAGTAACCGTCCGCAATCAAACGCAGAACCTGCTCCTCGCGACTGCCCAGGTGTGAGCGCACCGTCGCTTGGCCTGCCCGTGACTGGCGCACGGTCTCCATCATTTCGCCGGCGGCCGCTTGGCACAGATACACGCGGCCTGCCGCTGCGGCGCGGATGGCCGACATCAGTTCATCGATGCTGCTGGTGGTGGACACATAGGCCTTGGCCCCGGCGTCGAGTACTTCGATGATGCTGTTGCGATCGGCCTCGCCCGAATACGCCACGATGTTGCGCGGCGTGGGCGCATGGGCCAACTGGCGGATCAATTCCTTGTCTTGCGCCGCACTCGATTGGATGCCCACCAGCACCACATCGGGCTGGGTTTGTTCGCACAGATCGGGCGTGCGCTCGGGGTTGTCCGAGATGCCCACCAAGTCCATGTCGTGGTGGGTTCGCAAGACGGCGGCGATCCCTTCGGTCACCACCTTGTGTTTGGAAGACAGCAATACGCGTATCGTCATGGGGTCTCCTTTTTCTACATACTCTGGCCAGTTTAGGAATCGCCCGAGTTTTCGTCTGTGCGAACCTGTACATAACCCGCCAATTTTGTGAACTGCAGGCACTTTATTGATCTGCGTCAAACTCAAGCGCCTGTTGCGATCACTGCAGACCGGGCTTGTCGTTCATGCCGATGCTGATCGACAAAGGCGCATCGACTTCGCCGATTTTTTCGCTGATCAACAAAGCCTCTTTCAAATGCTCGTGCGCATTGAAGGCGTGGTGCTTGGACAGCTTGACATGGTGCAGCGCCGCCTTGAAGGCACCTGCCTCGTGGTGCCGATTGGCCTCTTTGTTGCGCTGGTAGGCGTGCAGCAGCTCTTCGGAGGCGCGGCGGTAATGCTCGCTGACATGTTCGGCATAGGCGGCCTCCAACTGACGGTATTGATCGTTCATGGCAAATCCTTTCAATGGACAATTCACATCAAGCCTTGCTCTTGCATGAAGCGTTGCAGCGACATGCGGCCCGGGCAGCTGAGTTTTTGGTAAACGTGGTGCAAGTGCAGCTTGGCCGTGCCCTCGCTGATGAAGAGCTTGGTGGCGATCTTTTTGTTGGGCCAGCCCTCGGTCACCATGCGCGCGATGGTCAACTCGCGCGGCGTGAGCAGGTGCGAGGCTTGGGTGTTTTTCTTTTTTTGTTCCAGCAACAAAGACATGGTCTTGACCGTCAAATCACGGTCCAGCCATTGCCCACCCTCGTGCACCGAACGGATGCAGCGCGAGAGGATCTGCTTGGATTTTTCTTTGGACACCAAGCCTTGCACCCCCAGGTCAATCGCTTGCATGACCTCGCCAATGGGCGCACCCGTAAAGACCACGGGCAAAGTCTTCACATCGGCTTCGCGCATTTCTTCGAGCAAAGCCAGACCACTTCTTTGGGTGAGTGACAAGTCCATCACCAAGATGTGGGGCCGGTGGTGCTTGACCGCATGCAAGGCGGCATCGCCGTGGCTGACACACGACTTCACCGAAAACTCAGGCGCATCATGAAAAGCATGGCTCAAGCCATCGAGCATGACGGGATACGGGTCAGCCAACACCAGGTCAATCGTCATCGTTGTCTCCAAAAAGTCGCGTCAAGATCAACGCTCTCACCCATCGGTACAGCACTTTGGATGCAGTACCCATCAGGCCTTGAGCTTAAGAATCGACACTCCCGAAAGGAATCCTCTGATTTGGTGAGCGCTTCATTTCAAACCGGTAGCAGCACTACCGGCTTGTGCACGCTCAGACACGGACAAGGCGTACGCGTCGCTTGGGGCTTGCCACGGGCGCATGCGCGTGCAAGGCCATGCAAGCGCGTCTGAAGGCTTGCAGTTTCTTTTGCGCACGCCCCAGCACCGACTCGGCGGCATAGAGCGCAGCGGCTTCATCGCCAAAAGGCAGGCCCGTCAAAAACGCCATGCCCTCGCCCACCGTGTTGGCGGTGTGGATGTGAAAGCGCCCTTGCGCCACCGCTTGCACCACCGCCTCGTCGAGCATCAGGTGGCGCAGGTTGCGCGCGGGCATCAAGACGCCTTGCTGGCCATCGAGGCCCAAGTGTTCACAGCATCGGAAGTAGCCTTCGATCTTTTGGTTGATGCCGCCCACTGGCAAGATCTCGCCATGTTGGTTCATCGCGCCAGTGACCGCGATGCCCTGCCTGATCGGCACATCGGCCAGGCTCGACAACAAAGCATAAAACTCGGCGCACGAGGCCGAATCGCCTTCAACACCCCCGTACTCCTGCTCGAACACCACGGCGGCATTGAGCGCCAAGGGCGCGATGCGACTGAACAGGGCCGACAAGTGGCTGTGCAAAATCAACACGCCTTTGTCGTGGATGGGCCCAGACATCTCCACCTCGCGTTCGATGTTGAGCAAGCCGTCTTCGCCGGCACAGCTGCGTGCCGTCACCCGCACCGGAAAGCCAAAGCTGTAGTCGCCCAAGTCCACCACCGTCAGGCCATTGACCTGGGCCACCCGCTCGCCCTGCACCACGATCAACCGCTCGCCGTCGGCGATGGTTTCTTGCAGACGCTCCTCGGGGTAATTGCAGCGGTGGGTGCGGGCCTGCAAGGCGGCCAGCACATCGCCCGCTTGCACCAGGCTGGCGGCGCGGCGCTTGGCCACGTCGCAGCTTTCAACCACCAGCGCCTCGCAGATGGCAAACAGCGCGCTTTGCCGCGCCTGGTCTTGCGCCTGTCGGTGCGTCTCTTCAATCAGCGCCGCCACCGCGTCGGCCGCGCAATGCAGCAAGTCCAGCCGCGCACAGGTGTGGGCCACAAAAATCGCCGTGGCATGGGCCGACTCGGGGCTGGCCACAAAGCTCTCGGCAAAGTCCACCTTGCAGCGAAAGCGCCTGGCAAACTCCGGATCGGCCGCTTGCACCGCGTAATACTCTTGGACCGATGCGATCAACACGATCTTGACCTGCAAGTCCACCGCCTCGGGCTCGAGCGAGACCGCCGCCACCGGCGCGATCATCATGCCGGGCTCTTCGATCTGCAAACGCCCGTTGCGCATGAAGCGGCGCAGCTTCTCCCACATCGGCTCATCAGACAACAAGTCGCGCAGGTGCAGCAGCAAGAAACCGCCATGCGCCTTGAGCAAACTGCCCGCGCGGATGTGCGAAAAATCCGTCACCAACTCGTGGCCGTCCGACTCGTATTCGATGCTGCCCAGCAAATTGCGAAACGAGGGGTTGTCCTCCAAGATCACCGGTGCGCCTTGCTGGCCGTGGTGGTCCACCACCACATTCACGCGCAAGAGGCTGAGCACTGCGGCCAAGGCCACCAGCCGCACCTCTTCGTCTTCACCAGGTTGGAACAGCTCCAGGTTCTCCAGCACCGCGTGCTGCACCTGGGCCACATAGCGCTGCAGCTTGCTGGCATCGGACGGCGTTTGCTGCACGCCATGCAGCACCAGGCCCAACTCGTGCTCCAGCAGCGGCTTGATGGTCTGGCGGCGCAGCGCGGCCAGGCCCTCATTCATCACACGGTCCATGGACTGGCTTTTCTCGAGGTAGGCACTGATCTCTGCGCGCAGCGCGGCTTCGGCTTTGTCCATGGCCACGCGCAGCTCGGGGCTGAGCGCCAAGGCTTTGCCGGCGGTCACGGGCTCGCCCTTGTCGTCTTTGAGTGAGAACACCATGCGCCCTTCGTCGCGCATGAGGCCAAAGTGGTGGGCTTCGGCATAGGCGCTCAAGGCCACATAGCCGCGGTCTTTTTCGAGCGCACAGGACTCTTCGATGCGCAGACTCTCGGCCTTGAAGTCGTCTTGCGCCACGCGCTTGGGGATCTCGGCTTGCAAGCGCTTGGCCAGTTGCACCATCAGCGCCCGCAGTTGCCGGCCCTGGCCTGCGGGCAGGCGCAATGCGGCCGGGTGCTCGGGCTCGTCAAAGTTGTGCAGGTAGCACAGGTCGGGGGGCACCGGCCTTTGCAAAGCCTGCGTCCGCATCATCTGCGTGAGCAGCGTGGTGCGGCCACTGCCCACCTCGCCCAGCACGAACAAGTTGTAGTCGGGCTGCGCCATCTCCATGCCAAAGCGGGCGGCTTGTTCTGCCCGCGCCTGGCCAATCCAGGGCAAAGGCAGGTGCTGCAACTCGGCGGTGCTGGCAAAGCCCAGCGCCACCGGGTCACAGTGCAAGCGCAGCTGCGCCGGGCTCAGTTCACGGGCGGATGGCGATCTCATTCTTGACCGACATGACGCCCTTCACACCACGGGCAATGCTCTCGGCTTTGTTGCGCTCCAATGCGCTCTTGGCAAAGCCCGACAACATCACGTTGCCTTTGAGGGTCTCGACGCTGATGGAGGAGCCGGCCACGTCTTTGTCTTCAAAGAAGCGGGCCTTGACCAAGCTGGTGATGCCGGTGTCGTCCACGTAAGCGCCGACGGTCTCTTGACCGCGCGAGACGGCGCAGCCCGAAGCGGCGAGCAAGACCAAAGAAACGGCCATGGCGGTCCAGGTTGTTTTGTGCATCATGGTGCAGTCCTATCGTGTCGATGTTTTCAAGAACGGCCCAGCTGCTGCCGGACCACTGACCGAGAATGACAGTGCATCCCCGGACAGGCCCACGATAGGAGCCCCAAGCGCTGCCGTCCGTGCGCCAGCACACAGGGCGCAGCCACAAGCGCGCACGGTGCTTTCAACCCATGCGCTCACTAAAATGCTGGCAAGCGCCACCACACAAGACCGGCATCCGCCACGCACACCCCCTGCCCACATGAACACCCCCGACAAGCCCGCCCAACCCCGCAACCCTCTGCACGGGCTGACGCTGGAGATGATCGTCACCCAACTGGCCGACCATTACCTTCACCCATGAGCCCAGCGTGGGCTCCAGCCTGAAGTTCTTGCGCCGCACGCCCTGGGCACGCGACAAAGTGGAAAGCCTGTACCTCTTCATGTTGCGCGAGATCAAACGCAACGCCGCTGCACCGGACTGAGCCCCGCCGGGGTGCGCTGCCTCACAGACAAGCGCATCGGTCGTTTTTACAGTGAAGACCTCTTTTGGTTTCATTCACTGCAAAGGCTCACATGACCGATCACAAAACACCTCAAGAAAAAATGGCCACGTTCAGCGCTGGCCTCACCAGCTCGGTGAGCGATGCGCTCCATGAAGCACGCCCCGCCATGAACCGCCTGGCCGATCGTGTCAACGACGGCCTGAGCGATCTGGCCGCCAAAGGCAAAGATGCCGCACTGGATGCCGAGCACGAAGTGCACAAACGCGCCTTGCATGCCCAACACGCCGCAGAAAAGCTCATCCAGCATGCACCGATCCGATCGGTGCTGATCGCTGCGGGCACCGGTGCCGTCACGGCCTTGGCTGTGTCGTGGTTGATGCATCTGCGCAAAGAGTGATGTTCAAGCTCTTGCTCAAACTGCTGGTGCTGCCCCCCGAGTTGCTCCAAATGCACGCGCAAGGCTACGCCGACATGGCCAGTCAGGCCTGGGCCGAGCACCTGTGCACACTGAAAAACCGCTGGGCGCTGTTGGCGCTCAGCGCGGTGTGCTCGGTGCTGGCCTTGGTGTGGGCAGGCGTGGCCCTGCTGCTGTGGAGTGCCTTGCCGCAGGTCGATGCACGCTGGGCCTGGGTCTTGCCCGCTTTGCCTGTGGCCACGCTGCTGATCGCGGTGGCGCTTTGGGCGTGGGCGCGGCGCTTGCGATCGCGGCCTGTCCTGCAAGACATTCAGGAGCAGTTGCAACTGGACTTGCTGGCCATCCAAGCTGCTCGGGCCTCATGAAAGCGAACCACACACGCGGCGAATTGACGCCCGCACAACGCCTGGCCATTTCACGCGCCCGGATCACGCAGGCCCTGAGTGATCCGGCGTGGCTGATCTTGCTGCAACGCTTGCTCAAAGCCAAAGACCAAAAAGCAACAACTGCGCAGCGCACACCCGGCGTGTGACCGAGCGCACTGAACTTTCAAGGTCTGCATTTCACACTGAACTTGTCCGGCAGCCCGCCCCAGGGCGTCTGCAGGACACCTCGTTGGCAAGGCCTGAGGCCTTCGTTTTTTCTCCCGCGCTCAAGCGCCGAGACAGGAGCCTTCACATGCGCACATTCCCCCCTCGCCTTCGCACCTTGGCCTGGCTGCTGACCCTTGTGTCGGCGCTCACGGCTTGTGGTGGCGGCAAAGACCCCATCTTGGGCACCAGCCAAGGCGCAGCGGTCGCGCCCAGTGTGAGTGCCACCGCACCCCTGGCCCGCAACCCGGCCGTCACGGGTGTGGCCCTCAACACGCAAGTCACTGCCACCTTCAACAAGGCCATGAACGCGAGCACCCTGAACACCAGCACCTTCACATTGGCCTGCCCTGCGGGCACCGCGGTGACGGGCACGGTGAGCTATGACGCCAACAGCCGCGTGGCCACCTTTGTACCGGCGGCCCTTTTGCCAATGACCACCACCTGCCAGGCCACCATCGGCACTGGCGCACAAGACACCGCAGGCACCCCCATGGCCAGCGCTTTCGTCTGGTCCTTTGAAACCGGCTCGGCCATCGATGACGTGGCGCCTTTTGTGACCACTCAAGTGCCCGCGCAAGATGCGGTGGCGGCCACCAACACCGTGGTCACCGCCACCTTCAGCGAAGAAATGGCGCCGGCCTCGCTCAACACCACCAGCTTCACCCTCAAGACCACGGTGGGCGACACGCCGGTGGTGGGCACCGTCAGTTATGCCGTCGGTTCGCGCACGGCCACCTTCACGCCCACCAGTCCGTCGCCGCTGCCCAGCAACACCGGCTTCACCGCCACGGTCAGCACTGCTGCGACCGATTTGGCCAGCAACCCCATGGCCGCCAACAAGGTGTGGACCTTCAGCACGGGTGAAGTGCTGGACATCACCCCCCCCTTGGTGACCTTGACCAACCCGGCCGATGGCGCATCGTCGGTGTGCCTCAACAAAACCGTGAATGCGACTTTCAGCGAAGCCATGGCCCCGTTGAGCCTGACCACCACCACGCTGACGCTGGCGCCATCGAGCAGCTTGGGCAGCCCGGTGACGGCGGTCGTGAGCTATGACGCGCTGACCCAGATTGCGACCATCACGCCCAGCGCTAACTTGAGCCCCTCGACGGCCTACACCGCCACCGTGATCAGCGGCACAGAGGGCGTGAAAGACCTGGCCAGCAATGCCATGCTCGCCAACAAGGTGTGGAGCTTCACCACCGGCACCAGCGAATGCCAGTTGCCCGTGGCACTGGGCTCTGCATCCAACTTCGCCATCTTGGGTTCGGCGGCCATCACCAACATCCCCACCTCGCTCATCACGGGTGATGTGGGCCTGACATCGGACACCGGATCGGGCATCACCGGCTTCAGCACACCCGCGACTTGCCCTGAAGTGGTGGGCAGCGTGTATGCGGTGGACAGCGCAGGCCCCGCTTGTGCATTGCCCGATGCCACGCTGCTGAGCAATGCCAAGACCGCCGCACTGGCCGCCTTTGTCAACGCCACCGGCGCAGGACGGGGCACGCCCACGCCGATCAGCACCAACTTGGCGGGGCTGACTTTTTACCCGGGCTTGTATGAATCGCTGACCACCCTCGATTTGTCGGCCGGCGGCCAGTTGACCTTGGATGCGCAAGGTGATGTGAACGCGGTGTTTGTGATCCGCAGCGCCACCAGCATCACCACCTTGGACACCAGCCAGATCGTGCTCAGTGGCGGCGCCAAAGCCAGCAATGTGTTTTGGACCGCTGGCAGCGCCATCACCTTGGGCACGGGCTCGGTGATGAAAGGCTCGCTGCTGGCGGGCACCGCCATCACGCTGCAAACCGGCGCCAACTTGGAAGGCAGAGCCTTGAACCAGGGCGCCGCCGCTGCGGCCATCAGCTGTGACAGCTGCACCATCACTGTGCCCACCCCCTGAGATTTTTTGACCCTGGCATTTCGCCTTTTTTGGAGAACGCGCAATGAAAAAACTGAACTTCCACCCCCGCCCCACCCTGCTGGCTCTGGCCATGTTGGCCGCGCCCTTGGTGCATGCGCAAGAGGTCAACCCGGGCATGTACATGGGCATTGGCATTGGAGAGTCACGCGCCAACATTGACAACGCCCGCATCACGCAAGGTTTGCTGGGCGCAGGCTTTACCACCGACAGCCTGAGTGAAGACCGACGCGACACCGCTTACAAAGCCTTCCTGGGCTTTCCTATCAACCCCTATTGGGCGGTGGAAACGGGCTACTTTGACCTGGGTCGTTTTGGCTTCACCGCCAACACCACACCCGCAGGCAGCTTGACGGGCAGCGCCCGCATCCGCGGCCTGAACCTGGACCTGGTGGGCACCTTGCCCATCACCGACAGCTGGTCCTTGTTTGGCCGTGTGGGCGCGGCCTATGCACAGACCAACGACACCTTCACCAGCACGGGCGCGGTCAGCGTGACCGCCCCCTCGCCACGCAAGCGCGACACCAACTACAAGTACGGCTTTGGCACGCAATACGCCTTCACCCCTGCCGTGACTTTGCGCCTGGAGGCTGAGCGTTACCGGGTCAACGATGCGGTGGGCAACCACGGCGATGTGGACCTGATCTCCTTGGGCTTGGTCTACCGTTTTGGTGGCACCGGCACGACCCCGAAAGCGGCTTACACCCCCTACGTGGCACCGGTGGCTGCACCTGTGGTGGCCCAAGCGCCCTATGTGGCCCCCGTGCCACCGCCTGCACCTGTGCAAGCGCCTGCCCCTGCCCCCAAGCCTTGGGTGAAGGTCAAGCTCGAAGCCGACTCTTTGTTTGGCTTTGACCAAGACAGCTTGCAGGCCGACGGCAAGCGTTCGCTGGACAAACTGCTGGAAGACCTCAAGACCGTGAACATCGACTCGATCTTGGTGACCGGCCACACCGACCGCTTGGGGAGCACGCCCTACAACGCCAAGCTGTCCACACGCCGCGCCGAAGCAGTGCAAAACTACCTGGTCCAAGTTGGTGGCATCCCCGCTGGCAAAGTCAGCGCCACAGGCGTGGGCGCCAGCCAGCCTGAAACCCAAGCGAGCGACTGCAAAGGCACCAAGGCCACGCAGGCGCTGATCACCTGCTTGCGCGTGGACCGCCGCGTGGAAGTGGACGTGAACGGCACCCAGCAACAACGCTGATCACGCCCACAAAAAAAGCCTGCACCTTGAAAGGGGTGCAGGCTTTTTCGTGTGCGAAGCGGCTGGGGTTTTAGAGTCGTCGCCCTTGGATGACGCGCAGCAACACCACCACCACGGCGATGACCAGCAAGATGTGGATGAGGCCCCCCATGGTGTACGAAGACACCAGGCCCAGCACCCACAACACCAGCAAGATAACGGCAATGGCTTCAAGCATGGTCCGAGCTCATTTCTTGTTGACTTCGTGGCCGATCACACCGCCCACTGCGGCGCCACCGACGGCCCCTGCGGTGCTGCCGCCCGTGAGGATGGAGCCCCCGATGGCGCCCACACCTGCGCCGATGGCGGTGTTCTTTTCTTGCTGCGTCATGCCTGAGCAAGCCGACAAAGCCAAAACGGCCAGCGACAAAGCCAGCTTGCGTGTGGAAGGAATAAGGTGGTGCATGGCAGAACTCCTGTGGATCGATCAATGCCTGGCGCCTGCAAGCGGCAACACGCCAGCCACAGGCCAAGTTCACCCAGCATAGAAATTCAAGGCACCGGCGTCAGTGGCCTGCACCACACAGGCTGCGCCCTGCCATTGGCAGATTCAGTTTTTGGGCGGCGCACTCAAGTGGTCGCGCCGCGCCAGGCCCGGGAACAAGCGCCACCACAGGCAGGCCACCAGCACCGTGCCCACACCGCCGCTGATGGCCGAAAATTCGGGACCGGCCCAAGCGGCCACCGTGCCCGACTCGAACTCCCCCAACTGGTTGGACGCGCCGATGAAGATGGAATTGACCGCCGCCACCCGGCCACGCATTTCGTCAGGCGTTTCGAGCTGCATCACGGTGATGCGCACCACCACACTGATGTTGTCAGCCGCGCCCGTGACCGCGAGTGCCAGCACCGACAACCAAAAATGCGTCGACATGCCAAACACCACCGTGGCCAGACCAAACACCGCCACCGCCATCAGCAAGCGCGGGCCCACGCGCCGCTCCAACGGCCAACGCGTGAGCGCCAACGACATCAGCAAAGCCCCAGCAGCCGGCGCGGAGCGCAGCAGCCCCAAACCTTCAGGCCCGAAATGCAAGATGTCCCGCGCGTAAATCGGCAACAAGGCCACCGCGCCGCCCAAGAGCACGGCAAACATGTCGAGCGTGGTGGCGCCCAACAAGACCTTGTGCCGCCACACAAACACCAAGCCCGCGACAAAGCTCTGAAAACTCGGCGCCTGGGTGGGCGGCTTGTGCGTGTAATGCACAAACAGTGTCATCACCCCCGCCAGCAAGAGCATGGCTGTGCACACCGCATAGACCGTGGTGGTGCCGTAGGCGAACAACATGCCGCCCAAAGCCGGCCCCGCGATCACCCCCAATTGCACACTGCTGGAGCTCAAGGCCACCGCACGCGAGAGCAAACGCTGCGGCACCAACAAAGGCGTCAAGGCCTGCTGCGCCGGCATCTGAAACGACCGCGCCGTGCCCAGGACCACCGACACCACCAGCAGCCATTCGCGCGTGGCCCAATGCCCCTGTGTGGCCACCAGCAGCAAACCCGCTACCAGCGCTTGCACCAGCATGCACAGCGCGTAAATGCGCCCCCGGTGAAAGCGATCCACCACATGGCCCGCAGGCAGGGTCACCAGCAGCGCCGGAATGAACTGGAACAAACCCACCAGGCCCAAGTCCCAGGCGCTTGAGGTCAGCTCGTACATGTGCCAGGCCACGGCCACCATCAGCATTTGGTTAGCCGTCAAGCCACTCAGACGCGCCAGCAAAAAGCGGACATAGGGCCGCTGGGCCAGGAGCTCAGACAAAGGGCTCATCGGCCCTCAAACCTGCAACAAGCGTTCGTTGAGGATTTCGTAACGCCGACCTTGCTTGTCGCAAGGCTTCAAGGCGCCTTCGCGCACCAAGCCGCTGATCTCTCGGCTAACGGTCTCCAACTTCAAGTCCAGCATGGCGCCCATGTCGTCGCGCGCAAAAAACGAGGTGTATTGCGGCTCATCGGGGTCGCGCATTTTGAGGGCCAGGCTGGCCACCCTTTGGCGTGCGGTGCCAAAGTTCAAATCGGCCAGCCAATCGTCGGCGTCTTTCAGGGCGTGTTGCCACTTTTGCATCAAGCGCAGATGCAGGCGCGAGGAGTTGTTGGACAGATGGTGCAGCACCGACAAGGGGATGCGGCACACGCTCACATCGACCAGGGCCACGGCTTCGCTGTCGTATTTGGACGTGGCCAGTGCCTCCAGGCCCAACACATCGCCGGGCCGCAGCACGCGCACAATGCGCTCGCGGCCATCGGCCGTCGAGCGCACCAGCTTGACCATGCCCTTGCGCAAAGTGAACAAGCCCATGGCTTGTTGCGCTTCGTGGTAGATCACCGCATCGGCAGCAAAGGCCAGATCGTCGATGGGCGTGTGGATCTCGGAGAAGTCCTGTTCGTTCAGATCGGCAAACAAGACCATGTCGCGGATGCCGCAATCGCGGCAATCCGAGGTGCCTTTCCAGGCCGAGTCAATGTGAATGGGGATCATGCTTGTGAAGGGTTCAACGCGCCAACATCGTGCCACGGCACCGCTTGGCGCCACAGCGGCAAGCATACCGCGCCTTGAGCGCCTCCGTCACCGGCTCGTCGCTCACCAGACCGTAGTCAAAAGTCAACTCTTCACCGCGAAACACCGGCCTGCGCGTCTTGATGAAGACGCGGCCTTTGACTTCGGCGGGCTCGCAATTGGGCTTGCACGAATGGTTGATCCATTTGGACGCGTTGCCATCGCGCACCGCATCGATCACACGGCCATCGTCCAACTGAAAATAAAAGGTGTGGTTTGGATCGCTCGGGTCGTGCGGGTGCCGCGCGATCGCTTCGGCCATGCTGATGACCTCGCCCACGTACTCGATCACCGTCTCGCCCGCGGCCATGTGGCGCAGGGCAAAGACGCCTTGGCCGTGGACGGGGGAGGATTCGACATGGATCATTTCCGACAGATTTTCAACCATCCCATCTTGACCTGCTTGGGCATGCGCCATTCAAGTACGCTCACACATCACCACGGCATCCACATCGGCGCGGCAAATCAAGGCCTTGAAGCGCTGACTAAGTGTGTTCAAGGGCATGGGGATGTTTTGACCAGAGGGTGACAGGGTCTTTTCAGCACTTGTGAAAAAGCACCGCCGGCCGCCTTGGACACTGTCGCTTTGGGCCTGCAAAGCCGCCGCTTCTGTGGGCCACAGCGTGACCGGGATGGTGCCAGGTCCTTGTATCAAGGCCGAGAGGAATCGAGGAAGGTGCGATTGAGAGATCTCGCCTCCCCCTAACAGAGGCGCGTAATTCACCTCGTTGATGATGGCGCCGTTTTGGTGCCACGGCTGGGTGATGTCGGCACTGATGATGTCCACGCCGGCCACATCCAGTCCAAACAACTGGGCCGCTTGTATGGCTGCAGCGATGTTGTCCGGATGCAGGGTGTGCGTCACCTCCTCGTCCACACCACCCCATGCGGTGGATTCGATGGGGCGCAGGGGCACAAGCACGCCGCTGTCGACAACCGAATCAGGTGACAAACCGACGTGCTTCAAAACCTGTACAGCCGTTTCATCCAGGGCTTGTATGCCCGATCGCAGCCAAGGTGGCCGTCGTGATTGGACTTGGACTTCATCGGCCACCAGTTGCGCCACGGTTCTGCGGCCATCGCCTTGAACCGACATGGGCAAGCGCTTGACGGCGTACAAGAGTTGTCCACCCCAAATGAAAATACGATGGCACACCCCTGGGACCTGCTTTTCGACAATGACTTGTTTGGAAACGGACAGTTCATGGGCTCGCAGAAATGCCGCCTTCAATGACGACTCGTCCATCACGTTCACCGTGACCCCTTCACCGCGGTCTCGGTCTAGGGGCTTGACGACCAGTGGGTAGCTCAGTTGAGCGGTGACTGCAACCGCATCACGCTCATGGCGCACGACCCCGTGTGTGGGCGCAGGCAGGCCTGCTGCGCGCAACAAGTTGGCCGTGGCCACTTTGTTTTGAGCCAGTTTGGAGCCAATCGCCGAATCGCGTTCTGTGGTGCTGCGGTCCAAACGCCGAGCCTTGGACCCCCAGCCCAACTGGTAAACCCCCAAACCCAGGTGCAGAAAGGGGATCCCCATGGCATAGGCCCCTTTCAACACGGGGAGGGTGGACTTGCCTGCAGGCACCACGGAGGACAGCGCCTGAATCACATGCCGATCCACGGCGTCAAACACATTCGAGATCTGCGGATCAGTCGGAGGGTGATCTGCCATCCAAAGACAGATGTCCCGCGCCACCCGAACCGCCGTCTCGTAAGCGATCTGAGGCATCAAATCAACCAAGGGCACCTCAAACACCAGTTGGTGTTCAGCACTTGCTGGTTCTTTGGGGGCGTAGGCAATGAATTGCGCCGGAGAAAACACTGGCAACCGCCCCAGCTCCAGCAGCCAACGGGAAAGTCTTAGAAAGACGGTGATGAATGGCAGCTCCAGTTCACTGCAATGCGCGAGGCCCGCTGGCACAGCCTCATCAGCTGACCAAGCCCCTTGCTTGACCAACACCTCGCTCCAAAGGCCCCACTCCTGTAAGTTCAGCGCTTGGGGCACGGTGATGTCCACCGTCAAACGGCACGGCTCGCGCATTTTGTCCCAGCGTATTTCTGAACTCATGGTTTCAACTCCTTTTGTTCAGGCGGGCTTGCCACTTTGGTAGGTCGCGGCATCACCTCAAAGCCCAAGTGAATTTCATTCCACCGTCACGCTCTTCGCCAAATTCCTTGGTTTGTCCACATCCGTTCCCCGCGCACACGCCGTGTGGTAGCTCAGCAGCTGCAGCGGCACAACATGCAAGATCGGTGACAACACACCGTAGTGCTCAGGCATGCGAATCACGTTGACGCCTTCGCTGCTTTCGATCTTCGTGTCGCCATCGGCCAGCACATAGAGCACGCCGCCGCGAGCGCGAACTTCCTGCATATTG
Organism: Comamonadaceae bacterium PBBC2; assembly: GCA_002255935.1. Classification (GTDB taxonomy): domain Bacteria; phylum Pseudomonadota; class Gammaproteobacteria; order Burkholderiales; family Burkholderiaceae_C; genus Limnohabitans_A. The sequence continues at coordinate 118,840 of NKIO01000002.1, forward strand.
CTTTTCAGCTTTTCCAGCAGCTGGTCGTTGGGGGCCACGGTCACCACGGGCATGGCGCTGGTCACCAGGGCCAGTGGGCCGTGCTTGAGTTCGCCTGCGGCATAGGCTTCGGCGTGGATGTAGGTGATCTCTTTGAGCTTGAGCGCGCCTTCAAGCGCAATGGGGTAATGCGTGCCACGGCCCAGGAACAGCGCGTTTTCTTTGCTGGCGAATTCTTCGGCCCAAGCGATGATTTGCGGCTCAAGCGCCAGCACGGCTTGCAGCGCGGCGGGCAGGTGGCGCATGGCTTTGATGTGCCCGGCTTCCTCTTCGTCGCTCAGGCGGCCTTTGGTCTGTGCCAGCGCCAGCGTGAGCAAGAACAAGCCCGCCAACTGCGTGGTGAAGGCCTTGGTGGAGGCCACGCCGATCTCGGCCCCGGCGCGGGTCACATACGCGTGTTTGCACTCGCGCACCATGGCGCTGGTGGACACGTTGCAAATGGTGAGCGTGTGCGTCATGCCCAGGCTCTGCGCGTGGCGCAGCGCGGCCAGGGTGTCGGCGGTCTCGCCGCTTTGGGTGATGGTGACGATCAGCGTGTTGGGGTTGGGCACCGATTCGCGGTAGCGGTATTCGCTGGCGATCTCCACTTGGGAGGGCACTT
>NKIO01000084.1 GCA_002255935.1 Comamonadaceae bacterium PBBC2
GCGCCACGGCGGGGAGCAGCTGGTCGTAACCGCGCTGCAGGAAGGTGCTGTAGATCGCCAGCACCGGCTTCAGGCCCTCGCAGGCCAGGCCGGCGGCAAAGGTGACGGCGTGCTGCTCGGCGATGCCCACGTCGTGGTAGCGCTTGGGGAAGCGACGTTCAAACTCCACCAAGCCCGAGCCCTCGCGCATGGCCGGCGTGATGCCCACCAGGCGCGCATCGGCCGCAGCCATGTCGCAGATCCACTGGCCGAACACCTGCGTGAAGGTGGTCTTGGGCGCCGCGCTGGGTTGGGTGATGCCCACGGCCGGGTCAAATTTGCCCGGGCCGTGGTAATTGATCGGGTCGGCCTCGGCCAACTTGTAGCCGTAGCCCTTCTTGGTGACCACGTGCAGGAACTGCGGGCCCTTCTTGTCGCGCAGGTTCTCCAGCGTGGGGATCAGCGCGTCCAGGTCGTGGCCGTCGATCGGGCCCACATAGGTGAAACCCAGTTCCTCGAAGATGGTGCCGGGCACGACCATGCCCTTGGTGTGCTCCTCGAAGCGCTTGGCAAACTCGTACAACGGCGTGTTCTTCAGCACGCTCTTGGCGCCTTCGCGCGCGGCGGTGTAGAAGTTGCCGCTCATCAGGCGTGCCAGGTGCTTGTTGAGGGCGCCCACCGGCGGGCTGATCGACATGTCGTTGTCGTTGAGGATCACCAGCACATCGGCCGGGCCCACGCCATGGGGCGCACCGCCGTGGTTGAGCGCCTCGAAGGCCATGCCGCCGGTGAGCGCGCCGTCACCGATCACCGCCACCGCGCGGCGGTGTTCGCCCTTGATCTTGGCGGCGTGGGCCATGCCCAGCGCGGCCGAGATGCTGGTGGACGAGTGCGCGGTGCCAAAGGCGTCGTACTCGCTCTCCTCGCGGCGCGGAAAGCCCGACAGCCCGCCCAGCTGGCGCAGCGAGCCCATGCGCTCGCGCCGGCCGGTTAGCACCTTGTGCGGGTAGGTCTGGTGGCCCACGTCCCAGACGATGCGGTCGTGCGGCGTGTTGAACACATGGTGCAGCGCGATGGTGAGCTCCACCGTGCCCAGGTTGGACGACAGATGGCCGCCCGTCTGGCTGACGCTGTGCAGCACGAAGTCGCGCAGCTCGGTGGCCAGTGTGCGCAGTTCGGGGCGCGAGAGCCGGCGCACATCGGCCGGGCTGTGGATGGTCTTGAGCAGTGAATGCGTCATCGGGGTGCTTTCAGCAATCACGGTCGACCACCAGGTCGGCCAACAGGCGCAGCCGCGCCGAGGCCGGCAAGCCGCTGCGCTGCAGCGCGGCCAGTGCCGTCTCGTGCAGGGTGCGGGCCTGGCGGCGGGCTTCTTCGAGGCCCAGCACGGTGACGTAGGTGGGCTTGTTGGCGTCCAGGTCCTTGCCGGCGGTCTTGCCCAGCTTGTCGGAGGCCTGGGTCACGTCCAGGATGTCGTCCACCACCTGGAAGGCCAGGCCCAGCGCATTGCCATAGGCCGACAGCGCGGCCCAGGTCTGCGGGTTGCACGGGCCGGTGGCGGCACCCATCAGCACGCTGGCCTGCAGCAGCGCGCCGGTCTTGCGGCGGTGCATGTCGCGCAGCGTGGTCTCGTCCAGTGGCTTGCCGGTGCTGGCCAGGTCGATGGCCTGGCCGCCGGCCATGCCGGCGTGGCCGGCCGACCGGGCCAGCAGCGCACACAGGCGGGCCTGCAGCGCCGGGGCCATGCCGGCCTCGGGCGTCAGCACCTCGAAGGCCAGGGCCTGCATGGCATCGCCCGCCAGCATCGCGCTGGCCTCACCAAACTGCACATGCACCGTGGGCTTGCCACGGCGCAGCACGTCGTTGTCCATGCACGGCATGTCGTCGTGCACCAATGAATAAGCATGGATCAGCTCGATGGCGCAGGCTGCGCGCAAGGCCGCGGCCATGTCGCCGCCCACCGCCTCGGCCGTGGCCAGCACCAGCAGGGGACGCAGGCGTTTGCCGCCGTCCAGCACGGCGTAGCGCATGGCCTCGCCCAAATCGGCCGGTGAAGGCTGGGCAATGCCCTCGGCCAGGGCCACTTCCACACGCGCCAGATGCGGCTGCATCCAGGCTTTCAAGTCAAATGAGCCGCTCATGCGCCAGTCCAGGGTTTGAGCTGGCCGTTGTCCAGCACCTTGATTTGGTCTTCCACCGCCTGCAGCTTGTCGCGGCAAAAGCCCAGCAAACTGGCCCCGCGCTGGTAGCCCGTGAGCAACTGGTCCAAGGGCATTTGGCCCGACTCCAGCTGCGCCACCAGTTGCTCCAGCTCCGACAATGCCGCCTCGTAGGTGGCCGGCAGGGCCTTGGCAGCGTCAGAAGTCTCGGTGTTGGAAGCCTTGGGCATGGGGTGTCCGCAAAAAAGACCGATTTTAGGCGCTTCCCCTGAGCCAAACTGACAGCCATGCCTGCATCAAGGACAAATCAGCCCCGCATGCACTGAGGCACCGTGGCCGGGCAAGCCATGGCCCAGCGGGTACAATCGCCGGTTCCCCGGCAGGCCAGTTCCTGCCGTTTTTTGCGCCCGCATCTTCGGATTTGGCGCTTTGTCCCTGCCCCTTCATAGGGGGAGTCTCTAGGTCAGGTCACCCATGTCTGATTTAAGTCTTCAACTGCAGCAGGCCGCAAGCCAACTACCAGTTTCCACTTATTTCGATGAGGCGCTGTTCCAGCGCGAATTGAAAACGCTCTTCCAGCAAGGCCCCCGCTACGTGGGCCACCAGCTGTCGGTGCCCAACCCGGGCGACTACTACGCCCTGCCCCACGAGGGCGAAGGCCGCGCCTTGGTGCGCAACGCCCAAGGCGGGGTCGAGCTCGTCTCCAACGTCTGCCGCCACCGCCAAGCCGTCATGCTCAATGGCCGGGGCAACTTGCAAACCCAACAAAAAGGCAGCGCCGGCGGCAACATCGTCTGCCCCCTGCACCGCTGGACCTACTCGCCCAAGGGCGAGCTGCTGGGCGCACCGCATTTCTCACACGACCCTTGCCTGAACCTCAACAACTACAAGTTGCAAGAGTGGAACGGTCTGCTGTTTGAAGACAACGGCCGCGACATCGCCGCCGACTTGGCCGGCATGGGCCCGCGCAGCCAGCTGGACTTTTCGGGCTATGCACTCGACCGCGTCGAGCTGCACGAGTGCAACTACAACTGGAAGACCTTCATCGAGGTCTATCTGGAGGACTACCACGTCGGCCCCTTCCACCCGGGGCTGGGCCAGTTCGTCACGTGTGACGAACTGAGCTGGGAGTTCAAAGAGCACTACTCGGTGCAGACCGTGGGCGTGTCGGGCGGCTTTGGCAAGCCTGGTTCAGACACCTATAAAAAGTGGCACGAGGTGCTGCTGAAGTACCGCAACGGCCAACTGCCCGAGCGGGGCGCGATCTGGCTGACCTATTACCCGCACATCATGGTCGAGTGGTACCCGCATGTGCTGACGGTCTCGACCCTGCACCCGATCAGCCCGAACAAGACCCTCAACATGGTCGAGTTCTACTACCCCGAAGAAATCGTGGCCTTCGAGCGCGAGTTCGTCGAAGCCCAGCAAGCGGCCTACATGGAAACGTGCATCGAGGACGACGAGATCGCCGAGCGCATGGACGCGGGCCGCAAAGCCCTGCTGGCCCGTGGCGACAACGAAGTGGGCCCCTACCAAAGCCCCATGGAAGACGGCATGCAACACTTCCACGAGTGGTACCGCCGTCAAATGAACACCCTCTGAGCGCAAGGCCACGATGCAAGCTTCCTGGATGATCCTTGCGTCGCTGTTTTTTGCGACCATGAGTGTCTGCATCAAATTCGCGTCTGGCCACTTTCACACCTTTGAGCTGGTCTTTTACCGGGGCCTGATCGGCATGGTCATCATGGCCAGCCTGTGCCGCGCACAAGGCGTGTCCATCCGCACACCTGTGCCGCTGATGCATGTTTGGCGCTCCATCATTGGCGTGATGTCCTTGTCGGCCTGGTTCTATGCCATCGCCCACCTGCCCCTGGCCACCGCCATGACGCTCAACTACATGAGCGGCGTTTGGGTGGCGGCCTTTTTGGTGGGTGGCACCTTGGTCATGGGCCGCTTGCAAGACGCCAGCCGCCAAGGCCCTGTGGTGCTCACGGTGCTCTCGGGCTTTGCCGGTGTGATCATGATCTTGCGCCCCACCATCGAGCAAAACCAGCTGTTTGCCGGTGTCATCGGCTTGCTCTCGGGCCTGGGCGCGGCGCTGGCCTACATGCAAGTGGCGGCATTGGGCCGCATGGGCGAGCCCGAGTCGCGCACCGTGTTTTATTTCTCGATCGGCACCACCCTCGTGGGTGGGACGGCCATGCTGTTCACCGGCGCCAGCGACTGGGTCTGGCCCCAAGTGCTGTGGCTCTTGCCCATTGGCCTGTTGGCCGCGTTGGGCCAGCTGTGCATGACCAAGGCCTACACCCGAGGCGCCACCATGTTGGTGGCCAATTTGCAATACTCGGGCATCGTGTTTGCGGCGCTGTATGGCCTGCTTTTGTTTGGCGATGTGATCCCGCTGATCGGCTGGGCCGGCATGGTCCTGATCATCGCCAGCGGCATCGCCGCCACCGCTTTGCGCAAACGTGCCCTGCCCCAAGCCCCCGCCGAAGAACACTGACACAGGAGCCACCATGTACCCCTTGCTCATCACCGCCGCCCAACTGCAAGCCTTGAAGCCATCTGGCCAACACGTGGTTGTTTTCGACTGCAGCTCGGACCTGATGAAGCCCGAAATGGCCGACAGCATGTTTGAAACAGAGCACATGGCCGGCGCCCTGCAAGCGCACCTGGACCGCAACCTCAGCGCACACCACGACGCAGACGCCGTCAATGGCGGCCGCCACCCATTGCCCGCCCGCGGAAAAGTGGCCGCATGGCTGGGCAGCCAAGGCGTGGGCAACGCCACCCAGGTGGTGGTGTACGACCGCCAAGCCGGCAACTACTGCGGCCGTTTGTGGTGGATGCTCAAATGGCTGGGGCACGACGCCGTGGCCGTGCTCGACGGCGGCCTGCAAGGCTGGAAAGCCGCTGGTGGTGCTGTCGCGTCAGGCCCCGCAGCCCAACCCACTGCAACAAGCTTTGAAGTGCGCCCCGCGCTGCGCGATCTGGTCTTCACCGACAAAGTGGTGGCCGACTTGGGCCGCCCCGCGCAAACCGTGGTCGATGCCCGAGGCGCACCGCGCTACCGTGGCGAGGTCGAGCCCTTGGACCCGATTGCAGGCCACATCCCCGGCGCACTCAACCGCCCCTTCACCGACAACTTCACACCCGAAGGCTTCTTCAAAAGCCCCGAAGCCCTCAAGGCCGAGTGGGACCAAGTCTTGGCAGGCCGCAGCGCCAGCACCGTGGTGCACCACTGCGGCAGTGGCGTCAGCGCCGTGCCCAACCTGATCGCCATGGAACTGGCCGGCTACGGCCCCACCGCCCTGTATGCCGGCAGCTGGAGCGAATGGAGCCGCACTGCAGGCCTGCCCTGCGCCAAGGGCTGAGAAGACACCCCACAGTCTCGTGGAAACCCCACAGTCTCGTGGAAGCCCAGCAAGCTTGTGGAAGCCCCACAAGCCCGTGGGAGCTGAACTCTGTTCGGCGATTGCATGAACAAGCTAAAACCTCGAAGTCTGGTGGGAGCTGAACTGTGTTCGGCGATTATCTGAACGACCAACACCCTCTCTCAACCACCCATCGCCCAACACAGTTGGGCTCCTACAAAGTCATGGCATAGCCAACACCTGTGGGTTTTGAACAAACTTGTGGGATCTACATCGACTGATGAAATCCCCACAAGCCCGTGGGAGCTGAACTCCGTTCGGCGATTGCTTGAACGACCAACACCCTCGCCCAACCACCCATCGCCCAACAAAGTTAAGCTCCTACACGTACCGGGCTCAACGAACAATCGCGCCCAACTGAGTTGAGCTCCTGCAAAAAAATCAGCCGGTATGGGCCAGGCGGCTCACGGCCATGACCATGGCCATGCCGCCGATGAGCCAGATGATTTGAGAGACGGTCTCTTGGGCGCTCAGGCGCTTTTGGAGTTGGGGGATCAAGTCGGCCAATGCCACATAAATGAAGCTGCTGCTGGCCACCACCAAGAAGTAGGGCAAGGCGCCGTGCAAGGCGTCGACCAGCACATAGCCCACCGCGCCGCCCAGCGCCGTGATGGCGCCCGCCATCGACACCTTGACGACCGCTGCGCGGCGGTTGCTGCTGCCCTGACGCAAGACCACCAGATCGCCCATGTGGTGAGGCACTTCGTGGGCCAGCACGGCCAGTGAGGCGATCACGCCCAGCTGCACATCGGCCATGAAGGCCGAGGCGATCAAGATGCCGTCGCCAAAGCAATGCACGCTGTCACCGGCCAGCACCGCCCAATGCCCAGCCGTGCGCTCGCCATGCGCGTGGTGGTGGTGCCCATGATGGTCGTGACCTGCATGGTCCGCACCCGCATGGTCGTGACCATGATCGTGGTGCCCATGGTGATGTTCATGCCCGTGGTGCCACAGCTCGGCCTTGTCGAGCAAAAAGAAAAACACCAAGCCCAAGAGCAGAGTCAAAAACAAGGCCTGTGGGGGCACGCCCGCCTCGAATGCCTCGGGCAAGAGATGCAAAAACGCGGTGGCCAGCAAAGCGCCCGCGGCCAGGCTGAGCATGTGCTGGGTGTAGCGGCTGATCACGCCAAAGCTCAGCCACGCGGCCAGCCAGACGCTGCCAATGCCCGCCACCAGGGTCCCGATCAAAATTGCCAAAAGAGTCATTTTTCCATCCGCGGTGTTTGCACCACCGCCAAAACAAACCGCCCCGAAGGGCGGTTTTTCATGTGTTCATCAGGCCACGCCTTGACGCTTGAGCCAGGCCAGCAAGCGCTGCCAACCGTCCTCGGCCGCCGCCTGGCGGAAGCTGGGCCGGTAGTCGGCATGAAAAGCGTGCGGGGCCTCAGGATAAACCACAAACTCACTCGCCTTGCCAGCCGCTGTGCTCTGGGCCAGTTCGGTTTTCATCTTATCAACACTGTCAAGGGGGATGCCCGTGTCGGCCGCGCCATACAGGCCCAGCACCGGCGCCTTGATTTGCGCGGCCAGCGCCACAGGGTGCTGCGGCGTCTGGGGTGTAGCGGCACCCACCAAGCGGCCATACCAGGCCACGCCTGCCTTGAGCTTGGGCTGGTGCGCGGCATACAGCCAAGTGATGCGCCCACCCCAGCAAAAACCGGTGATCGCCAGCTTGTCGGTGTTGCCGCCATTGGCCGCGGCCCAGGCCACGGTGGCGTCCAGGTCGCCCATCACCTGCGCATCGGGCACCTTGGCAATGATTTCGGACTGCAACTTGGCGATCTCGCCATAGGCGCTGGGGTCGCCCTGACGCACAAACAACTCGGGGGCAATGGCCATGTAACCGGCCTGCGCCAAGCGGCGCGTGACATCGGCGATGTACTCGTGCACGCCAAAAATTTCGGAGATCACCAACACCACCGGCAAATTGGTCTTGCCCGCAGGCGCACTGCGGTAAGCGGGCATCTTGAAGCCATTCACATCGATGGTCACCTCGCCCGTGACCAGGCCGGTCGAAGGCGTCTTGATCGCCGTCTGCGCCATCACCGTGCCCGCCGCAGCGGCATAACCCACCCCCAGCGCCAGCTGCAAAGCCTGACGGCGCGTGCTGCCCTCCAACGCGTTCTTGCCCAGCAAAGCCTGGGCATCTTCAATCAGATCGTGGTTCACAAAGGTCTCCTTGAGGTGTTTTTGAAACGGCGATCTTTGCACAAATGGTCACTTGAAGTGCAAGTCGCTGATGCTTGATGCCTGCCGGCCCAAGGGAAATGGCTTGCTGGGAAATCAAAACTCCAGGTTCAAGAAAAGCAAAAGCCCGCTTTCGCGGGCTATTGTCGGCTACCAAATTGGGTAACCTCGTAGGCTATACCTTGGTGCAAATTCTATACATGGCATTTCATCGATCTTACAAACAGATCACAACCCACCATATCAGGGCTCAAATTCAAGGACTCCCAAACCCATACCGTGCAAACACCGCCTGAGCGCTTGGCGCAAGCAAAGCGTCGGCGAAGGCCTGTGCCGCCGGGTGGGCGCCACGGCGCACGGTGAGGCCATAGTCTGCAGACACCTGCAAATGGGGTGGCACCGCCACGATCTTCAAGCGTGGCACCTCTTGTTGTGCCGCCACGGCATTGGTGCAATAGGTCAGAAAGACATCGGCCTGACCCTGGTCCATGACCCACGCATAAGTGCCGCGACCAGCGGGTGGTTTGGGCGATGTGGGGCCACCGGTCAACTGCAAAGCCTTGCGGTCCAGCACGGCGTAAGCGCCCGCGCTCAATGCATCGGCCCGGCGAAACAGCGCCCAAGCATAGTCACCGGCGGGGTCGGCCTTGGGTGTGCTGGTGCCCACTCGCACGGCCGGATCGAGCAAAGCGCTCAGCAAACGCTCGGGCGTCAAATTGAAGTTGGCTTGGGTGAGCGCGCACAGCTGGTTGCGCACAAACACGCGTGGCGGGCTCCAGCTGCCGGCGTCGGCCAGCTTTTGCGGATGCCCCATGTCGGCCGAGGCAAACACCTGGGCCGCTTCGCCCTTTTCGATGCGCTCGCGCAGCAGGCCTGAGGCCGCGAAAGACAAGCTCAGTTTCTGTCCGGTCCGCGCTTCATGGGCGCTGGCAATTTCAGTCATCGCCTCGCGCAAGCTGCCCGCCGCCACCACGGCGATGGGTTCGGGGCTCAAAGGTGTTTGGGGCATGGCGCAGGCGGTGAGCAAACTGGTCGCCAGCAAAGCAGTGGTGGTCAATCGCATGGTGATCTCGCAGGCTCGAAATGGTCAAAAGGATGGGACCCATGCTACCGAGCCCCCGGCCCTGCGCCATACGTGAAGACACGGTAGGAAAAGCTTTGCATAGAGGCAGGCGCTGCGCCCTTTGGGTCAGCCCATCCACCCGGTTACACCTCCAGCACTCACCCCGCCAGAAAACCAAATACTTTCAGTTACGATCCCAGCTCATTTTGTGAGTACCAAATGGGTCTTAATTGGAACGAAATCAAATCCAGGGCATTGCTTTTCAGCAAAACCTGGGCCGACGCCTGCAACGAGGACAGCCAGGCCAAGCCCTTTTGGATCGATTTCTTTGAAATCTTTGGCATCACCAACAAACGCGTCGCCACCTTTGAGCTGAACGTCAAAAAGCTCGGCGGCGCACAAGGCTTTGTGGACCTGTTTTGGCCCGGCGTGCTGTTGGTGGAGCACAAGTCGCGCGGCAAAAGCCTAGACGACGCGGTGGACCAGGCCATTGGTTACCTGCACAACCTGCCCGAGCGCGACCTGCCCCAGCTGGTGGTGGTGTGCGACTTTGCCCGCTTTCGGGTGCGGCGGCTGGCCACGGGCGAGACGGTCGAGTTTGAGCTCAAGCACCTGCACAAACACGTCAAGCTCTTTGGCCTGCTGGCGGGCTACAAGGTGCAAGACATCCGTTCGGAAGACCCGGTCAACATCAAGGCCGCCGAACGCATGGGCCGCCTGCACGACGCCCTGAAAGCCAGCGGCTACAGCGGCCACGCGCTCGAGGTGCTGCTGGTGCGCCTGCTGTTTTGTTTGTTTGCCGATGACACGGGCATCTTTCAGCCCGCGCAATCGTTCAGAGACTTTGTCGAAGAACGCACCGCGCCCGACGGCTCGGACCTGGGGCCGCGCCTGGGGCAACTGTTTCAGGTGCTCAACACGCACGAAAGCCAGCGCAGCAAAAACATCGACGAACAGCTGGGCCAGTTTGCCTACATCAACGGCCGCCTGTTTGAAGAAACCCTGCCCATGGCCGACTTCAGCACCGCCATGCGCGAAGCCCTGCTGGACGCCTGTGCGCTCGACTGGTCGGCCATCAGCCCGGCGATTTTTGGCAGCTTGTTCCAAAGCATCATGGACGAGAAGGCCCGCCGCAACCTGGGTGCGCACTACACGTCTGAGGCCAACATCCTCAAGCTGATCAAACCCCTGTTTTTGGACGAACTGCACGCCGAGTTTGAGCGCGTCAAAGGCCACCGCAACAAGCTGTTTGAGTTTCATAAAAAGCTGCGCCAGCAAACTTTTTTTGACCCGGCTTGCGGGTGCGGCAACTTCTTGGTCATCAGCTACCGCGAACTGCGCGAGCTGGAGCTGAAAGTGCTGCGGGCCGACCACGAACTGAGCGCCCACAAAGGCCAGCTGACGGTGGACGTGCACGGCCTGATCGGCGTGAACGTGGACCAATTCTTTGGCATCGAGATCGAAGAGTTTCCGGCGCAAATTGCCCAAGTGGCCCTGTGGCTGGTGGACCACCAAATGAACCTGCGCGTGAGCGTGGAGTTTGGTCTGTACTTTGCCCGCATCCCGCTCAAAAGCTCACCGCAAATCCGCCACGCCAACGCGCTGCGGCTGGACTGGAACGAGGTGCTGCCTGCGGAGCGGTGCAGTTATGTGTTGGGCAATCCGCCGTTCATTGGTCATCAGTGGAGAACGCCAGCGCAAGCAGAGGACATGAGTTACGTGTGGGGTGACGAGGGGAAATTCGGCCGCCTCGACTTCGTTACTTGTTGGCACAAGAAGACGGTTGACTACATGAAAGGCAGCACGATGTGCAGCGCTGCTTTCGTTTCAACCAATAGCATTTGCCAAGGGGAACAAGTTGGCGTTTTATGGAGCTGGATGCTTTCACAAGGCGCAGTCATTCACTTCGCGCACAAAACCTTCGCATGGTCAAACGAAGCAAGAGGAAATGCCGCCGTTCATTGCGTGATCATCGGATTCAAACTCTCCAATTCAACTGAAAAAACACTGTTCGAGTATGAGGACATCAATGGTCAACCTCATGTCACACGGGCTCAGAACATCAATCCTTACTTAGTAGATGCGCCTAACGTCATCCTTCCGTCAAGAGCCGATACGCCAAGAGGATTACCGCAACTCATAAAGGGCAGCCAGCCAACAGATGGTGGGCACCTGATCCTGACCGATCAGGAAAAAGAAGAGTTTATTGCAGCCGAACCAAATGCTGAGAAATGGATTCGCCCGTACGTTGGCGGTGTCGAGCTGATCAACTCAATACCAAGATGGTGCCTTTGGTTAAAAGGCATATCGCCAGCTGAGCTACGCGCTATGCCGAAAGTTCTTGAACGCGTAAAACATGTGACGACCTCAAGAACAGAAAGTCCAACAAAAAGCGTAAGAGATTTCGCTACACAACCAACGCTGTTCACTCAAGATCGCCAGCCGACCACAGACTACCTAGCCATTCCTGAGGTCTCCTCAGCAAATCGTCGATTCATTCCAATCGCCTTTTTGACTACGCAGACGATCGCCAGCAATAAATTGCAGATCATCAGTAACGGCTCACTTTTTCACTTCGGAATTTTGTCAAGCACTATGCACAACGCATGGATGCGAACCGTTTGTGGGCGAATGAAAAGTGACTACAGCTATTCGCCTGCTGTCTACAACAACTACCCCTGGCCCGGCTTCGCTGGCGAGCCACTCAGCGACAAACACCGCACCGCCATCGAACAAGCCGCCCAATGCGTGCTCGACGCCCGAGCCCAATTTGCAAGCTCCTCACTGGCCGACCTCTACGACCCGCTGACCATGCCACCGGCCCTGCTCAAGGCCCACCAAAAACTAGACACCGCCGTAGACGCCGCCTACCAACCCAGCGGCGGCAAAAAGACCTACACCTCCGACGCCGAACGCGTGGCCTTCCTCTTCGGGCTGTACCAACGCATCACCAGCCTGCTGCCTGCGCCAGCCGCGAAGAAAACACGCAAATCCCAGGCCACCAAAAGTTGACTTTTTTACCCTCATGAATCGCCATCACTTCACCACACCGTTTTCACCTCAATCAATGCCCGCATGGCGTTGTCCGCACTGCCAAGACGGTACGTTAACTTCAATTGAGGAGTCATTGACACTGTCTCCGACCGCAGCGACACAAGAATTAACCGAGCAGATTGACTGCTGGTTACCAGAATTCGAGATCAGTCGATTCTTCATGAAAATGAAGTGCGTGAAGTGCAAAGATCCCGTGCTTTGCATCGGCATCACAAAGGCTGTAGAGGAACATGACGATGAATATGGCTGGGTGTTTTCGGATGCGTTGGTTCCCACCTACTTTGAACCCTATGTTCCCGTGATACGGATCCCCTCGGGGTGCCCAGAGTCTGTCAGCGCAGAAGTGCTGAAGGCATCGTCCTTGATCTGGTGCTCACCCTCTTCGTCCGGAAACAAGATTCGGGTGGCTGTGGAGCGATTGATGGATGCGCAAGGTGTGCCGAATGCCCGCGATCTTCATGTTCGTATTAAAAATTTCTCAACAACACATCAGGACGTTGTGGACAAGCTTCTAGCAATCAAATGTATTGGAAACATAGGAAGCCACTCCGACAATCTTGAGTTGGTGGATGTGCTTGACGCCTTCGAACTCCTTGAGTACTGCCTAGATGAACTCTATGAAGGTCGTTCAGCTCGACTAAAGGCACTTGCTGCATCAATAAACACCCATAAGGGGCCACCGCCGAAATGAACGAAAAGGCTAACGCTGCACGCTGAGCTTGAACGTTGAAAGATATTCCAGGATTAGACCATTTTCGTAAGTTGGCACATTTACGCAAATGTCGGCCTTACAACGGCCCCACATCACCCAGCTCTTCCCAGTGGCACTGCTGAATAAATTTCCTGATCCGGCATATCAAACAGAAATGAACCCAGAAGACCCTTAACCGAAGGAAATATTTGAGATTTTCCCTCTACAAAGCGGTCGCACGCTATGTGGTTTAAGTTCTCAAATCATCCTCAAAATTTCGAGACAGTTCGGTTGTGTGGCTGCGTATTGACAACTCCAACTGATGTCATGACCTGAATCGCCCCGGTTTTCGTGGAGGCCAGTTGGTTTAAGTTGAGACCTCGGTCTCGTTCTTCCCGGCTAGCTGCCGGTAGTAGTTCACCTCAGCTTCAGCCGGTGGAATATACCCAATCG
>NKIO01000141.1 GCA_002255935.1 Comamonadaceae bacterium PBBC2
AGAACCTTGCCTTTGGCCAGCACCCCCACGTCCATGATCAGCGCTTGGCCGCCTGCGGCCAGCACTTGCTCGCGCATGAAGCCGATTTCGTCGCTCTTGGTGTCGACCGTGCCGACGATCAGAATGACCGGGCTCTTCATGCGCGGCCCTCCTGCACCGCCGCAAAGGCGGCTTCAAGCACGTCGCACATGAAGTCCACCTCCTCGCGGGTGATGACCAAGGGCGGCGACAGGATCAAGTTAGGACCAGAGATGCGCACCATCAGGCCTGCCTTGTAAGCGGCCTTGGCCACCCGAGCCGGGATGTCGCTGCTGCGCGTCATGGGCGTGCGTTTGGCCATCAGCTTGCGCAAGCGGGTCTGCAGGTGTGCGCCCACGCGGGCGGCGTTGCCGGGAATGTCCAGCGCCTCGATCTGATCCAGCGTGGCCAGCGCCGCAGCGGCCGCGATAGGGTGCGCGCTGTAGGTGTAGCCGTGTGAGACCGAGGCCGTGCCCGTGGTGTCGGCGTCAAACACGTCGGCAATGCGGCGGTTGATGGCCGTGGCCCCGAGCGGGATGTAGCCCGAAGAAATGCCCTTGGCCAGGCACCACATGTCGGCGTTCACCCCCCACAGGCGCGTGCCAAACAGCTCACCGCTGCGGCCAAAGCCGGTCACCACCTCGTCGGCGATCAAGAGCACGCCGTACTTGTCGCAAATCTGGCGCACCAGCGGCCAGTAGTTGGGCGGCGGCACGATCACCCCGCCCGCGCCCTGCACCGGCTCGGCGATGAAAGCCGCCACCGTGTCCG
>NKIO01000085.1 GCA_002255935.1 Comamonadaceae bacterium PBBC2
ATGCGGACAGCGCGTTCGCGCACCTCGGGTGAAAAACGGTTTGATTTCTTGCTCATGGCTCCATCTTCTCAAAGTGTGGGGCCTCCTCAAAACCCGGGGCGATTCAGTAGGTGCTCGGATTTCCGTGGCAATGACTTGCGTTCTTCCGTTAACCTTGACCTTGACTGATGCTTTGTATGTGCGCATCAAGTACTTATCCAGATCAAAAAAGAACTGTCTTCTTGACTGGTTTGCACAGGACTTGATCTAAGCAAGGAGCTGCTTGCCTGCGGCATCAGGTGGCTGCGCCACTTCAAGATCCCATTTGGATCGGGTATTTTTTCAATTGAATGAATGAAATTACTATATGCAAGTGACTTTTTTTCGTAATTGCCGAAATCTATGAAAAGGCGCTAAATACATGTGAAATCCTGGATTTTTGCCATCAAGGAGTGTGCATCCCGTGATCAAAGTCACCGTTCATGAATCTGTCGAGACTGCTTTGCAAAAGGCCTTTCCCAGGCCAGCAGCCTCAGCCGCGCGTGCATTGGCTAAATACGTTGCTGTTGTCGAGTCCATGCTGTTCGACGCTTTACAGCATGGCAGAACGCCTGAACAACTCAAGCTTGATTTGTACGCGGTTTCCATGGAGCAACTGGCCAACAAGGGAGGGCAAATTGGGCCTAAAAAGGTTCGCATGCACAAATGGCTGCGAGAAAACAATTTGGAGCTGCTTCAGACCGTTGTTCTAGGCAGCAAATTCACCGGCCAGTACACACAGGTGAAGTTGTCGCCTTTGATCGCAATCCAGAACACTTTGACCGTGCCTCCTGGATCATTGGCTACTGCAACCACGGATGAGGAAATTGACGCATACCTCAGTGGTGATCCAGTATCCAACAAGGCTTTGTTCGATCACCTTTACCCTGAATACGGACAGGTATGGCAAGAAGAAAAATTGGCTGAACTGTTCCATTGGGTGCCGGTAGATATCGAATCCGTCAAGGCCTACCTGTACTGGGTAGAAATGGAATCTACGCACATAAAGGACGCTCAAAAAGACACGATTCTTCGTCAAGCCTTGACGATCATTAACGTTGCCATTTTTACCAAGGGCTATTACGTACAGCGGGTCAAACCCAGTCAGTTTGGGCGTACGTACTACGAAGGCACCAGCGTTCAAAACGTCAACAAAGACTTGAGGCGTGCCATGCTGGGCAATTGCTGGGAGTACGACATCCGCAGCAGTGTGGTGGCATGGAAGATGGGTTACGCCAGAAGCCTGCTGTGTGATTCGGGATTGGATGTGGATCTACGCAAGCATTTCCCAGCCACTTTGCTGTACCTGGAAGACAAGGCCGACTTAATGGAAACGATCAGGTATTTCACTTTTGGAGATACCAGCCCGGTACCTAAAGACCTTCAACCCGCCTTGCTCAAGCAAGCGTTTACCGCTATCAGCTTTGGTGCTCGCCAAACTGCCAACGGTTGGTTGGACGCTTCGGGAAATTGGACCAATCCTGCCTTGGTCGACATTTTAAAGAACGGTGACGACAGAAAGCGATTTCTAGCCGACAAGACGGTGCAGCTTTTCATCAAAGAGCAAAACGCCTTGGATGACTACCTGTTCGAACTGGTTAAAAAACACCGTCCAGACTTATTGCAAGAAAGCTTCCTTCAAACAGACAGTGGCAGGCCCAGTAAGGCCAAGGTGCTGGCTTACCTGTATCAACACGGTGAGACGCAGGTCATGGACATCGTCAGACGCATAGCACTGACAAAAGGTCACAGACCGATTGCCAATGTTCACGACGCCATATTTTTCAAGCGTCGTTTAGGCGTTGATTTCAAGACCGAGATTGAAATGCAGTTGCGCGAGCAAACGGGCAGTCCTTATTGGCATTTGACCCCTAAGCAGCTAGAGCGATACAAACCGCGTTCCTTGAACGCTACTGCCGAGGAAAGCGAGCACAAGAAAAGAATCGAGCAAGAGGAAGCTTTGGCCAAAGGGTACAAATCGGTGTTTCCCAACATCTTGATTGGCTGAAGCTACCAGCGGTGTCCTTCCAGACTGTCGGGTTACCAATGGTTCGGTTGCCCAGAGCCACGGTCTGACAATAAATTTGTTATTCCTGCAACACACAAGGAGTAGCAAATGTCAGGTCTCAATGCATTGAAATTCATCGCCAGCAAGCGTCAGCAGGGCACTAGCCCAGCGCATGCCAGACGGCAAAAGCTCAGCGCCAAGCTGCACGAGCAAATTCAAATGGCCAAAGCCGTTCAGTCAGGTACCGAGTTTGTACCAGTGAAGATTCGCACAGTACGGGACGATGCCACCGGAGAAATGCGACGAGTAGAAATTCCCAAGCGGTTGAAACCATGGTGGTGGTCTGGAGATAACGGTAAGTTATGCATCACCGTACGCTATGGCGCACGCACTCTGGATGTGGTCGAAGGAAAGAACGCCATAGAGACTGACACCATTGCAGGCGTTATCACCACGCTTGAAGTTTTGCGTGCTGCTGTGGATGCCGGAGAGCTGGATGCACGCATTGAAGCAGTCAGTGGTTTGGTCAAAGCTGCATTTGGCAAGGAAGAGGGCGCTGTCAAAAAAGGAAAGTTGAAGCTACCTGCTAAGCCTGCTGCTTGAAGCAGCAACACACGCGATCACTGATTAAATCAATGGCCGACACCTTGTTCATCTTGGTGTCGGCTTTCTTTTGGTTAGATCGGCTTAATTGGCGCAATCGGTTTGATAGTGCCAATGGGCTTAGGCTTTTTGTCATTAGGAGCCTTAGGCTTGGTCAATAACTGCAGGGCTTTTTGAGCCCGCTGTGTCTTTTGTCGTTCTCGCTCCTGTTGGACAGCAGTGGTGGCGCGTTCCCTCGTGTCGCGAAGTTGGTCCAGTTTCAATTGCTCTGGCGTCTTGGGTTTGACGAGTTCGTTGATCAGCATATTTTTATTTATGAGCAGATCGAAATCGAGGGTATGTGATGTCGTCTTTTTGCTAAATAAATATAGAGAAAGGAGAGCAACTATGCGATTTAACGAAATAGCCAGTGCGGACGATCAACTTGCTCTTTGGCGATTGATTTCAGACAACGTTTGGTCAGCTGTGCTGGCCCAGGCCAAGGAGCAGGAAAGGCTTAAGGCGCAAGCTGCAGCCACCCCCAAGCCTAAAAGGATCAAGCCTAAAAAGATCGTTCCGAAAAAACCACCAGCCCCCAAGCCAAAACCACCGGCCCCGAAACAACCCCTACCCAAAAGTCCAGTGCCCCAGCAGGTGAGGGTAGTGACCCCCAACAGGCCCCCACCACTGCCCAGCTCACAGCCAGTACTCAGGCCCACACATTCAAGCAGCTTCAGCCAGGCCGATGCCTATGGGTTGCAGCAACAATCGATGGGCCCAGGCCAGGCCAATATGCCACGCTAAACCGTCGAAAGACCCGAAAACGCGTGGTTTTGACCCCGAATATGGCCGTTTTTAAAATCTTTGGTCATGGGGATGACAGGCATAGCAAAAATGGTTTGTGCATACCCACGGGCAAAGTCTGTTGGCTCTATTGGGTATTCATTAAAACGGGTATCTTGCAACGCATAAAACAAGCGCTACACGGCTGATTTGGATTCCGGTATCGACACGGATCCAATGCCTGCAGGAGAGGTGTTGTAGCGCTTAGTTTGGGTAGAAAATTTCGTGGGTTTTCTGTCCAGATCGTCCTGGAAATTCATCTAAATCCGGTTGTCCATCTGCGTCTTTGACAGTAAATTTGTTGGATGAAAATTGACCATTTTGAGCATGAGTGACGGCCACTTTGAGATTGTTAAATCAACTCCAGAAGCCGTCTTGCGGCGGTTGGTTCGGGTAAGAGGTGTCGACTTTGATGAGTCGTTCGTTGCGGAGCTGATTGGCAACTATTTCATCCGCAAAGAAATGCATGCCGAACCCAAACTTTCGGACGCCGTGGCGATTTACCTCCATGAAAGTGATGCCGGCGATGGGCGGAAATTCAAGGGCGATGTTCTGCATGTGTTTAGGCGATTTTCATCTTTGGTAGGTGATTTGTACCTCTGTGATCTCCGTTATGCACATGCCTGCATTTTTCGCGACCATTTGCTGAGTTTGGGTTTGAAGCCTGTGACAGTCCGCAAGCAAACGGCGATCTTGAACGCCATGCTCAATGTGGCATTCAGATGCCTAGACATCGACAGATTGAGCCCATTCCGAGCTCTGAAAATTTCAGGTGAAGATGAGCGCAGGCCAATGCCTGTGATTACCCATGACTTGTTGCTGGCAGTCAAAAAAAAGTTGATGACGCGGTCCAAGCCCTACAAGTTAATTGGGCTGATTCAGTTGAATACTGGCTTGCGACTGTCTGAACCTGTGTACGCCCGTGTTGAGGATTGTGTTTTTGATCACCCGATTCCGCACATCTGGATCCGTAAAAATGGACTTTCCAATCGAAAGAACAAGAGCAGCATAAGGGCGGTACCGTTGGTAGGGGTGTCGCTGTTTGCGGCCAAGCGACTGTTGGAGATGGCCAAGTGCGAAGGTAGTGAATGGCTGGTGCCGCAGTATGCCCACTACCATGGCAGCAACAGTTGCTCGGCCATCATGAACAAATACCTGTCCGACCTAGAGTTCAGAAGTCACATGTTCCGTCATGCCCTGATCGACAGGATGAAAGCCTGTAATGACATTCCCACGCGATTAGCAGAGAGCATCACAGGCCACTCAAGTGGTGGATCTGAGTTCAATAACTACGGCACGGTTGGCTACACGCTTGAGCAGAAGCTTGATGTTTTAAACCGGATTGCGGTCTAGTTTCATGCGAATCAGACCGCAGCTTCTTGTTTTAATTCGGACAGCTCTGCATAGATCGACTGTTGTAGATCGCTGTCAATCGGCGACAGGAAGTCTCTCAATATCCTTTCTGCATGCCGATCGAGTTCGACGGATAGATTTTCCGCTGCCCAGCTGATGAAAATCGCCCAGATAGGGGCTCCAGAGCCAGCAGCCTTCATGTGCTTTGTGATCAACCACTCCATGTAGTTGGCTTGGTTGGTTCGAAGGCATGCGGCAAGTGCAGATCTGAATCTCGTGTGCGTCAGGGCTACCTGGTTGAAGCTGGTCAGCAATTCATGAATTGGGTTCTTTGCGTTGGTCTTATCGGCCAGGATTGCTTTCAGCTCATCTGATGTGCCCTGTGGTTTTTTGACCGTGTGAGTACTTTGTGGCGGTTTATTGGGCGTACTGACGATGTCCTTGAATTTCTGTACGAATGTTTTGACGGGCTCTGAATCGGAGGATGACTCTTGTTTCCTCAGAAAAGCCGGTATCTCAATGTCATCCATGCCTGCGTTAGCCATCCCATCAACTCGGGCGGCAGAATGTGACCGATTCGATCGCCACATGGCCGGAACAGACATGCTCATATCGATTCGAGATTCAGCTATGAAGGGTACGTTGTCACAACCAGATCGCATGACTTGAAGCGAAGGGGCTGCTCTTCTATACGCAGCAACTCCGTTACCACTCCATCCGGCAGCCAGCATAGGCTTCACCTGGTGCAACTCTGGCATGTCGTCTGCTTTTTCGTTTTCAGCTCTTTCGTGAACAAGAATTAAATTGGTTTCGCTGGTGACCAATTGATATTCGACAGCGAGGCGTTCTCGCTCTTTGGCTTTTGTTATATCGTTCAAGCGCAACGCAGCTGCAATGCGAGATAGGTCTAGGCTTTCATCCCAAATGACGGGGCAGGGTGTTGTTTGTCCGTTTGGATAAACGGTCTGAACCACTTCCAATTCATCGAGCGCGGTACCTTGCGTATTGATTTGCGTCCATGACATCAAGGAGCTACCTGCTGCTGCATGGCCCGCTGATTTCGATTGCCAGACGATAGGCGCTTCGCATGCAACTTCATGTTCGATTGCCTGCGTTTGGCGAATCTTGATCAGTAGGCGCTCGACGGCTTTTTGCATGCTTTCACGGGGTGTAACCATTTCACTTGCGCCACCCGTGACGTCGGCCATGTCCTTGAGCAGACTTTCTGATGGTGCTGAGCCTACGCCTACTGCATAAATGCGCTGCCCAGAGGCGCGCACTGTGGCGATGATTTCTTCAATGTTCCAGACCTCGCCGTCAGTGATCAATAAGATCACCGCATTTTTGGATTCTTCGGATAAGCCACTTTCAATGGCGATGACCTCTTTCAACGCGTCATCAATTTCGGTACCGCCCAAATCCGCATTCAATCGACGCGATGACGCTTTCAAAAGTTGTCGGTAAATGAGTGTGCAAGGCTTAAGTTCGGAATGGTCGTGGTGGACAGTGCTGCCAAACCGGGTAAACGAGACTTGGTCCGTATTGTTGAGCTGTCCAAACAGCCAATTGAGACAGTCTTTGGCTTGTTCAATGCTGTCGCCCTGCATGGATCCAGAGCAGTCGACCAGTACCTTGATAGAGACAGGGTGCTGTTTTTCTACGCCGGTTGGACGGTACACACCGCCGGTCAATACTGTAGCCTCTCCTGGGCGAGCCGAGTCATGAGCTGCGACTGCGAAGTTCATGTCGCCAAGACGGTCAATAACCAAGACGAAGTCACGATCCAACCATGCAGCACCCTCTAACTTCAAGCTGCATTGATTGCCCTGACGGCTCAGCTGGATTTCATGGCTGGGGCTGTAAACCGTGCCTTGGCTCAGGTTCTCAGACAGTTCAAGATTCAGAAACAGCCGATGATCGGCCTGTGGATTGGCTTCAGCTTGTTGGTGCAGTTTCAAGCCCGCAGCAGATGCATCCCCGTATCGCGGTGCAATGGTTGTTGGCAGACTGAAACGGATCGCACCATCTTCGGCTTTTAGGATTTGAGCGTAGTCAAGTTCAATGACCACCTCATCCCCTGTCTGTATGTTGCCGATATTGGCCGTGTACAGGTCTTTACCTGACCGCTCCAGCATGACTGGCAAGTCACCGTTGCTGATGGCCTCTTCATATTGCGCTTCAGCCACTTTCTTGGTCTTGACGGTACCGGTCATGCTTTTGCCGTTCAGTTCCACTCGCATGCCCAAAAGGACGCTTTGCCATCCCAGAGGGAAGGTGTAGACGCATTCGACGCTGTCATCTGACCAGTTCTTGTAAACCTGGCGAACCTTGATCTGGGCCACCAAGCCATTGAGACGTCCAGTCACATGGGCCGACACCAACCCAATGTTGGCTTCCATGTCCTGGGCGTGCAGTCCAATTTGTTTTTTATTCGCTTGCATTGATTTCTTCCCAGGTGGTGAGGACGGAACGGACAAATAGACGGAGTTTTTCAGGCGACAGACCTGCGATTTGCGGCTCCAAATGCAGTTCAACCCCGGGGGCGATGAATACCTTGCTGATTACGGAGATGTCACCAGCAGCCTTTGGCGGGGCCGGAGGCGTTGCGATGCCATGCATCAGTTGCTTGATGCGTTCCAGCGGCGTGCCCTGATCTGCCAGAGCCCGAACCTGCAGCACCTGATCCAAGTGCTTTTGGGTGTAACGAGCATGTTTGCGGTCGCCCTCATGGCGGTCAACCAGCCCAAGCTGTATGTAGTAACGGATCGTTCGCAGCGGCAAGTCTGTCAGCGCGCTGAGTTGGTCCAGGGTGAAATTGGTGTCCATGTTTTCTATCATACAGTAAAACTGTCAAATAGAACTGTCATTTAAAAACCACCAAGCTTGTACGTACCTGAGCAACAATAAAAGCATGGCAAATCCAAATGCAAAAACCATCTACTACCTGCCTGGCTATGGCGGTCAACTGGGTACAGGGCTGGGCAGAGCATTGATGGATCGCGGCTTTGATGTCGCCGGACGTGAGACGCGAGGCGACTTTCGTTCATTGCATTTTGATGAACAAATCGCGACGGTGGGTCAAGACCTCACAGTTCACTTTTGGCATGACGAGGCCCAAGTGATTTGCAACTTCTTCGGTGCGTATCTTTTCTTACACGCCCAAACACAGATGCCATCTTTTCCGGGTCGAGTGCTGTTGTTGTCCCCCATCGTGGGTGAGTTCACAAATGCTGAGGCCCGCACCAGTTTTTCTCCCCCTAGGCCAACAAGACTGAAGGACTTGGCTGAGGCCGGCCAGTTCACGGTTCCGCGCCAATGCGAGATGCATGTCGGGGAAGACGATTGGCAAAGCATTCCTGCCAACGTTCAGGCTTTGGGACTGCTAACTGGAATCACTGCAACCGTGGTGCCCGATGGTGGTCATGACTTGGGCAGAGACTATGTAGGGCAGCTTCTAGACCAATGGCTAGTTGGATGACAGCCAGTTAAAAGAGTTAACAGCTCATCGGAAAAGTTCGATACACATCAGGTTCGATGAACAAAACTTTATACGCACGGGGCCATTTCAAGATCTAAATATACGTACAAAAAGGTTATCCGTTCTGCATGTCACTCTTGGGGGCGCAACAAGCACAGTGGAAGTCGTTCAGTGTTTCACCAGCGCGACTCACCCCAGCATGCTCACATAGTGACAATTACATCGCAAGTGCAGACCAGGATTGAAATCTCATCGCAATCAAGTGACTTCTTCAGGCCGGAAGCTGTCACTTAGCATGAAATTAGGAGGCTCATCTCATGAGCCTCGCCATTTCTATGATTAACCTATCTCAACGTTTGGAGGTGGAAATGGCACTGCGTTGCAAACACGGTGATTTAGCCGTAATCGTGGGGGAGTACCCTGGCTGCGAGGCAAACATAGGTCGTATCGTTCAGGTGCGCGGCCCTGCACACCTGAGTGAGCAGTGTGGCGAATTGCTCTGCTGGGTAATTCGTCCAATTTCTCGTAAGAAGATGATCAACCTTTACATTCCAGACATACTCATTTCAGAGCGCGTTACCTGGAAGTCCGACATTAAATTGCCTGACTGTTGGCTATTACCTATTCGCCCGCCTGAGGATGAAAAAGATACGGTTGAAATCGAAAGCTTGGATCTCAAGCGGCATGCAACATCCACCGCGTAACGCTGGGCTACTTATTGGCTATGGTCACCTGGACCATGTGTCACTTCAAGATGCGCAGCAAGTTCGGTGGCGGCCAGTCAGTGCAACAACTGTGTAGTTCAACTCGATAACGTCTTTGTCTACTGATTTGGAGGAATGCCACAATGCCTAACTTAAACGAAATTAAAAAATAGGATCAAAATGTTTAATGCTTATGAAATTGCAGCCGCCTTATATCTTCTCATCGGCATTTTTTTGGGCACGATAGGACCTGCAGGAAAAAACATAGCTAAAGAAGTGGATAGCGCTAGGGGCTCGCCTATGACCAATGCATTCATGGAAAGAGAAGCACCATCTGAGATCAAGCTCTTTTTATTCAGGATCACAATAACATTTTTCTTTGTTCTTTTATGGCCTTTTTTTATATATGGCATCATGAAAGAACATAACCAGTCCATTGCTTTGCATAAAAAACTTGAGGACGAAAGAGCAGAAGGACTTTGGTTCCATTACATGGGTGGCCATGGGGCCATCACATGCAAAGATTGTGATCACAGCGAAGAGGTCACATCGTTTATTCACGGAATCAACAGCAGTAGTTCTGGTTTCCAATGCCAAGTGTGTGGAAAGCTTTCTTCTATTAAAGCAGGCGGACCTGGACGGGCTGATGAATATGTGGAAAGTTTGGAATGTGAGTGCGGGGGAACATTGAAGCGCGACAAAGTAATCTTCTGTCCGAGCTGTAAATCGAAAAATTTATCCTACCAAATGCAGTACATCACGTAATGTAGATGTTGGGGTTGAAATCTTTGTCAGGTACAACTCCATGAAAGTCGCGTTCGCTGGGCTCAGCACACCTCGTCAATATTGCGGGATAAATCTGAAGAATTAAGCCCTTTCATTAGAGCTGGTTGTCGGATCATAAGTTGTGGTTCAGAAAAGTTTCAGCGTAAAAAAATGACACTTGATCACATCTGTGGAATTGTTCCGGCGATTTAACTTTAATCAAATTCCGCATACTGACTTTGGATCGGGCACTTACAAAGCAATCGCCATCTTGCGGCGCCCAACTCATAGGAAGAGGGTGCTCAATGGTCGCCATCAAAACTTTATATACATTGGCCAGTGCGGACCAAAACTCTATGCACATTGCCAGTCTGCGGCGAGAAACTTTATATACATTGAGCCTGCTCGAACAAAAACTCTATATACATTGAGCCGTTTCTGAGCCACAATGACCATGTGAGAGGTGCCTAAAAAAGCAGCACCGTAAAAAGAAATGACACTGGTTTACAGTCGATGTCACAGAAGTGAGATTTTAATATCACTTTGTAATTACATGGGTATACTACAAGTATACTACTTTGACCCAGTCGAAAACAGCTAAGTTGTTGTTTTTAAAAGGGAAAAAGGTGAAATGTTGGCGTTTTCACACTGCAGGGGTCACATGTTCGATCCATGTATCGCCCACCAGATTCAAGCCCCGCAAGTCCAAGACTTGCGGGGCTTTTTCTTGTTGTCATTTGCCATTGATCCAACACCTGTGCCACTTTGAATGCATTGGTTGTGATTTTTTTGAAGAATCGGGGCAACTATCATTTATGATAAGGTTTTACCCACACCCTTCAAGGAGATAACTCGTGAACAAAGCAGAACTGATCGAAGCATTGGCTAAAGAAACCGACTTGTCCAAGGCTGCAGCTGGCCGCGCTGTGTCGGCATTGGTGGACATCATCACCAAGACCGTGGCCAAGAAGCAAGACGTTCAATTGATCGGTTTCGGCACTTTCAAGGCCGCCAAGCGCGCTGCTCGTACTGGCAAGAACCCACGTACCGGCGAGAAACTGAAAATCGCAGCCGCAACGGTGCCTAAATTCTCCGCCGGCGCCGCCTTCAAGGCCGCCGTGAACAAGAAGAAATAATCTTTCTTGTCGATCGCCAAAAGCGGCTCGGGTCTTGAACCCCAGCCGCTTTTTTCATGCTTGGTCCACCAGTGCAATGGCACATCCAAGATGTGGCCGATGTGACCCAGCAATGGGGCATTGACTGAACCCATGCGCGCAACGCCTCTGGGCGCGATGGCCTCAGTAATGCCAGCCCAGGCTCACGCGCTTTTGGTTTTGGTCTGAAAAATTCACCTTCTGGTCCCATGCCATGCGCACAAAGTAGCGCGACCAGTCCCAGGTCAGGCCCAAACTGTGGCCCTTGACCACGTCGCTGTCCGGATCGCCCCGGCCTGATTTGCTGGCGGCATCCAGCGTCAGGCGCTTGCGGTCAGGCAAGTGGTAACGCCATGCCAAGTGCGTCACCTGTTGGCCGGTGTGCGTGCGGTCGTCTTGTGTGCGCCACAGCGCCACTTGGTGCTCAGGTGTTAGCCAGCTGCCCACGCCCAAGGTGATCGCATCGTTCGGGTCGAAGTTCAAGTTGTAATACGGCCGCAAATTGGTTCGCCCCCATCCCGCGATCAGGTAGGTGCTTTGGCCCCACTGCGCATTCAGAGAGCCGCCCACAAAACCCCCACTGGCGCCTTGCAATGAAGGCACCATCTGCCCCCAGCCCGTCGTGTAGGTGTATTCGTAGCCCACACGCGTCTGGTGAAAGGTGTTGGCTTGGTCGTACTGGCCGATCCACACCGCATGGTTGTCCACGTTGGCACGCACATTCACATCGGTGGCACCCGCTTCTTGCGTCGTTTGGTAATAAGACGGTGTGACCTTGTAAAGCCACTGGTTTTGCGGCCCTTGCACAGCCGGTGAAGTCGCTTGCGCCCAGCACAGCGGCGCTTGCCACAAGAGGGCCAGGAGCATGCCAAGGCGTGTGTCGGTTCGTGAGAGCATCTTCATCTTTCTCGTTCAGCTGCGCCGCCAGTCAGTGCGATTTTGAACCATCGGGCTGCTCCTTCGGTCAGTCTGCTTCAAAGTGCTCATGGCCATGTGCAGCGGAAACCGGATTGGACAACGATAGCACTGGACCTGTATCCATAAGTTGCAGTAAGCTACAAGGTTTTCCACGTAACTTGTTGTCGTTCATGGACAGTTTGCTCCCACCCATCCCGGCCAAACGCTACTTCACCATCGGTGAAGTCGGTGAGCTGTGCGGCGTCAAGCCCCACGTGCTGCGCTATTGGGAGCAGGAATTCACCCAGCTGCGCCCCGTCAAACGCCGGGGCAACCGCCGCTATTACCAGCACCATGAAGTGCTGATGATCCGCCGCATTCGAGACCTGCTGTACGACCAAGGCTTCACCATCAGCGGTGCCCGCAACAAACTCCAAGAACTGGTGCAGGCCGATCGTCGCCGCGCATCGCCCGAAGATGCGGAGCTGGGGCCGGACATGGCCGATGACGAGATGATGGATGCCGAGTCCATGTCGGTGCCCTCGGTGGACATGGCAGGCGCTGCGTCTGCGTACCCCGCATTGCACCAAGAGCTTTTGGAAATTCGTGCGCTGCTCACCCTGTGAGGGCGATTTCTCAGGGTATAATTTGAGACTTGTCGGCGTGTAGCGCAGCCTGGTAGCGCACTTGCATGGGGTGCAAGGGGTCGCGAGTTCGAATCCCGCCACGCCGACCATTTATACCGAATCAACGGGTTACATCTCACAAGGTGTAACCCGTTTTGTATTTTATTGGCCAGATTGCCCCCATGTTTTGCAAAGCGAGGGACCTGCCGCTGATTATTTACCAATACTTTATTGATGCTGCAGGGCGCTCACCTGTACCCTGGTGGAGCGAGCCAGCAGATTGCTTATGTTGGTCAAGCTGCCAAACCCCAAGCCGCCAGCGCGACCAAGGTACTGAAAGTCGTTCTCAGACAAGTTGTTTAGCATTGCGCAGCCCCTGCGTCAGACGTTGACCTATGACCAAGGCAGAGAGTGACGCTGCACAAGCAATTGACATAAAACACCGGTACGGCGGTCTACTTTGTTGTGCCC
>NKIO01000142.1 GCA_002255935.1 Comamonadaceae bacterium PBBC2
GGGCGATACCGCAGTCATCACGTTCACGCTCAGTGAAGCCAGCAGCAATTTCACCGCAGCCGATGTGGTGGTTGTGGGCGGGGTGTTGAGCAATTTCCAAGGCAGTGGCACCAGTTACACCGCCACGTTCACGCCAGACCCGAACAGCACAGCCGACAGCGGTATTTATGTGGCCAGTGGCACTTTCACAGATGCATCGGGCAATGCCAACACCGACGGTGCGCAGGCCAACAACCTGCTGACCATGCCCACCAACACAACGGGCGTGGACACGGTGGCACCGACGATCGCCATCAGCAGTGATAAGGCCAGCTTGAGCACAGGCCAAAGCGCCACCATCACATTCACTTTGAGTGAAGCCAGCACGGACTTTACTGCTGCAGATGTCACTGTCAGTGGCGGGACGCTCAGTCAATTCCAAGGCAGTGGCAGCAGTTACAGCGTAAGTTTCACCCCTGATGCCAACAGCACGGCCAACAGCGTGGTCAGCGTTGCCAGCTTGAAATTCAGGGATACCGCAGGCAACTTCAATACCGATGGCGCGCAGAGCAACAACACGGTGACCATGCCCACCAACACGACGCTGCCGGACACCACACCGCCCAGCATTGCCATCAGCAGCAACAAAGCACAGTTGTTGGCGGGCGATACCGCAGTCATCACGTTCACGCTCAGTGAAGCCAGCAGCAATTTCACCGCAGCCGATGTGGTGGTTGTGGGCGGGGTGTTGAGCAATTTCCAAGGCAGTGGCGCCAGTTACACCGCCACGTTCACCCC
>NKIO01000086.1 GCA_002255935.1 Comamonadaceae bacterium PBBC2
ACACCTTCTTCAAGCCCAAATACATTTACTACGCGACCTACCTGTCCGAGAAAATCGGCTACGCGCGTTACATCACCATCTTCCGCCAGCTCGAAAAGCACCCCGAAAAACGCTTTCACCCCATCTTTCGCTGGTTCGATCTGTGGTGCAACGACGAGTTCCGCCATGGTGAATCGTTTGCCCTGATCATGCGCGCCAACCCGAAGTTGCTCAGCGGCGTCAACAAGCTGTGGATCCGCTTTTTCTTGCTGGCCGTGTACGCCACCATGTATGTACGCGACCACACCCGCCCCATGCTGCACGATGCCATGGGCCTCGATTCCAGCGAGTACGACTACCAAGTGTTTCGCATCACCACCGAGATCACCAAGCAGGTGTTCCCACTGGCGCTTGACACCGACCACCCTGACTTCCGCCGTGGCCTGGAGCGCTTGTTTGCGATTTCCCAAGCCATGGAAAAAGCCAAAGCGCGTGGCGGTGTGGTGGGCAAACTCCAGCAAGGCGTGTGCGCCGTCAAAGCGGCCGGCACTTTTGCCCGCCTGTTCTTCATGCCCGTGATCCAACAAGACCTGTCGCCCCAGGTCCGGATGGAACCGGCATGGTGACTGAAGTCGTTTGGGCCTGCGTGTTCACGGCCCTGTGCTGGTGGCTCGGCACGGGGGTGATCCTGTGGCTCGACCGGCTGCCTGCGCGCAGCTTCCGTTTCAGCCTGGCGGGCTGGACGGTGCTTTTGGCTTTGAGTTTTGGGGGCGTGGCCCACAGCATGCAAGAGGTCAGCGTGTTCAACGCTTACCTGGCCTTTGGCAGCGTGATCGTCATGTGGGGCTGGCACGAGCTGGCCTTTTTGACCGGCTGGATCACCGGTCCGCGCAAAACACCGCTGGACGCAGGGGCCACGGGCTGGCCGCGTTTTGTGCAGTCGGTGCAAGTCATGCTGTACCACGAGCTGGCCTTGCTGGCCAACTTTGCCGTGCTGTGCTGGATGCAAGAAGGCCAGTCCAGCCATGTCGCCATTTGCACCTATGCGCTGCTGTGGTGCATGCGCCTGTCGGCCAAACTGAATTTGTTTTTTGGCGTGCCGCAAAACGGTGCGCAGTACCTGCCCGATCACCTGAAGTACCTGGCGAGCTATTTCCGCACGCGCGACATGACGGCCTGGTTTGTGCTGTCGATGGGCGTGGCCATGGGCACCTGGTTCTGGCTGGTGTGGTTGGCCCAGCAAGGCGCGGTGGCCATCACCACCGGCTGGGTCATGCTGGCCACTTTGCTGGGTCTCGCGATCGTTGAACACGTCATCATGATTTTTCCTTGGCCACTGGAGCGGCTGTGGGGTTGGGCCATGGGCCAGACCCGCAAACCGGCTTTGACCACACCCCCTTGAAGGCCTCCATGAACTCCTTGACCCTCACCCCCGCTCTGCGTGCCGATGGCTTTGAAACACCGAGCCCCCCTCAACGCCTCCATGCCGGTGAACTGGGCCGCACGCAACAGCGCCCGGTGGCGGTGGTGATTGGCAGTGGTTTTGGCGGGCTGGCCGCAGCGATTCGCCTGAGCGTCAAGGGCTACGAGGTCAAGGTCTTTGAGAAACTCGATGCCCCTGGCGGCCGCGCCTATGTGCACCGCCAGGACGGCTTCACCTTTGACGCGGGCCCCACCATCATCACCGCACCCTTTTTGCTCGAAGAGCTGTGGGCACTGTGCGGCAAAAGCTTTGCGGACGATGTGAAGCTGGTGGCCATGGACCCGTTTTACCGGGTGCGGTTTTCAGACGGCACCTGGTTTGATTACAACGGTGACGCCGAACACATGCGCGCCGAAGTCGCCCGCTTTGAACCGGCTGACCTGCCCGGCTACGAACGCTTTTTGCAAGAAGCCGAGCGTTGCAAAACGCTGGGATTTGAAGGGATGGGCGACATGGCTTTTGACAAGGTCAGCGATCTTGTGGCCGCCATCCCCGACTTCTTGCGCATGGGCGCCTGGCGCAGCCTGTACAGCCTGGTGGCCAAGCACATCCGCAACGACAAGCTGCGCATCGTGATGAGCTTTCACCCCCTGCTCATCGGTGGCAACCCCTTTGCCGTGACCTGCGCCTACGCCCTCATCAATTCGCTCGAGCGCACCTGGGGTGTGCACTCGGCCATGGGCGGCACCGGCGCGATTGTGAAAGGTCTGGTGCGTTTGCTCGAAGAACGCGGTGTGCCGCTGCGCTGCAACGCCCCCGTCACGCAAATCCGCATCGAAAACGGCCGCGCCTGTGGCGTTGAATTGCAAAACGGCGAGTTTGTGCCCGCCGACATCGTGGTCAGCAATGGCGACACCGCCTGGACCTACAAAAATCTGGTGGCGCCTGAGCACCGCCGCGTTTGGACCGACCGCAAGATTGCTCAAGGTAAATACTCCATGGGCTTGTTCGTGTGGTACTTCGGCACCTCGAAACAATACAAAGACGTGCCGCACCACATGATGGTGCTGGGCCCGCGCTACAAAGGCCTGCTGAAAGACATCTTCAACAAGCACAAACTGGCCGACGACTTCAGCCTGTATTTGCACCGGCCCACCGCCACCGACCCCTCGCTGGCCCCCGAGGGCTGCGACACCTTTTATGTGCTCTCGCCCGTGCCGCACCTGGACAGCGGCACCGACTGGCCCGCCTTTGCCGAGACCTACCGCGCGGCCATTGCCGAAAGCCTGGAAGCCACCGTCTTGCCCGGTCTGCGCCAGCACATCGTCAGCTCCAAAGTCACCACGCCTCAAGATTTTCACGACCACTTGTGGTCCTACAAAGGCGCAGGTTTTGGCCTCGAGCCCCTGCTCTTGCAAAGCGCCTGGTTTCGCCCACACAACCGCAGCGAAGACATTCCCGGCTTGTTTGTGGTGGGTGCCAGCACGCATCCGGGCGCGGGTGTGCCGGGCGTGTTGATGTCGGCCAAAGCCCTTGAAACGGTGGTCCCCCATGTTCCAGCCTGATCGCCCGCTGCCCAGCGCCCCTGCCGAATTGAACTTCGATTCGACCGACCTGCAGGCCTGTGTGGCCATGATGCAAGGCGGCTCCAAAACTTTTTTTGCCGCCAGCCGATTGCTGCCACCCCGCGTGCGCACGGCCGCCATCGCTTTGTACGCGTTTTGCCGCGTGGCCGACGACCTGGTGGACGAAGCGGCCGCAGGCGATGCCCCGCTGGCGGTTTTGTGTTCGCGGCTGGATGCAATTTACGCCGGCACACCACAAGACCATGTCGAAGACCACGCGCTGAGCCTGGTGGTGCAGCAGTACACACTGCCACGCCATTTGCTGGACGCCCTGATCGAAGGCTTTGCCTGGGACGCTGCAGGCCGCAGCTACGAAAGCATCGAAGACCTGCACGCCTACGGCGCCCGCGTGGCCGGCAGTGTGGGCGCGATGATGAGCTGGATCATGGGGCCACAAAGCATGGACACCCTGGCACGCGCTTGCGAACTGGGTGTGGCCATGCAACTGACCAACATTGCCCGCGATGTGGGGCACGACGCCAGCATCGGTCGGCTCTACCTGCCGCGCCGCTGGCTGGTCGAAGCCGGGGTTCAACCCGAGGCCTGGATGGCCCAACCCACCTTCACGCCCGCCATTGCACAGGTGGTAGCGCGTTTGCTCGACGAAGCCGATCGGCTCTACAAACAGGCCCACTCGGGCATTGCCGCTTTGCCACCCGACTGCCGCGCCGCCATTTGCGCGGCCAGCATGATCTACGCCGAGATCGGGCACCAGCTGCGCCGCGAAGGCCTGGACTCGGTCAACAAGCGCACCGTGGTCAGCACCACGCGCAAGCTCATGCTGCTGGCCAGCGCCTGGACGCAAGTGCACTGGATTCGGGTGGCCGACCACAGCCCCGTGCCTCTGGCGGCCATCGTGGGCTTGGTCAAAGGCTGCCAAGAGGCAACCCAGCAAACGGGCAACAAAGCTTATTTCCCCAACCGCGCCATGCCCCAACGCGTGGCCTGGATGCTCAACCTGTTTGAACGCCGGGAAAACGAGCGGCTGGACCGCAATGCCCTGCGTCAAACCCCATGAAAATTCCCAGCCATGCGGTCCAAGTCCGGCTGCTCTACGTCAGCCGATCGAATGGGCCGCAAACCACGACCGTCACCAGTTCCATCTTGATGCAGGCCCAGGCCCACAACCGGGCGCAGGGCATCACCGGTGTGTTGTGCCAGGGGCAAGGCTATTTTCTGCAAGTGCTGGAAGGCGAACGCAGCCGCGTCAATGCGCTGTACCAACGCATCTGCGGCGATGCCCGCCACAAGGATGTGGAACTGTTGCGTTACGAGGACATCAGCGAACGCCTGTATGACCCTTGGTCGATGGCCTTGGTCAGGCTGTCGGCACAAGACCCCATGGTCAAGGTGGGCCACCCGGAGTTCGACCCCTATGCGGCCTCCGGGGACCAGGTCATGCACTTGCTGTCAGCCCTGATCGCATCGAGCCAGGTGATCCAAGCCCCCACACCCTGACTTCCCGCCAGGCCTGCATGGCCGGGCTCGGCACCCCTGCCAAGGCGCACAAAAAAGCCGCTTGAAAGCGGCCTGGTGGGGAAGGTGCAGCTCACTTGCGTGGGCGTTTGGGGCGGTTCAACCAATTGGCCAGCATGAAGATGCCAAAGACCACGAACATGATGATGAGGATGTGCTTGATTTCCATGGTTTGCCTTTGCTGAATGTCAGAGGGTTGAAAAAAGATGGTACTGATTATGCAGAGCGCTGGGGGGCTCGAACAAGCCCACGGACCAAAGGACCCATGGCCCACAGGGTCAGGCCCAGCAAAACGATCTCGAGCAGGTACACCGCCGAATAGCCCATGAAGGAGGTGCTCAGCCATGCGACACCGTCGCGCAAGAGCCCGCCCAAAGCCATGCCCACACCAGCCGCCGTGGCCTGCACCGCGCCCCAGGCGCCCATGGCCAAACCGATTTGCGCAGGGGGCGCCAGTTGCATGGTCGCGGTCAGCGTGCCGTGCGCAAAGATGCCACCGCCCAGGCCCACCAAGAAAACGCCCAAGGCAAAAAGCCAAGGCGAGCCCAAGGGGTAGGCCGCGATCACTGCCACAAATGCAGGCACCCCCACCCAAGCGCCCCAACGGGCCATGCGGTAAGCGTCACCGCCTTGCGACAGCACTCGGGAGGCCCAGGCAAAGCCCATCAAACCGCCCAGCGCCAGCGTGGCCGACAAGGTGGTGGTGGTGGACACACTCAAATTCAAGATCTCGCCGCCATAGGGCTCCAGCAAGACGTCTTCCATGGTGAAGGCCATCGTGCCCAAACCCACGGCCAACAAGCGGCGCAAGGTGTTGGGGCCTTGGCAAAAGCTTTGCCAGGCTTCACGGAAATTGTGTTCCAGCGGGGTGCCCGGTTTGCGCAATCGGCTGCGCGGCTCTTGCTTCCACAAGGCGATCACGTTGAGCACCAAGGTCATCACCGCCACGGCCTGCACCACACGGATCAATTGCCCGGGGCTGTACTCGCGCAGCAAATGGCCCAGCATCAAGGCGCTGCCGATCATGCCCACCAGCTGCATGACGTACATCAGGCCCACCACTTTGGCTTGGCTTTCGGGGGGCGCCAGATCGGTGGCCAAGGCCAAGCCCGCCGTTTGAACCGTGTGCATGCCCATGCCCACCAAAATGAAGGCCACGGCTGCACCCAGTTGGCCGACCCAAGCCGGCGCCTGACTGGCCTGCCCTGCACCGGCCAAGACCAGCAAGGCAAAAGGCATGATGGAAAAGCCACCGAACTGCAGCAAGCTGCCCATCCAGATGTAGGGCACGCGCCGCCAGCCCAGTTGCGAGCGGTGGTTGTCCGATCGAAAACCGATCAGCGCCCGCAAGGGCGCGACCAGCAGTGGCAAGGCCACCATGAAA
Organism: Comamonadaceae bacterium PBBC2; assembly: GCA_002255935.1. GTDB lineage: Bacteria > Pseudomonadota > Gammaproteobacteria > Burkholderiales > Burkholderiaceae_C > Limnohabitans_A. Next base: position 5,888 of record NKIO01000086.1, read on the forward strand.
GAGACCAGCGTGGCCGGAACTTTCAGCTCCACAATCATCACGCGGTTGAGGGTGCCCACCAGCATGACCATGGCCATGCCGACAGAAATTTGAAACAGCGACAAGCGCAGCAAACGCGACAGCGGCAAGTCATCGCTGGCCGCGTCGGCAAATGGCAAAAAGCGCGGGCCCAAGCTGGCCAGCGTGTGCGCCAAGGAAGATGGTTTTTTGGTTTTGTTCATCAAGGAAAGACCAAGCGCTTGCGCGCTTGGCCGTTCGTCGGGGTTCACCCGTTACTTCTTCACCGTCGCGTCCGCAGCAGGCGCCATGGCGACCACTTTGGCGTTACCGTTGAGGAAGTTTTTCACCCAGGAGGTGTTGATGGTCAGGGCCAGGTGCACGCTGAAAGAGGCAATCGCCACTGCAGCAATGAACACAGGGATACCGACCGAAGGTTTCACCACACACCACATTTTCGAGTAGATCATGTTGTGTCTCCTTCACTTGAGCCAGGGTGAGTAGATATAGGCCAGCAGATGGGCAAATGCGGCAATCATGCCGAAAATCTGCGTGCCCTGGATGAGATTGCGGTGAATCTCTTCCGATTCGGCCTCGGTCAGTCCCGTTGGCCAGACTTTGTCTGAATTAGACATCGTTTTCTCCTTGCAGAAGACGTGCACGGCCCGCACGAGGGCTATTCTTGGCCACCATGGCCAGGAATGGGGTGGCCTTGAAATGGCACGCACCCACGCACCAGGCGTGGGGGTGGACAAAGTCAAAGCAAATCATCTCAAGCCCGCCTGGGCATGCGCCAAGGCAGCATGGCTTGAACCACCGGTGACACCAAACGCGGCACCGACAGGGTTTCGTGAAAGGCCAGCAAAGGCTCGCCGGCGTGTTCGAATTGCAGCAAGGCACGCTGGTAAAAAGGCGTGTCCTCCAGTTGTTCGTGGACCCGCACAGCCTTGGCACTGCGCATGCGGCGGTCGATGCGCCAGCCGGTCTTGGGCAGGCGCTGCACCGGCGGGGTCTCGATCGGCACCACCGCGCCTTGCGGTGTGAAGCGCAGCGACAAAACCCGGTCCGCTTGGCCGGGCGCCTGCATGTCGTAAAACACCATGGTGCTGCCATCGCGCATGCGTGCACGTGACCAGTCCCAGGTGTGAAAGCCCCGGTCGATCGGCTCGTCGCCTTCGTTGGAATCCAAGTAAGCATGGCCTTGCCACTTCAGATCGGGCGCGTCCAGCGCCACCTCGATGCGCGAGGCCGGGGCCAAAGGTCCCCAGCGGTGGCGACCGGCCTCATCCAAAGGTGTGCAATAGCTCAACAATTGCTGCGGCCACACTTTGATGCGCCCCCGGATGCTTCTGGGGATGGGCATGCCCACTTCAGCGATGTCGATGGTCAGGCAGTCGCCATCCCAACTCAGATGGCTCGGGCCGATGGTGAACTCATGGGCACTGCGCGCACAGTGGCGTTGGCCACGTTCGGTCATGGCCCAGCGGCTTTGGCCTTTGCTGTAGATGGCCACGTTCAAAGCGCAGTGGTGGTCGGGTTGGGCCGCGCCACGCCGACGTGCCCAAGCGTAATAAGGCGAGAACACACTGCCAACAAAGGCAATGAGGGTGATGCTGTGTTGGCCATCGTCGCTCATGGCGTCGACATACCACCAAAGGTAGCCGCCCTCGGGAACGTGTTGGTCAAAGCAAGGCTCGCCATCACCGCTTCGGCCGCCCGTTGTCCGGACAAGGCCGCCATCGGCACCCCCGGCCCCGGGTGCACGCTGCCCCCCGCCAGATAAAGGCCCGGCAGGGGCGTGGTGGCGCCAGGTCTGCTGAAGATGCTCGTCCAGCTGTGTGTCGCCTGCCCGTACAGGGCTCCGCCGCTGGCCGGGAAACGCCGATGAAAGTCCTGCGGCGTGGTGCGCACGCTGTTGCGTGTCGTCGGCTGCAGCGCCAGACCCAGCTGACGCAGATGCTGAAAGGTGCGGGTTTGGCATTGCTCTAAAGCCTCCTCGGTGATGCCGTTGCCATCACCGCAGGCGGGGGCGTTGACCAGACAAAAAATGCGCTCGGCCTGACCCGGCAACAGGTCTGCAGGCCGGTCTTGTGCGCAGACATAAACCGTGGCTTGTTCGGGCAAACGCTGGTGCGCAAAGATGTCCTCGAACTCGCTGGCGTAGCTGCTCTGAAAAAACACGTTGTGCCGGTCCAATGCAAGGCCCTCGGTGGGTGTGTGCATCGACCAAGTCAGCGCCGACAGCGAACGCGTTGGTGCCTGCGCAGGCACCGCTTGGCGCAGGCCATCGCCCAGCAAACCGCTGCGCAAAGCGCCAGCGTCGCCATTGAAGATCACGCGGTCGGCCGGCAAGAATTCACCCGACTGCAAATGAACGCCCGAGACGCGGCCGTGCCGCTGCTCGATGCGCTGGCAGCTGCTGTGGTAGCGGAACACCGCGCCACGGCGACGCGCCACGCGCGAGAGCGCCTGGGCCAAACCCACCATGCCGCCGTCGACCGACCACACGCCGTCCATCTCCACCTGCGCGATCAGCATGAGCGTGGCCGGCGACTGCCAAGGCGAGGAGCCGCAGTAGGTGGCGTAGCGCGCAAACAGCTGGCGCAAACGCGGATCGGCAAACTGGTGGCCCAGCTGCTGCCACAGGTTGCGCATGGGGCCCAACTGGGCCAGCACGCCCAAACCTTTGAAACCCAAATCACCCATGAAGCGGCCCATGCTGGGGCGCTGCGCACGGATCATCGGGCCTTCGAGCGTGGCGTAAAGCGCACGCGTGGTTTTGCAAAAATCCCGAAAGCGGCGCGCTTCATCACCGCCAGACCAAGCGGCAATGGCCGCTTCGCTTTCTTGCGCGTTGGCCGACAAATCGAGTTGGCTGCCATCGGGCCAAAAGTGCCGCGCCAACACCTGCAAGGGTGTGATGCGCAGCTCGGCTTCCAGGCTGGTGCCCACACTGCGCAGCAAGGCGTCGAACACCCAGCGCATGGTGAACACCGTCGGGCCGCTGTCGACAGCGACACCCGCCACATCGCGGCTGTGCACTTTGCCACCGGGCTCGCCCGCAGACTCGACCACCGTCACATCAAGGCCCTGGTGCGCCAGCAAGATGGCGCTGCACAAACCGCCCATGCCCGCGCCGACGATGACCACCCGGTGATCAGACATGGCTGAGCTCCCGGTGCATCACCGCTTGCGCCAGTTCTGCATGCACATCGGCCTGCACAGGGTCGGCGTCGGGGTCGGCGTCGGGGTCGGTGCCAGCACCAGCGGACAAGCCGAAAGTGCGGCCTTTCCAAACCCCGGACATCTGCAGCACCTGCATGCGCACAAACAGCGATTCCGAAAAATACTGGTGCTTGTAGGCGGCCGCACTGGCCAGCTGGTGTACGCCTTGGTGGGCGTACTGCACCATGGCCGCCGTGTCTTGCCACAGGCTGAAGGTGCATTGCCGCACCAGGGGCGCCTCGCCCAGCCCCATGGCCAGCATGCAGCCCGGCGACTCGCTCAACTCGGCCTGCGCGGCTGGGGCGTAACGCCAAAAAGCCATGGCCTTGGTGGGCACGATGCTGGCGCGCGTCAGAACCGCCAAGGGACCTTGGGTTTGGGCCTGCCCTTGCAGCGCAGGCTCGGCGGTCGGTTGCCAGCTTTGTTTGTCCCAGTGGCCCCGGGCCGATTGCACCGTGAGCACGCCAGACCAAAATTCACGGGCGCGTTGGCGGTAGGCCTGCACCCAGGGGCTGTCCAAAAAATTCAGCGCCAAGTCCAGGTGGCTGAAGGTGCAGATCAAACCCTGGTGCGTCGCGCTGGGTCGCAAGCTGAAGCCGCCGCCATGGCCACTGCCCATGACTTTGAGTGAGGTCAGACCGGGCACTTCCTTGTAAGGCGTGGCACCGGCCACCAAACGCAACCAGCCCCAGCCCTGATGTTGGCGCAGGAAGTCGACCAGCAACACCACCACCACGCCAGACAGCGGGTCATGAAGAGGTGTGGCGGCTTCCATGACAGTGTCCAGCTGGGGTTGGGGTGCTTACTTGGACGCGACTTTGGCAGCCGTCAAAGCGGGTTTGAGCAACTCCGGAAAGTCTTTGGCCATCGGTGCGCCATTGAGCGGCTTGTAAGCACCCTGGTGACAGGTGGCGCAGTTGAGCTTGGCCACGTCGCCCGTGGGCCCCTTGCGGTGCGCTGGGAAGACGTCGGTCAAGGGCTCCATATAAGTCAGGTTGAGGTCACGCGCCATGCGGATGCCGTGCCAAGCCGTCGTGCGTTGAGGTGGGCTGTTTTCCCAGTTCTGGAACGATTGCGTGTTGTGGCAATACGTGCAGTTCACACCCAGCGAGGTCGACATGTGCGTCATCAGCCCATAGGTCCACTCGGCTTGCTTGATCGACTGGCGGTTGCCAGACGGCAGCGCGGTTGGGCCGTTCACGCGGATTTTTTGATCGCCCAACAAGAAGGGTGTGAACGGATCGTTGGGCAAGGAAGACAGGTTGACCACCGGCGAAGGCGTGTTTTGTCCGGCCTTGTCGCCGATGAAGTTCGAGCCCTGCGGCTGGGGATCAGACTTGAACCAGATCGCGTTGGGCACCGGCTCGCCGCGGTGGCAGGTGTAGCACGTCACCCCGGTCTGGGCCACGTGGGGCTGCCAGTCCGCGTTGATGTGCTGTGTCATCTGGATCATGCGACGGGCCACCACCTTGGTGTACTTGCTGTCGTCTTCAAAGTTGGGCAAGGCATGGCAATAAGCGCAGCCCTCGTTGGGCGCGACCCAGCTGCTCATCGAGACCATCAGGCGGTTGAACTCACCCACGCTGAGGTGGCCCAGCACCTTCACATTTTTGTAGGCCTGCGCGGCCTTGGGACCGTCAGAGCCTGGCGACGGAATCGCCACAGGGGGCTGGTTCTTTTCGGTTTTGACTTCGAGCAAGCGCGCGTTGTAGACCTGCACCATGCCGGTGCCACGGTAACCGCTTTGCACCGACTCGGGACTGGGCCGCTCGCAGCCGGCCAGCAACAAGCCAACCAGCGCCAAGCCCAGGCCTTGGGCCCAGCGGCCCATCCAGCGGGACGAATGAAGGGTGTTCGTGCTCATGGCTTGCCTCCAATGCTCAGGGCGGGGTCAACCATCGCCGGGAAAATTTCAGGGTAAGGGGGTGCCACGCCATGCTTGATGGCCCAGAGGTACCAGTTGTCCACCACGGTGCCGGTCAGCAAGATGCCGATGCCACCGGTGATGGGACACAGCACCGCGAACCACCAGGCCCAGCGGTGAATCGATTCCATAGTGGCGTTGAAGCCCATGGTCCAGCGCCAGAACAAGGCGGCGCGCTCGGAAGCCGTGCCCCGGTCGGTGATCTGCTCGATCTCGCGTTCACCGCCAAAGCGGGTCACCGCCAAGATGGTCGCGCCGTGCATGGCAAACAGCAGGGCCGAGCCATACAGGAACACGATGGACAGCGCGTGGAAGGGGTTGTAGAACAAGTTGCCGTAGCGCAGCGAGAAAGCCGCCGTCCAGTCCAGGTGGGAGAAGATGCCGTAAGGCACCGCCTCACCCCAAGAGCCCATCAAGATGGGGCGAAACAAGCCCAGCACCAAGAACAACCAGATGGCCGCAGCAAAGGCCCAAGCGATGTGCGTGCCCATGCCCAGCTCGACCGCGCGGCGGTAGGTGCGGGCCCACCAGAACATGACCGAGGCGATGAGGAACAGGCCCACGATGAGGAACCAACCGCCCTGGTTGAGCGGCGGCATGCTCAGGCCGTAGCTCGGCGGTGGGGGCTCCAGCGACAGCCAGAACAACTGGCGCACAAACTGGATCGGATCGTAGTTGACCGAGGCCAGCATGTTCATGCCGATCAGGGTGAAGGCGATCATGCCAAACACCAGCGAAGCCAGCCCCAGGCCACCGAGGTAGATGGGGCCCAGCTGCGCGTTGCCCAGCTTGCCCACCCAGTAATTGATCAGGGGCTGTCCGGTGCGCGGGCTGTTGCCGTGGCCCAGTTCCACCCCGGGGTGGACAGGCCCCACGGCTTGCACCGTGGTGAACAGGTTTTGATAGTCGGCCATACGCTGTACTCCTCAATTCTTTGGATGCGGTCTGTGGGTGCAGTCCGACTCAGACGGGCCACTGGGACCAGATGGGCATGTTCAGCCACCAACTCCACCACTCGGGCCAGCCACGGCTCCAGAAGGGACCGCTGAGCACAATGCACAAGGCGCTGAACAACACGGCCGCCAAGGCCAGGAACAGTCCCAGGCGGTGGATGCCCAAGGTGCCGATCGAGTAACCGATGATGTCGCGAAAGAACGTGTCTTCGTGCTCGGGGGTCTTGACCACTTGGCCCGGCTGCGGGTTGGTGGACGACAAAATCAAACCACCGTGCAGCGACAAGGCAAACACACTGGCGAAGAAGAAACTCACAGCGATCATGTGCGCCGGGTTGTAGTGAAAGTGCAGGTACTGGTAGCCCACGTTGGAGACCCAGTCGAGGTGGCTGTAGATGCCATACGGAAAGCCGTGGCCCCAAGCACCCATCAGCACAGGGCGAACGACCACCAATGTGAAATACGCGGAAATGGCCACACCAAAGGCCACCGGGACATGAA
>NKIO01000087.1 GCA_002255935.1 Comamonadaceae bacterium PBBC2
TGAAGCGGAAGACTTCATGCAAGCCTTCGCGCACAAAGTCGAACTGGGTACCGTCGATATAGGCCAGGCTCTTGGGGTCGACCAAGACCTTGACGCCATGGCCTTCAAATACGGTGTCCTCTTCCGGGATCTCGTCTACATATTCCAATGTGTACGCCAGACCCGAGCAGCCCGTAGTCTTGACGCCCAAACGCACGCCCACGCCCTTGCCACGTTTGGTCAAGTAGCGATTCACATGCCGTGCGGCGGCTTCGGTCAAAGTAACAGCCATAGTGATTTGTTGGGGGAAAGAGCAAAAGATCCGTCCCGCAAGTCCTTAATTTAAGTGCTTCTTTTTGTAGTCGTCCACAGCGGCCTTGATGGCGTCTTCGGCCAGGATGGAGCAGTGAATTTTGACGGGCGGCAGGGCCAGCTCTTCGGCGATCTGGCTGTTCTTCAGCGCAGCCGCTTCTTCCAGCGTTTTGCCCTTGACCCATTCGGTGACCAGCGAGCTGGAGGCAATGGCTGAGCCACAGCCATAGGTCTTGAAGCGCGCGTCTTCAATCACACCCGTTTGCGGATTAACCTTGATTTGCAGCTTCATCACATCGCCGCAGGCGGGCGCACCCACCATGCCGGTACCCACGCTGTCATCGCCCTTTTCAAAGCTGCCGACGTTGCGGGGGTTTTCGTAGTGATCAACGACTTTGTCTGAATATGCCATTTTGATTTCCTTTCAGTTGGGGACAGAGCTAAAGATCTGTCCCGCAAACACATTTCAATGGGCTGCCCACTGAATCGTGGAGATATCGATACCTTCTTTGTACATGTCCCACAAAGGGCTCAGGTCACGCAGCTTGGCCACGTTTTTCTTGATGGTGTCGACCGCGTAGTCGATATCGGCTTCGGTGGTCCAGCGGCCAATCGTCATGCGCAAGCTGCTGTGGGCCAATTCGTCGCTGCGGCCCAGTGCACGCAGCACATAACTGGGCTCCAAGCTGGCCGAGGTGCAGGCCGAGCCCGACGACACCGCCAGACCCTTGATGCCCATGATGAGGGACTCACCCTCCACATAGTTGAAGCTGATGTTGATGTTGTGCGGCACACGCTGAGTAGGGTGACCGTTCAAAAACACCTGTTCCATGTCGCTCAGGCCATTGATCAGGCGCTCGTGCAGGGCACGCGCTTTGGCGTTGTCTTGGGCCATCTCCAGCTTGGCAATGCGGAACGCTTCGCCCATGCCCACGCACTGGTGGGTGGGCAAGGTGCCCGATCGCATGCCGCGCTCGTGACCGCCGCCATGCATTTGCGCTTCCAGGCGAATGCGGGGCTTGCGGCGCACATACAAAGCGCCAATGCCTTTGGGGCCATAGGTTTTGTGCGAGGCCAAGCTCATCAGGTCGATGGGCAGCTGGGCCATGTCGATCTCGACCTTGCCGGTGGCTTGCGCGGCATCGACGTGGAACACGATGCCTTTTTCGCGGCACAGGTTGCCAATCGCGGTCACGTCTTGGATCACGCCGATTTCGTTGTTCACGAACATCACGCTGATGAGGATGGTGTCAGGGCGAATCGCAGCTTTGAGGGCATCCATGCTGAGCAAGCCATCAGCTTGCACGTCGAGGTAAGTCACTTCAAAGCCTTGGCGCTCCAGCTCGCGCATGGTGTCCAGCACCGCTTTGTGCTCGGTTTTGACCGTGATCAGGTGCTTGCCGCGCGACTTGTAGAACTGCGCCGCACCCTTGATGGCCAGGTTGTTCGATTCGGTCGCACCGCTGGTCCAGACGATTTCACGGGGGTCGGCACCGATCAAGGCGGCCACGTGTTCACGGGCTTGTTCAACGGCGGCTTCGGCTTCCCAGCCCCAAGCGTGACTGCGCGATGCCGGGTTGCCAAAGTGCTCACGCAGCCAAGGGATGATGGCGTCAACCACTCGCGGATCGCAAGGGTTGGTCGCGCCGTAGTCGAGGTAAATGGGGAAGTGTGGCGTGGTCATGGTTTGTACTTCTTTTTCAATCAGGATTTGGCAAACACGGTGCCCAATTCAAACACCGAATTGGGGCCTGTCACGCGGATGGGCTTGACCGTCGGCATGGGCGAGATGGCGCGTTTGATGGTGGGCTTGATCTCCACCACCAGGCCGTTGGCCAGCTGGTCTTCGACCAGTTTTTGCAGCGAAACGGAATCCAAAAAATCGACCATCTTGGCGTTCAAGGATGCCCACAGGTCATGCGTCATGCAGCGGGCATCGCCGCCGTGGCAGTTTTCCTTGCCACCGCAATGGGTGGCATCGATGGGCTCGTCCACCGACAAAATGATGTCGGCCACCGTGATGTCGGCCGCTTTGCGACCCAGCGTGTAACCGCCGCCTGGGCCACGGGTGGACTCAACCAAGTTGTGGCGGCGCAGCTTGCCAAACAGCTGCTCCAGATAAGACAAAGAGATTTGCTGACGTTGGCTGATTGCCGCCAAGGTCACAGGGCCGGCTTCTTGGCGCAGCGCCAAATCGATCATGGCGGTGACGGCAAAACGGCCTTTGGTGGTCAAACGCATGGCAGGCTCCTGAAGGGTGTGAACAGTGCGGACACGGCTTTGAAACCGTGTTCCCGACTAAAGGAGTCAAGTATAACCCAATCCCGATTAAATCGCTCGGGTTATAGGGGCATTCCAGCCCCTGCCCTGTTGCAGGTCAATGCTGCCCCACCAAGCGGTGAATGCGCCAACCCAGAGCCGCCACGCCCAAGGCGCACAGGCTGAAGGCCAAAGGCAACCAGCCCTGGTCCACCGACTGCGCCATGACCAGCACACCAGCCGACTGACCAAAGAACAACATGCAGGCAAACAGCGTGACCGCCGTGCCCCGAGCGTGCGGGGCCATTTGGGTGGCTTGTGTCTGCAAGGTGTTGTGCATCATGTAAAAGCCAAAGCCCGTGGCAAAGCAGCCCAGCATGCCCAGCACCGGCTGGTGCGTCCAAGCCAGGGTCAACAAGCCCAGCACAATGAAGCTGGCGCCCGTGCGCACCAAACCCCGCTCGCCGCCCAGCCAGCCCAGCCAGCGGCGGGCCAACTGGCTGTAAATCAAGCCGCCCACGCCATACAGCATCATCACCGTGCCGGCAAAGACCACGCTCATGTCGTACTGCAGGTGCAAGTGGGTCGGGATGAAGGCCATGGCCCCAAACACCAAAGCGCCCTCGATGGCGGTCACCGTCAAGACTTGGCGCACACGCGTGTTGCCCAGCAACTGGAAGGTGTTGCCAAACGAGGCCAGCAGGCCCGGGGCCGTGGCCTCAGTGGGCGCGGGTGCGGGCATGCGGCGCAGCTTGCGCACAAGCAACAAAGCCGCCGTGGTGAACAGTGCCGAGACCACGGCAAAGGCCGTTCGCCAACCCAGGTTTTCGGCCGCAAAACCGCCAAACCACAGGCCAACCATCATGCCGCTGACGGTGGCACCCATCAGCCGCGCCAAGGTTTCCTGACGGCGGTCATAGGCCACCTGGTCACCGATCCAAGCCAAAGTCAGCGGGATGATGCCCGCCGCAGCAGCGCCCATCACCGCCCGCATGAGCACCAGCACCGACAGGTTGGGCGCCAGGCTGGTCAAGGCGCTGAACACCGCACACGCCAGCGCGGCCAAAGTGATGACCCGCAACTTGCCAAACCGGTCGCCCAAGGGGCCGTAAAACAGTTGCAAAACACCATAGGCCACCGCAAACGCCGAGACCACGCGAGAAGCCTCGCCGGTGCTGACCTGAAACTCCTGGCTAAGGACCACCAGCATCGGATCGCACATGCGCATGGACACCATGCTGGAAAAACCAGCCAAGGCCATGACCCACAAACTGTTGCGCTCAGCGCTGGTGACGGTGCTCATCCATCAGCCGATCAGCTGCTGTTCCAAGTCGTGCAGCACCTGGTAGCAAGGCAGCACTTGGGCGATCGAGCTGTTGGGCTCGCGGCCTTCTTTGATCGCGGCGAAGAACTCGCGGTCTTGCAGCTCGATGCCGTTCATGGACACGGCCACTTGCGACACGTCGATCTTTTCTTCCTTGCCGGTGAACAGGTCGTCGTAACGGGCCAAATAGGTGCCGGTGTCGCCGATGTAGCGGAAGTAGGTGCCCAGAGGACCGTCGTTGTTGAAGCTCAAGCTCAGCGTACAGATCGCGCCATTGGCGGCTTTCAGCTGGATGCTCATGTCCATGGCGATGCCCAGCGTGGGGTGGATCGGGCCTTGCACCGCATTGGCTTTGACGATGGGGCTGCCGCACTGGTAGGCGAACAAATCCACCGTGTGGGCAGCGTGGTGCCACAGCAGGTGGTCGGTCCAGCTGCGGGCTTGGCCCAGCGCGTTCATGTTGGTGCGGCGGAAGAAGTAGGTCTGCACATCCATTTGCTGGATGTTGAATTCACCGGCCTTGATCTTGTGGTTCACCCACTGGTGGCTGGGGTTGAAGCGGCGGGTGTGACCCACCATGGCCACCAAGCCCGTTTCCTTTTGGACGCGCAGGACTTCCTGGCCTTCTTGGTAGACATCGCACAGCGGAATTTCGACCTGCACGTGCTTGCCAGCCTTCAGGCAGGCCAAGGTTTGGCTGGCGTGCATTTGCGTGGGCGTGCACAAGATGACGGCATCGACTTCTTTCAAAGCCAAAGACTCGTTCAAATCCGTGGTGACGTGGCCGATGCCGTACTTGTCAGCCACCTCTTTGGTTTTGTCGAACTCACGGCCGATCAGCGAGACGACTTCCACGCCGTCGATGTTTTGGATGCCCTCCAGGTGTTTGATGCCGAAGGCCCCTGCGCCCGCCAGGGCGACTTTGATGGTTTTGCTCATGAATGTTCTCCAGTAAATCGATGTTGTTGGCAACCGCTTGCCTGCAAGCGATGGGGGCGTTTCACCGTCCGCATCGCCAGCAGGGCTGGCTCCTACGAGGGGTTTGTCTTGTGGGAGCTTGCCTGCAAGCGATGGGGTTGGTTCACCTTCCGCATCGCCAACAGGGCTGGCTCCTACGAGGGGTTTGTCTTGTGGGAGCTTGCCTGCAAGCGATGTGTGTTCATCAGGTGTTTTCCAAAATGGCGTGGCCCACAGCGGTGTTCGATGCAGGCACATGGTAGAAGCGGTGCGTCAGCTTGGGTGCGGGGCCAGTGGCCTTGCCGTCCACGATGTCGCTCATCGCACCACGGGCGATCAGCCACATGACCAGCTCGATGCCTTCGCTGCCCGCTTCGCGCACGTAGTCGATGTGCGGCACTGCAGCGCAGGCCACGGGGTCGTTGACCATCAGGTCCAGCCAGTTGTTGTCCCACTCGCGGTTGATCAGACCGGCACGTGCGCCCTGCAGCTGGTGGCTCATGCCGCCGGTGCCCCAGATGTGCACGTGGATGTCGTCGTCGTAACTCTCAACCGCTTTGCGAATCGCTTGGCCCAAATTGAAGCAGCGCTGACCGCTGGGCACGGGGTACTGCACCACGTTCACAGCGAATGGGATCACTGGGCAGGGCCAGGCGTCTTTGACTGGGTCCAGCTCACCGCACATCAGCGACAGCGGCACCGTCAGGCCATGGTCAACGTCCATCTTGTTGACGATGGTCAGGTCAAAGTCTTGCTGGATCACGCTTTGCGCGATGTGGCTGGCCAGCTCGGGGTGGCCTTTGACCACGGGCACTGGGCGTGGGCCCCAGCCTTCGTCGGCGGGCTTGTACTCGGCAGCGGTGCCGATCGCAAACGTGGGGATCATGTCCAGACTGAAAGCCGTGGCGTGGTCGTTGTAGACCAAGAAGATCACGTCAGGCTTGTTGTCCTTGAGCCATTGCTTGGAAAAGTCATAACCTGCGAACAGGGGTTTCCAATAGTCTTCTTGGGTCTTGCCCAGGTCCATGGCCGCGCCAATGGCGGGCACGTGCGAGGTGAAAACGGATGCGGTGATTTTGGCCATGTGTTGTTCTCTCAAATCAATCGGGATCTGACCCCAATTAAGGGGGCTGACCCCCATTAAGGTTTTTTGCCGGCTGCGCCTTGGGGTTGGTTCTGCGCTTGCGCATCGCCGTTTTCGCCGATGTAGCGGTTGCCTTCCACGCTGCGGCCGCCTTGGATCATCATGTTGCGGTATTCCTCTTCGGTCATGCCGGTCATCGAGCCGGCCATCTGCTGGAAGCTCTTGCCGTCGGTCGCGCCGATCTTGGCAAGGAAGTAAATGTTGCCGCCGGTGCGCATGCACCAGTTCAGATCTCGCGCGAGCACGGCCTGCTTTTGCTCTTCGGTCATGGCCCATTCATCCAAGTAAGCCCGCTCGTCGGCTTTGAAGCGTTCGCGGTTTTCCGCCTTCATGAGCGACATGCAAAACTGGTTGATCCAGTAGCCTTTGCGCGATTGCTCGGCGTCAAAAATGATCGTGCCAGGCACGTCGGTGTAGGGTTTGTCGAGTGCCATCAGTTGTTCTCCTCGGGCCAGTACAGGCGCATCGGGTTGTCCACCAAGAGCTTGCGTTGCAGCTGCGGCGTGGTCGCGATGTGCGGTATGAAATCCACCAGCAGGCCGTCGTCGGGCATGTGGTCTTTCAGGTTGGGGTGGGGCCAGTCGGTGCCCCACAGCACGCGGTCGGGGAACTCCTCGACGATGCGCTTGGCAAAGGGGATCACGTCTTGATACGCGTTTTGTTCACCATTCAAAGCCTTGGGGCCCGTGACCGACAAACGCTCGGGGCAAGACACCTTGCTCCACACATTGGTGTGCTCGCGCATGAATTTCTGGAACAGCGCAAACTGCGGGCCATCCACCGGCAGCGACACGTCGGGACGGCCCATGTGGTCCACCACCACGGTGGTGGGCAGCGCGGTGAAAAAGTCCCACAGCTCGGGCAGGTCCACCGCTTCAAAGTAAATGACCACGTGCCAGCCCCATTTGGCGATGCGGCTGGCGATCTCCAGCAGCTCGTCCTTGGGCGTGAAGTCCACCAAGCGCTTGACGAAATTGAAGCGCACACCGCGCACACCCGCGTCGTGCATGGTCTGGATTTCTTCATCGGTCACGCTGCGTTTGACGGTGGCCACGCCCCGGGCTTTGCCGCCGGAATTGACCAGCGCATCGACCATGGCGCGGTTGTCGGCACCGTGGCAAGTGGCTTGCACCACCACATTGCGCGCAAAGCCCAGGTGGTCGCGCAGCGCATACAGCTGGTGCTTGGACGCATCGCAAGGCGTGTACTTGCGCTCGGGCGCGTAGGGGAACTCGGCACCGGGGCCAAACACGTGGCAGTGCGCGTCCACAGCGCCTGCGGGCACCTGAAACTTCGGCTTGCTGGGGCCGGTGTACCAGTCCAGCCAGCCAGGGGTTTTTTCAAATTGCATGGTCATTTCTCTCTAGGAACTTCAAAAATCAATCGGGCTTGATGTTGGCCTCGCGCACCAGCTTGTCGTAGCGCACACGCTCGGAACGGATGAGGTTGCTGAACATCTCGGCAGTGCCGGGCACCACCTCGCCGCCCACGGCGTTCATGCGCTCGCGCACCTCTTTGGTCTGCAGGGCTTTTTGCACTTCGGCATGCAGCTTGGCCACGATGGGCTTGGGCGTGGCCGCAGGGGCCACCAGGCCGTACCAGACCGAGGCCTCAAAGCCCGGAAAACCCGATTCGGCCACGGTCGGCACATCCGGGAAATTGGCACTGCGGTTGGTGCTGAGCACACCCAGCACCTTGAGCTTGCCGCTTTTCACATGGGGCAAGACCTCCAGCGCATTGACCGCCACCAGCGGCACTTGCCCGCCAATGGTGTCCGTGATCGCAGGCGAGCCACCCCGGTATGGGATGTGCTGCAAATCGATGCCGGCAGCCCGCGCCAACAACTCGATGGCCATGTGCGGCGTAGAGCCATTGCCCGGCGAGCCGTAAGCGATGCTGTTGGGCTTGCCTTTGGCCGCGTCGATCAGTTGCTTGACGTTGGCATAGGGCGCATTGGCATTGGCCGCGATGACCACCGGCACACGGCCGATCAAAGCAACTGCCACCAAATCTTTTTCGGCATCAAAAGGCTGGGGCTGGTACAGCGACATGTTGGCCGCCAAGGCGTTGGCCGCCATCAAGAGGGTGTAACCGTCGGGCTCGGCCGTGATCACCGATTTGACAGCAATGTTGGTGCCAGCGCCGGGTTTGTTCTCCACCACAAAGGCCTGACCCAGGCTGGTCTGCAGGCTTTGGCCAATGGTGCGTGCCACCACATCCACGGCGCCACCAGCGGCATAACCCACCACGATCTTGACGGGTTTGCTGGGGTAATTGGCGGGCGCATTGGCCGTTTGAGCCTGTGCCCCCGTGGCGAGCCCAGCAGCGGCCGCAATCGCAAAAACCCATTGGCAAAAGGTCATCGAAGTCTCCTGTGTTGTCTCAAGATTCACTCGGGCTTGGCCAAGCCACGCAAACCGGCACGCTCGGCCATCGCGGCCAGTCGACCAGTCCGGGTCACCTCATCGGCGAAGGCCGTTAAAAAATCCTGTCCAGCGTCGCGCCCCTGAGGCACGGCAATCGCCAAGTTTTCCAGACCCCAACGGTCATCGGACACCTTGAAGCCTGGCAGCTTCTCGCGCATTTCAAACAAGATGCCCTTGTTGGTGGCGAATGCGTCGAGTTGGCCTGCGCGCAGCATCTGTTGCGCCACATCCAAAGACGCCACGGGCACCACCTGCGCCAGCTTGAGCTGGCCTGCCAGCGCCGCTTGCGAAGAACTGCCCTGGCTCACGCCCACGCGCAGACCCGCTTGGTCGATCTGTGCAAATCGCGTGATCGGTGCATCGGCAGGCAACAACAGGCCCAACTCCAGTTGCACCAAAGGGCGTGTGAATGTCACCACGCGCGCACGTGCAGGCGAGGCGTTGGTGAAGGTCATGTCCACCTGCCCGCGCTGAAGGCCGTCAATGATTTCCGCCACGCGGGCAAATTCGACCACCTGCACAGGCACACCCAGTTGCTGAGCCATGTGCTGACCCAACTCCAGCGCCACACCGGTACGCTGGCCCGATGCGTTTTGCACCAGCGATGTGGGGCTGCCAGGGTAGACACCCACGCGCAATACACCGGTGGGAGCCAGCGCCTGCCGGGCTTGGGCCGTGGCTTGCGCCACAAGCGACTGGGACGCTGCAGGCACAGGCGACAGGCCAGCACAAGCCGACACGGCCAGTGTCAGGCCCAGAACCAGTGCGCGCAGTCCAAACATGGAGCAGGTCTTCTGTGGATCAGTCGATGTACTTCAGACCCGCAGCCGCCAGGGGCTCGCGCATCTTGTACATGTCCAGGCCCAAAACGCCCGAGGCCAGCTTGGCGCGTTTTTCGCCTTCGTTGGCTTCGCGCGCTTGGGCGGTTTCCAGCGTTTTGGCAGCCAGGGCCTTTGGCACGCAGACCACGCCGTCGTCATCGGCCACGATCACGTCGCCGGGGGTGACGATCATGCCGGCGCACACCACGGGGATGTTCACCGAGCCGACGGTGGCTTTGATGGTGCCCTTGCTGCTGATGGCTTTGCTCCAGACGGGAAAGCCCATCTTGGTGAGTTCTTTCACATCGCGCACACCGGCATCGATGATGAGCGCACGAGCGCCACGGGCCATGAAAGAGGTAGCCAGCAGGTCGCCAAAGTAGCCGTCGGTGCATTCGGCGGTGATGGCCGCGACCACGATGTCGCCGGGCTGAATCTGTTCAGCCGCCACGTGCATCATCCAGTTGTCGCCGGGGTGCAAGAGCACCGTCACCGCCGTGCCAGACACCTGAGCGCCTGCATAGATGGGGCGCATGTAGGGCTTCATGAGGCCGACACGGCCCATGGCTTCGTGCACAGTGGCCGAGCCCAGTGCCGCCAAGCCGTCGGTGGCTGCGCGGTCCGCGCGGGTGATGTTGCGGTAAACAACGCCGAGTTCGTACATGGTGTTCTCCTGAGATGGGGCAAATGGGATGGGTCACCTGGCTGTGCAGTTGAGTCTTTTGTAGGAGCCCGGATTCCGGGCGATAGCAAGCAGCATCGTTGTGCACGCCATCGCCCGGAATCCGGGCTCCTACGTTGGCTCTTACTGGCCTTTGGCCTTGAGCTGGTCGTCCAGACGCTTGAACACGCGGCGGGCATTGCCTTCGTAGACCATGTAACGCTCTTGTTCGTTCAGGTTGGCGGTGGCTTGCACGTAGCGCTTGGTGTCGTCGTAGTAGTGGCCGGTTTCGGGGTCAATGCCGCGCACCGCACCGATCATCTCGGAGGCAAACAAAATGTTCTTGACCGGGATCACCTTGGTCAGCAAGTCGATGCCGGGCTGGTGGTACACGCAGGTGTCAAAGAAGATGTTGCCCAGCAGGTGCTCGGACAGCAAAGGCTTTTTGAGTTCTTGCGCCAGACCGCGAAAACGGCCCCAGTGGTAAGGCACCGCGCCGCCGCCGTGGGGGATCAAGAACTTGAGCGTCGGGAAGTCTTTGAACAGGTCTGAGGTCAGGCACTGCATGAAGGCGGTGGTGTCCGCGTTCAGGTAGTGGGCGCCGGTGGTGTGAAAGCAGCTGTTGCAGCTGGTGCTCACGTGGATCATCGCCGGGATGTCGTACTCGACCATCTTTTCGTAAATCGGGTACCAGGCTTTGTCACTCAAGGGGGGCGAGGTCCAGTGACCGCCCGAGGGATCGGGGTTCAGGTTGATGCCGACGTTGCCGTATTGCTCCACACACTTGACCAGCTCGGGGATGCAGGTGGCGGGGTCCACGCCGGGCGACTGGGGCAGCATGGCCGCAGGCACAAAGTTGTCAGGGAACAGTTGCGCCACGCGGTAGCACAGCTCGTTGCAAATGGCCGCCCAAGTAGACGACACATTGAAGTCGCCAATGTGGTGGGCCATGAAGCTGGCGCGGGGGCTGAAGATGGTGATGTCCGAGCCGCGCTCTTTCATCTTGGCCAGTTGGTTGGTCTCGATGGTCTCGCGCAGCTCGTCGTCGCTGATTTTCAGCTCGGACACTTTGGGCATGGACGCGGGGTCCTTGATGCCGGCGATCTGGCGGTTGCGCCAGTCTTCCAGCGCCTTGGGGGCGGTGGTGTAGTGACCGTGCACGTCGATGATCAAGGGCTTCGTTTGGCTCATGGCGGATTCCTCAAGGAAAGGGTCTGGTGGACAGTCTTTTGCACGTCGGCGGCTTCAGCCCCGACAAGGTGCAGCTGCGAGGCATGTCGGGGCTGAAGCCGCCGACCTACAAGAATTCAAGCGCCGATTGTGCAGTCTGCCCCCGCCCAGGCCCAGCCTTTGCACCATCTACCAGCTAGAACAAATTCGCATAACCAAGCCACGGGTATGACAAAATCAAGCCAACAGAAAGCCGCACCATGGACCTCAAACAGCTCGAATACTTTGTGCGCGTGGCCGAACTGGGCAGCTTCACCCGCGCCGCGCAAGCCCTGAACATCGCCCAACCCGCGCTCAGCCGTCAGGTGCGCCTGCTCGAAGTGGAACTGCGGCAAAACCTGCTGGTGCGCAATGGCCGTGGCGCCACGCCCACCCAGGCGGGGCAACTGCTGCTGGAGCACGGCCGGGGCATCTTGCACCAGGTGGAGCGGGCGCGTGAAGAACTGGGCCGGGTGCGCAGCGGCTTGTCGGGCCGTGTGGCGCTGGGCCTGCCGCCCAGCGTGGCGCGGGTCATCACCGTGCCCTTGACCCGCGCTTTCAGGCAGCGCATGCCCGAAGCGCAACTGTCCATCAGCGAAGGCCTGTCGAGCGCCATGCAAGAGAACCTGCAAAACGGCCGCCTGGACATCGCCGTGCTCTACAACCCCAGCCAGGTGCCCGGCATCGAGCACACCCCCCTGGTGCGAGAAGAACTGCTGCTGGTGCAACCCCGCCCACCGGGTCTGCAAGAAGACCCGCCGCCGCCGCCCATCAGGCTGCAAGAAGTGGCCGCCCTGCCCTTGGTGATCCCCACCCGGCCCAATGCGATCCGCATGCATGTGGAGTCTGAGATGGCCGCCATTGGCTGCCGCCCGCAGATTGCGCTGGAGATCGACGGCGTGAGCGCCATCTTGGACTTGGTGGCCGATGGCGCGGGCTATGCCATCTTGCCCTCCAACGCCGTCATGCGCTCGGTGCGGCCTTCGGCGTTCTCGGTGCGGCCCCTGTGCGACCCACCGCTGAGCATCCAGCTCAACACCGCCATCAGTTCACTCCGCCCCACCACCTTGACCCAGCAAGCCACACTGGCGCTGATCACCGAGGTGGCCGAGCAGTGGCTTGCCCAGTAAGTCACTGAATCGCCCCGGGTTTTGAGGAGGCCCCACACTTTGAGAAGATGGAGCCATGAGCAAGAAATCAAACCGTTTTTCACCCGAGGTGCGCGAACGCGC
>NKIO01000088.1 GCA_002255935.1 Comamonadaceae bacterium PBBC2
GGCGACGACTCGGTAGGCACCGGCATGGTCGGTGCGCCCGCTTGCGGCGACGTGATGAAGTTGCAGATCAAGGTCAACCCGCAAACCGGCGTGATCGAAGACGCACGCTTCAAAACCTATGGCTGCGGCTCGGCCATCGCGTCCAGCTCGTTGGTGACCGAATGGGTCAAGGGCAAGACGCTGGACGAAGCGGCGGCTTTGAAGAACAGCCAGATCGCCGAAGAACTGGCGCTGCCGCCCGTCAAGATCCACTGCTCCATCTTGGCCGAAGACGCCATCAAGGCAGCCGTGGACGACTACAAGAAAAAACACCTGAACTGACATGGCCATCACACTGTCTGAATCGGCTGCCCGGCACGTGACCCGCTACTTGGCCAAGCGTGGCTCGGGTGTGGGCGTGCGTTTGGGCGTCAAGACCACCGGCTGCTCGGGTTTGGCTTACAAGCTCGAGTACGTGGACGACATTGCGCCCGAGGACGTGGTCTTTGAAGGCCACGGCGTCAAGGTGCTGGTGGACCCGAAAAGCCTGGCTTACATCGATGGCACCGAACTCGACTTTGTGCGCGAAGGCCTGAACGAGGGTTTTCGCTTCAACAACCCCAACGAACGTGACCGCTGCGGTTGCGGTGAATCCTTCCGCGTGTGATTTCCCTGCAGGCCAACGATTTTGAGTTGTTCGATGTGCCCGTGCAGTACGCACAGGACCGCACACAACTGGATGCCCGTTGGAAAGCCCTGCAACGCGAAGCCCACCCCGACCGCTTTGCCGCCGAAGGCGCCGCTGCCCAGCGGGTGGCCATGCAGTGGTCGGTGCGCATCAACGAGGCTTACCAGCGTCTGAAAGACCCACTCAAACGCGCCGCCTATTTGTGCGAATTGCAAGGCGCGCCGGTGCAGGCCGAAAACAACACCGCCATGCCCGCTGCGTTCCTGATGCAGCAGATGGCATGGCGCGAGAGCCTGGAAGACACCGAAACCGCGCAAGGTCTCGAAGCCCTGGCCGATGAGGTGGCCGCCGAACAGCGCCGCGTGCAGCAAACCTTGGCCGATTGGCTCGATGTGGCCAAAGACCCTGCGCAGGCCGTGGGGCAGGTGAGGGCGCTCATGTTCATTGAGCGCTTCACGCAAGAAGTGAACGCTAAACTCGACCGATTGACCTGATCACTGGCCGCCGAACCTGCAAAGGCTCGCGGCTAGAACACCCCCTTGATGGACCATGGCCTTACTGCAAATTTCTGAACCGGGCCAGTCGCCCGACCCGCACCAGCGCCGCATCGCGGTGGGCATCGACTTGGGTACCACGCATTCGCTGGTTGCCTCGGTGCGCAATGGCGTCTCCGAATGCTTGCCCGACGACAAGGGCCGTGTGATCCTGCCTTCGGTGGTGCGCTTCATGCCGGGTCAAGGCCGTCAGATCGGTTTTGATGCGGTGCAGTCGGCTGCCACCGATCCGGTCAACACCATCGCTTCGGTCAAGCGTTTCATGGGCCGCGGCTTGCAGGACATTGCAGACCGCAGCAAGCTGCCCTACGAGTTCACCGCCAGCGAAGGCACAGTCAAGGGTGGCATGCTCAGCATCCAGACGGTGCAGGGCCCCAAGTCACCGGTGGAAGTCAGTGCCGAGATCTTGGCCACGCTGCGCTACCGCGCCGAAGACACCTTCAACGACGACCTGTATGGCGCGGTCATCACTGTGCCCGCTTACTTTGACGACGCCCAGCGCCAGGCCACCAAAGACGCTGCCCAATTGGCAGGCCTGAACGTGCTGCGCTTGATCAACGAACCCACGGCCGCTGCCATTGCCTATGGCTTGGACAACGCCAGCGAAGGCGTTTATGCCGTGTTCGATTTGGGCGGCGGCACGTTTGACATCTCCATCTTGCGTCTGACGCAGGGTGTGTTTGAAGTCTTGTCCACCGGGGGCGACTCGGCTTTGGGGGGCGACGACTACGACCAGGCCCTGGCCGACTTTGCCATGGCCCAGATGCCCGCATTGCAAGCGGTCACCGCAGAGGACAAAACCCAACTCAAGGCCGTTGCGCGTGCCGCCAAAGAGGCTTTGACCCGCGCTGACTCGGCGGCCTTGGACGTGGCGCTGTCCACGGGCGCTTTGTCGGTGCACATCAGCCGTGCCGATTTTGAGCAGGCCACCCAAGCCCTGACAGCCCGCTGCATCACCGCAGTGCGCAAGGCCTTGCGTGATGCCCAATTGGCCAAGGACGATGTGCAAGGCGTGGTCATGGTCGGCGGCTCGACACGCATGCCGCAAATCCAGCAGGCCGTGGCCGAGTTCTTTGGCCAGGCGCCGCTGAACAACCTCAACCCCGACGAAGTCGTGGCACTGGGCGCGGCCATTCAGGCCAACCAATTGGCGGGCAACAACGCCGCTGGCGAGTTGCTGCTGCTCGATGTGATCCCGCTGTCGCTGGGCATCGAGACCATGGGCGGCCTGGTCGAGCGCATCATCCCGCGCAACCAGACCATCCCCACCGCCATGGCGCAAGACTTCACCACCTACCAAGACGGCCAGACCGCGCTGGCTTTGCATGTGGTGCAGGGCGAACGCGATTTGGTGCAAGACTGCCGAAGCTTGGCCCGTTTTGAGCTGCGCGGCATCCCGCCCATGGCGGCTGGTGCGGCGCGCATCCGCGTCACGTTCACGGTGGATGCCGATGGCCTGCTCAGCGTGGGCGCCAAAGAACAAATCAGCGGCGTTGAAGCGCGCATCGATGTCAAGCCCTCGTACGGCCTGAGCGATGAGCAAATCGCCACCATGCTGCAAGACAGCTTCACCACCGCCCAGGCCGACATGCAAGCGCGTGCCTTGGTCGAAGCCCGGGTCGATGCCGACCGCATGCTGCTGGCCACGCGCAGTGCTTTGCAAGCCGATGGCGATTTGCTGCAAGCCGACGAGCGAAGTGCCATCGATGCACTGATGGTCACTTTGCAAGCGGCCGTCCAGACCGAGCAAGACGCCAAAGCACTCGAAGACTGCACCCAGGCTCTGGCCAAAGGCACCGAAGCCTTTGCCGCCGAGCGCATGAACCACAGCATCCAAAAAGCCCTGGCTGGCCAAAACATCCAGTCGATGTGAACCACAATACCGTCATGCCCGTCATCAAAATCCTGCCCCATCCCGAGTACTGCCCACAAGGCACCGAGATCACCGCGCCTGCTGGCACCAGCATCTGCGAAGCCTTGCTCGACAACAACATCAACATCGAGCACGCGTGCGACATGAGTGCTGCCTGCACCACCTGCCACGTCATCGTGCGCGAGGGTTTCCGAAGCCTCAACGAGATGGAAGAAACCGAAGAAGACTTGCTCGACCGCGCCTGGGGCCTGGAGCCCGATTCGCGCTTGAGCTGCCAGGCCTTTGTGGCCAAGCAGGACCTGGTGATCGAGATCCCGCGTTACACCATCAACCACGCCAAAGAAAACCACTGAACAGACGGAGCGACAAGCCATGCGCCAAATTGTTCTGGACACCGAAACCACCGGCTTGTCGGCCGAAGGTGGCGACCGCATCATTGAGTTGGGCTGTGTGGAGCTGTATGCCCGCAAGCTCACCGGCAACAACCTGCATTTCTATTTCAACCCTGAGCGCGACAGCCACGAAGACGCGCTCAAGGTGCACGGCATCAGCAACGAGTTCTTGCGCGACAAGCCCAAGTTCGCCGAGCTGACCGAAGAAATCCTCGACTACCTGAGCGATGCCGAGCTGATCATCCACAACGCGGCCTTTGACATTGGCTTCTTGAACAAAGAACTTGAACGCGTGGGCAAAAAGCCGCTCAAGGCTTATGTCAGCAACGTGATCGACACCTTGGCCATGGCCAAGGAAATGTTCCCCGGCAAGCGCAACAGCCTGGACGCGCTGTGCGACCGCCTGGAAGTGGACAACTCAGGCCGCACCTTGCACGGCGCCTTGCTCGATGCCGAGTTACTGGCCGACGTCTACATCAACATGACGCGCGGCCAAGAGGCTTTGCTGATCGACGCTGGTGATGCGCAGACCGACGCTTCGGGTGTGCTTGTGCAAGTGGATCTGTCGGGCTTTGTGCTGCCCGTGATCAGCGCCAATGAGCAAGAGATGGCGGCCCACGAAGAAGTGCTCACGCAGATGGACAAGTCCAGCGGCGGCAAAACCATTTGGCGCCAGCTGGCCGCTGCGCATTGACTTCAAAAAATCTTCAGCGGTTAAAAAGACGCTGATTTTTTGTGCCATAATTGCGGTCTACGCTGCAAAGCAGTAGGGCGATTAGCTCAGCGGTAGAGCACTGCATTCACACTGCAGGGGTCGCAAGTTCGAAACTTGCATCGCCCACCAAAAATTCCCAATGAAATCAAGCACTTAGAGGAAACTCTAGGTGCTTTTTCTTTGGTTCAAAGTAGTATGGTCCGGGTTTACTACTTCTCATAGATTTTTCGATGTCTTTTCATAGATTTCGGAACAGTCAAACAACCCCATTTCAATGAGTCAACTGTGACGCCAGCATGGTGTCAATGCTGCATTGATTTTTGCCTCTGCTCAGACGCAGCTAGCGCTGTGCTCAACTTGAAAAAAACGCTACGTTTGTTTTGAAGCGACACCTGCTATTCAGCCCAGCGAGCCCAAGAAAAAACGCTTTGTAGGGCTTTTTTGATGCCCGCACGGGTGCCAGCTGCAAAGGAGCACTGCCTTAAGCAGACTTTGCGCGCAAACATTCGCTAAAGGCTGGGAGCGGACCATTACCTAGTGCATATGACCGTCGGTTGCCGCCTTAGGGATCTACTTGTGGCACCATATTGATCATGACCAGCAGACCCAGCGCACTCTCGAAATCGCCAACTCCTGGCCAAGAGCCTCCCTCACTCAACGAGGAAGCTTATCGCCGCATTGAGGAGATGATCGTGACTCTTGAGCTCGCTCCAGGCAGCGTGGTGTCGGAAGCCATGCTCAGCGAACGCATTGGCATTGGACATACGCCGATCCGTGAAGCTTTGCAGCGTCTGGCGCGTGAACACCTTGTTCAGATCCTGCCCCGTCGTGGGGTGGTAGTGACCGCCATCGACGTGGGTCATCAACTCCAGATCCTAGAGACACGACGCGAACTCGACCGCTTGATCGCTCGTTCTGCAGCCACGCGTGCCACTCTGGCTGAACGCGAAGCCATGGCAGCTGTCGCACATGGCATGGAAGCTGCTGTGAAGTCTGAAGACCTTGTGTCATTCCTGCAGTGGGACAACGAAATGAACAGGCAGTCTGCACTAAGCGCTCGAAACATGGTGGCTGCTGCGGCCGTGTCCGCCCTTCACTCGGCCTCACGGCGTTTCTGGTTCTACCATCATCATGGCCAAGTCAACGCGACACTGCGTCTGCATGTGGCCCTTGCACGTGCGATGGCCTCCGGCAAACCTGAGAAGGCTGCCGATGCCAGTGATCGGGTGATTGATGATCTATTTGATTTCGCCCACAGGACCCTGATTACCCGTACTTGACAACTGGCATGCCAGTCACATACCATGAACTCCTGTTTAAGGAGTTTGCCTGTGCGCCTCACCCATCTGCAGATCGAAACCTACCACCGAGATGGATTCATTACCCTCGATGGCCTTTTTTCCGCCTCCGAGGTAGCGGCCATGAGAGCCGAGCTTGAGCGAATTCAAGAGATCGAAACGGATCACCTGGTACGGGAAAAGGGCAGCAATGCTGCCAAAACCATCTATCGGGTCCACGAGGCGGATGGCCCTACGGCTTCACCGGTGTTTCATGCCGTCTCGCGTACTTCACGCGTGCTCGAGCCCGCGCAGGATCTGCTTTCCGAGCAGCAGTTGTACATCCATCACACGAAATGCAATTTGAAGACCGCCATTGACGGCTCGGTGTGGGCGTGGCACCAGGATTACGGAACCTGGAAGCGAGATGGCATGCCTGAGGCACGTCCAACTACTGCGCTGGTCATGTTGGACGAGCCCACAGAGATGAACGGCTGCTTGTACTTTATTCCGGGCAGCCACAAGGAGGGCAGTCTGGAGCCTGAATTCAACGAAGCTACGGGCTACAAGTTTTATGTGACGCCAAAGGACAAGCTGTTAGAAATCATGGCCCGCAGCCCCGAACCAGTGGCGATCACTGGCAAGCCCGGCACCGTGGTGTTCTTTGACTGCAACATCCTGCACGCCTCGGGACATAACTTGTCCCAGCACAATCGTTGGGCGATTTATGTGGTTTACAACCCGGTAACCAACCGGTGTCGCGATGTTCCCAACCCACGGCCTGATTACGTCCGGTCGACCAATACAAAACCACTCATCATGGGAAGCGAGCACATTTTCTCGCTTGAAAGCTCGACGCAGGAGGCCCGATGAATATCCGTCATCAACGCATCCTCTCCCCTGAACAGATCAGGGATTACCACGATACGGGTTACCTCAATCTCCGACAGGTACTTGATCCCAAATTGCTTGCGAGGCTGATCGCGACCACTGAGCGACTGTACGATGAGGGCCGATCACTCCAGCAAAAGTCGAAACATTACGACCTGGAGCCTGCGCATACCGCCCAGGCGCCGCGCATACGGCGAATCTCCAGCCCGACCGAGCTTGATCCGGTCTACGTTGCAACTGCTTTTGAGTCGATTCTTGGTGACATCGCCGCAGACCTGCTTGGTGGAGCGGTCAAGTTTTACCACTCGAAGATCAATTTTAAACTGCCTCATGGAGGTGCAGAGATTGGCTGGCATCAGGACTGGCCGGTGTTTCCTCACACCAACACCAATCTTGTCGCTCTGAGCGTACCTTTGAATCCGTCCCGCGCCATCAATGGCTGCCTTCAGACGATCCCCGGCAGCCACAAGTTGGGGCCGCGCAGTCATTGGGAAAACGGCATCTATAAACTCAATTGCAACCACACGATGACGCGGGAAGACTTTGAGAACGTAGTCGACAATGAGCTGGATGTGGGAGATGTGGTGGCACATCACGGCCTCGCAGTGCACGGCTCCAGTCAAAATCGCTCGGACACCTTGCGCACGACCTACATCATTCAGTACGCCGCTGCTGACTCATTCGCCTATACCGCACCCGTTGTAGACAGCATCCATCGCAACCAGATGGTCAGGGGCGAGCCGGCTACCCATGCACGCGTGGAAGCTGGAGTGATCGAATTACCGCCGGATTTCTCGGCGGGATATTCAGGCATTTACGCTTTGCAGACGGCAGGTAAGAGCTAGGGCTTTTCGATGAGTACATCGGTGGAGCCACTTCGAGCTATCGGCCGCAACCACTGCATAGCCGTCGTCAACTCTGACTCTTTACTCCCAAGGCCGTGGCCGACGTTTGCTCTGCAGTTCACCCACGTTCATCTCCCCTTGCAGTGGTGCAGCGTAGAAGCGGTCAATCATCTCGGGGCTAGTTCGGGCATTGCGAGCCAAGGTCAAGGTGTCAACGGTACGGCCAAACATCAACCGGAACATGATGCTGCTGTGGCGCAGGCTGTAAAGCGTTCTGGTTTCTCCTGCAGTACTCAGCTTCAAGCCTGTGACTTCCAGCACGATTTCAAACTGCCTTGCCAGCAGCTTCATGGCGTTGTCGCGTGATGCCGCTTCTGGCATGAACACATAGTCCTCGGGGTGAATGTCGCGACCAAGTTCCAGCACCTGTCTGCGCCTGATGCGTTCATACACTTTCACAGCCCATGGCATGGTGGTGATGGGAAATGTGTGCCCCTTGCTGGGTGGCAAGCTGAGCCGCAGGTATGTCCACTCCCGTCGAATGATTTCCACATGCTTGTGCTGCATGTTGCGAATGTCAGTAGGGCGGATGTAGCTGTTGACCATGAACACGATCAAGTCCGCCAAGTCCTTGGTCATCTCGATGCGCTTGATCAATCGGTCAGAAGGTCCCAACTTGCCACCAGGCTCGCAAAAGTAGGAACCCTTGGTCTCCTCTGAGTGTGCTCGCCACTCGACTTTCTTGCCAGCCAGTTTTTTGGCCACCTTGGTGATTTCTTTGTATTCGCCCACGTTGAACCAGCCTCGCGGCTTGTCTTCAATGCCCACCTTGGGGAACTCAGGAATGTGTTGGATGAAGCTGTGCCGGGCGGCATGTTGCAAAACCTTGCGGGTGAGCCCCATGTAGGCACCCAGCGTAGAAACACTCAGCTTGGGCACTTGGTTGGACAGCTTCTGCAAAAACTCATCCAGCATCTTGTAGTTGATGCTGAGCACGTCCGTTTGTCCGAAAAAGGGCAGTATGTGTTTATCGTAGCGCAGCTGCATGTTGTCGTAACTGATCTTTGACAGTTGGCTGCGATTTAGCTTGGCCAATTCACTGTCCATCAGCATCTTGGTGGCCTTGGCGAAAGTCACAACTTCTGCTGCGTTGACCTCGATGGGCAAGCCTTCAAAGTTGCCACCCCTTATGCGAATGGTGATGTCGTCGTAAAAACGTTTGGCTGCTTCCAACGCGTCACGCTTGATTTCGGTCTTGGTGGTGCGTTTGAAGATGTGGCTCTCGGCGTAATACCTGACCCACCAGTAGCTGGACGCTGGAATTTTGAAAATCACTAGCTTGCGTGGGTACCCTGGAATTCGCGTGATGGTTTCCTTGATGGGCACAGACCTGTGCCTTTCGTGTGAGTCGGGTTCAATGGCGCGTGGCATGTCAATTTCTCTGCTGTATTCATAAAGTTTGTTTTCTGAACAGCTGGCCAGTCAACCTGAAAGCGGCAGGGCTCGGGTTGATCTGTGGCTTTTAGACGATCAATGGCTTAGAGAATCGTCCTGCAAATTTGACAACCATTTGCAGGACGTTGATCACACAGTTTCAGTCTCATCTTCAGGTTCGTCAGATGAAGATGTGGACTTTGGAGCTCCGACTTTCCAGCGGTACTTTTCATACCAGTCTTTAAGTTCACTGGTTGCTTTCAGATACTCGGCGTCACCATAGCCTTGCAAAATACTTTGCAAATTCGGAATGTTTGGATTCAGGATCGTGGTGTCTGAAATTCCAACCTTCATGGCTCTTTCTTTGTTTCGTTCCAAGGTTGACCACATGTTGTCTACGTCACTTCTCATGGAGCAGACACTGCTGTAAGCGCCCATCAATTGATCCAACTCATCCATGCACGCATCTGTCAGATTGAAGCCATCAACAACCTGTGCCGAATACTTGAGAGTCATGAACAAGTTCGAGTGCACCTGCGCGACGGTTATCAAATAATCAGAACTGCTGTACCGTTTCCAGTCACGTTCCTCACCTCTGATTTCGCTCAAGATGTTCAGTAGCCTTTCGAGACGGTGTGTTGAAGAATAGTTGCGCCCACCACTTTTGTAATACCGCCCATCTGGAATATGGAGAAGCTTTTTCAAGTCCTTCAACTTGGGAAGTTCAGATTCAAAATGGGCTTTCATCAAAATCACAGTGGCTTTGCCATGGGGTCCTAAAAAGTCGCTCATTGGGTTCTCCTTAAGGTTTGGATAGATCCCCAGCCGATCCAGTCTGGGGATCTGGCGTGTAGTTAAAACATCGCTTCCTTGACCGTGACGCCTGCAATCGAAGAACTCATAGGGGCGTTGATCATGGCTTCTGGCTGCACAGTTGAGTTGAGGGCAGGCAGTCCCGCAGGCTGGTAACCCTTGTCACCCGGCTGCATGCCCCATCCAGATGTAATGCCCCATTTCTCGCGCAGCACATCCAGCTTGTCTTCCATGCTTTTCAAGTCGTCAGAAAGGCTGGCTTCAGCCACCATGGCAAGGATCTGGGTTTCCATGGCTTCATTGAGCCGGATGAAACGAACCACACGGCGCTCGTGTCCCATGGGGTTCACGCATACTGCGAATTCAAAGGTGCCTTCCTTTTGGCCTTCGCCCACGGTGTTGAGCACGAACTTGTCCTCCACCTGAACCACGGTGTCTGCAACCTTGGCATTGGCCAGTAAGATTTTGCGCAGCAGTTTGGTCTTGGCCTCCTTGTGTTCCTTCACAGCCTTGGCTGTGCCTGCGTCCTCCTTGGTGGCTGTGATCTTGGCAATGCCACCCCGGTCCTTGATGTAACCAGGCAATTCAGTGGCGTCCAAGTTTTCCTCGTACGCCACCTGCAGAACCTTTGAGTAGTTGTAGGCTGTTTGGCGATCGGTGGGCAGGATAAAGCGCAACACCGTGGTGATCCAAGGTGTGTTGATCTGGGTCTTGATGTCGTGCTCGCTTTCCAGCCGATCGCGCATGCGCTGCAGGATGTGATCTTTCAAAACGGATTCATTGATTTGCAGCGCATAGCTGTAGATTGCACCCAGCAGTGCGTACAACTCTTTTGTGCCGCGCACTACGTAGGTCTCAACGTACTGATTGTTCATCTTGGCCAGGTTCTGGGCCTGACCCAGGATCATGTCCACCTGCACTTCGTTGGCGCTTTTGTCACTGGGCCGGCGCTTGTCTGAGCCACCTAAGGCGCGGTTCATCAACAGACCAAAGGAAAACTCATCCACTTGTGAGGTGGTTGCCGGGGTATCGACGGGTGCCCCATTTGCTGCGGGTGGGGCGCTGTTTGTGTTTTCTAAGTTCATTTCAAACTCCTGTTAAATTTCATAACCATGGGTTCCGTCGACCAGGATTGGTGCGACAAGCTGAGGTTAGGTTTTGGGACAGGGAGTCAGTTCCTTTTTTCGAGGGGTTCGAAAAAATGAAGTTGGAAACTCAGATATCTGCTAGTGGTGTAAAGCCATTGATGCAGGCAATTGCTTCGGGTGGCATGACCGCCGCTGGGAGTGAGCCATTCATTTATGGCGGTTACTTGGAAGTCTGGTTTCGATGTCTGAAGCTGTCCAAGCAGTACATTCAGAACTGCCGAACTGGGATCTTTGGTTCACAGGGGGCGGCCACTACCTTTAAGCTATTCGGTTGCCTTGAGCACTGCACATTGCGAGAGTGGTGGCATGAGCGAGGCTGCGAAAACTTTGGGCGCAGTATGGCTACATTCAAAGTTCGGTTGGTTGTGGCTCAGCGAAAAAAGACCAGTTGCCGAATCACTATAGACGCCGATGACGAAACACCTACGGAAATGGTCGGCGACGAGGTCAGTTTTCTGGTTCAGCAGATGAGACTGCTTGAGGGGCAAAGTGGCATGCTTTCTTCGGCACCCAAAGCATGGTCAATTTACAAAAGCCGAATCACACCCGAAGCCATCAAGCTACACCTGGATGTACTGGAGGCACATGACACCATCAAGCACAGCGCTCCAAGAACCAAGTTGTGGCGAATCGGTGAACAGATGCGTCTCAATCCCAAGGCCATGACCAGATCCGGAGACTCTCCCAACGAGCAAACTGCTAAGCACATCACCATGGGCCAAACAGTCAGCGAGATGGTCAGGAAGGGGCAGGGCTTGGTGGCAAATGCTTGCGAGGGTGTCTTCCCGAGGTATTGATGACCTTACCAGCTGATTAAAACTACGCACGCTGCTAACACCAAAGCGTGTCCTCGAAACGCTGATCCCCATCCTGTTTTTTTGAACAGTTCTAGTGGCTCTTAGCGTGAGCCCCGATGGTTTCACCATGGTGGTTTGATAACTTTGAGGACCACCATGACTGCATTCTCAAACCGTGAGGCGTGGCTACTTGCAGCTGTTCAGTTGCTTAAACCCATATTTGCAGCAAAACGCTACATTGTTCCGGACGACTGTCAGGTCTCCTGCGGATTTGCCAGCACCGGAACACGCAGTCACCACATTGGGCAGTGCTGGTCACGCGGAAGCAGCACCAATGAAAGAAATCAAATCTTCATTTCCCCAGCCCTGGGTGACCCTGTTCAGGTTCTAGACACCCTTGTGCATGAGTTGGTCCATGCTGTTGACAATTGTGAGCACAAACATGGCAAAGAGTTCAAAAAGATAGCTTTGAGCATCGGTCTTGAGGGGCCTATGCGCAGTGCCGGTGCAGGCAAAGCACTCAAAGAGCAACTGGTCAAAATTGCTGACGCTTTAGGACCCTATCCGCATGGGCAATTGAAGGTCCACCATGTCCGAAAGATCTCAGCCCCTTGAATCGCCCCGGTTTTCGTGGAGGCCAGTTGGTTTAAGTTGAGACCTCGGTCTCGTTCTTCCCGGCTAGCTGCCGGTAGTAGTTCACCTCAGCTT
>NKIO01000089.1 GCA_002255935.1 Comamonadaceae bacterium PBBC2
GCGCACGCCGCCCGAGTTGATGATGGTGCGGTGGGCGGGCGGCTTGTATGGGCTCAACAGCCTGTGCCAGTCGGCTCTGGCCCAGGCCGCAGGTGCGGTGGTGGGTGCCTGCCGCGTGGCGCGCGTGCCACGCTTTGATCGGCCCGTGGTCGGCATGACGTCTTTGGGCTCGAGCTGCCTGAAATACATGGTGCAGCTGCAGCCCGAGCTGGACAAGCGCGGCTTTGATTTGGCCGTGTTCCACACCACCGGCATGGGGGGCCGGGCGTTTGAATCGTTGGCCGCGCAAGGCCAGTTCGCCTGCGTGATGGATTTGAGCCTGCAGGAGATGGTCAACCAGATGGGCGGCTCGGTGGTGAGTGCGGGGCCAGACCGCCTGATGGGCGCGGGCCTCAAAGGCGTGCCGATGATCGTCGCCCCCGGGGCCACCGACTTGGTGGATTACCCCGCCTGGGGCCAGATGCCCGAGCGCTTTGCCGGGCGGCCCTCACACGACCACAACCGATTGATCGCTTCTGTGGGCATCGACGCCGACATGCGCCGCGAATTCGCCCGCGAGCTGGCCAGCCGCTTGCGTCAGGCCCGTGGTCCGGTGCATCTGGTGTTGCCTTTGCAAGGCATCGAAGAGTGGGACCGGCCCGGTGCGCCACTGCACGATGCCGAAGGTTTAGCGGCCCTGATGGGCGAATGCGGCCAATGCGATTGGGGCGCAGCCGAGGTCTCGCGTGTCGATGCGCACATCAACGACGCGGCATTTGTGCAGCAGGTGCTGGCGGTTTTTGACGACTGGCTGGCCCGAGGGCTGGTGAAAAAGGACGCGCCATGAGCGAACCATCAACCAAGGCTTTGGTGCTCGATTTTGGCGGCGTTATCAGCCGCACCCTGTTTGAAACGCACGATTTGAGCGAAGCCGCGTTGGGGTTGCCGCCCGGCACGCTGACCTGGCGCGGCCCTTTTGAGCCTGAGACCGATGCGCTGTGGCAGGCCATGCAGGCCGACCACATCACTGAGCGCGAGTACTGGATGGCCCGCACCCAAAGCGTGGGCCGACTGGTGGGCGAAGAATGGACCGACATGCAGACCTTTGTGCAGCGGGCTCGGGGCGCGGATGTGGCGGCTGTCATTCGCCCTGAGGCGATTGCTGCCGTGCACCGGGCCAAGTCTGCGGGCTGCAAACTGGCGGTGCTGTCCAACGAGCTCGATCTGTTTTACGGCGCGAGCTTTCGCGAGCGCCTGCCTTTGCTGGACCTGTTTGATGTGATCATCGACGCGACCTACACCGGCATCCTCAAGCCGGATCGGCGTGCTTACGAGATGTGTTCTGAAGCCCTGGGTGTCTCGGCCGGGGACTGCGTGTTTGTGGACGACCAAAGCCGCAATGTGCTGGGCGCCATCAAGCTGGGTTGGAAGACCGTGCAATTTGATGTGACTGACCCGGCGACTTCTTACGCCAGAGCGCTTGAATTGCTCGGGGTTTGAGGTTTACTTTCCATCCATCGAGGGTAATCACCGAGGTTTTTGGCTCCCATTTCTGTGGACAGGTGACTCCTACCTGCGGTGTAATTACGCGTAATTTCAGAAAATTATCCTCAAACCAGCATGGCAGGACACGTCAATTCTTTGCACGATCAGGTCGCACAACAGTTGCGAGACCAGATTTTTGCGGGCGCTTTGTCGCCGGGCGCGTTTGTGGACGAATCTCGCTTGTGCGAACAGCTGGCCATCTCACGCACCCCTTTGCGGGAAGCCTTGAAGGTTTTGACGGCCGAAGGCCTGATCCGGCATGAACCGCGCCGTGGCTGTTTTGTGAATGAAGTCACCGAAAAAGATCTGGA
Organism: Comamonadaceae bacterium PBBC2; assembly: GCA_002255935.1. Classification (GTDB taxonomy): domain Bacteria; phylum Pseudomonadota; class Gammaproteobacteria; order Burkholderiales; family Burkholderiaceae_C; genus Limnohabitans_A. The sequence continues at coordinate 1,836 of NKIO01000089.1, forward strand.
CGAAATTTTTCCAGTGATGGCCTTGCTTGAAGGCCGTTGTGCCTTTGAGGCGGCCCTGCATGCCGGGGACGCCGACTTGCAAGCGCTGGAAGTGCTGCACGAGCAGTTGCAGCAAAGCGCAGAGCAAGGGCTGATCCCGGCGTATTACGCCGCCAACTACGCCATCCATGAAGCGATCATCGCGATTGCGAACAACAAGTGGCTGGCCCAGGTGATCGGCGATTTGCGCAAGATCCTCAAGTTGGCCCGTTTGCAGCAACTGAATGCGACAGGGCGTTTGACGCAATCGCTGGAGGAACACATGGCCATCTTTGCCGCCCTCAAGGCCGGTGATGCGCAAGGGGCAGAGGCGGCCATGCGCACGCACCTGACCCGTCAGCGCGAAGCTTTGCGCCAATTGGCCAAGCAGCAACACAGCCGTGTGGCCAAGCCGGCGGCAGAACACGACACGCAAAAGGTCATGACATGAACACTTCCGATTGGATTGGGCGCAAGGTGGCGGGTTGGTTGCCCGCAGGGCACCGCGCACGCGGCAAAGCGCCTGAAGCCAAAGCCGATGCCGCTGCACCGAAGCCTTTGGCCGACAAGTCCACGGCCTTGCGCTCCTCACGCGAGCGACTCGATGCGACATTGCGTCACAAAGAGGAGGCCTTGTCGCCCCGGGTTTTGCGGCGCACCTTGACCGAGTTGCAAGCGATTGTGGACCCGAGTGTCAGCGAGGTGGAAGGCGGCAAGCGGGCCCGGGGTGTGGCCCAGTGGTACAGCAAAGCCACGCCTGCGCAGCGCCAGGATTGCTGGCTGCTGATGAGCGAGCAATTTGCCCCCGATGCCAGCAAAGTGAATGCCGCCCGCGAACAATACGAAGCGGCTGTGGGCACCCCCGACGAAGGGGTGGCCGAAATCCGCCTGCGCAAAGCCTTGGTTTCACCACGCACGCGCTTGTTGCAACGCTTTGCGGTGTTTCCCGAAGGCATGCGTTTTTTGGTGGACTTGCGCCAGGAGTTGATGCCGGTCCTCAAATCGAACAAGCGTGTTCTGGCTTTGGAGGCCGAGCTGGAGAACCTGTTCACCACTTGGTTCGATGTGGCTTTTCTGGAGTTGCGCCGCATCAGCTGGGATTCGCCGGCCAGCCTGGTCGAAAAACTGATCAAGTACGAGGCGGTGCACGACATCAAAAGCTGGGGTGACGTCAAAAACCGGCTGGATTCGGACCGCCGTTGCTATGGCTTTTTTCACCCCCGTCTGCCCGATGAGCCGCTGATCTTTGTGGAGGTGGCCTTCATGAACGACATCGCCACCAGCATCAGCCCGCTGCTGGACGAGTCTGCTGAAGCCGTGGATCTGAGCAAGGCCACGACCGCGATTTTTTACTCCATCAGCAACACCCAGCCTGGGCTCAAAGGCGTGAGTTTCGGCGATTCGCTCATCAAGCGGGTGGTCGAGACGCTGCGCACAGATTTCCCCAAGCTCAAAACCTTTGCCACCTTGTCGCCGATTCCGGGCTTCAGGGCTTGGTTGAACAAGAATGCCGCGCGCATGCTGGAGGAAACCCCCGAGAAACTGCGGGCCCAACTGGGGCGAGCCGTGGGGTTTGAGCCTGCTGGGGCCGAGCATGTGTTGTCGGCTTTGGAGCCGATGCCGACCTTGCCAGACAAATCCCCCTTGCGTTTGTGGTTGCACGCTTGTGCCGCACACTATCTGGGCAAGGAGCTGGTCGAAGCGCGTCCGGCAGATCCTGTGGCGCGTTTTCACTTGGGCAACGGCGCTCGGGTCGAGCAAATCAATTGGGCGGCAGACCCCTCGGGCAAAGGCATCAAGCAGTCCTTTGGCCTGATGGTCAACTACCTGTACGACTTGCGCAAAATCGACCGCCATCGCCTGGGCTTGTCCAAAGGCCAAGTGCCGGTGTCGGATGAGGTCACGCGGCTGTATTTTTGAGTTCCAAAAGTTTCGATTTATCCATTCAACAAGAGGAGACAAACATGAACACATTCAATTTTTCGATGGATCGCCGAGGCGTCCTCAAATTTGCCGCATCTGCCGTGGCGGCAGGCGCAGGCGCTGTGCAAGCCCAAAGCTGGCCAAGCAAGCCGGTGACCTTGATCGTGCCTTTTCCCGCAGGCGGGGGCACCGATGCGTTTGCGCGCCCCTTGTCGGCACAGTTTTCCAAATTGACGGGCAAGCAACTGATCATTGACAACCGTGGCGGTGCGGGCGGCACCCGGGGCGCTGGCGTGGCTGCCAAGTCGGCGCCCGATGGCTACAACTACTTCATGGGCGCTGTGCACCACACGATCGCGCCCTTCATGTACCCCAAGCTGGACTACGACCTGGAACGTGATTTGGTGCCCCTGATCCTGGTGGCCAACGTGCCGCAGGTCTTGGTGGTCAATCCCAAAAAATTCAACAATGCCGACTTCAAAGCCTTCATCGATGAGGTCAAGAAAAACCCTGGCCGCTTCAACTACGGCTCGGCCGGTGGTGGCACTTCGCACCACCTGGCGGGTGAGCTTTTCAAGCTGCAAACCAAAACCTTCATCACGCACATCCCTTACCGCGGCGCGGGCCCAGCCTTGCAAGATTTGATCGCGGGCAATGTGGACATGATGTTTGACGGCTTGGGTTCTTCGGCCACCCACATCAAGAGTGGCCGGATCAAAGCGCTGATGGTCTCTGGCACCAAGCGCAACCCAGCGTTTCCGGATGTGCCGTGCTCCACCGAGTTGGGCTTGCCCGATTACGCCGTGTCCACTTGGTACGGCGTTTGGGCGCCCAAAGGCACGCCAAGCGATGCGCAAGCGCGCATGGTCGAGGAGGTGCGCCGCGCTTGCCAGACCGATGAAGCCAAGGCCGTTTGGGCCGGGCAGGGGGCCGATTTCCCCAACCTCACCGGTGCCCAGTTCGATGGCTTCATCAAGAAAGAGTTGGCCAAATGGTCGCAAGTGGTCAAGGCCTCGGGCGCCAAGCTGGACTGAACTGAAGCCACACCATTACCCCTTGATCCGCCAAGTATTCCCATGAGCTCACACAACTTGTTTTCGGCCCTGCGTGCCGCTTTCCCTTCTGATTTGGACGCCACCGCGGTGCAGACCGATGAGGGCCTGCACTACAGCTGGCGCGACTTGGACCGCGCCACGGCCATGATGGCCAATTTGCTCCAATCGCTCGACTTGCCCGAAGGCAGCCGCGTGGCGGTGCAGGTGGAGAAGTCGGTCGAAGCCATGATGCTTTACCTGGCCACATTGCGGGCCGGGTATGTGTTTTTGCCACTCAACACGGCCTATCAAAGCGCCGAGATCGAGTATTTCATTGGCAATGCCGAACCGGCCGTGGTGGTGTGCAGCGGTGCCAACTTTGGTTGGGTCAGCAAGATCGCCTTCAAAGCGGGCACGCAACATGTGTTCACCCTGAACGACGACCGCACGGGCAGTTGGCTCGACCGCGCCGCGCACCACAGCGATCAACACCAAGCCGCCCCGCGCCAAGCCGATGATTTGGCGGCCATTTTGTACACCAGCGGCACCACGGGCCGCAGCAAAGGGGCCATGCTCACGCACGGCAACATGCTGAGCAATGCCTTGACGCTCCAAGACTATTGGGGCTGGAAGCGAGGTGATGTGCTCATTCACGCCTTGCCGATCTTCCACGTGCATGGTTTGTTTGTGGCCATCCATGGCGCCCTCATCAATGGCAGCAAGATGATTTGGATGGCCAAGTTCGACCCCAAGAGGGCGATTGGCTACATGTCTGAGGCCACGGTGTTCATGGGCGTGCCCACTTTGTATGTGCGCATGTTGGCCGAGCCCGCCTTGACCAAAGCGGCCGTGAAAAACATGCGTTTGTTCATCGCCGGATCCGCCCCCTTGCTGATCGAAACCTTCGCCGAGTGGCAAACGCGCACGGGCCACACCATTTTGGAGCGCTACGGCATGAGCGAGACCGCCATGCTGACGTCCAACCCCTACAGCGCCGACAAGCGTTACGCCAAGCAGTCGGAGCGCCGTGGCGGCACGGTGGGCTTTCCACTGCCAGGCGTCTCACTGCGCGTGCGCGGTGACGATGGGCAAGATTTGCCGGTGGGCGAGATTGGTGGCATCCAAGTCAAGGGTCCCAATGTGTTCAAAGGTTACTGGCGCATGCCCGAAAAAACCGCCGAAGAATTCACCGCCGATGGCTTCTTCAAAACTGGCGACGTGGGCAAGGTCGATGAGCGCGGTTATGTGACCATCGTGGGCCGCAGCAAGGACCTGATCATCAGCGGGGGCTACAACGTCTACCCAGCCGAGATCGAGGGTTACATCAACGAGATGAAGGGGGTGGCCGAAAGCGCCGTGGTGGGCGTGCCGCACTCAGACTTCGGTGAGGTCGGCGTGGCGGTGGTGATTGCCAAGGCGGGTGCCACCGTTTTGCCAGACGCCATCATTGCCGAGTTGAAAGCCAAACTGGCCAACTTCAAGATCCCCAAGAAATGCTTTGTGGTGACCGAGTTGCCTCGTAACACCATGAGCAAGGTGCAAAAAAACCTGCTGCGCGATCAGTACAAAAACCTGTTCGCCTGAGCGGCATCCACCCCACAAAAAAGACCGCCTCGGCGGTCTTTTTTGTGGAGCGGGTGGACTCACTTGAGGTAAGCGTTCTTGTCCTGAATGCGCTGGATGTATTTGGCGGCTTCCTCAGGCGTCATTTCCTGGTTGATCACTTTGACGTTGGCATACCAAAGCTCCTCTTCCATGGAAGGCCAAACCCGGTTGAGCCTTTCAGCGTTGATGCGGATGGTGTCACCGCATTCTTTGCGCCAGTCCACCATCTCGCGGCTCAAAGGATCGGTGATGTTCACCGTGTGTTTGGACAGCGAGTAAAAGCCACTCAGGGTGTCGGTCATCAACTGTGCAAATTCAGCAGAGGCCAGCCAGTCGATCAGCTTGCGGGCAGCCTCGGGGTGCTTGGTGTGTTTGTTGATGCCGATGCCAAAGTCTGGGTGGACCGAGATGTGGCAGCGCTGTTGGACGTTCTCGACAGGGGGTTTGAAGACCCCCATGTCAATTTGTTTTTTGTAGGCAAAACTGGTGCTGCGCAAAAAATCCAAGTCCCAAGAGCCGGTGGGGTAGATGGCTGCATTGCCCGTGGCAAACAAGACCTGCATGTCGCCGTTGGACATTTCGGCCTGCTTGGGGTGCATGTAGGGTTTGAATTGGCTCATCATCCGCCAGACCCTGATGAATTCAGGGTCGGTGAACTTCTTGCTGCCGTTCATCAAGCCTTGCCGGGCTTTTTCGCCTTGCCAAAAATTAGGCCCCATGCCGGTGAAGATCACCTGGGTGCCTTCCCACATGTCGGCGGTGCCCAAGGCCAAGGGGGTGGTTTGCCCGGCGTTGGCCAGTTTTTGCAGGCGGTCCATGAACTGCGCCACGGTCTTGGGCGGCTCGATGTTGTGCTGCTTGAATATTTGCTTGTTGTAGAAGATGCCGTGAATGACATAGGCCACGGGCAGGCAGTAGGTGGTCTTGCCATCGTCGGTGGTCCAGGCTCTGCGCGCTTCGAGGCTGAAGTTTTCGAGCTGTTGTTCGCTCAAGGCCATCAAAAAGCCTTTGTCGTTCAAACGCAAGCCGCCATCAAAGGGCCTGCAAAACACCACATCACCGGCCACACGGCTCGACAGTCGCGAGTACAAGCGGCCGTCGTAGAGTAGGGCCTCTTCGGGGGCAAACTTCAAACGGATGCTGGGGTGTTTTTTCTGAAACGCCGGAATGATGACCCGATCCCAAAAAATCTGATCGTCTTTGCGCCAACTTTCAATCACCAATTCTTGTGCATGCAGGTGGGGTGTCCAGCTCAAGGCCAAGCATGTCGCCAGCAAGCCGCATGGCACGGCCCGCTGAACAATCAGTTGCAAGGCCCGGATGGCGTGTCGGATGGTCAATGTCAAAACAGTCCCCAAAATTCAATATGGGAACTATTTTAGTATTTAAAAGCCGCGTGGCAGTTCCTCGCTGCCGCGCGGCGGTTTGGCCCTCAGCGCAGCACCAACACTGGGATGTGCGAGTGCGTGAGCACTTGTTGGGTCTCGCTGCCCAGCAACAAGCGTTTGATGCCTTTGCGGCCGTGCGAGGCCATCACGATCAGATCGGCTTTGTGTTTTTTGGCGGTGGCAATGATCGCGTCGGACACCACATCCGACTTCACCGTCACGGCTTTGCTGGTCACGCCCTTGGCTTTGGCGGCCTTTTGCACAGCTTCGAGGGCGGCTTTGGCCGCTTCGGTCCATTGGCCTTCGATGCGGTTGACCTCGGCCGCTGACAAAGGGATGCTGCCTTCAAAGTAAGCCTGAGGGTAGCGGGGCACGACTTTCAGCACGACCAAGTCGGCGCCGCAGGTGGCAGCCAGAGCGATCGCGCTGCTCACGGCTTTTTTCGACAAGGTAGAACCATCGGTGGCGACCAAAATGTTTTTGTACATGGCGTACTCCTGAGCGTTGTTGAAAACTTCAGCTTAAAACGCCGTGCTTGCCGCGTTCTTGATGCAAATCAAGCTTCACGTCAGTGGCTTGACATATCGTTTGGGCATGACTCAAGTCAATGTTTTGCCCTTGCCCGCTGCGCAAGGCCTTCCGATGGAGGGCCCCGCAGAAGTGGACCGCCTGAAGCTGCTGGACGACCCGCAGGAATGGGTCGCATTCAGCTTGCCTGAGAAGACCCAGGCCGGTTGCTGGAGCTCGAGTGTGGTGTTTGAAGGCATGCACTGCGCCGCCTGTGCCATCACCTTGGAGGATGCCTTGCGCGCTGTGCCGGGTGTCGAGTCGGTGCAGGTCAATGCCGCCAGCCACCGGGGCCGCATTGTCTGGTCACCCGATCTGACCCGTCCTTCTGAGTGGATGCAGTCCGTGGCGCGTTTTGGCTACAAGGCCATCCCCGCCAACGATGCCCATGCCCACGAGTGGCGACGCCAAGAGGCCCGGCGCATGGTGTGGCGCTTGTCGGTGGCGGCACTTTGCATGATGCAGGTGATGATGTACGCCACGCCGGTGTATGTCACCGAGCCCGGTGGCATCACAGACGAAATGGTGCAGTTGCTGCGTTGGGCTTCTTGGGTCTTGTCCCTGCCGGTGGTGTTTTTCTCATGCACGCCGTTTTTGCGCAGCGCGTGGCGTGATCTGGTGCACCGCCAAATCAGCATGGATTTGCCGGTGGCACTGGGCATGGTGGTCACCTTTGTGGTCAGCAGCATCGGCACCTTCGAGCCGACCGGCCCCTTTGGGGCGGAGGTGTACTTCGACTCGCTGACCATGTTCGTTTTCTTTTTGCTGCTGGGTCGCTGGCTGGAGTTGCGCATGCGCGACCGCACGGCGGGCGCGCTTGAGGCTGTGCTCAACCGTTTGCCCGACAGCGTGCGCAAGCGCTTGCCCGGCGGGCAATGGGACTTGATCTCCATTCGCCGTTTGGCCGTGGGCGATGTGATCGAGGTCTTGCCCGGCGAAGCCCTGGCCGGCGACGGCTTGGTGGTGGCCGGCCAAACCCAGGTGGACGAAGCCTTGCTCACGGGCGAGTCTCGGCCATTGGCCCGCCAAGTGGGCGACCGGGTGATCGCCGGCAGCCACAACCTCAGCGGCACGATCGAAGTGCAAATCGAGCAAGTCGGTGCCGCCACGCGCTATGCGCAAATCGTGAGCTTGATGGAAAGCGCCTCCCTGTCCAAGCCTGCCATGGCTTTGTTGGTGGACCGCTGGGCCAAGCCCTTTTTGGTGGCGGTGTTGTTGGCCTCTTTGGGTTCGGCTGTTTACTGGTGGCCGAGCGACCCAGCCCACGCCTTGATGGTGGCGGTGGCGGTCTTGATCGTGACTTGCCCCTGTGCTTTGTCCTTGGCCACACCGGCGGCCATGCTGGCGTCCGCTGGCGCATTGGCGCGCAGCGGCGTTTTGGTGCGCAGGCTGGAAGCCTTGCAAAACCTCGCATCCGTGGACACCGTGATCTTTGACAAGACCGGCACGCTCACACGCGATGCCTTTGACGTCGCGCAGATCCATGTCCGAGATGGAGTGACCCACGCGCAGGCCTTGCTGTGGGCCTCTGCGTTGGCGAGGCATTCTTTGCATCCAGTCTCGCGTGCTTTGTGGTCCGAAGCGCGTCGCCGCGCCGAGCAGGCCGAATCCTTGGCCGATTTGGAGGCTTTCACGGCCAGTGAGGTTTCTGAAACAGCGGGGCAGGGCGTCTCGGGCCATTTGGCGGGCGGACTGGGTCGGGTGCTTTTGGGCTCGGCCGCCTATTGCCAAGCGCCCAGCTTTGCGGGCACCCATTTGCAAGTCAGCTTGGCCGATGGTGCGGGCTGGCTGGCCACCTTTGAATTGGCCGAAGAAATCCGCCCCGAGGCGGCATCTGTGGTCGCCCAACTCCAAGCGCTGGGCCTGTCGCTCCAGGTTTTGTCGGGCGATGCGCAAAGTGCCGTGGCCCAAGTGGCCAGGGCGGTGGGCATTGCCGAGGCGCAAGGCGCTTGCAGCCCGCAAGGCAAATTGCAGGCCGTTCAAGCCTGGCAAGCGCAAGGTCACAAGGTGGCCATGGTGGGCGATGGCCTCAACGATGGGCCGGTGCTCGCGGGCGCCGATGTGTCCTTTGCTCTGGGTCAGGCCGTGCCTTTGGCACAGTCCAAAGCCGACTTTGTGCTCATGGGTGGACAGCTTCAGGTGCTGGTGCAGACACTTTTGCGCAGCCGCCAGACCCTGCGCATCGTCAAGCAAAACCTGCTGTGGGCGGCTCTTTACAACGCGGCCTGCATCCCTCTGGCCTTGATGGGGTGGTTGCCGGCTTGGGCGGCGGGTTTGGGCATGGCGCTGAGCTCGCTTTTGGTGGTGCTCAATGCGCTGCGCTTGTCCCAAGACCTGCCCACGCAGGCCTTGGGCGCATGAAAGAACAGACATGGACATTTTGTATTTGTTGATTCCGCTGTCGGTGGGCTTGGTGTTTTTCATCTTGGCTGGCTTGTGGTGGGCCATTCACCGCGGTCAATTTGAAGACATTGAGGCCGAAGGTGAGCGGATATTGCGCAACGATTGATATTGATCAAGTGGCTCGGGTGTACACCCGTGCAAACTCGGTTGGAAGTTTTTAAAAAAGAAGAGGTGAAAATGAAATTTGCCAATATGCAGGCCACTTCGTACAACGACACTGTTGTGCGGCAGTTCGCCATCATGACGGTGGTTTGGGGTGTGGTGGGCATGCTGGTCGGCGTGATCATCGCGGCCCAGCTGACCTGGCCCGAGCTGAATTTGGGCATCCCATGGCTCAGCTACGGCCGTTTGCGCCCGCTGCACACGAATGCAGTGATCTTCGCGTTTGGCGGTTGCGGCTTGTTCGCTTCGGCCTACTACGTGGTGCAGCGCACATGTAACGTGCGCTTGTTCAGCGACAAATTGGCCGCTTTCACGTTCTGGGGTTGGCAATTGGTCATCTTGTTGGCCGCCATCTCCTTGCCCTTGGGTTACACCAGCGGCAAGGAATACGCCGAACTCGAGTGGCCCATCGACATCCTGATCACCTTGGTCTGGGTGGCTTTTGCCGTGGTGTTCTTCGGCACCGTGGGCACCCGCAAGGTGCGTCACATCTATGTGGCCAACTGGTTCTTTGGCGCTTTCATCATCGCCGTGGCCCTGCTGCACCTGGTCAACAGCGCTGCATTGCCCGTGGGCATGATGAAGTCCTACTCGGCCTATGCCGGTGTGCAAGACGCCATGGTGCAGTGGTGGTATGGCCACAACGCGGTGGGCTTCTTCTTGACCGCAGGCTTCTTGGGCATGATGTATTACTTCATCCCCAAGCAAGCGGAGCGCCCTGTGTACTCGTATCGTCTGTCGATCGTGCACTTTTGGGCCCTGATCTTTACCTACATGTGGGCCGGTCCTCACCACCTGCACTACACCGCCTTGCCTGACTGGACCCAGTCGATTGGCATGGTCTTCTCGCTGATCCTTTTGGCACCCAGCTGGGGCGGCATGATCAACGGCATCATGACTTTGTCGGGTGCATGGCACAAACTGCGTGACGATCCGATCCTGCGCTTTTTGATCGTGTCCCTGTCTTTCTACGGCATGTCCACCTTTGAAGGTCCGATGATGTCCATCAAGACCGTCAACGCGCTGAGCCACTACACCGACTGGACCGTGGGCCACGTGCACTCGGGTGCCTTGGGTTGGGTGGGTCTGGTGACCATGGGTTCGATGTACTA
>NKIO01000090.1 GCA_002255935.1 Comamonadaceae bacterium PBBC2
CACCCGCATGTTCGGCAAGATCACCAACATCGCCGACTACGGCGCGTTTGTGGAACTCGAACCCGGCATCGAAGGCTTGGTGCACGTGTCTGAAATGGACTGGACCAACAAGAATGTGGCCCCTTCCAAGATCGTGGCTCTGGGCGACGAAGTCGAAGTCATGGTCCTCGAGATCGACGAAGACAAGCGCCGCATCAGCTTGGGCATGAAGCAGTGCCGTGCCAACCCATGGCAAGAGTTTGCTCAGAACACCAAGCGCGGCGACCGCGTGAAGGGCCCGATCAAGTCGATCACCGACTTCGGCGTGTTCGTGGGCTTGGCTGCCGGCATCGACGGCCTGGTGCACCTGTCCGACCTGTCTTGGAACGAGTCCGGCGAAAACGCTGTGCGCGAATTCAAGAAGGGTCAAGAAGTCGAGGCTTTGGTCTTGGCTGTGGACGTGGACCGCGAGCGCATCTCCTTGGGCATCAAGCAACTGGACTCCGATCCATTCACGACCTTCACCTCTGTCAACGACAAGGGCCAGATCGTGACCGGCAAGGTCAAGACTGTGGATGCCAAGGGCGCTGAAATCGATCTGGGCGAAGACATCGTGGGTTACCTGCGCGTGTCCGAAATCTCCCGCGACCGCGTGGAAGATGCCAGCCAAGTGCTCAAAGTCGGCGACGAAGTGACCGCTGTGGTGGTGAACGTGGATCGCAAGACCCGCAACATCCAGTTGTCGATCAAAGCCAAAGACGCTGCCGACCAGCAAGAAGCCATGGCTTCGCTGAGCCAACAGTCTGCCCGCGAAAACGCCGGCACCACCAGCCTGGGCGCTCTGTTGCGCGCCAAGTTGGACAACAACTGATCGTTGTTGGACCGATAGACAGCTGCTGTCTGTGAAAGCCTGCCCCTGTGATGGGGGCAGGCTTTTTTCAGCGCTCTGCAGATGACTTGTAAACAAGAAGACCCCCATGACACGCTCCGATCTGGTTGAAGAACTGGCCGCGCGCTTTGCGCAGTTGACCCACCGTGACGCCGAGCTGGCCGTCAAAACGGTGCTGGACGCCATGAGCGATGCCCTGGTGCGTGGACACCGCATCGAGATCCGTGGTTTTGGCAGCTTCTCGATCAACCGCCGCCCCCCTCGCATCGGCCGCAATCCGCGCTCGGGCGAAAGCGTGCACATTCCCGAAAAACGGGTCCCCCATTTCAAACCCGGCAAAGCTTTGCGCGAGGCTGTCGACGCCGGCACGACCAGCGCCAAAGACAAGGCCTGAACGGCTGCGCCGTTCGCTCCCGTACCTTCTCGGGAAAGCCCCCCCGTTAGAATGTTTGCAGCTTCCCGAGGTTCCTCATGAAACGTCTGCTTCGGCTGCTTCAGTGGCTACTGAAAGCGGCGGTTTTTTTCACCCTCTTCGCTTTCGCGCTGAACAACCAGCAAGAAACGCGCGTCAATTTCTTTTTTGGCACCTACTGGGCAGCGCCCACCGTGTTGGTGGTGTTGTCGGCCTTCACGCTGGGCGTGGTGGTTGGCGTGCTGGGCATGGTGCCGCGCTGGTGGCGACATCGCCAAGCGGCCAAAATCAACGCCAAGCCCACCCCCGAGGTGAGCCCCACGCCCGAGACCCCGCATGGAACTTGATCTGACCTGGATATTGCTGGGCTTGCCCATGGCTTTTGGCCTGGGCTGGCTGGCTTCTCGCCTGGACCTGCGCCAGCTGCGCATCGCCAACCGCCAAGCACCGCGCGCCTATTTCAAAGGCCTGAACTACCTGCTCAACGAACAGCAAGACCAGGCCATCGACGCGTTCATCGAAGCCGTGCAAAATGACCCGGACACCTCCGAGCTGCACTTTGCACTGGGCAACCTGTTTCGCCGCCGTGGCGAATACGACCGCGCCGTGCGTGTGCACGAGCACCTGCTGTCTCGCGCCGACCTGAGCCAGGCCGACCGCCAACGTGCACAACATGGCCTGGCCCTGGACTACCTCAAAGCCGGCCTGCTCGACCGTGCCGAAGAAGCCTTGCGCAAGCTCGAAAGCACCCCTTACGAAGGCCAGGCACGCCTGGCCCGCTTGGCCATTTATGAGCGCTCGCGTGAGTGGCCCGAAGCCGCACGCGTGGCCCACTTGCTGGAGAACTCCGGCGAAGCCAACTTCAGCGTGCGCATGGCCCATTACCTGTGCGAGCAAGCGCGTGAAGCCGTGCAACAAGGCGACGCGGCCAAGGCTTTGCAGCTGCTGGCCCAAGCAACCCAAAACGCCCCCGAGGCACCCCGGCCCCGCATCTTGCTTGGTCAGTTGCAATTGGCCCAAGGCCAGGGCCAAGCGGCCTTTGACACCTTGCGTGATTTGTTTGCACGCCACGACGCGGCGGCGCCTTTGGCCGCCGCCAGCTTGGTCAAGGCCGCCCAAGCGGCCGGCCAATCAGTGCAAGCGCTCAGCGCCTTGCAGGCTTTTTATGCCCAGCAGCCTTGCATCGATGTGCTCGAAGCCATGACCACCTTGGCCCCGAACGAGCCCGCCGAGCAGGCCGCCTCACACCAGCGCTACCTGGACCACCTGCAAAAACAGCCTTCCCTCATGGCAGCCTCGCGTTGGCTCAATGGGCAGACCGATCAGGCCCCCTTGCCTGCGCCCGTGCAAAAGGCGCTGGAAAACGCCACCCGCCCCTTGGCACGTTACCGCTGCGCCGCTTGCGGCTTTGAAGCCAAAGAGCACTTCTGGCACTGCCCCGGCTGCCAAGCCTGGGACAGCTACCCCCCGCGCCGCGTCGAAGAACTCTGACGCGCGCTGGAAACAACTGGTTTCAAGAAAGCCCTGCCCCACCCTTTACCGACAAGGCGCCCGCTCAGACAATCGCGGTGTCTTGCAAACAACCGGTTCACCGGTACCAGGGAGGGGCGTGACATGATCCCAAAAACAACAGCCGTGCTGGTGACCGGTTTGTTTGCCGGACTTTGCTTTGCGCAGATTGAGCTGAATCAGGCCACTGAAATCGAGCTTGACGGCCTCAAAGGCATCGGCCCCGCCACCACACGCCAAGTGCTGGCCGAGCGCCAGAAAACCCCCTTCAAAGACTGGTCCGATGTTCTTGCGCGCATCCGGGGCTTAGGGGCCCATAAGGCCGCCCAGTTGTCCGACCAAGGCTTGCGCGTGCAAGGCGAGCCGTTTGCGCCAGTCAGCAAAAGCACCGAATCCGGCAAGCAGCCGCGAAAGTGAGTGGTCGCAAGCTTTCCTTAAAGCGTGCCAAAGCCACCACCGCCTGGGGTGTGAATCTCAAACACATCGCCCACTTGCATTTCGACCTGGCCAATGTGGCCCAGCACCTGGACGCTGCCATCGCTGCGCACCACCTGGTTGATGCCCGGCAAGCCCGGCTGGCCACCGGCCATGCCATAAGCCGGATAGATGCGTCCGTTGGACAAAATGCCCGCCGTCATGGGCTCCAGAAAGCGCAAGCGGCGCACGCCGCCATCGCCGCCTGGCCAGCGCCCCGCGCCACCTGAGCCTTGGCGGATCGCGTAGCTTTCCAGCCGCACCGGGAATCGGAACTCCAGCACTTCGGGGTCCGTGAGGCGTGAATTGGTCATGTGGGTTTGCACCACCGAGGTGCCCGCAAAACCGCCCACCAACGCACCTTGCGCGTCGTAACGGCCACCCGCACCACTGCCGCCCGAAATGGTTTCGTAATACTGCACGCGGGCGTTGCCGAAGGTGAAGTTGTTCATGGTCGGCTGGCTCCCCGCCATCACGCCCAATGCGCCAAACAAGGCGTTGGTGATGCAGGTCGAAGTTTCCACATTGCCCGCCACCACCGACGCCGGCGGGTTGGGGTTGAGCATGGAGCCTGCAGGCACGATGACCTTGAGGGGCTTCAAGCACCCAGCATTCAGAGGAATGTCGTCATCCACCAAGCTGCGGAACACGTACAGCACAGCCGCCATGCACACCGCCCGCGGTGCGTTGAAGTTGTTGGCCAGCTGCGCACTGGTGCCGGTGAAGTCGATCTCGGCCGTGCGCTCTGGCGCGTTGACACGCACCGCCACCTGGATCTCCGCGCCGTTGTCCAGCGGCAAGGTGAAGGCGCCGTCTTTCAGGCGCGTGATCACGCGGCGGACGGATTCTTCGGCGTTGTCTTGCACATGGCGCATGTAGGCCTGCACCACCGACAGGCCAAACTGGTCCACCATGCGGCGCAGCTCTTGCACGCCTTTTTCGTTGGCGGCGATCTGGGCTTTGAGGTCGGCCATGTTTTGCTGCGGGTTGCGCGAGGGGTATTCGCCGCTTTGCAGCAGCGCCACCATCTCGTCTTCGCGCAAGTGACCAGCATCGACCAGCTTGAAGTTGTCGATCTGCACGCCTTCTTCTTCGATGCGCGTCGAAAACGGCGGCATGGAGCCTGGCGTCAAACCGCCCACATCGGCGTGGTGGCCGCGTGAACCGACATAAAACACGGGGTCTGTGTGGCCGTCCAGATACACGGGCGTGATGACGGTGATGTCGGGCAAATGCGTGCCGCCGTGGTACGGGTCGTTCAGCACGAACACATCGCCCAGCTGCATGCGGCCTTTGTTTTCTTGGATCACGGTCTGGATGCTCTCGCCCATCGAGCCCAAGTGCACCGGCATGTGCGGCGCATTGGCAATCAAATGCCCTTCGGCGCTGAACAATGCGCAAGAGAAGTCCAGCCGCTCTTTGATGTTGACCGAGTACGCCGTGTTTTGCAGCTGCAAGCCCATCTGCTCGGCGATGTTCATGAACAGGTTGTTGAACACCTCCAGCAGCACCGGGTCGGCCTGCGTGCCGGCGGCGTGCTGCACCGCCCGCGCCTGCACACGCACCAGCAGCAAATGGTCCAGCGCGGTCAGTCGCGCTTGCCAGCCGGCTTCTACCACCGTGGTCGCATTTTTCTCGGCAATGATGGCCGGGCCGTCGATCACGTCGCCGGGGCGCATGTCTTCGCGCACCACCAACGCGGCGTCTTGCCAATGGGCCACGCCTTGTGCGTTGGCCGCATAGACCTGCACGGTGTCGCGGCGCGGCACTTCGCGCTCAGGGTTCAGCGCATGAACCGCCTCTTGCGGCGCATCGCCAGGCAGCACCGCCTCGACCGACACGGCTTCGACCACCAAGGGCTTGCCCTGCATCAAAAAAGCAAAGCGTTGGCGATACGCCGCCTCAAATCCGGCCACCAACTGAGTCTGATCGCCCCAAGGCACCACCAGCGCCGAGTCGGTGCCTTCGTAGCGCAAATGCACACGCTGACGCAGCTCGATGCGGCCTGCGCTGTCGGCACTCACCGCCTGTCCCATTTGGGCCAGCAGCACCTGGCGCGTGGTCCCGCCCAAGGCCTGCAAACGCTCGGCCATCCAGGGCATGGCCGCCGCCTCCAGACGGCGCTCGATGGATTCCTCGCGCATCACGTTCTGGTCGGCCAGGCCCATGCCATAGGCCGACAGCACACCCGCCAGCGGGTGCACCAGCACCTGCTGCATGCCCAAGGCATCGGCCACCAAACACGCATGTTGCCCGCCCGCACCGCCAAAACACTGCAAGGTGTAGCGCGTCACGTCGTAGCCGCGTGCCACCGAAATCTTCTTGATCGCGTTGGCCATTTGTTGCACCGCGATCTGGATGAAACCATGCGCCACCTCTTCGGCGGCGCGGCCGGTTTGCGCAGCCAGTTTGTCAAAGTGAGCGCGCACCACATCGGCATCCAGCGGCTGGTTGGCATCGGGCCCAAACACCGACGGGAAAAACCTCGGCTGCACCTTGCCCACCATCACGTTCGCATCGGTCACGGCCAGTGGCCCGCCCCGGCGATAACTGGCCGGGCCGGGGTTGGCGCCTGCGCTTTGCGGGCCCACCCGAAACCGCGCACCGTCATAGGCCAGCAGCGAGCCGCCGCCCGCCGCCACGGTGTGGATGCTCATCATGGGCGCACGCATGCGCACCCCAGCCACCTGGGTTTCAAACTCGCGCTCAAACTGCCCCGCAAAGTGCGACACATCGGTGGACGTGCCACCCATGTCAAAACCAATCACCTTGTTGTGCCCCGCCAGCTGGGCCGTGCGGGCCATGCCCACAATGCCGCCCGCCGGGCCACTCAAAATCGCATCCTTGCCCGCAAACACCTGCGCGTCTGTGAGGCCGCCCGAAGACTGCATGAACATCAGCTTCACGCCCGGCATCTCGGATGCGACCTGGTTCACATAGCGCCCCAAAATCGGCGACAGATAGGCATCCACCACCGTGGTGTCGCCCCGGCTGACCAGCTTCATCATCGGACTGGTCTGGTGCGAGGTGCTGACCTGCGTGAAGCCCACCTCACGCGCCAGGCGCGCTGCGGCCTGCTCGTGCGCCGTGTGCCGCCAGCCGTGCATGAAGACCACGGCCACCGATCGCAAACCTTGGGCGTGCCAATGGGCCAATTGGGCACGCAAATGCGCTTCGTCGAGCGGCAACAACACCTCGCCGTCTACCGCCACCCGCTCCTGCGCTTCCACCACCGCGCTGTAGAGCAACTCGGGCAACACAATCTGGCGGTCAAACAAGCGCGGGCGGTTTTGGTAGGCGATGCGCAGCGCGTCGCCAAAACCTTGCGTGCTCACCAGCAAGGTGGCCTCGCCCTTGCGCTCCAGCAGCGCATTGGTCGCCACCGTGGTGCCCATCTTCACGCACTCGACCTGCTCAGGGGTGACCGACTCACCGGCTTTGAGGCCCAGCAAATGCCGGATGCCCGCCACCGCCGCATCGCGGTACTGCTCGGGGTTTTCGCTCAGCAACTTGTGCGTGACCAGCGTACCGTCGGGCCGCTTGCCCACCACATCGGTGAAGGTGCCGCCCCGGTCAATCCAAAATTGCCAGCGGTTTTTGCCTGGGGTGGGGTTGCTTGCTTCGCTCATCGCTTGCCTCTGTTTTACAAAGATGCGGCAGCACGCGCCGCCTGGTCGTACATGCCCGAGAGCACACGCAGCAATCGGGCCAGCTCGCCAATGTCACGGTTCAGGCCATCGTCGGCCTTGAGCGCGTCGATCAAGCAGCTCTCTCGGATTTCGCGGTAGCGCTGCACAAATTGACGTCCCTCGTCGGTGGCGGCATAGGTCACTTCCTTGCCGTTCTTTTGCGAAGCCACCACACCCAGACCTTGCAGTTTTTTGAGGGCGTAATTCACCAAATGGGTGTCTTCGATGTTCATGATGAAACAGATGTCGGCCAGGCGTTTGTCGCGGGCGCGGTGCGTCACGTGGTGCAGCACCAGCACATCCAGCGGCGTCAGGTCTTTGAGGCCCGCCGCGCTCATGCAGTGCACGATCCAACGGTGAAACGCGTTGCCCGCCACAATCAGGCCGAACTCAAACTCGCTCATCTGGGCGCTGTCGGGCGAGACCAAATGGGCCGAAGACACGATGGGGCTGGCGGCTTTGTTGGGGGCTGAGTGTTTGCTGGGCATGGGCGCACGCGTTGGGGTCAATGGAGAGAAAGTCTAGTCGCCATCATGACAATTTGCCAACAATTTGTTGACATTAAGGGAAAGCCCCGATCCCAAGCACCGGCAACTTGCCTACAGTGAACGGCAGCTCGATGCACCACCCGCGTGCACTTCACAGGCACAGCTTTTGCTGTGCTGCATGGCTTGGTCCCACCCACTCAGGAGTTTTCATGAAACGTCGCGCCCTCCACCTCAGCCTGCTGGCTGGCTTGCTCGCTGTCTCCGGTTTTGTCTCGGCCCAAACCAAATGGGACCTGCCCGCCGCCTACCCCGCCAGCAACTTCCATTCGCTGAACCTGGCCCAATTCGCCACGGACGTGGAAAAGGCCTCTGGCGGCAAGCTCAAGATCACGGTGCACGCCAATGCGTCCCTGTTCAAAGCGCCCGAGATCAAGCGCGCGGTGCAAGGCGGTCAAGCCCAAGCCGGTGAAATTTTGCTGGCCAACTTCAGCAACGAATGGCCGATTTACGCCGCCGACGGTCTGCCCTTTTTGGCCGACAGCTACGACGAAGGCATGAAGCTCTACAAGGCCCAAAAGCCCTTGATGGAAAAGAAACTGGCCGAGCAAGGCATGGTGCTGCTGTACTCGGTGGCCTGGCCACCCCAAGGCATCTACAGCAAAAAACCCCTCAACAGCGCGGCCGACCTCAAGGGCATCAAGTGGCGCTCTTACAGCCCCTCGACCGCCCGCATTGCCGAACTGGTGGGCGCGCAGCCCGTCACGGTGCAGGCCGCTGAATTCACCCAGGCCCTGGCCACCGGTGTGGTCGAGTCGACCATGACATCGGGCGCCACCGGCGTGGACAGCAAGCTCTACGAACACCTCAAGTACTACTACGACGTGCAGGCCTGGTTGCCCAAGAACGCGGTGATCGCCAACAAAAAGGCCTTTGACGCGCTCGACAAGCCCACGCAAGACGCCGTGATGAAAGCCGCCGCAGACGCCGAAAGCCGAGGCTGGAGCGAATCGCGCAAAGTCAACGACACAACGCTGGCCACCCTCAAGGCCAACGGCATGACCGTCACCGCCCCCTCGGCGCAACTCAAAGCCGACATGGCCAAAGTGGGTGACACCATGCTCAAGGAATGGCTGGAGAAATCTGGCGTCGAGGGCAAAGCCCTGGTCGATGCCTACAACAAGAAATAAGCCCGCATGAACACCAGCAGCACAGGCAGCGCCAGTTTCGGCCGGCGCTTTTTGGACGGTTTGTACCTTTTGGGGGGCAACCTGGCCGCCCTGTGCGTGCTGGCCATTTTGGTCTTGATGATCGCCGCCTCGGTGGGGCGCGTGTTCGAGTGGCGTGTGTCCTGGGTCAACGACATCGTGGCCTGGCTGTGCGCAGCCGCCGCCTTTTTGGGCATGGCTTACAGCTTTCGCAATGGCGACTTTGTGCGGGTGACGCTGGTGCTCGAATCGGTGTCGGCGCCCGTGCGCCGCTGGCTGGAGTTGGTCTCGCTGGCGGTGGCTGCGGTGGCCATTGGCTACCTGGGCTATTGGGCCGCACGCTTTACTTGGGAGAGCTACGAGTTCAACGACATCGCAGGCAATATGGTGGCCATCCCGATCTGGATCCCGCAAATGAGCTTTGTCATCGGCTCGGCCATTTTGGTGATCGCCGTGCTCGACGAATGCGTGTGCGTGTTCCGAGGCGGCAAGCCCAGTTATGTGGCGCGTGTCGAAGAGCGGCACGCCCGTGGTGATTTTTCCGAGGAGATGTGATGGGCCTGCTGGAAATCGGAGGCCTGCTCCTCTTTTTGATGTTGCTGATGCTCAGCGGCGGCGTGTGGATCGCCATGACGCTGGCGATTGTGGGCTGGGTCGGTCAGGCGTTTTTCACCAACACCTTGCCCGGCAAAAACCTGTTTTCGTCTTTTTGGGAAACCTCGGCCAGTTGGGAACTCGCGGCCCTGCCCATGTTCATCTGGATGGGCGAGATTTTGTACCGCACCAAGCTGTCCGAGCAGATGTTCGACGGCCTCTCGCCTTGGCTGTCCAAAGTGCCGGGCCGCCTGATGCACACCACCATTTTGGGCTGCGGCATTTTCGGCTCAGTCTCGGGCTCGTCGGCAGCCACCTGCGCCACGATTGCCAAAGTGGCCCTGCCCGAACTCGAAAAGCGAGGCTACGACCGCAACATCGCGCTGGGCTCGCTGGCCGCTGCGGGCGGCTTGGGCATTTTGATTCCGCCGTCCATCACCATGGTGGTCTACGCAGTCGCGGCAGACGCCAGCGTCATTCGGTTGTTCCTCGCAGGCTTTTTGCCCGGCTTTTTGCTGATGGGCCTGTTCTCGGGTTACATCATCTGGTGGAGCCTGCGCAACCCCGACAAAGTGCCGCCCCCCGAAGCACCCACCACCTTCATGGAAAAAATGCGGCGCTCGGGCAGTTTGATTCCGTGCTCTTTGCTGATCGTGTTCATCGTCTGGGTGCTGGTGGCCGGCATCGCCACCGCCACCGAATGCGCGGCCTATGGCGTGCTGGGCTCGCTGGCCATTGCCGCCGCTGGCCGCAGCCTGACCTGGCAGAACTTCTGGCAAGGCCTGGTGGGCGCCACGCGGGTGAGCTGCATGATCATGTTCATCTTGGCGGGCGCAGCCTTCTTGACCAAGACCATGGCGTTTACCGGTATCCCGCGCGAGCTGGCCGAGTTTGTGCACAGCATGAACCTCTCGCCCTTTGGCCTGATTGGCGTGCTGGTGGTGGTGTATTTGATCTTGGGCACGGCGCTGGATGGCATCTCGATGATCGTGCTGACCAGCGCGGTGGTCTTGCCCATGATCCAGAAAGCCGGGTTCGATCTGGTCTGGTTTGGCATCTTCATCATCATGCTGGTCGAGATCGCCGAAATCACGCCGCCCGTGGGCTTCAACCTCTTTGTGCTGCAAAACATGACGGGCATCGACAGCAACCGCATCGCCCGCGTGACCTTGCCCTTTTTCGTTTGCATGATCGTGGGCATTGGCCTGATCACGGTGTTCCCGTCCATCGTCACCAGCGTGCCCGATTGGTTGATGGGTGTGGCCAAGTAAAACAGCACCCCCACTCCGGTAAGATGCCGCGCTGGCCTTGAGTGGCATGAAAGAGTGACGGATGTTCAAAAATGTGATGGTTTACCGCATCGGCGAGGGCTTTGCCCCCACGCTGGCGGACGTGCAAGCGGCGCTGGAGCCCGCCCAATTTGTCGAGTGCGGCGCAAGTCAAGAAAAGTCCGTCGGCTGGATTCCACCGCGTGGTGAAGCCTACGGCCCGCTGATCGAATCGGTCGGGGGTCAATGGATCCTCAAGCTGATGATCGAGTCCAAGGCCGTGCCGGGCAATGTGGTGCGCCGCAAAGCCGATGAGCGCATCGCCGAGATCGAAGCGGCCACCGGTCGCAAACCCGGCAAGAAAGAAAAGCGCGACCTGATGGACGACGTCCTGCTGTCGCTGCTGCCCCAGGCTTTTGCACGGCAATCGACCGTGGTGGTCTGGATGGACTTGGAAAATCGCCGCTTGGTGCTCAACGCAGGCAGCCAAGGCAAAGCCGATGAAGTGGTCTCTGCGCTCATGAACGTTTTGGGCGGGCTGTCGGTGTCCTTGATCCAAACCGTGACATCGCCCCAAGCCGCCATGACCCAATGGCTATTGGCGCCGACCGAAGACGAATGGCCCGCCGACCTGACGGTGGAGCGCGAAACCGTGCTCAAGTCGACCGGCGAAGACGCCGCCAGCGTGCGCTTTACCCGCCACCACCTGGCCAACGACGATGTGCGCAAGCACGTGATGGAAGGCAAACTGCCCACCCAGCTGGCGCTCAGCTGGGACGGCCGCGTGGCCTTTGTCTTGACGGACACCCTGCAACTGAAAAAAGTGCAGTTCCTCGACGGCGTCATGGACGAATCGGGCACCGACAAAAACGAAGACCGCTTCGATGGCGATGTGGCCCTGTCCACCGGCCTGCTGGGCCCCTTGCTGGACAGCCTGATCGAAGCGCTGGGCGGCGAGATGGAACTGGGCGCAGAAGCAGCTCCGGCCCAGGCCCAGCCCACCGCTGTGACCGAAGCGGCTGACGACGACCCACCCTTTTAAGCACCCCTGAGGAATGAACATGCCCGCTGTGATTGCGATTTGTCTGGGCGCCTGCATCGGCGCTTTGTCACGCTGGCAGCTGGGCCTGTGGCTCAACCCCAGCAGCAGCACAGCGGGGCTCATGCCCTGGGGCACCTTGGCCGCCAACCTGATCGGCGGTTATCTGGTGGGCGTGTGCGTGGGCGTGTTCCAGCAATTGCCCGAGCTGGACCCCGTCTGGCGACTGGCCCTGGTCACCGGCTTTTTAGGCGCACTGACGACCTTCTCCAGCTTCTCGGCTGAAGTGGTCGCCATGCTCCAACAAGGCCGCTACGCCTTTGCGGCAGGCACCGCCTGCGTTCACCTGTTCGGCTCGCTGGCGCTCACCGTGCTGGGGCTCAAGACGGTGGCGATGTTCTGGGGGCGGTGCTCGGGCGGGGGGCGGGGTGTCAGCGTGAGGCGGCGGTCAGCCCG
>NKIO01000091.1 GCA_002255935.1 Comamonadaceae bacterium PBBC2
GGCCGGGCGCTGGACCTGTGTTCTGGGCCCCAACGGGGCAGGCAAATCCACCTTGCTCAAAACCTTGGCGGGGCTCTTGCCCCACACCGGTCAAGTGCTCTGGCAAGACCAGCCCCTCGAGTTGATCGAGCGACGTTCGCGCGGTCTTCAGCTGTCCTGGTTGGGCCAAAGCGAATCGACCACGCTGGACCTGCGTGTCTGGGACGTGGCCATGCTGGGCCGCTTGCCGCACCAAGGCTGGTGGGGCACACCCACCTTGAAAGATGCCGAGATGGTGGAGGCCGCCCTCAAAGCCACACAAGCTTGGGACTGGCGCGAACGCACACTGGGCGAGCTGTCGGGCGGCGAGCGCCAGCGTGTGCTGCTGGCCCGTGCCATGGCAGGCAATGCGCCGCTGATGCTGATGGACGAGCCCTTGGCCAATCTGGACCCGCCGCACCAGGTCGACTGGCTGGAGCAAGTGCATTGCCTGATCGCGCAGGGCACCACGGTGGTGAGCGTGCTGCATGAGATTGGCATGGCTTTGCATGCCGATGAGGTCATCGTCATGGACCAGGGCCAGGTCATTCACCATGGCGCCTGCAGTGATCCCCAAACCCATGCGGCCATTGAAGCGGTGTTCAACCACCGCATCCGCATCCATGCGCTGGACGGCCAATGGGTGGTCTTGCCCCGCACCGCATGACAGCCCGCTGCATCATGGTGCTGGGCACGTCCAGTGGCGCTGGCAAAAGCTGGCTGGTCACGGCGCTGTGCCGCCACTACGCTCGCCAGGGCCTCAAAGTGGCGCCTTTCAAAGCGCAGAACATGAGCAACAACGCCCGGGTGGTGGCTTCGCACCAGGGCTTGGGCGAAATCGGTTCGGCGCAATATTTCCAGGCCTTGGCTGCCCAGGCCGAGCCCGATGTGCGCATGAACCCGCTGCTGCTCAAGCCCGAGGCCGACACGCGAAGCCAAGTGGTCTTGCTGGGCGAGGTGAGCGATGAGCTCTCCAACACCCCTTGGCACGAACGCAGCGACAAAGTTTGGCCCGCCATCGCAGCGGCGCTGGACGAGTTGATGGCGCAAAACGATGTGGTGGTGATCGAAGGCGCAGGCTCGCCCGCCGAGATCAACCTCATGCACAGCGACATCGTCAACCTGCGCGTGGCCCGCCATGCCCAGGCCCGGTGCCTGCTGGTGACCGACATCGACAAAGGCGGCGCTTTTGCCCACCTGTACGGCACTTGGGCGCTGCTGCCGCCCGAGGACCAGCAGCGCATCCAAGGCTTTGTGCTCAACAAATTCCGGGGCGATGCCAGCTTGCTGAGTCCGGCGCCTGAGATGCTCCAGCAACTGACCGGCGTGCCCACTGTGGCGGTTTTGCCCATGTGGTGGCAGCACGGCTTGCCCGAGGAGGACGGGGTTTTCGATGAACGCAGCCTCGGTTCTGGCCCGGTGACGAAGACGGTGGCCGTGATCGCTTACCCCCGCATCAGCAACCTCGATGAATTCCAGCCGCTCAAGAACGTGCCCGGTGTGCGCCTGATTTGGGCGCGCAGCCCCGCGGATCTGGCAGCTTTGAAGCATTCCGACTGGGTGATCCTGCCCGGCAGCAAACACACCAGCAGCGATTTGGCTTGGATGCGCGAGCAGGGGCTTGACGCGGCCGTGGCCCAGCACGCCCAGCAGGGCGGGGCGGTGCTGGGGATCTGCGGCGGCCTGCAAATGCTGGGCGAAGCCCTGATTGACACGCACGGCATCGATGGCAACGCGCCGGGTCTGGGTTTGCTGCCCTTGGTCACGCAGTTCGCGCCAGACAAGACTGTGAAAAAAACCCAAGCCCGGTTCGGCGCAGTACAGGGGCCATGGGCGACCCTTTCAGGTGTCGAAGTCTCGGGCTACGAGATCCACCACGGCCAGACCCAGGGTCACACGGCCATGCTCGCGGCTGGCGCGGTCTTGCATGAAGTCATGCCGGGACTGGCCTGGCAAAGCGGCGATGGGCAGGTGCTGGGCACTTATTTGCACGGCTTGATGGAATGCCCGGCGGTGCTGCAGGCCCTGTTTGGTGCGCAGGTGCCCACGCTGGAGACGGTCTTTGAGGGCTTGGCCGACTTCATCGGGCAGCACTTTGAGCCCCAGGTCTTGGCCGACTTGGAGGCGCTTTGAGGGGCCGCTAGAATCTGACGCATGGAACTCAAAATCGTCGTTTACTCCAAGTCCGCATGTCCCCAATGCGAGTCCGCCAAGATGGTGCTCAAAACCAAATCCTTGGCTTTTGAAGAAATCAAGATCGACAGCGAAGAAGAGCGCATGGCCTTCTACGAAAAGTGCGGTCCTTCGGTGCGCCAGATGCCGCAGATTTTCATCAACGACCAGCGCGTGGGTGGCTTGGCCGGTTTGCAAGCCGCTTTGGCCCAATTGGGCCGCTGAGCTCATTTCTTCGGTTTGGCGGTCGAAGACGCTTTCTTCGGCGGCGCCGAAACCTTGCCGGCTTCTTCAAGGCAGAGCAAGGTGTCCACATAGGTGATGAACCGGTTCAGGTAGTCCGGTGAGGCATCCCGCATCAAACCCAAAGATCGCAACACCAGCATGTGCGAGTTGATGGGTCCCGCGTTTTGGGGCGCCAGGGCAATCGCTTGCTTGACCTGTTTTTGCACACTGATCTTGCCCAGCTGTTTCTTGAACTGCTGAACCCTGGGGCTTTCTGCCCGCCAAGCCGATGGTTTGACCGACAACGCCGTTGGGGCTGTGGCCGTTGTCGGCGCATGCTGCGCCATGTCTGCCAGCAGGGTGGCCAATGGTGACTGAGCGCTGGCAGATGGCGCCGCCTGGGCTGGGGTTTGCGCGCCGTCCCAACGGCGTTTGAATTCTTCCAAGCGCGTTTGGAGCTTGTCGCTCAGCAGCTGTTGCGCGGGGCCACGGTGTGCGCGAGTGCGCTGGCTGAGCAATTCGATGTAATGCCAGCCCACCGCGTCCAGCCGTGCAGCACCTGCGGCCTCAAGCGAGGCTTGCAGGGCCATCAGGTCTGGCGGCAAGGACTCTGGCGTCATGGCTTGGCCGTACTGCTGGTTTTGGGCACCGGGGCCATTTCCACGCGGCGGTTTTGGGCGCGGGCTTTTTCGTTGGTGTTGGCCACCAAAGGTTGTTCTTGGCCAAAAGCGGCGGCAAACAACATCGACGAGGGCATGCCTTCTTCGATCAGGGTGCGCGTCACCGTCAAAGCACGTTGTGCCGACAGCTCCCAGTTGTCATCGAATTGGCGGTTGCGGCTCTTGATGCTTTGGTCATCGGTGAAGCCGCTGACCATCAGCATTTCGTCGCGTGACTGCAAATAACTGCGCAGTGGCACCACCAAGCTCTTGAGCAGCTTGCGGCCTTCCGTTTCGAGCTTGTCGGAGTTCAGCTCAAACAAGAGCTTGCCGCTGATGCCGATGCGCCCGTTGTTCAAGGTGATGCGGCCACTGGCCAGCGGAACGGCCAAGGCCTTTTCCAGCGATTGGCGTTTTTGTTCCTCGACCTGGCGTTTTTCCACCTCGGCTTCCAAGCGTGTGGCCATGTCCAGTTGCGCGGCCATGACGCCCACCAGCAGCAGCACAAAAGCCCCCAACAAGCCCGTCATCAGGTCGGCAAACGAGATCCAGACCGGCGAGGACGACTCGAGGTCTTCGTCCTTGTCCAGCATCAAGCGGCTCCTTGCGCGGCGTGTTGTTGCAGCGTTTCCAGCACGTCTTTTTGCGAGGTGATGCTCAGGTCAATGATCTCTCGGGCCTGGGCCACGTAGTAGGCCAGTTGCTCGTCGCTGCGGGTCATGGTCTTGTCCATCGCCTGCTCGATGCGCTGCAAATTGGCCAT
Source organism: Comamonadaceae bacterium PBBC2 (assembly GCA_002255935.1). GTDB lineage: Bacteria > Pseudomonadota > Gammaproteobacteria > Burkholderiales > Burkholderiaceae_C > Limnohabitans_A. Next base: position 3,838 of record NKIO01000091.1, read on the forward strand.
GAGCTTTTCGTTGGTCTCGTTGAACGAGCGCACCGCAAAGCTGAAGGTCTCGCCCAAGGTGGCCACATCCACCGCGCTGGCAGTCACTTGCGCGGCGATGTCGCCCAGCTTGGCCGACTCGCTGCTCACATGCTCGATGAACTGGCTGTTGGCCTGGTTCAAGGAGGCGGCCGATGAGCTGACCAGGTTGTCAATCACGCTGCGTTGTTCGGTCGACGCGTGGTTGATCGCATCCAGCAAATGGCTGAGGGTCTCCATGATGCGGGCGCGCTCTTCCAGCAGGGCGTTGTCGCGGGCCACGCTGACCGAAATTTCTTGGCGCAACTGGCCAATGACTTCGGCGGCCGCTTTGGGGGCTTCAGAAGCGGTTTCGATCAGGCGGGTGATCGGGTCTTCCAGTGCCGTGCCCAAGGTGCTCAGGTGCGCGGTCACCTCGGTTTGCAACTCGCTCAAACGGGCCACAGCGGCTTGCCCGCGTGCGTCTTCGGCCTCGCGCAGGGCCGACAACTCGGTGCGCAGCAGGGCGCTGAGTTCTTCTGAGCGCAGGGTGTGTTGTTGCACCCACTGCGCTTCGGAGGCGATGCGTGCGCGCATCAGCTCTTCGTTGCTGGCCATGAGGCGGGTGACCTCGGCCAGCGTTTGTGTGGCCTGCGTCTGGGTGTGGGTGCTGATGTCGTGTGCGGTTTGCGTCAAGGTGTCGCAGATGGCTTGCTGCTGCGCCAGGGTTTGCGCACCCGCTGTCTGCCACTGCTGGCCCAGTGCGGTGGCCGTGCTTTCGAGCGAGGCCTTGAAGCCGTCCAGACGCACTTGGTCGGCGGCTTCACGCTCGCTGTGCACGCGCTGGATGTCAGCGAGGGTCTGGCTGGCCTGGTTTTGCACCTGGGTGGTGATGGCCTGTGCGGTCTGCGTCAGGGTGTCGCAGATGACTTGTTGCTGGGCCAGCGTCTGGCTGCCTGAGGCCTGCCACTGGCTGCCCAGCGCTGCGGCCATGCGCTCGAGCGAGGCTTTCCAGGCCTCCAAGCGCTGTTGGTCGGCGCTGCCTTGCAGTGCCTGCTGCTCGGCTTGGGCGCTTTGCATGTGGGCCAAGAGGGCTTGGCTGCGTTGCTCAAAAGTTTGGCTGAAACCGTCGAGCGTTTGGCCAACGCGTTCGAGCATGCCGGTGCTGCTGGCCTCGTGCTGAGCCAAGGCGGTGCTGTAGGTCTGCGCCACGCCCGAAGCGGTGGCGCTGAACTGGGTGTTGAGTTCGGTCAGCTGTTGTTGGGTGTTGCGCATGAGCTGATCGTTCATGCTCTGGGCTTGTTCGGCCAGCTGGCTCATGGTCGCTTGCACCACGGGGCGGATGCCGTCGCTGGCCACTTGCATGCTTTGGCTCAGGCTGGTGCGCAGCGATTGGTCCACCGACTGGGCGAGACCTGTGTAGGCGGTGTGCACTTCTTGGTGGAAGCTTTGCTGGTTGGCCATCAGGCGCTCGTTGATTTGCGCACTGGTCTCGGCCATTTGCGCCATCATGGCTTGCAGCTGCTGCACGACTTGGGGCAAAGCTTGCGATTGTTGTTGCAAGGCTTTGAAGGTTTCTTGCCGCTGGTAGGCCAGTGAAAAATCGCGCAGTTCGCGGGCCAAGCAGCTGTCCAGGCGCTGGCCGACTTGGGCGCGTTCGCGGCGGGCCAGGCTGCTCATCAAGCCCAGCATGGCCGAGGTGGCCACACCAGCCACCGAGGTGCCAAAGGCCAAGCCCAGGCCTTTGATGGGCTCGGAGAACGCAGCGCGGATGCCTGCCACGTTGCTGGAGCCTTCCAGGGCAAACACCGCACCGTTGAGCGTGACCACCATGCCCAAGAAGGTGCCCAGCATGCCCAGCATGACCAACAGGCCGACCAAGTAGGGCGTGAGCGCAGGACCCGGCAGGCCTTGGCGTTCGCCTTCCACGCGTTGGCGCACCGGATTTTGCAAAGTGGCGGGCAGGGTGATCAGCCAGTCGTTCAGGTTGTGCAAATCAGCCGGTATGTTGCTCAGGGCCTGGTCCAGGGCGCGGGTGCCTTCGCGGTGATGGCGCAGCTCTTGTGCACCGAATACATACACCGCGCCAATCACGGCGGTCATCACCAGCACCAAAAAGTGGCTGCTGGCCACAGCGGCTGCGACCCACAGCACGGCCAGTGCGCCAAGCCCAAAGGCGATCAGGAACGAATTTCGACTCAGTCGGTTCATGGGGGAGACGTGCTTTCTTGGTTGAATGCTTCAAGCAAACCCAGGGCTGGCTGCAGCCGGGTGTCCAGCTCGGCCAGCAAGGCCGTGCGCAATTGCTGGCGCCATGGCCAGAGCCAGGCATCGGGCTTGAGCCGAGGCGCAGCGGCGTCTTCGGCGCTGGCTTCGGCCTGCTTTTTGAGGTGTTGTTTGAGGGCTTGCGAAAAGCGTTTTTCGAGCAGCTTGGGCACTTTGCCCAGCAGCATCGCTTCGCGCTCGCTGAGGATGTTTTCAAAGCTGGCATCCAGCGCGACCAGCTGTTGCAAGGCGGGTGTGCTTTTGGCCAACTGCCCGCGCAATTGCGAGCGCAGGGTGCGCACCTGGGTTTCCATTTGGCGCTGGTGCGCTGCATAAAAGCGGCGGTAGGGCTCAAACGCGATCTTGGGCTCCAGCGGCTCGTCCAGAGTGGCTGGCGGCATCTCGATGCGTGCAAGGCCCGTGCCCGATGGCGCGCCTTGCCCGATGGATTGCTCCAACGAAGCTTTGACTTTGTCGAAATGCCGCGTCAAAGCCTCCGGCGTCATCAGGCTGGCGCGGCGCTGGTGCGCGGGCATGGCCTGCTCGGCGGGCGATTCGGGGTTGAGCAGGCCGTGCAGGGCAATGGCTTGGCGAAAGTCCAACCAGTCGCCCAATTTCTGGCCCACATCTTCCGAGGGCTGGACAGCCTCGAGCATGGCGTTTTCGCTCAGAAAACGCACAAGCTTGGAACTGTGCAGGTGGGCACGCGGCAGGGCTCGCGTCATGGACGTGTCGGTTTGGAATCGATTGGCAAATTGGCCGCTCCCAATTGGCTTGGGCGATGTGCGCACCTTGCTTAAGGTCTTGCAAGCGGAAGGGGTGTGCCGCTCAGGGCACGGGACGCAAACGCGTCTTTTCTTGGGGTTTGATTTTACCTGTCGGGTCGGCGGCCCCATGGCTCAACAAGACTACCAAAGTAGTCTTTGTGAGTGGCCAATCAAAGCGTTTTGGGCTTGAAGTCGCAACATGCCGCCACCGCACATTGCGCGCACTGCGGTTTGCGGGCCTGGCATACATAGCGCCCGTGCAAGATCAGCCAGTGGTGGGCATCGACCAGGTATTTGGCCGGGATGCGTTTGAGCAGCTTTTGCTCGACTTCGAGTGGCGTCTTGCCGGGGGCCAAGCCCGTGCGATTGCCCAGACGAAAGATGTGCGTGTCCACCGCCATGGTGGGCTCGCCAAAGGCCGAGTTGAGCACCACATTGGCGGTTTTACGACCGACGCCGGGCAGGGCTTCCAAGGCTTCGCGGGTGCGGGGCACCTGACCGCCGTGCTGCTCGACCAAAATTTGGCAGGTCTGCATCAGGTGTTTGGCTTTGCTGCGGTACAAGCCGATGGTCTTGATGTAGCCCTCCAGCCCCTCCAGACCCAAGTCCAAAATCTTTTGCGGTGTGCCTGCCACCGGAAACAGTTTGCGCGTGGCCTTGTTCACGCCCACATCGGTGGCCTGGGCCGACAAGAGAACGGCAGCCAGCAGCTCAAACACGCTGGTGTATTCCAGCTCGGTCACGGGCATGGGGTTGGCCGCTTGCAGGGTGGCAAAAAAAGATTCGATCTGTGAGGCGTTCATGGGCTTTGGGATGTTGGCAAAATGTCGGCCAAGTCAACACGGAAGATACACCATGCCTTTGCAGTTCGCCGATCGCCTGAACAACGTCGAAACCTCCGCCATCCGCGAGCTGTTCAAGCTCTTGGGCAAGCCCGGCATCATCAGCTTTGCAGGGGGCTTTCCTGACAGCGCCATGTTCGACGTGGACGGTATCCGCGAAGCCAGCAATGCCGCGCTGGCGCAAGACCCCGGCGCAGCCCTGCAATACGGCGCGACCGAAGGCTTTGGCCCGCTGCGCGAGCAACTGGCCCAATTCATGGCCCAAAAGGGCGCCAAAGATGTGGCCCCCGACCAGCTGATCGTGACCACCGGCAGCCAGCAGGCGCTGGACTTGATCGGCAAAACCATGATCAGCCCCGGCGACAAGGTGATCGTGGAGGGCCCGACCTTTTTGGCCACCATCCAGTGCTTTCGTTTGTATGGGGCCGAACTCATCAGCGCCCCAGTCGACGGCCATGGCGTCAAGACCGACGAGCTGGAAAAGCTGATCGCCGAGCACAAGCCCAAGTTTGTGTACCTGATCCCCACTTTTGGCAACCCGAGTGGCGCCTTGCTCAGCGCTGAGCGCCGCCAACAGGTGCTCGAGATGGCCGTCAAGCACCAGACCCTGATCGTCGAAGATGACCCTTATGGCGACCTGTACTTTGGTGAAGCGCCACCACCCAGCTTGCTGGCCATGAGCGCATCCGTGCCCGGCAGCCGTGAGCTGTTGGTGCATTGCGGGTCGCTCTCCAAAGTGTTGTCACCCGGTCTGCGCGTGGGCTGGATGATCGCGCCCGCCGAATTGTTGGCCCGCGCCACCATGTGCAAGCAGTTCAGCGACGCGCACACCAGCACCTTTGCCCAGGCCACGGCCGCGCAATACCTCAAGGCTGGCCGCATGCCTGCCACCTTGGACAATGTGCGCGCCGTCTATGCAAAACGTGCCCAAACCATGGGCGACGCGCTGCGCCGCGAATTGGGCGATGCGGTCGAGTTTGTGCAACCCCAGGGCGGCTTGTTTGTGTGGGCGCGCCTGACGGGCGCTGGCGGCAAAGTGGCCGACGGCAATGCGTTTGCCAAACGCGCCATTGACAACGGCGTGGCCTTCGTGCCCGGCACACCGTTCTTCTGCGCCAACCCCGACCACGCGACCTTCCGCCTGAGCTTTGCCACCGTGGGCGAGGACAAAATCCTCGAAGGCGTCGCGCGTCTGGCCAAGGCGCTTTGATCACGCCCTTGTTTTGTAGGAGCCAGCCCTGCTGGCGATGTGGGGGCCTTGGGCCTGCACGTGATCGCTTGCAGGGAAAGCGCCTACAAAATGGCGAGATCCATGTAGGAGCCAGCCCTGCTGGCGATGGTTGCGCTGAAATTCTCGACCTCATTTGCCAACACACTGACCCATCAAAACCATGAGCACTGAACTTTGCATCACCGTCAACGGCACCGAGGTCTGGCTGCAAGGGCAGGGCGATGAGGTGATCCTCATGTTGCACGGCTGGCCCGACACCCGAGCCCTTTGGGATGGCACCGTGGCCGCGCTGCAAGACCGCGCCACCTGTGCTCGGATCACGCTGCCGGGCTTTGAGACCGGTCCTTCATCGACCAGCCTCGACGACATGTGCCAGCTGCTGCGCCAGATCGTGGACCGCATCAGCCCCGAACAGCCTGTGACGCTGATGCTGCACGACTGGGGCTGCATTTTTGGTTATGAGTTCGCCATGCGCCACGCCGAGCGGGTGGCCCGCGTGGTGGCGGTGGACGTGGGGGATCACAACTCGGGCCCCTTGTTGCGCAGCTGGGGCGCCAAGGAAAAACTGTCGGTGATGGGCTATCAGGTCTGGCTGGCCTTGGCCTGGAAAGTCGGTGGCCGTCAGGGCACCCGCATGACCCGCGCCATGGCCCGCTGGCTGCGCTGCCCGACCGAGCCAGAGTGCATCACCCACCAAATGAACTACCCCTACGCCATGCAGTGGTTCGGCACGGCGGGCGGCTTCAAGGGCGCGGCGCAAATCCGGCTGCCCATGCCCCTGCTGTTTGTTTATGGCGAACGCAAACCCTTCATGTTCCATTCGGCCCAATGGCTGGAAAAGGTCTGCGCCACGCCCGGCAGCGCGGTGCAGGGCTTGCCTTGCGGGCATTGGGTCATGGTCTCGCGTCCCGAAGCCTTCCATGCGCGGGTCCGTGAATGGCTTTGGGGCCAGGCCTGAGGGCACAGGCATGCAAGCCGAAGATCTGCTCAAACTCGTCAACACGCCCATGCCCTTTGGCAAGCACAAGGGCGTGCTGATCGCCGACTTGCCCGGCAACTACCTCAACTGGTTTGCGCGCGAGGGATTCCCCAAGGGCGAGGTCGGCCGCTTGCTGCAACTCATGCAGGAGATCGACCACAACGGTCTGAAGGACCTTTTGCGGCCATTGCGTCGCTGACATGGGCCTGTCTTCAGCCTGATGGGAAAGCTGAATCGCCAGCAGGGCTGGCTCCCAATGCTGGGGCAAGTTCGGGGTTTTGTGGGAGCTCAACTGTTTTGGGCGATGGGTTGAGCCCTTGTCGGTTTGAAGAATCGCCGAACACAGTTCAGCTCCCACGTATGGGGTAAGTTCGGGGTTTTGTGGGAGCTCAACTGTGTTGGGCGATGGCTTGAGGCCCATGCCGGTTTGAAGAATCGCCGAACGGAGTTCAGCTCCTACGGATGGCGGTAGTTCCAGGTTTTGTGGGAGCCCAACTGTGTTGGGCGATGGTCTTCGCTTTGGCTGCAAGGACCGTGGTCTTGTGGGGGCTGCTCAGGGCTTGACGACTTCCAGCAAGCGGTCCAAGCCGCCTTCTTGGATGGCCACCATGGCCTGCTCACGCACCTTGGGTTTGGCGTGGTAGGCCACCGACAAACCACCCGCGTCTGAACACACGCCCATCATGGGCAGGTCGTTGGCCCCGTCGCCCATGGCGATGCACTCGTGGGGCTCAATGCCCATCAGCGAAGCCACTTCGAGCAAGGTGCGGCGCTTTTCGGCACCATCACAAATGTCGCCCCAGCTTTGCATGACCAGACCGCCCGTGAGCTCGCCAGCCACGATCTCCAGTTGGTTGGAACGGGCAAAGTCGATGTTCAGACGTTCTTTCACGCGCTCCGCGAAGAAAGTGAAACCGCCCGACACCAACAGCACCTTCATGCCCGCCTTTTGGCAAGCGGCGATCAGCTCGGCCGCGCCGGGGTTGATTTTCAGGCGCTCGGTGTAAACGCGTTCCATGTCGGCCAGCGTCACGCCCTTGAGCAGCGCCAGGCGGCGGCGCAGGCTTTCTTTGAAATCGGTGATCTCGCCGCGCATGGCGGCCTCGGTGATGGCCGCCACTTCGGCTTTGCGGCCCACCGCGTCGGCGATCTCGTCGATGCACTCGATGCTGATGAGCGTGGAGTCCATGTCAAACGCGATGAGCTTGAACTGGGACAAGGACAGAGGGGCGGTGAAGCCTTGGATGGCAAGGCCGGGGG
>NKIO01000092.1 GCA_002255935.1 Comamonadaceae bacterium PBBC2
GGGCGTGGACCATCAGGTTGTGGCGGTTGGCGTCCTTGAAACGGGTGGCTTCGCGGTCTTCCTGGGCAAAGGCCTTGACCACGCGGATGCCGGGGATGGTGTCGGCCAGCACATTGGTCACTTCGGCCCAAACGCGGTCGATCTTTTCAAAGCCAGTGCGCAGGCGCTCGCGCACCACATGGATCAACCAGCCGATGAAGGGCAGCGGCAGCAAGGTCACCATGGCCAGCGTCGGGTTGATGGTGAACAAGATGACCGCGGTCATCATGATCATCAGCACATCGGTCGCAAAGTCGAGCAGATGCAAAGACAAGAACACGTTGATGCGGTCGGTTTCGTTGCCGATGCGGGCGATCAGATCGCCGGTGCGCCGGTCGCCAAAGTATTCCAGCGAGAGTTTGAGCAAATGCTCGTAGGTGGTGGTGCGCAAGTCGGCACCGATGCGCTCGGACACCAGCGCCAGGATGTAGGTTTTGGCCCAACCCAAGACCCAAGCCAGCATGGCCGCACCCAACAGGCCCAGCAGGTACAGGGAGACCAACTGGGGGTCAATCGGTGCGCCGTTCTGGTACGGAATCAGGATGTCGTCCATCAGCGGCATGGTCAGGTACGGCGGCACCAAGGTGGCCGCCGTCGAGGCCAGTGTCAGCACAAAGCCCCCCAGCAAGGAGCGCTTGTAGGGCTTGGCAAAGCGCCACAGCTTGAGCAGGGTCCAGGTCGAGGGCGGTGCCAGGTCTTCGCGGCCGCAGCTGGGGCACTCGTCGTCGTCTTCGCGCATGACGGCCTGACACACCGGGCAAACCGACACAGACAAGGCCTTTTGCAAGGGACGGCCATCGCTGGCCAGTTGGGCCATCTGGTTTTCGAATTGGCTGACCCAGCGGGCCACAGCCGATTGCAAACCCAAGGTGAAGCGCCAAACGGCCAAACGGCCCCCCGTGTGGGTCAGCTCCAGGGTGCCCACACCCGCATGGTCATTGAGTTTCAGGGCCAAATCGGGCTGCAAAGGCCAGCTTTGCCAACTTTTTTCTGCATGACCGGGTGATAAAACCCGCCGATCGGTCAAAATAATGACATTTTTCGCAAACAGCAGTTCCCCATCGAGGTCAACCTCCAGCCAAGCTGAAACGTTTTCTTCTGATTGAAGATGCGAAGAAACCTCGGCCTGCCAAGCATCCGGAACCACCGAACGCGGCAAAACTGAAGAAGGTGTTGGAGTCATGAAGGTGAACCGCTAAGTGCCCCACACGCCATTTCGGCGAGTCGAGAAAAAACAACCATTGATTTGGCCAAAGACTGCAACAAAACTGCCCATGTTTTTTTTGAATCCTGAGCTTCTTGTCAACACTTGGGCCGCTGCCTTGACCGGCCGATCATTGTATCGCTGCCCCCTCCATCCATGAGCGCCAAAAACATCCAATTCCTGCGCATGACTTATCTGCGCGGGCCCAACATCTGGACTTACCGCTCGGTCATCGAAGCCTTGATCGACATTGGCGAGCTGGAAGACTTCCCCTCCAACCTGCTGCCTGGCTTCAATGACCGGCTCAAAGCCTGGTTGCCCCAGATGATCGAGCACTACTGCACGCCCGGTGTGCGTGGTGGTTTCTTTCAACGTTTGGACACCGGCACTTGGGCGGGTCACATCCTCGAGCACGTCAGCCTCGAGCTGCAAAGCCGCGCGGGCATGGCGATGAGCTTTGGCAAGGCTCGCGAAGCCGGGCCCCGTGGCGTTTACAAGGTGGTCGTGCGCACCGACCACGAAACCGTGGGCCGAAGCTCACTGGAAATGGCCCGTGAACTGATCTTGGCCGCCATCCATGACACGCCCTACGACGTGCAAGGCGCGATCGCCCAACTGACAGACATGGTCGACGCCCTGTATGTGGGCCCCAGCACGGCCAGCATCGTCGAAGCAGCTTACGAGCGCCGTGTGCCCTACATCCGCCTGAACGCGGGCAATTTGGTGCAGCTGGGCCATGGCGTGAACCAACGCCGGATCTGGACGGCCGAGACCGACCGCACCAGTGCGATCGCTGAAGGCATCTCCAAAGACAAAGACTTGACCAAGAACCTGCTGGCCATGTGCGGCGTGCCCGTGCCCGAAGGCCAGGTGGTAGACAGTCCCGCTGCGGCTTGGGCCGCGGCCCAGGACATTGGCCTGCCCGTGTGCGTCAAGCCCAGCGATGGCAACCGCGCCCGTGGTGTTTCACTTGATCTGAGCACGCAAGCCGACGTCGAAGCAGCCTACGCCATTGCCTTGGCGCAAGGCAGCGAAGTCATTGTCGAGCGCTTCATTCGCGGCTCGGAGCACCGCCTCTTGGTCGTGGGCGACCGCCTGGTGGCCGCCAGCCGAGGAGAAACCGCCAGCGTGATCGGCGACGGCCAACACAGCGTGCGCGACTTGGTCAATTTGCAAATCAACGCCGACCCCCGTCGCGGCAGCGACGGCAGCTTGCCGCTGGAGCTGGTCAAGCTGCGCGAGAACAGCCCCGAAGTGCTGGAACTGGCCCGCCAGGGCCTGACCCCCGACAGCGTGCCCGCTGCGGGCCAAACCGTCTTGGTCAAACGCACCGGCAACATGACCACCGACGTGACCGACATCGTGCACCCCGATGTGGCCGCCCAAGCCGTGCTGGCCGCCCGCATGGTGGGCTTGGACATTGCCGGTGTGGACGTGGTCACCCCCGACATCCGCCAGCCCCTGGCCGACCAAGGCGTGGTGGTGGAAGTCAATGCCGGCCCGAGCTTGCTGATGCACCTGAACCCGGCCGAGGGTCAAGCCCGTCCCGTGGGCGAAGCCATTGCGCAGCACCTGATCCCCGCCAACGAGACCGGTCGCATTCCGGTGGTCGGCATCATGGGCGACGGCGACACCACCCGCAGTGCCAAACTGATCGCCTGGCTCTTGCACCTGCAAGGCTTGTACACCGGCCTGGCCTGCGCCGATGGCCTGTATATGAACCAGCGTTGCCTGCAAACGCGCAACGCCATGGACTTTGACCAAGCCGAGCGTTTGCTGGTCAACCGCTCGGTGCAAGCGGCCGTCTTTGAAAGCGATGCCCGCCGTCTGCTGACCCAAGGCCTGCCCTATGACCGCTGCCAAGTGGGCATCGTCACCAGCATGCCCAAGGCAGCGCCCTTGGAAGACCTCTACCCCGGCCCCGACGAAAAGATGCCCAGCTACATCCGCACCCAGATTGATCTGGTGCTGAGCACCGGTTTTGCCGTGCTCAATGCAGCCGATGAAGCCGTGGCCGATTTGGCCCAATACAGCGACGGTGGCGTGATTTTGTACGCCCATGACGAAGCCGAGCCACGCCTTGCTGCCCACCGGGCAGAAGGGGGACGCGTCGGATTCTGGCGTGATGGCCAATTGATCCTGGCCCTGGAAGCCAAAGAACAAGCCGTGTTGTCGATTCAGCGCCCCGCCGTGGCGCGCCTGCTGAAAAACCATTCCCTCAGTCAAAATGACATGTTGATTGCCGCTTGCGCCGCATGGGCCATGGACATGGGCGCCGATTTGATCCGCGCCGGTGTCAAGAGCTACGGCCAAACCCCAGCCGTCTGATACGGCTTCAGAAGAACAACAGGAACCCCTCTTCATGGAAGTGTCCCGAATTCGCGCCTTGCGCGGCCCCAACTTGTGGAGCCGCCACACGGCCATCGAAGTCATCATCACCTGCACGCCTGACGAGCAGGGTCTGAGCCCTCAGCACCCGATCGAGCAGCAACTGCGCCGCATCTTCCCCGAAGTCGGACCCTTTGACAGCATGCGTCCAGGCCAGACGATTTCCATGGCGCACGCCCTGGAAAAGGTCACCTTAGGCCTGCAAACGCAAGCGGGTTGCCCCGTCTCGTTCAGCCGCACCACGCCCACCCAAGAGGCTGGGGTCTACCAAGTGGTGGTGGAGTACTCCGAAGAATCGGTCGGCCGCTTGGCGCTGGATCTGGCCGAGCAGTTGTGCAAAGCAGCCATCACTGGCGCAGGCTACGATTTGGAAGCGGCCATTGCGCAGTTGCATGAACTCAATGAAGACGTGCGCCTGGGCCCCTCCACGGGCGCCATCGTGGACGCTGCTCTGGCGCGGGGCGTGCCCATTCGGCGCTTGACCGACGGCAGCTTGGTGCAATTTGGCTGGGGCGCCAAGCAGCGCCGCATCCAGGCCGCAGAAATCGACAGCACCAGCGCCATCGCCGAATCCATCGCCCAAGACAAAGACCTGACCAAGAGCCTTTTGCACGCCGCGGGTGTGCCTGTTCCCATGGGCCGACCCTCGGGCAGCCTCGAAGAAGCCTGGGCCATCGCCCTCGAAGTCGGTTTGCCCGTCGTGGTCAAACCCCAAGACGGCAACCAAGGCAAAGGCGTGTCGGTCAACATCACCGACCGTGCGGCGTTTGACGCGGCTTACGCCACCGCTGTGCGTTACGGCGTGGTCTTGGTCGAAAAATTCCTGCCAGGCCACGACTACCGCCTGCTGGTGGTGGGCAACAAACTGGTGGCCGCGGCCCGCCGCGAACCGCCCTTGGTGGTGGGTGACGGCAAGCACACCGTGCGCCAACTGGTGGACCAGGTCAACGCCGATCCACGCCGGGGCACGGGGCACTCCACGTCGCTCACCAAAATCCGATTCGATGACATCGCCATCGGTCGTTTGCACGAGCAAGGGCTAGAGCCTGAATCGGTGCCCGTCAAGGGTCGCCGCGTGATTTTGCGCAACAACGCCAACCTGTCGACTGGCGGCACCGCCACCGATGTGACCGACGATGTGCACCCCGAAGTGGCCGCCCGTGTGATCGAGGCCGCCCAAATGGTGGGCCTGGACATTTGCGGTGTGGACGTGGTGTGCGAATCGGTGATGCGCCCGCTCGAAGAGCAAAACGGCGGCATTGTCGAGGTGAATGCCGCCCCTGGCCTGCGCATGCACATCAGCCCCTCGTACGGCAAAGGCCGTGACGTGGGCAAAGCTGTCCTCGACCACATGTACCCCGATGGCGACAGCGGCCGTGTGCCCGTGATCGCCGTGACCGGCACCAACGGCAAAACCACCACCGTGCGCCTGACCGCACACCTGCTGCGCACCCAGGGCTTGCGCGTGGGCATGACCAACACCGATGGTGTTTACGTCAATGGCCGCCAGACCGATTCGGGCGACTGCAGCGGCCCACGCAGCGCCCGCAATGTGCTGATGCACCCCGATGTGGACGCGGCCGTGTTCGAGACCGCCCGTGGCGGCTTGCTGCGCGAAGGCCAGGCCTTTGACCGTTGCAAAGTGGCCATCGTCACCAATTTGGGCGCGGGTGACCACCTGGGCCTGAACTACATCACCACGCTCGAAGACCTGTCGGTGCTCAAGCGCGTGATCGTGCTCAACGTCGAGCCCACGGGCATGGCCGTGCTCAATGCGGCCGACCCGGCTGTGGTGGCCATGGCGCACCACTGCCCCGGCGATGTGACCTTCTTTGCACTCGACATGCACCAACCCGTGTTGGCCGCGCACCGCGCCCAAGGCAAACGGGTGGTCTACACCGATGACGGCGACATCGTGGCCCAAAAGGGCAAACAGATTTTCCGCATTCCGCTGGCCAATGTGCCGCTGACCCGACAAGGACAGATCGGCTTTCAAACCGAAAACGTGATGGCCGCTGTCGGCGCCGCCTGGGCCGTAGACGTGCCTTGGGATGCGATAGCGCAAGGCCTGTCGACTTTCATCAGCGACATCCAGGGCGTGCCTGGCCGCTTCAATGTGTTCGATTACAAAGGTGCCACTTTGATCGCGGACTACGGCCACAACCCGGACGCCATTCAGGCGCTGGTGCAGGCGGTGGACAACATGCCCGCCAAAAAACGCGTGGTGGTGATCAGCGGTGCAGGCGATCGGCGCGACCAAGACATCCGCGACCAGACCCAGATTCTGGGCGCGGCTTTTGACGATGTGCTGCTCTACCAGGACGCCTGCCAGCGCGGCCGTGCCGACGGCGAGGTGCTCAAGCTCTTGCGTGAAGGCCTGCAAGGCGCTGCCCGCACCAGCCATGTCGAAGACATCCAGGGCGAATTCAACGCCATTGACAAAGCGCTGGCCCGCCTTGCGCAAGGCGATCTGTGTCTGATCCTGATCGACCAGGTGGAGGAAGCCTTGGCCTACATCACCGAAAAGGTCAAAGCGGCTGCCTGAGTGGGCCGCCTGATGCCGCTCAGCCGGCCAGGCCGTTGATCTTCATGGCCAGCGTCACGCTGGCCATGAACACCGCGACCCATACGGCCCAGCGCTGCAGACTGGGTTGGGCTTGTTCAACCCACTTGTACAGCGCCGCACCCGCACACAAGGACAAGCCCAAAGAGGCCAACATGCCCAAACCGTTGGGCCACAGTTGCTCGGGCCAAACATGCGTGACCATGGCATTGACCGCCAAGCTCACCGCAAAATGGACCACAAAAATGGAATACGAGCGTTGCGACACCCACTGCACCGCCCGGACCCAGCGCGTGTGCATGCGGGGGGCTTGCAGCCATGTTTGAGGCGCTCTGGCCAGCAATGCCGCCACAGACAATGCCGTGACCAGTCGCCATTGGGGATCCAAGAGCCAGGACAGCATGCCCATCAGAATCACCAAGGCCCAGGTCTTGCGTGAAAAGCCGATGTCGCGGCTTTTGAAAGCCAAAAACCCCAGGCCGTAGCTGCCCCAAAAATACACGGCGTAATCGTCCAAACTTTCGTTGCCGCTCCACCACAAGAGCGAACCGGCCGTGAGCAAAAACCACAAGCGCTGTCGCCACACCGCAGGCTCCGCCACGGATCGCGCAGCCAGCCTTTGAGCCCCGTAAAAAACCACCAAGGCCGTGGCGTACAACTGAAAGTCCATGGCCACGTACCAAACGCCCGCCGACAAGGCCTCCATGTTGAGCAGGTGCTGCCACAAGGCCACATGTGCCCAGGCCTGCGACCAGCTGGGCAAGGCCGATAAAGAGGGGTGATCAAACCCAGGTCGAACGATTTCGGACACCAACACGGCCCCACTCAAGGCCGCCAACAAGGGCAACACCAAGCGCAGATACCGTCGCCACAACAGCACCAAGCCACTTTGCACGGTCAGGCCCTGCATTTTGGACATGCTGGCCGCGGTTAAGAAACCGCCACACACCAAAAACATTTGAACCGCCAGCCGAGCGCGGTCATACAGCCACTCGATCAGACCGGGGAAAACTTGCATCACCACATCGGACATCGGGCCGTAAAAGGCCAGGTGATGCAAGACGATGAGCACGCAGCCCACCGCCTTGAGCACGTCCAGCAGCCAAGCCCGACCCGACATGCGCGGGGAGCCTGCGGGGGTCGAGACTGGACCGCTTGAACTCAAAGCGCCAAGCGGGCGCGAGCAGCTTGGTATTCGCGCTTGAATTGAGCCACCAGATCGGCTGTGCTTTGTACCGACTGGATCGCGCCAATGCCCTGGCCGCAGCCCCAGATGTCTTTCCAGGCTTTTTTGGCGTCACCACCAAAGTTCATCTTGCTGGGGTCCGACTCGGGCAGGTTGTCCGGGTCCAAGCCCGCTGCACGGATGGACGGCGCCAAGTAATTGCCATGCACGCCGGTGAACAGGTTGCTGTAGACGATATCGTCCGAGTTGCTGTCCACAATGGCTTGTTTGTACTCTTCAGCGGCGCGGGCTTCTTGCGTGGCGATGAAGGCCGAGCCGATGTAGGCAAAGTCGGCACCCATGGCTTGCGCCGCCAAAATGGCATCACCCGAAGCAATCGAGCCCGACAAGGCCACCGGGCCATCGAACCACTGGCGGATTTCCTGGATCAAGGCAAAGGGGCTCTTGACGCCCGCATGGCCACCGGCACCTGCCGCCACGGCGATCAGGCCGTCAGCGCCTTTTTCGATGGCCTTGTGCGCGAACTTGTTGTTGATGATGTCGTGCATCACCACGCCACCGTAGCTGTGTGCAGCTTGGTTGATCTCTTCACGCGCGCCCAGCGAGGTGATGATGATCGGCACCTTGTACTTCACGCACATGGCCATGTCGTGTTCCAAGCGGTCATTGCTTTTGTGCACGATCTGGTTGATCGCAAAAGGTGCCGCAGGCTTGTCGGGGTTGGCCGCGTTGTAGGCCGCCAGCGTTTCGGTGATTTCAGCCAACCAGTCTTCCAGTTGCGCAGCAGGACGCGCGTTCAAGGCAGGCATGGAGCCCACAACGCCTGCCTTGCACTGCTCGATCACCAGCTTGGGGTTGCTGATGATGAACAAGGGGGACGCGATGACAGGAAATGGCAGGTTCGCCAGAACGGGGGGCAACTTGGACATGGGGTCTCCAGAAAATGATCCGTCTATTGTGAAAGAACAAACGCGTCAAAGGGTGTCGACGGGGCGACAAGCTCAGCGGGAGCCAAATCAATGGCATCTGATCGCCCGCAGGGCTGGCTCCTACATGAGTTTCGAGGCCAACTATTGCATCGCCCGCAGGGCTGGCTCCTACATGGGTTTCGAGGCTAACTATTACATCGCCAGCAGGGCTGGCTCCTACACGGGTCTGGTCGCTGGCTCTTTCGCGGCTCTGGATGTGGGAGCCAGCCCTGCTGGCGAAAATTCGTGCACAGCTGATCAAGCCTGACTTGAGAAACTTGTCATGCGCACAGCCTGCACGCACGACAGATTCAACCCCCGCTTCAGAAAGCGTCCAGCGCCAATTCGGTGACGCTGCCAGCACCTTCCACGATGCTGTCGCGGATGCCAGGCACTTTGGACAAGATGTGGTCAGCATAGAAACGCGCCGTGGTGACCTTGCTGGCCATGAAGGCCGCGTCTTGTGCCTGCGCCTCAGAGGACAAAGCCACCAACAGGGCACGGCCCATTTGCCAGCCCGCCATCAAGTTGCCGGTGAGCATCAGGTAAGGCACGCTGCCTGCGAACACGTCGTTGGGCTTGGCCTTGGTGTTGCCGGCCACGAAATTGACCACGTCCACAAACGCTTCACGCGCAGCCTTCAAACGCTTGGCCATGGCCAGTGCGTCGGCGTTGCCCGAAGCGATCAGTTGCGCCTCGGTTTGCGCCACTTGATCGGCCAAGGCTTTGGCGGTCTGGCCACCATCGCGCGAGGTCTTGCGGCCCACCAAATCGTTGGCCTGGATGGCGGTGGTGCCTTCGTAGATCGTCAGGATCTTGGCATCGCGGTAGTACTGAGCGCAGCCGGTTTCTTCGATGAAGCCCATGCCGCCGTGCACCTGCACGCCCAAGCTGGTGACTTCCAGGCTCATCTCGGTGCTGTAGCCTTTGACCAGCGGCACCATGAATTCGTAGAAGGATTGGTTTTGCTTGCGCACTTCGGCATCGGGGTGGTGGTGCGCCGCGTCGTAAGCGGCAGCGGCCACTGAAGCCAAGGAACGGCAGCCCTCGGTGTAGGCGCGCATGGTCATGAGCATGCGGCGCACATCGGGGTGGTGAATGATGGGGCCTGCGGCAGGCAAGCTGCCGTCCACAGGGCGGCTTTGAATGCGGTCGCGGGCGTACTGCACGGCATGCTGGTAAGCACGCTCGGCAATCGAGATGCCTTGCACCCCCACCGCATAACGGGCCGCGTTCATCATGATGAACATGTATTCGAGGCCACGATTTTCTTCGCCAACCAAGAAACCGATGGCGCCGCCGTGATCACCGTATTGCAGCACCGCCGTGGGGCTGGCCTTGATGCCCATCTTGTGTTCGATGGAGACGCAGTGCACATCGTTACGCTCGCCCAGCGAACCATCGCCATTGACCATGAATTTGGGGACCACAAACAAGCTGATGCCCTTGACGCCTTCGGGTGCGCCCTGCACACGGGCCAACACCAGATGGATGATGTTCTCGGCCATGTCGTGCTCACCATAGGTGATGTAGATCTTGGTGCCAAACACTTTGTAGGTGCCATCGGGCTGGGGTTCTGCGCGGGTGCGCACAGCCGCCAGGTCCGAGCCCGCTTGGGGTTCGGTCAGGTTCATGGTGCCGGTCCACTCGCCCGAGATGAGTTTTTCGAGGTACTTGGCCTTCATGTCGTCCGAGCCTGCCGTGAGCAGCGCTTCGATTGCACCGTCCGTCAGCATGGGGCACAGGGCAAAACTCATGTTGGCCGAGTTGAGCATTTCGCCGCAAGCCGCACCGATGGTTTTGGGCAGGCCCTGACCGCCAAACTCGGCAGGGTGCTGCAGGCTTTGCCAGCCGCCTTGTGTGAACTGCTTGTAGGCTTCTTTGAAGCCCGGTGTGGTCGTGACTTGGTTGCCGCTGTGGTGGAAAGACGGGTTCTTGTCCCCTTCCCAGTTCAGCGGCGCGATGACTTCCGTGTTGAGCTTGCCGCACTCTTCGAGCACCGCTTGGGCGGTTTCCAGACCGGCATCTTCAAAGCCGGGGATCTGCGCGATCTGGTCGATGCGGGCCAAATGCTCGATGTTGAACAGCATGTCTTTGAGGGGTGCGGTGTAGCTCATGAAAGTCTCCGGTAAGTCTGTGTGAGGGTACAAAAAAGGCATCGCGAACGATGCCTTTTTCGATGTTCTGAAGAATCAGAGGGCCTGGGTCAATTCAGGCACAGCGGCGAACAAATCGGCTTCCAAGCCAAAGTCCGCCACGCTGAAGATCGGCGCTTCGGGGTCCTTGTTGATCGCCACGATCACCTTGGAGTCCTTCATGCCCGCCAAGTGCTGGATCGCACCCGAGATACCGCAAGCGACATACAACTGTGGCGCCACAATCTTGCCGGTCTGGCCCACTTGCAGGTCGTTGGCCGCGTAGCCCGCGTCCACCGCAGCGCGGCTGG
>NKIO01000093.1 GCA_002255935.1 Comamonadaceae bacterium PBBC2
ACCAGGGCGCATTTCGGTACGTTGCAGGGATTCCTCAAAGAGGGCGGCAAAAGATTCAGACATGTGATTTCCTCATCCACAAACAGGACTGACGAACGCGGAATGCGTCGTTTCCAGGAGCTGACTGTGGCGATTGGTTTGCGGTGTGAACCGCGGTTGGTTAGCAAAATCCACGAAGCCGGTGTGCATGCTGCACGAGGGGAGCGACGTGGAACCCTTCAAATCAGCCCGCGTCAGCGGGCTGCTGCAAGACGATGGCGCTCAAGCGCCAAAAACTTGCCTGCCTTGCCACCAGTTCAGGACCTTATCCACCGAGGCTTCGATGGATAAGGACGAGTTGTCCAGTTGCAAGGCATCTTGCGCAGGCTGCAAGGGCGCCACGCTGCGGGACATGTCCCGGGCGTCGCGCGCTTCCAAGTCAGCGCGAAGACTGTCGATATTAGCCGAAAAACCCTTAGAAATCAATTGCTTATGGCGTCTTTCGGCCCTTTGGGCCGCGCTGGCGGTCAAAAACACCTTCAAAGGAGCATTCGGGAAGATGACGGTGCCCATGTCGCGGCCGTCGGCCAAAAGGCCGGGCAGGCGCTGAAAGCTGTGCTGCAGATCGACCAGCGCATCGCGCACGGCGGGCAAAACCGACACTTTGGACGCGTTCATGCCGCCTTGTTCGCTGCGGATCGCATCGGTCACGTCCACGTTGTTGAGCAGCACTTGCTCGCCTTCAAATCGCACCGGCAAGCTGCGGGCAAGGTTGGCGATTTGGGCTTCGTCGGCCGCCTCCAGCGTGAGGCCCGCTTGCAGTGCGGCATGGGCGGTCACGCGGTAGAGCGCGCCCGAGTCCAGGTAGTGGTAACCCAGCTGCGCGGCCACGCGGCTGGCCAGCGTGCCTTTGCCCGAGGCCGTGGGCCCGTCGATGCAGAGGACCGGGATGTTGGTGGCTGCCGTGTGCGCCACCGAGAACAGGGCTTCAAAGTAGTCCGGGAAGGTCTTGGCGACGCACTTTGGGTCTTCGATGCGCACCGGGACCTGGTCGGCGTTGAAAGCCGCCAGCGAGAAGCACATGGCCACGCGGTGGTCGTCGTAGGTGTGGATGCTGGCGCGTTGCCACTGTCCGGTGGGCAGGGGGTGGATGGTGATCCAGTCAGGGCCTTCTTCGACGGTGGCGCCGAGCTTGCGGCTTTCGGCGGCCATGGCCACGATGCGGTCGGTTTCCTTGACGCGCCAGCTGGCGATGTTGCGCAACGTTGTGGGGCCGTCGGCGTACAGCGCCATCACCGCCAAGGTCATGGCCGCATCGGGGATGTGGTTGCAGTCGAGCGTGATGCCTTTCAAGGGCCAAGCACCGCGCTGGATTTCGAGCCAGTTGGGACCGCTGGTGATTTTGGCGCCCATCTGTTCAGCAGCGTCCATGAAGCGGATGTCGCCTTGGATCGAGTCGGCACCCACGCCCTGGATGCGGATGCCATCGCCTTTTGCAATCGCACCGAGCGCAATGAAGTAACTGGCAGAGGACGCATCGGCTTCGACGTGGATGCTGCCCGGCGACTGGTAGCGACTGCCCGCCGGAATCACAAAGCGTTCCCAGCCTTGGCGCTCGACCTGGATGCCGTAGCGTGCCAGCAGGTTGAGCGTGATTTCGATGTAAGGCTTGCTGATGAGCTCGCCCACCACCTCGATGGTGATGGCGCGGTCTTGGGCTGCCAGCGGCAGGGCCATCAACAGCGCCGTGAGGAACTGGCTGGACACATCGCCGCGCACGGGGATGGGTTTGTCCAGTTGCAAAGCTGGCTGGCGAACGCGCAAAGGCGGAAAGCCCTCATTGCCCAGGTAGTCGATGGCGCAGCCCAGCTCGCGCAGGGCGTCCACCAGGTCGCCGATGGGGCGCTCGTGCATGCGGGGCACGCCCTTGAGCGTGAAGTCACCACCTTGCACGGCCAGTGCAGCGGTGAGCGGGCGCATGGCCGTGCCCGCGTTGCCCATGAAAAACTCAATCGCCTCGCTCGGCCAAGCACGGCCGCCCAAGCCGGTGATGGTCACGGTGGTGCCTTGCACCTCGACACCGCAGCCCAGTTGGCGCAGCGCAGCCAGCATCACGCGGGTGTCGTCCGAGTCCAGCAGGTCGTGGACCACGGTGGTGCCTTGGCACAGCGCCGAGAGCAGCAGCACGCGGTTGGAGATGCTTTTGGAGCCGGGCAGGGTGACGGTGCCGGACGCGCCTTGCAGCGCAGGAAGGTCAAGGAAGGCGGTGGAGAACATGGGGTCAGTCTTCTGAGGCTTTGTTGCAAGCGTTGCCTGCCTGCAAGGTCCAGGCCGAGCGCACATCGCTGGCTTGTTGAATCAGCTGCTGCAGTGCGGCGTTGTCGCCTTGCTTCAAGGCGTTTTCAAATTGGTCGAGGGCCGTGCGAAAGTGCGCCACTTGGGCCAGCACTTCGGCGTGGTTGGCGCTCAAAATGTCGCGCCACACCGAAGCATCTGAGGCGGCGATGCGCGAAAAATCCCGAAAGCCCGGGCCAGCCATTTCCAGAAAGGCCGCGCCTTGCGTTTGCGCTGTCAAGGCATTCACAGCGGCAAAGGCCAGCATGTGGGGCAGGTGGCTCACGGCTGCAAAAGTGGCGTCGTGCGCTTCGGGCGTCATGGTGCTCACATGGCTGCCCATGGCGGTCCACACATCGTGCGCGGCTTGCATGCGGTGGATGCTGGTTTTGGGCAGCGGCGTGAGGATGGTGCGGCGGTCTTGGTAGAGCGTGCTTTCAGCGTGTTCGATGCCCGCGACCTCTTTGCCTGCAATCGGGTGCGCCGGCACAAAGCAGCTCAGGCGCTCGCCCAAGGCGGCTTGGGCCGCAGCGATCACATCGCATTTGGTCGAGCCCACATCCATCAGCAAAGCGTTGGCAGGCAGCACATCGCGCATGGCGGCAAAGCTGGTCTGCATGGCGCCCACGGGCACGGCCAGCAGCACCAGGTCTGCGCCTTGCACGGCCTCGGCCACGCTGGTGCAGGCCTGGTCGATGACCTTCAATTCAAGGGCGCGTTGGCGTGTTTTTTCGGAGGCGCTGAAGCCTGCGATGGTTTGCACCAAACCGGCTTCGCGCAAGGCCAGCGCAAACGAGCCGCCCATCAGGCCGCAGCCAATCAGGGCCAGGCGTTGGAAATTCATTCTGAGACGGGGTAAGAACCCAGGACCTTGTAAAACGCGCACAGGCCTTGCAGCTCCTGCAAGGCAGCGGCCACATGGGGTTCGCTGATGTGGCCTTGCAGGTCGATGTAGAAGTAGTACTCCCACTGGCCCGATTTGGCGGGGCGCGACTCAAAGCGGGTCATGGACACGCCGTTGTTTTTGAGGGGCACCAGCAAGTCGTGCACCGCACCCGGGCGGTTGGGCACCGACACCACCAAGCTGGTGCAGTCCTTGCCCGAGGCGGGTGGTGTGGCCAGGGTTTGGGGCAGCGAAATGACGGCAAAGCGGGTGCGGTTGAAGGCTTCGTCTTGGATGGCGTGGTGCACGATGTGCAGGCCAAACTGGCTGGCAGCACGTTCGCTGGCCAAAGCGGCCCAAGCAGGGTTGGAGGCGGCCAAGCGGGCGCCTTCGGCATTGCTCGACACGGCGCGTCGCTCCACGTGCGGCAGGTGCTTGGACAGCCAGCCTTGGCACTGGGCCAGAGCCTGGGGGTGGGCCATCACGACCTCGATGCCGGCGTCCGAATTGAGTTGGCGCAGCAAATTGAAGCGCACTTGCAAGCTGACTTCACCCACCACATGCACGGGCGAGCGCAGGAACAAATCGAGCGAACGGGCCACCACGCCTTCGGTGGAGTTTTCCATGCCGACCACGCCGTATTGGGCCGTGCCCGCAGCGGTGGCGTGGAAGACTTCGTCGAAGTTGGTGCAGTAAATCAGGTTGGCCGCGCTGCCAAAAAATTCAATCGCAGCCTGCTCGCAAAACGTGCCTTGGGGGCCCAGCACGGCCACGCGTTGTGGCGCTTCGAGGGCCAGGCATGCCGACATGATTTCGCGCCAGATCGAGGCGATGTGTTCGTTCTTCAATGGGCCGGGGTTGGCCTGGGTGATTTTGTCGATGACCTGGGCCACGCGGTCAGGGCGAAAGAAAGGCGAGCCTTCGGCGCGTTTGATTTCACCGACCTGCTCGGCCACTTTGGCGCGGTCGTTCAGCAGCTGCAGCAGTTGCTTGTCCAGCGAGTCGATTTGCACACGCAAAGCGCCCAGCGCTTCGGACTGGATAGGTTGTTGGCTCATGGTCCTGGGGGCGTTAAGCCTGTGTTTTTTCAAATTCGCGCAGGTAGTCCACCAGCGCTTGCACGCCTTCAAGGGGCATGGCGTTGTAGATGCTGGCGCGCATGCCGCCGACCGACTTGTGGCCCTTGAGCTGCAACAGGCCGCGTGCTTTGGCGCCGGCCAAAAACGCGTCGTTGCGCGATTCGTCACGCAAGAAGAAGGGCACATTCATGCGCGAGCGGCAGGCTTTGTCCACTATGTTGAGGTACAGCGCTGAGTTGTCCAGGCAGTCGTACAACAGTTGGGCTTTGGCGATGTTGCGCTGCTCCATGGCTGCGATGCCGCCATGCTTTTTGAGCCACTGAAACACCAAGCCGGCGATGTAAATGCTGTAGGTGGGCGGGGTGTTGTACATCGACTGGTTGTCATTCACCAGCTTGTAGTCAAAGGCGCTGGGGCAATGCGGCATGGCGTGGCCGATCAGGTCTTCGCGCACGATGACCAAGGTCAGGCCAGCGGGGCCCAGGTTCTTTTGCGCACCCCCAAAAGCCAGGCCCACACGGGACCAGTCCACCGGGCGCGAGGCCACATGCGAAGAAAAGTCCACCACCAAGGGCGCATCGCAACCCAAGGCCTTCAGGTCGGGCAGTTCGTGGAACTCCACGCCGTGGATGGTTTCGTTGCCGCAGATGTGCACATAGCGGCTGTCTGTGCCGATGTGCCAGCTGGCAGGCAAGGGCAGGGAGGTGAAGCCGTCGGCTTGCGCAGAAGCCGCGACGCGTGAAGTCGCGTATTTGCCCGCTTCTTTTTGCGACTTTTGGCTCCAGCTGCCGGTCAAGACGAAATCGACCGCGCCGCCTTGCGACAGGTTCAGTGGCACGATGGCGTTTTCGGCCAGGCCACCGCCTTGCATGAACAAAATCTTGAAGTTCGCAGGCACGGCCAGCAATTCACGCAGGTCGGATTCGGCCTGTTCGTAAATGCTGATGAACTCCTTGCCGCGGTGGCTCATCTCCATCACGCTCATGCCCGAGCCATGCCAGTCGAGCATTTCGGCTGCGGCTTGTTGCAAGACCTCTTCGGGCATGACGGCCGGGCCGGCCGAGAAATTGAAAGCTCGGCTCATGCCTTATTCCGCTGCGGGGGTGTTGTCGTCTGTGCTGCCTTCGGCATCGGCTTCGCTGTCGTTCGCATTGGCATCGTTTTCCACAATGCGTTGCAGGCCCGACAGTTTGGCGCCTTCGTCCAGGTTGATCAAGGTCACGCCTTGTGTGGCCCGTCCCAGTTCGCGGATCTCGGCGACGCGGGTGCGCACCAAAACGCCGGTGTCGGTGATCAGCATGATTTCATCGTCGGCATGCACCAAGGTGGCGGCCACGACTTTGCCGTTGCGCTCGGATTGCTGGATGGCGATCATGCCTTTGGTGCCACGGCCGTGGCGGGTGTATTCGACGATGCTGGTGCGTTTGCCGTAGCCGTTTTCGGTGGCGGTGAGCACGCTTTGCGTTTCGTCTTCGGCCACCAGCATGGCGATCACGCTTTGGCCTTCTTCGATCATCATGCCGCGCACACCGCGGGCACTGCGGCCCAGGGGACGCACATCGTTTTCGTCAAAGCGAACGGCTTTGCCGCCGTCGCTGAACAGCATCACATCGTGTTGGCCGTCGGTCAGCGCCGCGCCAATCAAATAGTCGCCTTCGTCCAGGTTGACGGCGATGATGCCGCCCTTGCGTGGGTTGCTGAATTCGTCCAGCGATGTCTTTTTGACCGTGCCCATGGAGGTGGCCATGAACACGTACTGGTTTTCAGGGAAGGTGCGCGCTTCGCCGGTCAGGGCCAGCACCACGTTGATCTTCTCGCCTTCTTGCAGCGGGAACATGTTGACGATCGGACGGCCGCGCGAGCCGCGTGAGCCCGCAGGCACTTCCCAGACCTTGAGCCAATACAGACGGCCACGGTTGGAGAAGCACAGCAGGTAGTCGTGAGTGTTGGCAATGAAGAGCTGGTCGATCCAGTCGTCTTCTTTGGTTGCGGCGGCTTGCTTGCCGCGACCGCCACGCTTTTGGGCGCGGTATTCGGACAGGGGCTGGCTTTTGATGTAGCCGCTGTGCGAGAGCGTGACCACCATGTCGGTCGGGGTGATCAGGTCTTCGGTGGCCAGGTCTTGCGCGTTGTGCTCGATCTGGCTGCGGCGTGCGCCGATCTTGGTTTGGCCAAATTCTTGGCGCACGGTGCCCAGCTCATCACCGATGATGGTCGACACGCGCTCGGGCTTGGCCAAGATGTCCAGCAGGTCTTCGATGACCGACATGACTTCCTTGTACTCGGCCACGATTTTGTCTTGCTCCAGACCGGTCAGGCGTTGCAGACGCATCTGCAAAATTTCTTGTGCTTGTGTGTCCGACAGGCGGTACAAGCCGTCTTGGCCCAGGCCGTATTCGCGCTCCAGGCCTTCTGGGCGGTAGTCGTCGGCGTTGATGGTCGAGCCATCGTCGCGGGCACGGGTCAGCATGGTGCGCACCATCTGGCTGTCCCAGGCGCGGGTCATCAACTCGGCCTTGGCCACGGGGGGCGTGGGCGCATTGCGGATGATGGCAATGAAGTCGTCGATGTTGGCCAAGGCCACCGCCAAACCTTCGAGCACGTGGCCGCGATCGCGGGCTTTGCGCAACTCGAACACGGTGCGGCGTGTCACCACCTCGCGGCGGTGCTGCAAGAAGACTTGGATCAGGTCTTTCAGGTTGCACAACTTGGGCTGGCCGTCGATCAAGGCGACCATGTTCATGCCGAAGGTGTCTTGCAGCTGGGTTTGCTTGTACAGGTTGTTGAGCACCACTTCGGGCACTTCGCCGCGCTTGAGCTCGATCACCACGCGCATGCCGGACTTGTCGGACTCGTCCTGGATGTGGCTGATGCCTTCGATTTTCTTTTCGTGCACCAACTCGGCGATGCGCTCAAGCAGGGTCTTTTTGTTGACCTGGTAGGGCAGCTCGTCGACGATGATGGATTGGCGCTGACCTTTGTCGATGTCTTCAAAGTGGCATTTGGCGCGCATGACCACGCGGCCACGGCCGGTGCGGTAGCCATCTTTGACACCGGTGATGCCATAGATGATGCCGGCGGTCGGAAAGTCGGGCGCCGGGATGATTTCCATCAACTCGTCAATCGAGGCTTCTGGGTTGCGCAGCAAGTGCAGGCAAGCGTCCACCACTTCGTTGAGGTTGTGCGGCGGGATGTTGGTGGCCATGCCCACAGCGATACCGCCGGAGCCGTTGATCAGCAAGTTGGGCAGGCGCGAGGGCAGGACCAAGGGTTCTTGTTCCGAACCGTCGTAGTTGGGGCCGAAGTCGACGGTTTCCTTGTCGATGTCGCCCAGCATCTCGTGGGCAATTTTGGCCAAGCGGATTTCGGTGTATCGCATGGCGGCGGCGTTGTCACCGTCCACCGATCCGAAGTTGCCTTGACCGTCCACCAACATGTGGCGCATCGAAAAGTCTTGCGCCATGCGGACGATGGTGTCGTACACCGACTGGTCACCGTGGGGGTGGTATTTACCGATCACGTCACCCACGATACGGGCCGACTTCTTGTACGGCCGGTTCCAGTCGTTGTTCAGCTCGTGCATGGCGAACAGCGCACGGCGGTGCACGGGTTTTAAGCCGTCACGGGCATCGGGCAGGGCACGACCGACGATCACACTCATGGCGTAATCGAGGTAGCTGCGCCGCATTTCCTCTTCCAGACTGATGGGCAGTGTTTCTTTGGCGAACTGGGTCATATATAGAGGGGTAATGGGTGACGCGGTGGTAACCCCTCATTTTAGGTGCAATAGGGTGTCGCAAGAATGCAACAACTTTGTTTCCAAATTTGTAAGAGGTTGTCAGTGCCGTGGGCCATTTCACAGTACCTTTCGAGGTCTATGGCACAATAAATGTCAGCGATACAAGTGACGGTCACTTGTAACGTTCATTTTTCGCAGCGAGTCTGCGGCTTAATCCCTCAAGAGGAAGACCATGAAGAAACTCAACAAAGTGGCAATGATGTTTGCAGCCGCAGCTCTCGCAACGGCCGCTGGCGCTCAATCCGTGGACAACTGGCGCAATGGCTCCGGCGACCTGATCTGGAAAAACAGCAACCAAGAACTGTGCTGGCGCGATGCCACATGGACACCTGCAACCGCAGCTGCTGGTTGCGATGGCGCCATCGTGGCTCCTAAGGCTGCTCCCGCTCCAGCACCCGTAGCAGTTGCTCCCGCACCTGCTCCAGCGCCAGCACCCGCACCTGCTCCAGCCCCCGCTGCTGCAACCAAAGTGACTTACGCTGCTGACGCATTCTTCGACTTCGACAAAGCCGTGTTGAAGAAAGAAGGCAAAGCCAAGTTGGACGATCTGGTTGGCAAAGTCAAAGGCATCAACCTGGAAGTCATCATCGCTGTGGGACACACCGACTCCGTGGGCACCGACGGCTACAACCAGAAGCTGTCTGTCAAGCGTGCTGACGCTGTGAAGGCTTACTTGGTGTCCAAAGGCATCGAGAAAAACCGCGTTTACACCGAAGGCAAAGGCGAGAAGCAACCCGTTGCTGACAACAAGACTTCTGCCGGCCGTGCTAAAAACCGCCGCGTTGAAATCGAAGTGGTGGGTACACGCGCCAACTGATTCACACCCGCTGTGAACCGAAAAGCCCCAGCGATGGGGCTTTTTTTATGGCCCAAGCCCAAGCGCTTTGGCCGCTTGCATCACAATCGGTCCCCATGAATCCCGCTTCAAACAACGTTGACCCGGCCGAACTGGCCAAGTTTTCCGATCTGGCCCACCGTTGGTGGGATCCTGAGAGTGAATTTCGACCCTTGCACCAGATCAACCCCCTGCGCCTGGAGTGGATCAACGCGCAGGTGCCTTTGTCGGGCTTGAATGTGGTCGATGTGGGTTGTGGCGGCGGTATTCTGGCCGATGCCATGGCGCGAAAAGGGGCACAAGTCACGGGCATTGACCTCGCCACCAAGTCACTCAAGGTGGCTCAATTGCACGCTTTGGAGGCCGGCACCACCGGTGTTCAGTACCGTGAAATCAGTGCAGAATCTTTGGCCGCAGAAAAGCCTGGGCAGTTTGATGTGGTCACCTGCATGGAAATGCTCGAGCACGTGCCCGATCCCGCTTCGGTGGTCAAAGCCTGTGTGCAGATGGTCAAACCTGGCGGCTGGGTGTTCTTTTCGACGCTCAACCGCAACCCCAAGTCTTTTTTGTTTGCCATTGTGGGTGCCGAATACATCCTCAAGCTCTTGCCCAAAGGCACGCACGAGTTTGCCCGCATGATCAAACCGAGCGAATTGTCTACTTGGGCCCGCGATGCGGGTCTGGACGTACAGGGCTTCAAGGGCATGGGATACAACCCTTTCACCCGACGTTATGGGCTCTCCAACGACACCAGCGTCAACTACCTGATGGCTTGTCGCAAGGGGTGAACATGTTCCACAACGTACAAGCCGTTTTGTTCGACCTCGATGGCACGCTGATTGACAGCGCCCCCGATTTGGGTGCTGCAGCCGACCAAATGCGCGTGGCCCGTGGCTTGCCTTCCTTGCCGCTTGAGCATTACCGGCCCATGGCTGGCGCGGGGGCTCGCGGCATGATTGGCTTGGCCTTTGGCATGACGCCAGAGCACCCCGATTTCGACGCGATGAAAGAAGAGTTTTTCGTCAACTACGAAAACTGCATGACCGAGCGCACCCGCATTTTTGACGGTGTGGTGGACATGGTCAACGCGCTGGTGGCCCAGGGCCTGGCCTGGGGTGTGGTGACCAACAAGTCCAGCCGCTTCACCGACCCATTGACGGCGGCTATGCCTTTGTTTGCCACGGCGCAGGCCATTGTGAGCGGCAACACCACGCCACATGCCAAACCGCATCCAGAGCCCTTGTTCGAAGCGGCCAGGCGTTTGTCGGTGGACCCTGCTCGCTGCGTGTATGTGGGCGATGACGAACGCGACATCGTGGCCGGCTTGGCTGCGGGCATGGGCACGGTGGCGGCGACCTACGGATATTTGGGCGCACAGGCCGATATTTCGCGCTGGAATGCCCATTTGCACATTGATTCGCCCTTGGACCTCTTGAAATCGCTCAACCCGGCCTAAAATAGCAACCTCAGGGGCTGCACTGGTTTCGACATGGGTTCGGACGCGTGGCAGGGCATGTCGAGGTTCTGATCCTCGTTAATCTTCGGAAAAAAAACTAACTGCAAAC
>NKIO01000003.1:0-98882 GCA_002255935.1 Comamonadaceae bacterium PBBC2
CACACCCCAACGGTAGTCGCGCATCTTCACGTGGCCGAACTGGGCCCAGCCTTGGGGGTCCACGCTCACGGCGGTGCGCAGGTACACGTCCATGTCGGTCGAGCCTTCAGGACCCATGTCGTCCCACCAGTTGATGAAGTTGGGCTGCCACTGCTCCAAGGCGCGTTGCAGCGTGCGGTCTTCGCTCAAGTTGACGTTGTTGGGGATTTTTTCGCTGTAGTTGATACCGGACATGAGAGTCTCCAGAGATTAAAGCAACGGTGGGGGAAAATTTCGGTTGCAGCGCGGACCACCGGGAACCACGCTGCACAACGATAGGGGTGAAAAGGGCTTAAACGCGGTTCATGTCGAATTGGACTTTTTCGCCCTTGCCATAGACCTTCAGGGCACCCTTTTCGCCGACGGCGTTGGGGCGCTGGAAGATCCAGTTTTGCCAGGCGGTCAAGCGACCAAAGATGCGCGTCAGCATGTTTTCTTGGCTGGCGAAACGCAAGTTGGCTTCCAGACCGGTCAGGGCATCGGGCGACATGGAAGAGCGCTCTTCCAAGGCCAGGCGGATCTCGTCAGCCCAGTCGATGTCGTCGGGTGCTGCAGTCACCAGGCCCAAGGCCAGAGCGGCATCAGCGTCCAAGGCCTTGCCGATGGCGCCGCGTGCGGCTTCCATGGCGGGCACTTCTTCGTAGAAGCGGCGCTGCAAGCGGGTCTGGTCATTGACCATGGGGAAGAAACCGAAGTTCATTTCGTTCAGCTGGATCTTGGGGGCCTTGGCTTCGTCGTCTGGCAAGGCCAGCATGTAAGCGCGGTCGGCACAGAAAGCCAATTCGGCGAGTGTGCCCACAAAACAAGTCCCCTCTTCGATCAGGGCGAACAAGCTGCGCGAGGTCACGTCCATGCGGGCCAAGGTGCGGCGCAGGTGGCCGATGGTCTCGCGCACAAACCAGTGGTCTTTGTTGGCCAGCATCGTGGCGTCAGACGCCAACACCGCTGCCGCGTCGCCCGAGGTCTTGAGCACCCAGGTGCCGATGTCGAGCTCGTTGGTGCGCATGTGCAAGATGGCGTCGTCCAGTTCACGCACCATTTGCAGGGGCCACCAGTTCATGCCTGCGGCTTCGATGCCCGCGATGTCGGTGGGCTGCGCTGTGGCAGGGGCCTTGACGGTGAAAGTGGCGATGCGCTTGGCGCGGTCGATGTCCACGGTGACATTGGTGTAGCTCAGCGCATCGGCGGCAAAGGTGCGGTTCAAAGGTGTCAGTTCCACGCCCTTGACGCCTGTGGGGCGAATGCTGTCAGCGGCCAGCTTGGCAGCACGTGCTTTGACCACGTCTTTGAACACGGCGGGCTTGGCGATCGCATCGACCAGACGCCAGTCCACGGCTTTTTGACCACGCACACCTTCCACACTGGTGCAGAAGATGTCGGCCAGGTCGTGGCGCACATGGCGCTTGTCGGTCACGCGGGTCAGGCCGCCAGTGCCAGGCAACACACCCAGCAAGGGCACTTCAGGCAAAGACACCGAAGAGGAGCGGTCGTCCACCAAGACGATGTCGTCGCAGGCCAGGGCCAGTTCGTAGCCGCCGCCAGCGCAAGCGCCGTTCAGGGCCGCGACGAATTTCAGGCCGTCGTGCTTGCTGGAGTCTTCGATGCCGTTGCGGGTTTCGTTGGTGAACTTGCAGAAGTTCACTTTCCAGCCGTGGGTGGAGACACCCAACATGAAGATGTTCGCGCCGGAGCAGAACACACGGTCCTTCAAGCTGGTGACCACCACCGAGCGCACTTCGGGGTGCTCGAATCGGATGCGCTGCAGCGCGTCGTGCAATTCGATGTCCACACCCAGGTCGTAGCTGTTGAGCTTGAGCTTGTAGCCGGGACGGATGCCGGCGTCTTCGTTGATGTTGATCGACAAGGTGGCGATCTCGCCATCAAAGGCCAGGTGGATGTGCTTGTATTGCGAGGGGTGGGTTTGGTAATTGACCAACAAAGCTTCTGTCATGGTGTGTCTCCGGTAGAAATCAGGTTGAGTGGTTGAACAAAGTGGCACTTCAGCGCCCATGAGATGAAGTTTATTGCACCCTATCGCCCAACTCAATATGCACTTTACTGCATTTTATAGGTGTTTACCCTAGGAACTAAACCTGCAAGGCCAGATGCTGCCTGACGGTCGCACGCAAAGCGGCGAATGCCTGGTCTTCGGTGCGTGTGCTGGTGTTGATGGCCAGGTCGGCTTTGGAATAAAAGGCTGAGCGACCTTCCAAAATGCGCTTGAGGTCCTCCATGGCTTCGCGGCTGGCGGCCATGGGACGCATGTCACCTTGGGCGGCCACACGGCTCATGTGATCGGCCGCA
This sequence comes from Comamonadaceae bacterium PBBC2, assembly GCA_002255935.1. GTDB lineage: Bacteria > Pseudomonadota > Gammaproteobacteria > Burkholderiales > Burkholderiaceae_C > Limnohabitans_A. The sequence goes on from NKIO01000003.1 coordinate 2,344, forward strand.
TCGGCTTGCAACCACACGGTGGTGCAGTGCGACAACAAGAGGTTGAAGTTGGCCGAATCCGACACCAAACCACCCGGTGTGGCGATGACCACTTCGGGGTAAATTTGGATCGCTTCTTCAAGGGCGCGGCGCTCGTAACGGCGGTAGGCGTTGGCACCGTACAGGTTGTGGATCTCGCTGATCTGGCAGCCCGCAAATTGTTCGATTTCGCGGCTCAGCTCAATGAAGGGAAAGCCCAGATCATCGGCCAAACGCTGGCCCAGCGCGGTCTTGCCCGCCCCACGCAAGCCCACCAGCGCGATGCGGTTTTGGCGCTCCATGGCATTGCCGCCCTCGCCCAGCATCTCGCTGATCTGAAGGCGTGCGCGGCGCAAATCGGCTTCGCTGCGCTTGCCCAGCAACTCGCGAATGAGCAGCCATTCGGGTGAAGAGGTCGTGACATCGCCCAGCAGTTCCGCCAATGAGCATTGCAGGGCCTGCGCCACTTGCAAGAGCACCAGGACCGACACATTGCCGGTGCCGTATTCGAGGTTGGCCAAGTGGCGCTCAGAGACCTCGGCCGCCAGGGCCACGGCGCGGCGCGTCATGCCCTTGCGTGAACGCAGGTTGCGCACACGCTCTCCCAATGATTCCAAGAAGGGGCTGCGCTTTTGGCCTGGCGCTTGCAGGCTTGTCTCCGTCAATTCTTCAGACGACATGGGGAACCTTTGTCTCTTTATTCGGGAATACCCTAGGATTTCCCGCTGGTCAAAACATGCACTTTATTGCATACTGCCACCAAGCAGAATAATGCATCAACCCGTGTTTATACCGCCAACTGCGGGCCCCGAACAGTTTTTTGTTGCATGTCCTGCACATGTCCATCCCCGCAACCTCTTTTTGAAATGCCGTTCATGACCACTTTGCTCCCCAACTTTTTCGCAGGCCGCTGGCAAACCGGCACGGGCGCAGGCACGCCCCTGTTTGACCCTGTGTTGGGCACCGAGTTGGCCCGCGTGTCCAGCAGCGGCATCGACTTGGCCGAAGGCTTTGCCTTTGCCCGCGAACAGGGCGGCGCGGCGCTGCGCGCCCTGACTTACGGCCAACGCGCGGGACTGCTCGTCAAAATCACCGAGGTGCTGCAGGCCCACCGCGACGCGTATTACGAGATCGCCACCGCCAACAGCGGCACCGTGGCCAAGGACTCGGGCGTGGACATCGACGGTGCCATCTTCACGCTGGGCTATTACGCCAAACAGGGCGCGGCCCTGGGCGATGCCACGCTGCTGCTCGACGGCGAGCGCATCCGCATGGCCAAAGACCCGGCCTTTCAGACCCAGCACATCCAGGTGCCCACACGCGGCGTGGCGCTGTTCATCAACGCATTCAACTTCCCCAGCTGGGGCCTGTGGGAAAAAGCCGCACCGGCCCTGCTGGCGGGTGTGCCGGTCATCATCAAGCCCGCCACCGCGACCGCCTGGTTGACCCAGCGCATGGTCAAAGACGTGGTCGATGCGGGTGTGCTGCCCGTGGGTGCCCTCTCGGTGATCTGCGGCTCGTCTGCCGGCCTGATGGACCAGTTGCAAGCCTTTGACGTGGTCAGCTTCACCGGCTCGGCCGAAACCGGCAAGATCATCCGCAGCCACCGCGCGGTGACCGAGCTGTCGGTGCGCTGCAACATCGAAGCCGACAGCCTCAACAGCGCCCTGCTCTCGCCTGCCGCCACGGCCGACAGCGAAGCCTTCAAACTGCTGGTGGCCGAAGTGGCCAGAGAGATGACCGTCAAATCGGGTCAAAAATGCACCGCGATCCGCCGCGTGTTTGTGCCGCGTGCGCTGTACCGTGCAGCGGCCGACGCCATTGGCGCACGCCTGGCCAAAACCACCGTGGGCAACCCGCGCAACGAGACCGTCCGCATGGGCGCCCTGGTCAGCCAAGAACAAAAAGCCAGCGTGCTGGCGGGCCTGGCCCAGCTGAAAACCGAAGCCACCGTGTTGTTCGATGGCAGCGCCGCGGGCCTGGTGGACGCCGATGCATCGAGCGCCTGCGTGGCCCCGGTCCTGCTGGGCACCGAGTCGCCCATGACGGCCCAAGTGCTGCACGCCGTTGAGGTGTTTGGCCCTGTGTCTACCCTGATGCCTTACGACAGCATCGACGAGGCCTACGCCATGATCCGCCGCGGCGAAGGCTCGCTGGTGTGCTCGGTGTACAGCGAGGACCCGGCCTTCACCGCGCAAGCCTCGGTGGAGCTGGCCAGCAGCCACGGCCGTGTGCATGCGATTTCGCCCGATGTGGCGGCCCTGCACAGCGGGCACGGCAACGTGATGCCCATGAGCCTGCACGGCGGCCCTGGCCGCGCCGGTGGCGGCGAAGAGCTGGGTGGCCTCAGAGCCCTGAACTTCTACCACCGCCGCACAGCGGTGCAAGGCAGCGCACTCGCCTTGGACGCTTTGGCGGCTCAAGGCGGCAAACTGGCACTGTAAAAGCATTGTCAGATCGCCCCACACACGACACACTGACCCCACAAGAATTCGACTGGAGACACCCATGACACGCCCCGTGACCCCACCCCCAGCAGCGTTCAACTTTGCACAGCACCTGATCGCCACCAACGCCTCACGTCCAGGCAAGACCGCCCTGATCGACGACGTGGGCTCGCTCACCTATGGCGAGCTGAGCGAGCAGATCCGCCGCTTTGCGGGCGGCCTGCAGGCCCTGGGCCTCAAGCGGGAAGAGCGCGTGCTCTTGCTGATGCAAGACTGCAGCGACTGGGTGGTGGCCTTTTTGGGCTCGCTGTATGCAGGCGTGGTGCCGGTCGCCGTCAACACGCTGCTGACCGCGGAAGACTACGCCTTCATGCTCAGCAACAGCCGCGCCCAAGCCGCTTTGGTGTCCAGCGCCCTGCTGCCCACCTTGCAAGCCGCCTTGGACTTGGGCAAGACCGAAGTCCAGCATGTGGTGGTGTCTCGCCCCCAAGCGGCCTTGGCGCAAGGCCAGCTCAACATGGCCGATGTCGTGGCGCAAAGCACTGCGGTGTTGCCCGCCCAGACCCTGGCCGATGAACCGGCTTTCTGGTTGTATTCGTCAGGCTCGACCGGCAAACCCAAGGGCACCGTGCACAGCCAAGGCAATCTGTATTGGACCGCCGAGCTGTACGGCAAGGGCGTACTGGACTTGCAGGAAAGCGACACTGTCTTCTCTGCCGCCAAACTGTTCTTCGCCTACGGTTTGGGCAATGCGCTGACCTTCCCGCTGAGCGTGGGGGCCAGCGTGGTGCTGATGGCCGAACGCCCCACCCCACAAGCCACTTTCAAACGCATGGTCGACCACCAGCCCACCGTGTTTTACGGTGCCCCCACCGGCTACGGCGGCATGCTGGCCAGCCCCGATCTGCCCGCCCAAAGCCAAGTCGCGCTGCGCCTGTGCTCGTCGGCGGGCGAGGCGCTGCCGCGCGACATTGGTGAGCGCTGGACGGCCCACTTTGGCTGCGAAATCATCGACGGCATCGGCTCCACCGAAATGCTGCACGTCTTTTTGTCCAACCGCCCCGGCGACGTGCGCTACGGCACCACCGGCAAGGCCGTGCTCGGCTACGAAGTGCAGTTGCGCAACGAAGACGGCAGCGTGGTCACCGGCCACAACGAGATCGGCGACCTCTACATCCAAGGCCCCAGCAGCGCCCTGATGTACTGGAACAACCGCGAAAAATCGCGCGACACCTTCCAAGGCGTATGGACCAAGAGCGGCGACAAGTACACCCGCGACCCAGACGGTTACTACACCTACGCGGGCCGCAATGACGACATGCTCAAGGTCAGTGGCATTTATGTCTCGCCCTTTGAGGTCGAGGCCACACTGGTGCAGCACCCGGCCATTTTGGAAGCGGCTGTGATCGGCAAGGAAGACACCGACGGCCTGACCAAGACCAAGGCCTTCATCGTGCTCAAAGCCGGCCAGAGCCTGACGCAAGAAGAGGTCAAGGCCTTTGTGAAAGAGCGCCTGGCGCCCTACAAATACCCCCGCTTCATCGACTTTGTGGCCGAGCTGCCCAAGACCGCTACCGGCAAGATCCAGCGCTTCCGTCTGCGCGACCTGGAAAACGCCGCCCCATGAGGCCCATCGCCCCGCAAGGGGCGATGGCTTTGGGGCCTCAATTCTGGTTCAAGGCAAACTGCCGGACCACCCGGTTGATCTCTTTTTGCAGCGACGCTTGCGACATGGGCTTGGACACATAACCATCGGCCCCAGCCGCCATGAAGCGCTCACGGTCGCCCGTCATGGCGTGGGCGGTGACCATCAACACCACCGAGCGGCGTCCGGTCTGCGCCTCGCGTTCACGCAGCAAGCGCACCGCAGTGATGCCGTCCATCTCGGGCATCATCACGTCCATCAGGATCACATCAAAGCGTTCCCTGGCCAGGCGGTCCAGCGCCTGCTGCCCGTTGTTGGCGGTGGCATAGCGGTAACCCATGCGCTGCAACATGATCTCGGCCAACTTGCGGTTGATGTCGTGGTCTTCCACCAAGAGGATCGACAAGGCCTTGTCTTGCTCCGATGCACCGGACCCCAGAGGCAATTGCACGGCCGGCTCGGGCAGGTTCATCACCTTGTTGACGGGGATGGTGGCGACAAAACAAGCGCCCATGCCCGGCTGGCTGGTGGCGGTGATGTCACCGTCCATCAGCTGCAGCAAACTGCGCGTGATGGCCAAGCCCAGCCCCGTGCCGCCATACGAGCGCGTCACCGAACCGTCGGCCTGGGTGAAGGGGCTGAACAAGGCATCGGTGCGGGCCTGATCGAAGCCAATGCCAGTGTCGATGACGCTGATCTTGAGCCAGGCGCTGTTCTCGTCTGGACCCGGCAAGGCCTGGGTTTTGACGGTGACGGTGCCTTGCTCGGTGAACTTGATGGCGTTGCCGATCAAATTGGTGAGTACCTGGCGCATGCGCACCGGGTCCATCCAGACCAACTCGGGCACATTGGGCACGGTCGAAACATGCAAGCCAATGCCCTTGGCCCTGGCCAGCTGCTCCAATGACCGCGCGGTGTGCCGAATCAACTGTGCCGGGCAAACCTCCAGCAACTCCAGCTCCAGGGCCTTGGCTTCGATTTTGGAGAAGTCCAAGATCTCGTTGATGATGTGCAGCAAGTGGTTGGCCGAGTCCCGCGCCAGCACCAGGTATTCGCGTTGTTGAACCGGGTTGACCTCTGGCTCCAGCGCCAGCTCGGTCATGCCCAGGATGCCGTTCATGGGCGTGCGGATTTCATGGCTCATGGTGGCCAAGAAGTCGCCACGCATGCGGTTGGCCTGCTCGGCTTTTTCCTTGGCGATCACCAGCAAATCTTGGGTGTTCTGGATGGCCGTGAAATCTTGCATCACACCAATGAAGAAATGCTCATTGTCCACCCGCATCTCGCTGATGGTCAGGCGCACCGGGAACATCTCGCCGTTTCGACGCCGGCCCTGCAAAACGCGGGGCGCGTTCATCAAGCGTTTTTGGCCAGTCTCGCGGTAAGCCGACAGGTAGCGGTCGTGCTGCTGACGGTCGGTATCGTCCATCAGAAGATCGATTTTTTCGCCCAGCAAATCGTCCACAGCGTAGCCAAAGATGCTGGCGGTGGCCTCGTTGCATTGCACGATGTGGCCGGTGGCATCGGCCACCACAATGGCCTCGGGCACCGCTGCAAAAATGCTGTGGAGCTTGCTCTCGCTCAGGCGCAGATGTCGCTCGGCCATCTTGCGCTCGCTGATTTCTTCGCTCAACTGGCGGATCGCCAACTGCCGCTCCGAAGACAACTGGCGCGAATTGATCAAGGCCACCCGGATGCGGCGCACCGAAAACCACACCACCAAAAAGCCGCAAAACAAGAGCGCCAACAAGACAAAGAACGTCCGGTTCAACACGTCCGTGCTGGCCAACTGCCATTGCGACACGGGCAACACCACCTCCAGCGCCCCACGCACATCGCCCACCTGCCAATCGGTGCGGGGGGAGCCGGGGTAGCTGTTGTGGCAGGCCACGCATTTGGGCAGCATGCGATCGGCTTGGGCATAGCGCAGCACGCGCGTGCCATTCATCATCTCTTCACGCACAAAAGGTTCGTTGGGCTTGCGCTTGAGGTGATCCAAGGCTTGATGCTGAAAGTCATCGAGCTGCCGCTCCTGCAAGCGCCATGGAAAAGGCTGGTCGCTGTACAAGCGCACCTGGGTGCCGCCGTCCACCTTGGACAGGTAATGTCCCAAATCGATCGTCAAGGTGGCCGGCAAGGGCAAGGCGTTGGCGTGGCTTTTGTAGTCGTGGGTAACTTCCATGCCAGCGGCCATGGCCCGGGGCACCAGTTCTTGCGCATAGAAATTGCGGAACTGCGTGACCGAGGCCGCATGGGCCTCGGCCGTCTCGGTGGCGTACTGCTGGACCATCCGCTCGCTGGACAGGTAGGTGTAGAACACCACCCACAAGCCCATGAAAATGAGCACCAAGCCCAGCCACTGCATGGGCCAGCGCAGCAGGATTTGACGAAACCAGGCGACAGGTTTGCTGAATGTATTCACTTCGCACCTCAAAGAATGAAGTGCATCATAACAATAGATACTTATGAACTCCTAAAAGTATCTATTTCAACAAATACCCAAATCAGGTGTCCTTGCTGATCTTGATACTGGGGAATTTGCTGGAAAAGTCCTTGGCCTTGGCCGCGATCTTGATGGCCACCTGGCGGGCCACCGCCTTGTAGATCTGGGCCACCTCGCCATCGGGGTCGGACACCACGGTGGGCTTGCCGGTGTCGGCCTGCAGGCGGATTTGCATGTTCAAGGGCAAGGCGCCCAGGTAATCAATGCCTTTGTCGGCGGCGTAACGCTTGCCACCGTCCTCGCCAAAGATGTGCTCCACATGGCCGCAGTTCGTGCACACGTGGACGGCCATGTTCTCGACCAGGCCCAAAATCGGCACGCCCACTTTTTCAAACATCTTGATGCCTTTTTTGGCATCCAACAGGGCGATGTCTTGCGGGGTCGTCACGATCACCGCACCGGTCATGGGCACACGCTGGGACAGGGTCAACTGGATGTCGCCGGTGCCGGGGGGCATGTCCACGATCAAATAGTCCAGGTCTTTCCAGTGGGTCTGGCGCAGCAACTGCTCCAGCGCCTGGGTGGCCATGGGGCCGCGCCAGATCATGGCTTCGTCCTGGTCCACCAAAAAGCCGATCGACATGACCTGCACGCCGTAGTTTTCCATCGGCTCCATGGTCTGGCCGTCTTCGCTCTCAGGACGGCCTTCGATGCCCATCATCATGGGCTGGCTGGGGCCGTAGATGTCGGCGTCGAGCAAACCGACCTTGGCACCTTCGGCCGCCAGCGCCAGCGCCAGGTTGACGGCGGTGGTGCTCTTGCCCACGCCGCCCTTGCCCGAGGCCACAGCCACAATGTTTTTGACCTGTGGCAACAGGGCCACGCCGCGCTGGGCCGCGTGGGCCACAATTTTGCTGGTCACATTGGCCGAGACGTTGCTCACACCGCTCACCGATTTGGCCGCCGCGATCAGCGCCTGGCGCAGGGCCGGGATCTGGCTCTTGGCGGGGTAGCCCAGTTCCACGTCAAAAGACACATCGCCGCCTTCGACGGCGAGGTTTTTCAAGGTTTTGGTGGAAACGAAGTCTTTGCCGGTGTTCGGATCGATGACGGTTTGCAGGGCTTGCAGGAGTTGTTCGGTGGTGGCCATGTGGGGTTGATCAGTGCTTTTCAAGGATGGCAGGCAGTTTAACGATATGCGGGCCCTTAACCTCTAAAATCGAACATTCCCCTACAAGTTGTCCCACCATGTCTGCCCCCAACGCGCCCCGTCAGCTTTTCGTCACCACTGCCTTGCCGTATGCCAACGGCAACTTCCACATCGGCCACATCATGGAGTACATCCAGGCCGACATCTGGGTGCGGTTCCAACGCATGATGGGCAGCCAGGTCAACTTTGTCGGCGCCGACGACACGCACGGCGCCCCCATCATGATCGCGGCCGAAAAGGCCGGCAAGACGCCCCAGCAGTTCGTGGCCGACATCGCGGCCGGCCGCAAGCCCTATCTGGACGGCTTTCACATCGCTTTTGACAATTGGCACAGCACCGACGCGCCCGAAAACCACGAGCTGGCCCGCCAGATCTACCGTGACCTGCGCGACCGCGCCGATGGCTCCCTGATTGAAAGCCGCTCGATCGAACAGTTCTTTGACCCCGAAAAGAACATGTTCCTGCCCGACCGCTTCATCAAAGGCGAGTGCCCCAAGTGCCACGCCAAAGACCAGTACGGCGACAACTGCGAAGTCTGCGGCGCGGTTTACGCCCCCACCGACCTGATCAACCCGTTTTCGGCCCTGTCGGGTGCCAAGCCCGAGCTCAAAACCTCGGAGCACTTTTTCTTCAAACTGTCTGACCCGCGTTGCGTCGAGTTTTTGAGCAACTGGACGCAGGACGGCAAGCTGCAACCGGAAGTGGCCAACAAGGTCAAAGAGTGGTTCAGCGTGCGCACCAACCCCGACGGCAGCACCAGCGACGGTTTGGGCGACTGGGACATTTCGCGCGATGCGCCTTACTTTGGCATCGAGATCCCCGATGCGCCGGGCAAGTACTTTTATGTGTGGCTGGACGCGCCCGTGGGCTACCTGGCTTCGCTGAAAAACCTGCTTGACCAACGCGGCGAAGACTACGCCGCTTACATGGCCAACCCGAACTTGGAGCAGATCCACTTCATCGGCAAGGACATCGTCACCTTCCACACCTTGTTTTGGCCGGCCATGCTGCATTTCAGTGGCCGCAAGACGCCCGACAAGGTGAACGTGCACGGCTTCTTGACGGTGAACAACGGCGAGAAGATGAGCAAGAGCCGGGGCACCGGCCTGGACCCGCTCAAGTATTTGAGCCTGGGCATGAACCCCGAGTGGCTGCGCTACTACCTGGCGGCCAAGCTGTCGGGCCGCAACGAAGACATCGACTTCAACGCCGAAGACTTCATGCTGCGCGTCAACAGCGACTTGATTGGCAAGTTCGTCAACATCGCTTCGCGCTCGGCCGGTTTCATCGCCAAGCGCTTTGAGGGCAAGTTGGGCGCCGTGAGCGCTGATGGCCAGGCCCTGTTGGACGCATTGCAAGCGGCGGCCCCCGGCATTGCCGCGCTTTACGAAGAGCGCGAGTACGGCAAAGCCCTGCGCGAAATCATGCTCTTGACCGACAAGGTCAACGCCTACGTGGACCAAAACAAGCCTTGGGAATTGTCCAAACAAGAAGGCCAAGAAGCGCGCTTGCACGATGTATGCACCGCTTGCATCGAAGCCTTCCGCCTGCTGACGCTGCAGCTCAAGCCCGTGTTGCCGGCCTTGGCGGCGCAGGTAGAGGCCTTCCTGAATGTGTCACCCTTCACTTTCGGCCAAGCCCAAGAACTGCTGGGTGCGGGTCACGCCATCAACGCCTACCAACACCTGATGCAACGCGTCACCCCCGAACAACTCGAAGCCCTGTTCGAGCCACCGGCCGTGGTCGAAGAAAAGCGGATCCCCGGCGGCGAAGAGATCGCCCCGACCATCAGCATCGACGACTTTGCCAAGGTGGACTTGCGCATTGCACAGATCGTCAACTGCGAACCCGTTGAAGGTTCGGTCAAGCTGCTGCGCCTGACGCTGGATGTGGGCGAAGGCCGCATGCGCAATGTGTTCAGTGGCATCGCCAGCATGTACCAACCCGAAGACCTGATCGGCAAACTCACCGTGATGGTGGCCAACTTGGCCCCGCGCAAGATGAAATTCGGCGTCAGTGAAGGTATGGTGTTGGCCGCCAGCCACGCCGACGAGAAAGCCGAGCCCGGCATCCACGTGCTGCACCCCTGGCCCGGCGCCAAGCCCGGCATGCGCATCCACTGACCAAGGGGCTCTGCATGAACTGGCTGCAAGCAACCCAAATTTTTCGCCCCCGTTTGCTCGACAGCCTGGTTGGCTACAACCGCCAAAAACTCACACAAGACATCGGCGCGGGCATCACCGTGGGGATTGTGGCCTTGCCCCTGGCCATGGCCTTTGCCATCGCTTCGGGACTCAAGCCCGAGGCCGGTTTGTTCACCGCCATCATCGCGGGCTTCTTGATCTCGGCGCTGGGCGGCAGCAAGGTGCAGATCGGCGGCCCAGCGGGCGCTTTCATCGTCATCGTCTATGGCATTTTGGAGCGCTACGGCCTGGCCAACCTGATCCTGGCCACGGCCATGTCGGGCGTGGTGCTGTTCTTGATGGGCTTGTTCCGCTTGGGCACGCTGATCCGTTTCATCCCGGTGGCGGTGGTGATTGGCTTTACCAACGGCATCGCGGTGCTGATCATGCTCTCGCAGGTCAAGGACTTTTTGGGCCTGCCCGTCAAAGCCATGCCGGCTGACTTTTTTGGCATGCTGAGCACACTGCACAGCCACCTGAACCAAACCAATCTGGCCGCCTTGCTGGTGGCGCTGGGCTCGCTGTCCTTGTTGGTGGGCTGGATGCGGCTGGGCCGCCGCCTGCTGGAAACGCCCTACCAATGGATCAGCACCATCCCCGGCTCCATCATCGCCTTGGTGTTTGCCACGGCGGCCACCACCGGCCTGTCTTTACCGGTGGACACCATTGGCAGCAAATTTGGCGGCATCCCGGCCACTTTGCCCATGTTCCATTGGCCCGAGTTCAGCTGGGACAGCGCCCGCTTTTTGATCATGCCCACCCTCACCCTGGCCTTGCTGGGGGCCATCGAGTCGCTGCTGTGCGCCCGCATTGCCGACAGCATGGCCGACGACCGCCACAACCCCAACCAGGAGTTGATGGCCCAAGGCATTGCCAACTTCGTGACGCCCTTTTTTGGCGGCATGCCCGCCACCGGCACGATCGCCCGCACGGTGACCAACATCAAAAGCGGCGGCATCAGCCCTATTGCGGGCATGGTGCATGCGCTCACGCTGCTGGGCGTGGTGCTGGTGGCCGCGCCCCTGGCCGGACACATTCCGCTGCCAGCGCTGGCGGCCATCTTGATGTTTGTGGCCTGGAACATGGGCGAATGGCGCGAATTTTGGTTGCTGCGCCAGTACCGCACGCCCTACCGGATCACGCTGTTGGCGGTGTTTTTCCTCACCGTGGTGTTTGACCTGACGGTGGCTGTTGAGGTCGGTCTGGTGGCCGCATGCCTGACTTTCATCTACCGCATCTCGAGTTTGAGCCGCAGCGAAGCCGTCACCGCAGCAGAACACCCGGGCATGGCCGGACAAGAAGCGCGCATCCAGGCCTGGCGTTTGTATGGCGCCTTGTTTTTTGGGGCGGTCAAGTTGATCGAAGAGATCGAAGACAAGCTCCACACCCCGGTGCTGGTGATCGATCTGAAAAACGTGATCTATGTGGACTCTTCGGGGGCCGATGCCCTGATGAACCTGATCCACACCTGCCGCAAGAAAAACGTCCAGCTCATCGTGTGTGGCCTGCTGCACCAGCCGCTGGACATTGCGCGGCGCTCGGGCCTGATCGAGCACCTGGACGGTCAACTGGAAGCCGACTTGCCCTCCGGCATGGGCCGCGCCGTCAGCCTGGCGAACCAGCTGGACCGGTAAAATGGCCACCACCCGGTCTGCCAGGCCCTGCCCTGAAGACCTTTTGCATTCACAGAAAAAAACACCATGTCCATTTTCCGCCGCCCCGACTACCAGTCTGACACCACCCAGTTCATCAACCAGCTCAAGACCCAACGCCCCGAGCTGGACGCGCAGCAACAAGAAGGCCGCGCCCTGCTGTGGGACAAGCAACTGAGCCGCGACGAGCAGAAAGCCTTCAAGGCTGGCCGCGTGGCACAAAAACCCTACGTTTACCAAAACCAAGCCTGAGCCGCACCCGCGCATCGACCATGAGCACCGAGCCCACCGAGCTGCCGCCCGCACTGGAGAGCGCCCCCGCGCCCATGCCGCAGGTGGTGGACCAAGTGGCTTTGGCCCGCCTGTATGGTGAGCCCTTGTTTTCGATGCCCACCGACCTGTACATCCCACCGGATGCGCTGGAGGTGTTTTTGGAGGCCTTCGAGGGGCCTTTGGACTTGCTGCTGTATTTGATCCGCAAGCAAAACTTCAACATCCTCGACATCCCCATGGCCGCGGTCACCCGCCAGTACCTGAGCTATGTCGATGAAATCCGCCAGCACAACCTAGAGCTGGCCGCCGAATACCTGCTGATGGCCGCCATGCTGATCGAGATCAAATCGCGCATGTTGTTGCCCCCCAAAAAAGTGGCCGAAGGCGAAGAAGCCGAAGACCCTCGGGCCGAACTGGTGCGCCGCCTGCTGGAATACGAGCAGATGAAACTCGCCTCGATGCAGCTCAACCAGATCCCGCACTACGGGCGCGACTTCATCAAGGCTGAGGTCTACATCGAGCAAAGCCTGCAACCGCGCTTTCCCGATGTGAACCTCGACGAGCTGCAATCGGCCTGGCGCGACATCATCAAACGCGCCAAGCTGATCCAGCACCACAAGATCAGCCGCGAAGAGCTCAGCGTGCGCGAGCACATGAGCATCGTGCTCAAGCACCTGCAAGGCCGCAAGTTTGTGGAGTTTGAACACCTGTTTGACCCCACCTTGGGCGTGCCGGTGCTGGTGGTGACCTTCATTGCCCTGTTGGAGCTGGCCAAAGAAACCCTGATCGAGATCACCCAGGCCGAAGCCTTTGCGCCGATCTACGTGCGGCTGGCCTACACGCCCAGCTGAGCAAAAAGTCATGAACCCTCAAGGCATCGCCCCTGCAAGGCGCTGAAGCCTCAGCCCATCCGAGAGCGGTCTCCGATGGGCTGGCCGGATCTTACAAAGTGATGATGGTGCAACCCGTGGTTTTGCGGGCTTCAAGCGCGATGTGTGAGTCTTGGATTTGGGCCAAGGGGAAGGTCTGGTCGATGTGGATCTTGACCTTGCCACTGGTCACAGCTTCAAACAAATCGTCGGCCATCTCTTGCGTGCTTTCGCGCGTGGTGATGTGGCTGAACAAGGTCTGGCGCGTGACATAGATGGAACCCTTGGGGCCCAAGATGCCGGGCGCAAAAGGCGCCACAGGGCCAGAGGCGTTGCCAAAGCTGGCCATCAGGCCAAAGGGGGCCAGGCAGTCGAGCGACTTGTCCCAGGTGTCTTTGCCCACCGAGTCGTACACGACTTTGACGCCCTTGCCGCCGGTGATCTCTTTGACTTTGGCCTGGAAATCGTCGGTTGAATAGTTGATGCAGAACTCGGCGCCATTGGCCTTGGCCAAGTCGCACTTCGCGTCGCTGCCTGCGGTGCCAATCAGGCGCAGACCCAGCGCCTTGGCCCACTGGCTGGCGATCAGGCCCACACCACCGGCTGCAGCGTGGAACAAGACAAAGTCACCGGCTTGGAGGCCGCCTTGGGGCAAGGTGCGCTTGAGCAGGTATTGGGCGGTCAGGCCCTTGAGCATCATGGCTGCGCCGGTCTCAAACGAGATCGCATCGGGCAATTTGCACACGCACTTGGCGGGCATCACACGCACTTCGCAATAGCTGCCGGGCGGCTGGCTGGCATAGGCTGCGCGGTCGCCGACCTGGAGGTGCGTCACGCCCTCGCCCACGGCCTCGACCACGCCCGAGGCTTCCATGCCCAGCTTAAGGGGCATGGGCAGCTGGTACAGACCGCTGCGCTGGTACACATCGATGAAGTTCAGGCCAATGGCCTTGTGGCGGATGCGGATCTCGCCAGGGCCGGGTTCGCCGACGCTGACGTCGACCAATTTCATGACTTCGGGACCACCGTGTTGGTCGATCTGGACTGCAATGCTCATGGAATGCTCCTGAATGGGTAAATCAAGCGATGTGAGACTGTGCCACGAATTACCCAGGCCTGCAGAGCGGTCTGGACAGCTTGGCGACAGAGGGGAAACCCGAATCCCGATACAGTCGACCGCATGTCTCAAAAACTCTCTCCGGTCACCGCCATGCTGCTGACCGTGCCGCCGCTCATGTGGGCGGGCAATGCCGTGGTCGGGCGCATGGTCACCGAACTGGTGCCGCCCATCACGTTGAACTTCTTGCGCTGGCTGGTCGCTTTTTTCATCTTGCTGCCCCTGGCTTGGCGCGTGTTGCGACCCAGCAGCGGCCTGTGGTCACACTGGCGGCGCTTTGGCCTGCTGAGCCTGCTGGGCGTGGGCTGCTACAACGCGCTGCAATACCTGGCGCTGCAAACCTCTACCCCACTGAACGTGACACTGGTGGCCGCCAGTGGCCCTTTCTGGATGCTCATCATTGGCGCACTGTTTTTCAAGGCCCCCGTGCGGCGCATGCAATTGCTGGGCTCCTTGCTGTCCATCAGCGGCGCGCTGGTGGTGCTCTCGCGCGGCGATTGGTCCGAATTGCTGGCGGTGCGCCTGGTGGCGGGTGACCTGTTCATCTTGCTGGCCACGGCCTGCTGGGCGTTTTACAGCTGGCTGCTGAGCCGCCGCGACGAGCCCGACGCCATCCGCAACGACTGGGCCGCCTTCTTGATGGGCCAGGTGGTGTTTGGCCTGGGCTGGTCGGGTTTGTTTTCGGGGCTGGAGTGGTCCTTGACCGACGCGCACATCACTTGGGGCTTGCCACTGATCGCCACGCTGGCCTTTGTGGCCGTGGGCCCGGCCGTGCTGGCCTACCGCTGCTGGGGCCTGGGCATCCAACAAGCAGGCCCCGCCATGGCCGGATTCTTTGGCAACCTCACCCCCCTGTTTGCCGCCATCTTGTCGGCGGCGTTTTTGGGTGAATTGCCGCACCCTTACCACGTGGCGGCGTTTGCGCTGATTGTGGGCGGGATTGTGGTGTCGGCTAGGCATTGAGACGGCAGGGTTTCCACATGGGCGATACGCCTTGCGCCCGTGCGTGGGTCCATGTATTGAACCCGCAAGCCTCCATCAAGGCCGGAGCAACACAATGTTCCGATAACCCAGGCGGATCAAGCCCTTGTCTTGAAAACGCCTCAACTGTTGGTTGACCCTTTGCCGCGATGCCATGACCGCTTGCGCCAAATCGGCTTGACTGACGCGCAGTTGCAGGCCTTCGGGGACTTGCACACTGTTGAATTTTGCGATGCGCTCCAAGGTGGCCCACACCCTTTTCTCGAGGGTGGGCATCACCTGATCGGCCAAGGTGTCAAACAACTGGTTGATGCGCAATCCCAAGATGCGCAACAGATCCACCGCGACCGAGGCATCTTGGCTGATGAGCTCCAACAGCTTGGCGCGTTCGATCTGTAGGACTTGACTGGGCACCGCCGCCACCAAATCGGCGGGGTAGGTGGTCTTGGCAAAAACCGAACTTAAACCCGAAATTTCACCCGGCAACATCCAGCGCAAGAGTTGCTCCTCACCGTCTTGAGTGGTCACACTGACACGCATTCGGCCCTTGAGCACCAACAAGGCCACCGAAATGGACTGTCCGCGACTGAGAACGACCTGACCCGTTTGCCAATGACGCGTCACGCCAATTTTCAGCAAAGCCTCAGCAACTTGGGGTGACAAAGCGGCGTTCTCGGCCCATGACTGGGACAAAGCCATCACATCGATGTTCTTGAGGAAGGAGCCGCGAAGTCCAGTGGGTGCTGATTTCATGAAACGTGAAACAGAGGCAGTGTGAGATCGAACAGGATGGCATTTTGAGTGCTATCCCTTAAATTGTCACTCGGGTAACAATTGAGCACTCCGTTGCGTTTTCAAATGAGGTCGACTTGACCCCGATCAAGGATCAGCCCTTTCATTGGAAACGACATGACACGCTTTTTCAACTCACTCGTCAGAATCACTCTGAGCCTTGCCGCACTGTCTTGGGGCACCACGGTGTGGGCACAGATGGAAACCCTCCGCATTCAGGACTACCCCGGTATCGGCAACGTTCTAGTTCGTGTCGCCATCGCCAACGGCTATTGTGAAAAACAAGGCATCAAGTGCGAGCTCAAAACCATCCCTGCTGCGCCTTTGGGCATTCAAACGCTGATGGCAGGTGACATTGAAGTGGCCTTTGGCCCTTCCGAAGTGGTGATCCAGGCGGGCAACAAGGGGGCAGATCTCAAGATCATTGGCAACGGCGCACGCGACAGCATCTTCTTTCTGATGGCCGGCGCACATATTGAAACACCCAATGCCGCCAAAGGTTATCCGGCCGTGATGGCTGACCTGAAAGGCAAGAAAATCGGCGTGACTGCGAGGGGGTCCGGTGCTGAGTTTCAGTTGTTGGACATGCTCAAGGGCGCCGGCCTGTCAGGCAGCGATGTGACCATCGTCCCGGTGGGGGCACCAAACACGGCATTGCCTGCCATCGCCAACAAACAAATTGATGCGCTCATGCTGTTCGCCCCGATGGATGGTTTCTGCGCGGCGATGAAGGTCTGCCGGGTGTTGGTAGACCCGCGCAAGGGGGAAGGCCCCAAAGAGATCACACAGCTCAATGGTGCAGCCGGGCCCATGACTGTCCGTGGTGAATTTTCCCAAAAGAAGGGCAGCACACTCGACGCCTTTGCCAAGGCCATGCGCGAATCAGAAGCCTTTGCGCAAAATCCGGCCAACTTCAATGCCGTGCTGAAAGTGATCAACGACACTTTCAAAATTGATGGACCTGCGGGTGCGTCTGCCGTGGAAGCATCGTTGCGAAATTCGATCGGTGGCTCACGCTTCAGCCTGGATCCCAAAGCTTTGCAAGCGGCCGCTGATTACCTGCATCGCACCGCCCAGATTGACAAGTCTGTGGACACAAGCAAGCTCTTGCAATTGCGCTGAGCGGTGGCTCAATTGAGCGAAGTTTCTGGCATGGGCGCCCCACTGGCTATTGCCGTCGATGACCTGCATTTGAGTTTCGATGGCCTTACGCCAGTTTTGTCAGCAGTGAACCTGCACATCCGGCAAGGTGAATTTGTCTCGCTGGTGGGCCCCAGCGGTTGCGGCAAAACCACTTTGCTGAACCTGGCGGCAGGCTTGGTGCAGCACACCGGAAATGGCCGCATCCAGGTGTCTGGCGCCGCTCCTGTTCAAGGTCACCATGAGGTGGGTTACATGCTGGCCCGAGACAGCCTGCTGCCTTGGAAGTCGGCATTGGACAACGCCATGTTTGGCATGCAAGTGCGCGGTGTGCCTCGTGCTCAGGCCGAAGAACGCGCTCGCACCATGTTGCATGAAGTGGGTCTGGCAGGCTTCGAAGATGCCCTGCCCAAGGCCTTGTCTCACGGCATGCGCCAGCGGGTAGCGCTGGCCAGAACCTTTGCCATGGGATCATCCTTGCTGTTGATGGACGAGCCCTTTGGCGCACTGGATGCCCAAACCAAACTTCAACTTGAAGACCTGTTGCTGCGTTTATGCCAACAACACCAGCAATCGGTATTGTTTGTCACCCACGACCTGGCCGAGGCCGTGGCGGTGTCTGACCGCGTGGTGGTCATGACGTCCAGGCCTGGGCGCATCGTGGCCGACATCGCCATCGATTTGCCACGGCCCCGCTCGATCCGCGCATTGCAAAAAGACCCTCACTTTCACGAACTGTATGCGCAGTTGTGGTCGCACCTTGAATCTGGCTGGAGCAAACATGAAGGCTGAAACACTGCGTTGGGGCGGCGCGCACCTGGTGTTCATCACCGCCTTGCTGGCGCTGGGCGAGTGGGTCACTGCAAACCGCTGGTTGGACCCGACGTTCGTGGGCCAGCCCAGCGGCGTCATCAAGTTCTTATGGAACAACATCGCCACAGGCAAGCTCTGGATCGACATGGCATGGACCATGGCAGGGACCCTGATTTCATTTACCTTGGGCAGTGTGGCCGCCATGACGGTGGGCTTGATGTTTGTCGCCTTTCCAAAGGTCGAGAAATTCCTAGACCCCTATTTGAATGCCATGAATGTCATGCCGCGCATTGCACTGGCACCTCTGTTCATTTTGTGGTTTGGCTTGGGGCTTGGCTCCAAGATCGCCGTGGGTTGCAGCTTGACATTTTTCATTGTGCTGTCGAGCACCGTTGCAGGCATACGCGGCGTGAGTCAGGACCACGTGACGCTTTGCAAGACCCTGGGCGCAAGTGCATCAACCACCTTTTTTCAAGTGACCTTGCCAGGGGCTGTTCCGGTGATTTTTTCGGGTCTGCGGCTGGGCTTGATCTATGCACTTTTGGGCGTCATCGGTGCTGAAATCATTGCATCCGAAAAAGGTTTAGGCCAATCACTGTCTTACCTGGGTTCGACCTTCGAAGTCAATGGCGTCATGGCTCTGCTCTTGGTGTTGGCCTTGCTCGGCGTGAGCGTGGTGCGGGCCATGACTTGGCTTGAAAAACGTCTGCTGCACTGGCAATGAATGTTGTGCACTGAAAAAACCCTGCTCGACGATTGTTAGAAATGCCCCGCCGAATTTCCCGAACTGACTTGTCAACACCTCGAAAGTGAGCCCCCTATGGCCAATACAAAACCCCTGAAATTGATCAACATTGCCAAGCGGTACAAGCACATCACCCCTGTGCCGCGCATGCCCAACTTTGCAGCTTGGATCGAAGGCGTGGACTTGACAAAGCCATTGAGCAAAGCGGTGCAAGCTGAGTTGCGTCAAGCCTTGTTTGATTTCGAAGTGATCTTCTTTCGACCGCAGGTCATCACACCCGATCAGCACATTGCCTTGGCCAAAGTATTTGGTCCATTGTCTTCGGGCTCTTATTTTGACCGGCATCCAGATTCACCAGACCTTGAGGTCATCACTTCCGACCCTGAGCGTCCACCATCCATTGACAATTGGCACACGGACATCAGCTGGAAACCGCGTCCGCCTTTGGGCACGGCCATTCAAATCACCGTCACGCCACCTGCCGGAGGCAACACCTGCTGGATCAGCACCAGCAAGGCCTACGATTGGTTGTCTCCGGGCATGAAGAAATACTTGGATGGGCTGACCGCCGTCCACAGTTGGGAGGTTTCAGGATTCAGGGAAGCTCTGGGTAAACGCGGTGACGAGGCCTTGATTGCGGCCATCAAAGCTTTCAAGCCCGTGATGCATCCCGTCGTGCGCATCAACCCAGATTCCAAACGCAAATGCATTTTCGTCAACAGCGACTTCACCCGAAACATTGAAGGCGTTGATCGCCATGAAGCCGTCGGTATCCTGAGGTTTTTGCTGGAATGGATGAAGAAGCCGGAATTCATGGTCCACCACCAATGGGAGGCTCACGGCATTGCCGTTTGGGACAACCGCTCAACCCAGCACTATGCAGTGGCCGACTACTGGCCTCACAACCGCGTCAATCAGCGCGTCACCTTTGATGAGCCTGGTGTCAAAGCCGACAAAGTCAGTGTGAATCAAAAGGTTCTGGGCGGCAAGAAACTCACCTGAAGCACCGCCGTGATGGCCTACCGCTGCTGGGGCTTGGGCAGCCAGCAAATGGCTTACGCCATGGCCGACTTCTTTGGTGGTGTTTGGGTGTCATCACACCACATAGGAGCGTGACCGCCTGTTGATGGCGCTCTACACCGTGGGCGCCAACTGTTTGGGCGCTGAACCTGTTCGGCGATCGGACGCGGTCCACCGCCGACTGCATCGCCCAACCAGTTGAGCTCCCACCATTTCATGTCACGCCAAAATCCTCTGCGCACCTCAGCCCCGTGGGAGCTGAACTCGTTCGGCGATGGGTCGCGGACCTCAACAGAGGGAATCACCCAACCAGGTTGGGAACCCCTTCAAGCCTCAGTAGGTCCCCGGATAAGCCCCACCATCGGCCAACACGTTCTGGCCCGTCAAGTAGGCCGCGTGCTGGCTGCACAAGAAGGCGCAGATGGCGCCGAACTCTTGAGGCGTGCCATAGCGGCCGGCCGGGATTTGCGCTTGCTGGATGGCGCGCATTTCTTCAACGGTCTTGCCCGCCTTTTGCGCCATCGCAGGGATGGTGGCGCGGATGCGGTCGGTGTCGAATTTGCCGGGCAGCAAGTTGTTGATGGTCACGCCCTGGCCTGCGATCTTGCTGCGCGAAGTGCCAGCCACAAAACCGGTCAGGCCGCTGCGGGCGCCATTGGACAAGCCCAGCACATCGATGGGTGACTTCACCGAGCTGGAGGTAATGTTGACGATGCGGCCAAAGCCACGGGCGGCCATGCCGTCCACCGTGGCTTTGATCAGCTCAATGGGGGTCAGCATGTTGGCGTCGATGGCTTTGATCCATGCGTCGCGGTCCCAATCGCGGAAATCGCCAGGTGGCGGGCCACCCGCGTTGGTGACCACGATGTCGTAGCCTTTGCCGGGGCCACCAGCCACGTTCCAGATGGCTTCGCGGCCCGCTGCGGTGGTGATGTCTTGCGCCACCGCGATTAGCTGCACACGGCCACCGGTCTCGGCACGCAAGTCCTCCACGGCTTTGTTCAGGACCTCAGCGCCCCGCGCCACCATGACCACATTCACGCCTTCCAGCGCCAGTGCGCGGGCGCAACCCCAGCCCAAGCCTTTGCTTGCGCCACCGACCAAAGCCCATTTGCCTGCAATGCCCAAATCCATGGTTTTCTCCTTGATTTAAACCTTGGGTGCTCGCGACACCCAAAACACACCCGACAACACCAACACGGTGCCGCCCACAATCCACATGTTGAAAGGTTCGCCCAAAATCAATACGCCCATGAGCAGCGTGGACATGGGCCCGACCATGCCGGTCTGTGCGGTGAGCCCAGAGCCGATGCGCTCGATGGCCATCATCACCAGCACCACCGGTACCGCCGTGCAGGCCGTGGCGTTGAGCAGTGACAGCCAGAGCACCGGCTCGGCCACCTGCGCCGCCGCCAGGGGGCGCAACACCGCAAACTGGGCGATGCACAACAGGCACGCCACCGAGGTGGCCCAACCGGCCAAACGCAAGGAACCCAAGCGCTGCACCATTTGTCCGCTGTAGCTCAGGTACAGCGCATAGCTGATGGCACTGCCCAGCACGAGCACCGCACCCAAAGCCGCATTCTTGCCGTCGAGAGAGGCCTCGTGACCAAACACCAGCAGCACGCCCGCATAGCTGATGGCCATGCCCAAGCCCTGACGGTAGCTGATCTTGCGGCGGTACAACACCCAGCCCAGCAGCAACACCAGCGTGGGGTTGATGTACAGGATCAATCGCTCCAGTGAGGCCGTGATGTACTCCAGCCCCCAAAAGTCCAGGAAAGACGCGAGGTAGTAACCACTGAAGCCCAGCCCCACAATGCCCAGCCAGTCTCGCCCCGCGATGCGTGGCTTGCCCCGCCCGGCCCACCAGGCCATGAGCATGAACATGGGCAACGCAAACAGCATGCGCAGCATGACCAAGGTGACGGCGTCCACGCCATGGCGGTAGGCCAGTTTGACGATGATGGCTTTGCCGCTGAAGGCAATTGAACCGGCTGCGGCCAAGATCAGGCCCGACGTCATGTGTGCAGGTTTGTGACTTGGCATGGTTCAGCGCCCCGTGCGGGCTTGGACCCAAAGCCACAAGGCTTCGGATGCGGCTTCGGGCGTGGTGGCGTGGTTGGCTTGCACCACCAGATACTGGCTGTCAGCGTGGGCCGGCAGTTGCTGGTAGATGGCCGTGGAGCTCGCTGGGTACAAGGGGTCCAGCGTGCCAATGGCCCAGAACACGGGCACGGGTTTGCGAAAGCTCCGAGCGCTCAGCCCCATATGGCCCCAGCCTTGCGGGTCAAAATAACTCCACAGCGCAGCCGCTGGCGCTCGGACTTGTCGACGCTGGCCTTGGTTGATGTCGGTCATGTCCACCAGGGTGTCGCCTTGCCCGGCTTGTACGGCTTGGTGCGCCGCATCGATGCCCCGACGCACTTCGGGAATTTGGTAAAAACTCACGGGCACATGGCCCGGCGCCAAAGGCAGCACCGCATCCACGTCGCCCACTTGGGCCATGTAGGCCAATGATGCATTGGCCCCAAAACTTTGGCCGCCCACGGCCACCCATTGCACACCCGCTTGCCGAAACTCGGCCACCGCCTGTCGGATCTGCGCCAGCGCATCGGCATAGGGCTTGTCGTACAAACGAAAACGCGACCAGGGCATCTCCAGCAGTTTGACTGGGCACGCTGGCTCCAACTTTTGCACCACAGGCTTGAGGTAAGGCGATTGGGGCATGCCCCATTTGCCATGCATCAGCACCACGCCGCAAGACAAGGGCTCGGCCACAGCAGGGGCAGCCCAGGTGCATGCCAAGATGCACGCCCAAGCCAGGGCCAGCGGCGCACAGCATCTGCGCATCAAAAGCCCACCGCCTGTCCATCACGGCGCGGGTCGCTGGCGGCCATATAGCCTTCCACACCCGGATCACCCATGCGCCAGATGAACTGGCCGGCACCAAAGTCCTGGTACGAATCATTGATGATGTCCAGCTCATGGCCACGGGCGATGAGGCCTTGCACAGTGGCCGCGTTCATGGCGGCTTCGACGTTGATGTTCATGCCGTTGTTGTAGCGCCAGCGCGGTGCGTCGCAAGCCGCTTGCGGGTTTTGCTGGTAGTCGAGCATGCGCACCAGGGTTTGCATGTGGCCTTGGGGCTGCATATTGCCGCCCATCACACCGTAGCTCATGACCGGTTGACCGTCTTTGGTGAGGAAAGCCGGAATGATGGTCTGGAAGGGCCGCTTGCCCGGCATCACCAAGTTGGCGGTGTTGGGGCCTTGGCGGTTGGTGCTGAAGCCATGGCCGCGGTTTTGCAGGCTGATGCCGTAGGTGGGCTCCACCACACCCGAACCAAACCCCATGAAATTGCTTTGGATGAAACTGATCATCATGCCGTTTTCATCGGCGGCCGTGAGGTAGATCGTGCCGCCCTTGACCGGGTTGCCTGCTTGGAAGTTTTGCGCTTTGTTCATGTCAATGAGCTTGGCGCGGCTGGCCAGATAGGCCGGATCGAGCATCTGCTCGGGCGTGACTTCCATGTAGCGCGGATCGGCCACGTAGCGGTACACATCGGCAAAGGCCAACTTCATGGCTTCGATTTGCAAGTGCTGAGAATCCACACCGTCCACCGCGTGGCTGGCCAGGTCAAAGTTGGACAAGATGCCCAAGGCGATCAGCGCGGCGATGCCCTGCCCGTTGGGCGGAATCTCGTGCAGGGTGTAGCCCCGGTAGTCTTGCGCGATGGGCTTGACCCACTCGGGCTTGAAGTCGGCCAGGTCTTTGGCGGTGATGCTGCCGCCGTTTTCGTAGGCGAACTTTTCAATCGCCTCGGCGATCTCACCGCCATACAGGGCTTGTCCCTTGGACTCGGCAATGGCTTTGAGGCCCCGTGCCGCGCTCTTGAATTGGAACAACTCACCCACTTCGGGCGCACGGCCCCAGGGCAAAAAGCTTTGTGCAAAACCAGGCTGTGATTGCAGCTCCGGCGTCGCGGCCGCCCATTTTTGCTGCACCACCACAGGGATCAAATAACCACGCTCGGCCACGTCAATGGCCGGCTCCAGCAAGTCGGCAAAGGGCAGTTTGCCAAAGCGCTCACTCAATGCGACCCAGCTGGCCACCGCGCCGGGCACGGTGACCGAATCCAAACCGCGCTTGGGCGGCGTGACCGCACCCTCGCCATATTTGCGGTGAAAGTAGTCGGGCGTCCAGCTCGCAGGTGCCGGACCAGAAGCGTTCAAACCATGCAGTTCTTTGCCGTCCCACAGGATGGCAAAAGCATCCGAGCCCAAACCGTTGCTCACGGGTTCGGTCAAGGTGATCACCGCAGCAGCGGCGATGGCGGCATCGACCGCATTGCCGCCCTTGAGCATCATCCTCAAGCCCGCTTGCGCGGCCAGCGGGTGCGAGGTGGAGACGATGTTGCGCGCAAACAGCGGCAAGCGGGTGCTGGTGTAGGGGTATTGGTTTTGAAAGTGCATGTCAGTCCAGCGTGATCTTGCGTTCACTGATGATTTTTTTCCATTTGGCCGACTCTTTGGCCAGCATGGTGGTGAATTGCAAAGGCGTACCACCCACAGGCTCGATGCCCAAGCGTTGCAATTTGTCGATGACCTCTGGGTCTTGGAGCACCTGGTTGGCAGCGGTGTTGACACGGTTGACCACGTCGGCAGGCAGGGCCTTGGGGCCAAACAGTCCAAACCAGGTGTTGGACTCATAACCCGGCAAGACATCGGCAATGGGCGGGATGCCCGGGGCCAGTGGTGTGGCTTTGAGGGTGGTCACGCCCAGCGCACGCAAACGGCCATCACGCACATGCGGCAAACCGGTGGGCAAGCTGTCAAACAACACATCGACCTTGCCACTGATCAAATCGGGGATGGCCAGCGCTGTGCCTTTGTAGGGAATGTGCACCACAAAGAGATCGGCTTGCGACTTGAACAACTCGGCCGTCAACTGCACGATGGTGCCGTTGCCACTCGAGGCATAGTTCAAGCGACCCGGGTTCTGCTTGGCATGAGCGATCCATTCCTGGACGGTTTTCGCTGGTGAGCTGTTGGGCACCAGCATGATGCTGGGCGCATTGCCCACTTGGCTGATGGGCGTGAAATCTTTCACCGCGTCATAGGGCATGCGCGGGTTCAAATTCGGGCCAATCGAGTGGGTGCTGGATGTGGCCAAGAGCAAGGTGTAGCCATCGGCCACCGCTTTGGCGGCCAGGTCTGAGCCCAAGGTACCTCCGGCCCCAGGCCGGTTTTCCACCACCAAAGATTGGCCTAATTTGTCACCGAGTTTTTGCGACAAGCTTCGGGCAAACAAGTCGGTGGCACCGCCCGCTGGAAAGGGCACGATCAAACGCACCGGTTTGCTGGGGTAACTTTGCGCCTGCGCCGTGCCAGCGGCGCCGAAGGCACAGCAAGCGAGCATCCAAATGACCAACAGTTGTCGTCTTTGCATGGGGTGTTCCGATTGAAGAATGCACTTGTCCTAGGCACTCAGGAGCCTGTGATTCTCTCAGAGGTTCAAGTTGCAGCGGGGCTCACAGGTGACAAGACCGCACTGGGCCGAAGTCACCATGAAAAACGGCCTCACAAGGAGGCCGTTTTGTCAGGTCAACAGCGCGTCACTCTTCCACGAAGGCTTCTTCACGCTTGGACTTCACAGCGGGCAAGAGCACGATGATCAGCAAGACCAGTGCAGCAGCCAAAAGGCTGGCCGACAGGGGACGCGTCACGAACACGCTCCAGTCACCCCGCGAGAGCAGCATGGCGCGGCGCAGGTTTTCTTCCATCATCGGGCCCAAGATGAAGCCCAGCAGCAAAGGTGCAGGCTCCACACCCAGTTTGATGAAGGTGTAACCGATGACACCGAACATGGCCACCATCCAGATGTCGAAGGTGTTGTTGTTGGTCGAGTACACGCCGATCGCGCAGAACAGCACGATGGCCGGGAACAACCAGCGGTAAGGCACGGTGAGCAGCTTGATCCACATGCCGATCAAAGGCAGGTTCAAGATCACCAACATGGCATTGCCAATCCACATCGAAGCGATCAGGCCCCAGAACAACTCGGGGTTGCTCGTCATCACCTGAGGGCCAGGCTGGATGTTGTGGATGGTCATGGCACCGACCATCAAGGCCATCACGGCGTTGGGTGGAATGCCCAAGGTCAGCAATGGAATGAAGGACGTTTGCGAACCGGCGTTGTTGGCCGACTCGGGCGCAGCCACGCCGCGGATATTGCCTTGACCGAAAGGCACTTCACCGGGCTTGAGCTTGGTTTTCTTCTCGATGGTGTAGGCCGCAAAGGCCGCCAACAAGGCGCCACCACCGGGCAAGATGCCCAAGATGGAGCCGATGGCGGTACCGCGCAAAACGGCCGGCACCAGGTTCTTAAAGTCAGCTGCCGTGGGCATCAAGCCCTCCACCTTGCCGGTGAAGACTTCGCGGTCTTCTTCTTTTTGCGACAGGTTGGAGATGATCTCGCCGTAACCGAAGACACCCATGGCGATCACGATGAAGCCAATGCCATCGGTCAATTCAGGAATGTCAAAAGAGAAACGCGCCACGCCCGAGTTCACGTCAGTACCTACCAGACCCATCAACAGGCCCAGCACGATCATGGCCACGGCCTTGAGCAAGGAGCCCGAAGCCAGCACCACAGCGCCGATCAAGCCCAAAATCATGAGCGAGAAGTATTCGGCGGGGCCGAACTTGAAAGCCACTTCGGTCAAAGGCGCAGCGAATGCGGCCAAGATCAAAGTGCCCACGCAACCGGCAAAGAAAGAACCCAGACCAGCCGCCGCCAGCGCAGGGCCGGCGCGGCCTTTGCGGGCCATTTGGTAGCCGTCGATCACCGTCACGACCGAGGAAGACTCACCGGGCAAGTTCACCAAGATCGCGGTGGTCGAGCCGCCGTACTGGGCGCCGTAGTAAATACCGGCCAGCATGATCAGCGCAGCCACAGGGGGCAGCGCATAAGTGGCAGGCAGCAGCATGGCAATCGTGGCCACTGGGCCAATGCCTGGCAAAACACCAATCAAGGTGCCCAGCAAGCAGCCGACGAAGGCATAAATCAGGTTCTGGAAGGTGAACGCCACCCCAAAACCGAGAGACAGGTTGTTGATCAGATCGGTCATGAATAACTCCTCAGCCGACGATGAAAGTGGGCCACACAGGGAACTGCAGTTTCAGCAGCATGATGAACGCCAGGTAGCTGCCAATCGACAGGATCACCGACAAAACCAAGACCTCTTTGAGGTTGAAGGTGTCACCGGCCAAGCTCGCCACGATGGTCACGCCAAAAATGGCAGCGACCAAGCCCATGGCGGGCAAGCCCAGGCTGGGCAAACCACCGAGCAAAACACCGAACAACACGTTGGCAGCGATGATGAAGAACAAAGGCTTCCAGGCCCACTTGCCGATTTTTTCGCCGTCCTGGGTTTCCACCACCAAGGCTTTGAACATGATGGCACTGCCCAAGATGGCCAGGATCACGCCCAACAGCAGCGGAAAGTAACCAGGGCCCATGCGGCCGCCGGAACCAATGCTGTAGCTGGTTGCACCATAGGCAAATGAAGCACCGACGACGGTGAACATGAGCCCGGAGAAAAAGTCTTTTTGACTCTTGATTTGCACGAGATATCTCCTCTGATTGAGTTGGGACGATTCTGCGTGAAGATGCCTCTCGCGAGGATGTGGGTTACACCTATGTCCCGCGCAGGACAAACCCATGGTTTACCCTGATGACCAGCGCACTTTCAACCGGAAAAAGCGCAGCGCAATTCACTTGCTCAGTGGCTTGAAAACCCGAAGCCACTTGGGCGCTGGCAAGCCCCACTTGTCCTGAATGCGATCGGCCGCTGCCAGCAACTCATCGCGCTTGGGGCGGCTGCTGGTGCGTTGCGCCAACACGATGGCATTGCCTTCGCGCGTGGGCTTGAAGGCCCACACCGCGTCTTCGCCAAAGGCGGCGCAAATTTTCTCGACGCTGGCCGGGTAACTCGATGAGCGGCCAAACAGGTTGACGGTCATCACGCCCTGCGGGCTGAGCAGATCGCGGCAGTGGCGGTAAAAGTCAGGCGTGTCCAACACCGGCGCGGCCGCGTGCTCGTCGTACAGGTCCACCTGCAGGGCATCGACGGTGCCACGCCACTCATCGGACTGGATCTCTTGGGAGGCATCGGCCAGCACCACGCGCAAGCGCTCATCGTCGGGCGGTAACCTGAACCAGCCCCGGCAGGCATGCAGCACGCCCGGGTTCAGCTCAATGGCGGTGCAGGTCATTTTGAGTTTCTTGTAGCAAAACTTGGTGATGGTGCCTGCGCCCAAACCCAGTTGCATGGCGTGTGCGCCTTTGACCTCGTTGTGCGGGTAAAACAGCAGCCAACCGAACATGCGCTGCACATATTCGAGCTCGATGTCGTAAGGCCTGTCGAGGAACATGGAGCCTTGGATCCACTCGGTGCCCAAATGCAGGTAACGGATTTCGCCGTCTTCAGAGAAATTGACTTCGGGCAGTTCAATGGTTTTTTTGCGGCTCATGCCAAGGTTCCAAAAAAGAGGGCTTCGGCACGTCACCGAGCGGGGTGATGTTATGCGATGTCACCCAGGGCCTGAAGCCTTGGCAAAGCGCGCACCGCATTGGCAGCGCTGGCCTGTGCCAGTGCGTTCAAAGAGAGACCGCGCAAATCGGCCAGCACCTGCGCGATGCGCGGCAACTCGGCGGGGCTGTTGCGCCCTTGCGCTTGGCCCTTTGCCCGATCGTCGGCTGTCTGGTAGAGCCAATGCGGCGGGATGTCGGGGGCATCGGTCTCCAGCACCAAGGCCGCCAGGGGCAGCTCGGTGGCCAGACGGCGCAGCTGCAAAGCCCGGTCATAGGTGAGCGCGCCGCCAAAACCCAAGGCAAAGCCCATGTCAACGAAAAGCTGGGCCTGCTGCGCACTGCCGTTGAAAGCATGGGCGATGCCCGACACCACAGGGCATTGGCGCAAGCCCTTGAGCAAGAGGTCGGCCGATCGGCGCACATGCAAGATCACCGGCAATCGGTGTTTCTGCGCCAGCTTGAGCTGGGCGGTGTAGAACGCCCACTGCCGCTCGCGCATGGCGGGCTCGCACAGGGCGGGCACGAAAAAATCCAAACCGATCTCACCCACCGCCACCAGACGTGGATCGGCTTGGCGCTCGGTCAAGGCGGCATCCAGCGCCCGCAAATCTTCTTTGTGGGCATGGGGCACATACAAAGGATGAATACCCAGGGCATACGCATCGCCATGACGCTCGGCCAATTGCGCCACACCGGCCCAATGCGCCCGTTCCACCGCCGGAATCACACACAGCGACACCCCATGGGCACGGGCCTGGGCCCTGACCGCATCGCGGTCGGCGTCAAACTCCGCCGCGTCCAGGTGGCAGTGGGTGTCGATCCACATGGCCAGTCAAACAGCCGGCTGCAAAACGCCTTTGACCAAGTGCAATGGCCGGTCGCAGCGGGCCGCCAAGGCTTGGTCGTGCGTGACCACCACAAACGCGGTGCCGCGCTCGCGGGCCAGTTGCAGCATCAGCGCGAACACGCCGTCGGCGGTTTCGCGGTCGAGGTTGCCGGTGGGCTCATCGGCCAGCACGCAGGCCGGGTCGTTGACCAAAGCACGTGCCAGGGCCACACGCTGGCGCTCGCCGCCAGAAAGCTCCGCAGGCCGGTGGTGCACACGGTCGGCCAAGCCCACACGCGCCAACCACTGCGCAGCCACAGCGGCCGCCTCGGCACGGTCCTGGCGGCGTATCCACAGCGGCATGGCCACGTTGTCCAAGGCGCTGAACTCGGGCAAGAGATGGTGGAACTGGTAGACAAAACCCAGGTAGCGGTTGCGCCACTGGCCTTGCTCGGCCGCGCTCAGGGCTGACAACAATTGGCCTTGCAGCTGCACGCTGCCTTGTGTGGGCGCGTCCAGCCCGCCGAGCAAATGCAAAAGCGTGCTTTTGCCCGAGCCTGAAGCGCCGACGATGGCCAAAGTTTCACCGGCATGCACTTCCAAATCCACGCCCTGCAGCACCGTCACATCCAGGCGGCCTTCGGAAAAGCGCTTGGTCAGGCCTTGGGCTTTCAATACCGTCTTATTCATAACGCAGCGCCTCCGCAGGGTTCACCTGGCTGGCGCGCCAGCTGGGGTAGAGCGTGGCCACAAAAGCCAAGATCAAAGAGATCACCGCGATTGGCACGATGTCGCTGGCCTGTGGATCGCTGGGCATGCGGCTGATGAGGTAAATGTCGCGTGGCAAAAAGCTGGCGTTGAACAGCTTTTCCAAGGCGGGCACGATCACGTCGATGTTGAAGGCCACCAGCAAGCCCAAGAGCAAGCCACTGAGGGTGCCCATGACGCCCACCGTGGCGCCCTGCACCACAAAGATGCCCATGATGCTGCGGGGGCCGGCGCCCAGCGTGCGCAAGATGGCGATGTCGGCCCGCTTGTCGGTCACCGTCATCACCAGCGTGCTGACCAGGTTGAACGCAGCCACCGCCACGATGAGCGTGAGGATGATGAACATCATGCGTTTTTCGACCTGCACCGCGGCAAACCAGGTCTTGTTTTGCTGTGTCCAGTCGCGCACCCAAAAATTGGCCCCCAGTTGCAACTGCAAATCACGCGCCACCGCGCGGGCTTCGTGCAAGTCTTGCAGCTTGAGGCGAATGCCCGTGGGCCCCTCCAGGCGGAACATGCGGGCCGCATCGTCCACATGCATCATGGCCAGGGCCGAGTCGTATTCGTAATGGCCCGAATGGAAAGCACCCACCACCTGCATTTGCTTCATGCGGGGCACCACGCCAGCGGGCGTGACCTGGCCTGAGGGCGAGACCAAAGTGACCGGATCGCCCAATTGAACGCCCAGGCTTTGCGCCAAGTCCGCGCCCAGCACCATGCCAAACTGCCCGGGCAACAAGCGCATCAAGGCAGCGCGTTGGGCGTCAGAGGCCAAGTCCGTGACTTCGGGCTCCAGTGCCGGATCGATGCCACGCACCAGCACGCCTTTCATGTCTTCACCCCGCGCCAGCAAGGCCTGCGCCGTGATGAAAGGCGCTGCACCCACCACTTGGGGGTGGGCCTTGAGCTTGACCAGCAGCCCAGGCAAGTCCTGCACCGCACCGCCGTCAGCCGCATACACCTCAATGTGCGAGACCACACCCAACATGCGGTCGCGCACCTCTTTTTGAAAGCCGTTCATGACGCTCAGCACGATGATCAGTGCCGCCACCCCCAGGGCAATGCCCAACATGGACACGCCCGAAATGAAGGAAATGAACCCGTTGCGCCGTGTCGCGCGGCCGGCCCGCGTGTAGCGCCAACCCAAAACGAGTTCGTAAGGGATATTTTTGAAAAAAGACATAGGCCTCTATTGTGACCAATCGGCCCATGACCCGGTCAAAGGATGTGTGTCCTGAACGGGGTGGACAAGGAGCTTTCAGCGGCTGGCCTTGTCCAGCGCCTGGTCAATGTCCCACAAGATGTCGTCCAGATTTTCCAGACCCACCGAGATGCGCACCATGTCGGGCGGCACACCGGCGGCCAGTTGCTGGGCCTCGTCGAGCTGGCGGTGCGTGGTGCTGGCCGGGTGGCTGATCAGGGTGCGGGTGTCGCCGATGTTGACCAAGTGGCTCATGAACTGGGCCGACTCGATGAACTTGACGCCCTGCGCCAAACCGCCTTTGACGCCGAACGACAGCAAGCCTGAGGCGCCACGCATCTGGCGCTGCATCAGGGCGTGTTGTGGGTGGTCACTCAGGCCAGGATAGTTGACCCAGGCCACACGCGCATCGGCCTGCAAAAACTTCGCCACACCCAAAGCGTTGTCGCAGTGCTTTTGCATGCGCAGCGGCAAGGTCTCCACGCCTTGCAAAATTTGCCAGGCGCTCATGGGACTGAGCGCCGCGCCAAACACGCGCAGGCTCTCCATGCGGCAGCGCATGGTGAAGCCAAAGTCGCCAAAGGTTTCGTAAAACTTCACCCCGTGGTAGCCCTGCGAAGGCTCGGTCATGCCCGGAAACTTGCCGTTGTCCCAGGGGAATTTGCCACCCTCCACCACCACACCGCCCAGCGTGGTGCCGTGCCCCGCCAAATATTTGGTAGCCGAATGCACCACGATGTCCGCGCCCAGCGCCAGCGGGTTGCACAGCAGCGGGCTGGGCACGGTGTTGTCGATGATGAGCGGCACGCCGTGTGCATGGGCCACCTCGGCCACGGCCGCGATGTCCAGCACCACCATGCTCGGGTTGCCCAAGCTCTCGGCATACACCGCCCGGGTGTTGGGGCGCATGGCGGCGGCAAAGGCTTCGGGTTTTGTCGCGTCCACAAAGGTGGTTTCGATGCCGAACTTGGCCAAGCTCACGGCCAGCATGGTGACCGAGCCGCCGTACAAAGCCCCGGCCGCCACCACATGGTCGCCCGATTGCAAGATGGTCATCAGCGCCATGGTCTCGGCCGCCATGCCCGAGGCACTGGCCACCGCAGCGCGACCGCCTTCGAGCGCGGCCACTCGCTCTTCGAGCACCGCCACAGTGGGGTTGCTCAGGCGCGAGTACACATTGCCAAAGGTCTGCAGGTTAAAAAGCGAGGCCGCGTGCTCGGCGCTGTCGAACACAAAGCTGCTGGTCTGGTAAATCGGCAAGGCGCGTGCGCCCGTGGCCGCATCGGGGATTTGCCCGGCGTGGATGGCCAGGGTCTCGGGGTGGAATTGGCGGTCGGTCATGGTGTGAAGGGTCAAAAAGTCGGTTCAAAGATGGCAAGGGCAAGAAGCCCTCACACCAGCCGCCGCGCCGAGATGATGCCGGTGTTCACGCCCACCCAGTTCAGGCCGCCAAACAAACGGGCGTGTTCGATTTTGACGCATCGGTTGGTCACCGAATCCATGCCAGACTGGCGTGCCAGGGCATCGGCCTCGGGGTTGGCCACGCCCAGCTGCTGCCACAAGCAACGGGCCCCGATCTGCACCGCTTGCTGGGCAATCGGCAGAACGTCTTCGCTGCGGCGAAACACATCGACCATGTCCACCTTGAACGGGATGTCCTGCAAGTTGGCGTAGCAGGTCTCGCCCAGCACCTGGCCACCCGCATAACGCGGATTGACCGGCACGATCTTGAAGCCGTGCGACTGCATGTATTTGGCCGCGAAATAGCTGGGCCGGTGCCATTCGGCCGACAAGCCCACCACGGCCAGGGTGGGGCAGCTTTTGAGGATGCGCCGCAGCGCGTGCAAATCGTTGTGCATGAAAGTCCTTGTGTCTCTTCAGCGTCGCTCTGTTGAAGTCCTAAGCTTAAGCGGTG
Source organism: Comamonadaceae bacterium PBBC2 (assembly GCA_002255935.1). Classification (GTDB taxonomy): domain Bacteria; phylum Pseudomonadota; class Gammaproteobacteria; order Burkholderiales; family Burkholderiaceae_C; genus Limnohabitans_A. The sequence continues at coordinate 35,000 of NKIO01000003.1, forward strand.
CAAGTTTTGTAGGAGCCCACCCTGTGGGCGATGGCTTGCCTTGGCGATGTGCGTGAAATCGCCCACAGGGTGGGCTCCTACAAAAGCCATCGACACGAATGTCTACGCGATCAGCGGCGAAGGGGTCACAGGCTCAATACATCACCTGCCCGCTCAGCTTCATCTGTCGTGAGGCCCAAGTGGCGCACAGCGACAGCCCGCCGCACACCACCATCACGCCCACATAGTGCCCGCTGTGGTCAAACACCGCCCCAGCCAGCACCGGGCCCAGCAAATTGCCCAAGGCCGCGCCACTGTAGAGCGTGCCCACCACGCCGGCGACCGAACGGCCACCAAAATAATCCATGCAAATGGCTGGCAAGAGCGAGACCATGCTGCCATAACTGAGTCCAAACCACAGCGCAAAAATCACCAGCAGCCACTGTCCGCCCGCAGCGCCCCAAAGCACATACGAAGCGCCCATGGACAGCTGTAACAGCACCAGCGTCTGCGCCCGACCCAGCCTGTCGGCCAGCAGGCCAATGGCAAAGCGCCCGACCAGACTGCCCACGCCAATCAGGCCCACCAGGCCCACGGCAAAGGCTTCGCCCAGGCCCAGATCGCGCGCCGATGCCGACACATGGGCAAATGGAATGAACATCACCGGCGAAGCCAGCACGACGGCCAGGTACAACCAGCGGAAAGTGGGGCTGCGCAAAGTCTCGCGCAAGGTCAAACCGGAGGCTGAGCCCCCCAAACTGGGTGCATCGGGGGCGACCTGCGTGGCAGGGGCGCGGCGCAGCAAACCCGCTGCCAACAAGCCCAGCACCAATACGCCCAGTGCCAGCAGCTGCATGGCCTCGCGCCAGGGCATGGAGCCAATCGCCAAAGCCACCAGCACCGGCACCAACAAGGTCCCAGCGCCCACGCCGGAACTGGCGATGCCCCCGGCCAGCCCTCGGCGTGTGCTGAACCACGGCTGCACGCTGGCAATCGAGGGGGTGTAGACCAGTGCAATGCCCAGGCCCACCAGCAAGCCGTAACTCACGTACACCGCCAGCAAAGACGTGGCCCAGCTGGTGGCCAAGAGGCCCAGTGCAATGAGTGCCATGCCGGCCGAGCACACGATGCGCGGCCCGAACCGGTCGGCCAGCATGCCGCCGCCCGCACCCATCACAAAGTAGACAAAGCCCGACAGGCCAAAAATCCAGGACACATCGGCCCGCTGCGCCGAGAACTCGGCCGCGAACGATTCAAAAAACGCCGCAAACGAATACGACACCCCAAAGATCAGCGCCAGGCAAACAAAGGTGGCCCAAACCACCACCCAGGCATAAGGGGTTTCTTTCATGCGGTCTCCGTTTTTGGGGAAGGTGTTGTCGATTGTGCCTTCAAGACCATGGCGGCTCTGTCCATAATGGGCTACCCCCTATGGAGAGCGCACCGATGACACAGGACCCCCGCCCCCCGCACGAATCCAAAAGCCTGGAGGACGTGGTCCTCAAGTTCATCGAAAAAAACAACCGGGCGATTTGGGCCGTCATTTTCGCCATCGCCTTGGCCGTGGTGTACGGCATGAACGCCCACTGAGGCCGCCCAGGTTTGCAGGCCTGCGACAATCCCTGCCCATGCACCTGATCATTCCCTACGCGGCCAGCCACGCCTTCACCGGCCCGGAGGTCTGGGCCGGTTTGCAGCTGCCCCATTTGCAAGCCCTGCTCGGCCTGTTGCAGCGCCAGCAGGTGCTGCAAGACACCGCCACCCCCTCGCTGCATCTGCCGCACGAACGCTTGCAGGCCCAGGCCTTGGGCTGGCCCCATGAGGCCGACCAGCTGCCTTGGGCTGCCTGGCACCTGGCGCAACAAGGCCAGTCCAGCACGACACCCCAAGCCTGGATGACGCCTTGTCACTGGCAAATCGGCATGAACGATGTGGTGATGGCCGACCCCGCGCACTTGCGCTTGAGCGACGATGAATCGCAGCAACTGCTGGAGGCCATGCAAGTGTTTTTGCGCGAAGACGGCTTGCAAGTGACTTGGCACAGTGCACTGCGCTGGCACGTCCAAGGGGAGCTGCTGGCCGATGTGCCCACCGCTTCGCTGGACCGGGTGGTGGGTCAGAATGTGAAGCACTGGATGCCCGAGCACCCCGCCAGCCGCCCTTTGCAGCGCCTGCAAAGTGAGATGCAGATGCTGCTGTACAACCACCCAGTCAACGACGCCCGTGAGGCCCGCAGGCAGCACACCGTGAACGCCTTTTGGCTGCACGGCGCGGGCACACTGCCTGCAGCCACACCCAGCGCCACCGAGCCTGTGACGGTCTTTGACGCCCTGCGATCGAGCGCCTTGATGGGCGATGTACAAGCCTGGCAGCAGGCCTGGCAAGCGCTGGACGCCACCGCCCTGGCCCAAGCCTTGGAACACCTGAAAAGCACAGGCCAACTCACGCTCAGCCTGTGCAGCGAACACGCGGCCCACACCTACACCGCAGCGCCTGCCGCCTGGCACCAGCGCATCACCCGTCTGTTCAAACAACCTTCACCTGCTGCGGCATTGGCCGCCTTGATCACCCCATGAATTTGCTCACCCGCGATGTCCCGCCCCGCAGCGCCTGGGCGCTCGAACAAGCCGGCATCCACCCCTTGCTGGCCCGCCTGTATGCCGCACGCGGCGTGCAGTCCAAAGACGAACTGGACGACGCGCTGAACCTGCTGCTGCCCCCGGCAGGCATGCAGGGCACGCACGAAGCGGCCAAGCTGCTGGCCGATGCCATGGCGCAAAACAAGCGCCTGTGCATCGTGGCCGATTACGACTGCGACGGCGCGACAGCCTGTGCGGTGGCCGTGCGGGGCCTGCGCATGCTGGGCGCGCACAACGTAAGCTATCTGGTGCCCGACCGCGTGGTGGACGGCTATGGCCTCACGCCGCCCATTGCCCAGCGCGTGCACGCTCAAGGTGCGGATGTTTTGATCACCGTGGACAACGGCATCGCCAGCGTGACGGGCGTGCAAGCTGCGCAAGCCCTGGGCCTGCAGGTGCTGGTGACCGACCACCACTTGCCCGGAAGCGAACTGCCCACGGCCGAAGTCATCGTCAACCCCAACCAACCGGGCTGCAGCTTCACCAGCAAATCCATCGCGGGTGTGGGGGTGATGTTTTACGTGCTGCTGGCCCTGCGGGCTGAGCTGCGCCAGCGCGGCATTTTTGACGCCAGCAACCAACCACGCCTGGACGCCCTGCTGCCCTTGGTGGCATTGGGCACCGTGGCCGACGTGGTCAAGTTGGATGCGAACAACCGCCGCCTGGTAGCGCAAGGTCTGCGCCGCGTGCGTGCAGGCGCACTGCCGCCCGGCATGTCCGCGCTGATGCGGGCCGCCAGCCGCGAAACCGCCAAGGCCACCACCTTTGACTTTGGCTTTGCTTTGGGCCCGCGCATCAACGCCGCAGGCCGTCTGGCCGACATGACGCTGGGCATCGAGTGCCTGCTGACCGACGACGCGGGCCGCGCCGACGAGCTGGCCCGGCAGCTGGACGCGATCAACCGCGAACGCCGTGTGATCGAAGGCGACATGCGCGAGATGGCCATGGACATGGCCGAGTCGCTGTTTGACGAGGGCGATGAACCGCCGCCGGCCATTTGCGTGTTCGACCCGGATTTTCACGAAGGCGTGGTGGGCATCGTGGCCTCGCGCATCAAAGACAAACTGCACCGCCCCACCTTTGTGTTCGCGGCCAGCAGCGCACCCGGCAAAGAGCACGAGCTCAAAGGCTCTGGCCGGTCCATTGCGGGCTTTCATTTGCGCGATGCGCTCGACCTGGTGGCCAAACGCGCCCCGGGCGTGCTGTTGCGTTTTGGCGGTCACGCCATGGCGGCGGGCTGCACCATTGCCGAAGAGCACCTGGATGTGTTTGAAGAAACGCTCAACCAAGTGGCCATGGAATGGCTGGACGCGGCCACGCTGCAACGCCGCCTGGAAACCGATGGGCCACTGCCCGCCGAATACCGCCGGGTGGACTTGGTGGACATGCTGCACCACGAGGTCTGGGGCCAGGGCTTTGCGCCACCGGTGTTTTGCGAAGAGATCGAAATCGTGTCGCAGCGCTTGGTGGGCGAGAAACACCTGTCGCTCAAGATGAAGCACCAAGGCCAGCCGGTGGACGGCATCTGGTTTGGCCGCACCGAGCCTTTGCCCTCACGCGTCAAATTGGCCTACCGGCTCGATGCCGATGAATGGCAAGGCCAAAAACGGGTGCGCTTTTTGGTGGAGGGGGCTGAGCTTTGAAGACGTCGTAGCTGAAGCTTCGACCTAAGACAGACGGGTTGGTATCCGTAGGTCGGCGGCTTTAGCCCCGACATGGTTTTTGAGCCCAGTCAGCCCTCAATCCTCACCAGACATCTTGAACGTCAGCGCATTGTGCACAGGCGCCGACACCAAACCCGACACATCACCGCCGAGCTTGGCGATCTCGCGCACCAAGGTGCTGCTGATGTGTTGCACGTTCGCGCTGGTGTGCAAAAACACGGTGTCCACATCGGGCGCCAAGTGGCGGTTCATGCCCGACATCTGGGTTTCGTAGTCGTAGTCGGTCACAGAGCGCAGGCCGCGCACGATCACTTGCGCCTTTTGGGCGCGCACAAAATCCACAATCAGTCCATCAAAGGGCACCGCTTTGACGTTGGCGCAATCGTGCATGGCCGACTGCGCCAAGTGCAGGCGCTCGTCCAGGCTGAACAGGGTTTTCTTGTGGTGCGCAGTGGCCACCGCGATGATGACCTGATCGAACATGCGGGCCGCACGGCGCACCACGTCTTCATGGCCCAAGGTCAGCGGGTCGAAGGTGCCAGAGTAAACAGCGATCACGGGGCTTTTCATGGGGGCGTCCTCGGTTCAGTCTGCACAAATTATGCAGTGCGTTGCAACAAGTGGGCGTGCACGGCACCGGCCTTCAAATGGCGCTCAAGCTTCAGGCCCCAAACACCCAGCGCTTCATCGGTCCAGAGCACGGGCGCTTCCAGATACACCCAGCCGCCCACCGGCACCGCAGCAGCGGCCGCCTTGAGCGCCGATTCAAACCAAGGGCCATCAAACGGCGGATCGATGAACACCAAATCCACACTGCCTGCCGGCAAGCGTTGCAAGGCCGAGATGGCATCGCCCCGTTGCACCTGAACCATGCCCGCTTGCAGGCGCAGCACGTGGGCTTGCAAAGCGCTCACCAGCACCGGGTCTTGCTCCAGCATCAAGACATGGGCCGCACCACGCGACGCGGCTTCCAGCCCCAATGCGCCGGTGCCTGCAAACGCGTCCACACAACGCCAAGCGGCCAGGTCTTGGCCCAACCAGTTGAACAGGGTTTCCCGCACCCGGTCGGGTGTGGGGCGCAGGCCCGGTTTGTCGATGACTTTGAGGCGCGTGCGGCGCCATTGCCCGCCGATGATGCGCACCTCGTGTGTGGCATGGCCTTTGGGTTTGGCTGGGGGCTTGCCTGCGGACTGGCCTGCAGGGGCAACGCTCGCTCGCGCAGACTGGCGCGGTGAAGCAGAAACTTTGGATGAACGCATGGGGCCCAAGTGTAAAGCGCCCCCCAAAAGAACAAGCCAGCACAAGTGCTGGCTTGGTGGTCAGGTCACGCGGGCCGGACAGAACGTCCGGCTGCGGTGATCACTTACCTTGAGGCAGTTTGGCATCGACTTTGGCGGCAGCCTTGTCGGCCATCTTTTCAGCAGCCGGGGCTGCTTTGGTTTCGGCAGCCGCTTTCACTTCGGCTTTGGCCTGGGCCTTTTTCTCAGCCTTCAGGGCTTTTTCTTGCGCTTTGGCTTGGGCCTTGGCATCTTTCACTTCCGCTTTAGCAGCAGGTGCTACGGCGGCTGCAGGAGCAGCAGCTGTCGCAGGCGCGGCGGGGGCTTGGGCGAATGCACCGGCAGCAAAGAAACCGGCGATCAGGGTGGCGAGCAGCTTGTTCATGAGAAGAGTCCTTCTTTCAGTTTTCAGTCCAACACCTTGTTGAACTTGCAACTACAACGCGGCCCGATCAAGGCCTGATGACGAAAGTGCCGGGCCAGTTGTAACGGTATGTGTTGTTGCTTGCCCACGGCACACCCTCCACAGACCGCCACGGCATGACATGCGTCAAACAATGCACACATCGCGCTTGGCGCAGCCTCAAGGGCTGCCTACAGTGAAAGCATTCACTTGACGGAGATCGCCATGAGCCTCGAAGCAGCCAACGCCCCCATCACCCATTTCGCCAATTGCCATGTGGGCATCTTTGCGCAGCTCGATCGCATGGGCGATTTGCCCGCTTTGCTGGGGCCAGCGGCGCAAGCGCGCAAAATTGCCGAGCAATCGCTGGCCTTTTTCAGCATCGGCATGTACACCCACCACAGCGAAGAAGAAAAAGATTTGTTCACCGCCGTGCGTGCCAGCGCCAACGCAGGCGCAGAGCGCTTGAAGGTGGAAGCGCTGATCGAGCAACTCACGCAAGACCACCGCAGCTTGGAAAAACTCTGGGAGTCACTGGAGCCAAGCTTGCGCAAAGTGGCCAAAGGTCAGGACGCCATGCTGGACGTGTCGGCGCTGCACGCCATGGTCGAACGCTACCAGTTGCACGCCAAACTGGAGGAGCAGGATTTTTTACCCTTGGCGCAAATCATTTTGGGCCGCAATGACAACCACATGGCCGCGCTGGGCCTGACCTTGCACATGCGCCATGTGCCGCCCTTTGCGGCGCACATTTAAAGCACAGGGATTGTGACGCTCAAGGCTGCGCGCCCAGCACCACGGTGACCATGCGATCGGGTTGCAAGACCCTGGCCATGGCGCGGCGCACGTGGTCCACGCTCACGCGCTCAACCTGCGCGGTCCAGTTGTCCAGGTAGTTCAGGGGCAAGCGGTTCCAAGCGATGTTGGCCACGTTGTCCAGCAGCTTGCGGTTGCTGTCGATGCGCAGGGCAAAACCACCGATCAAATTGGACTTGGCCGCTTGCAACTCGGCCTCGGTTGGGCCCTCTTGAACAAAGGTCTTGACCACCTCTTGGGCCACCGCAAGGGCTTGCGCGGCCTGATCCGGTCTTGTTTGCAAACCGACCGTGAACGCGCCGGCATGCAAGGCCGGTGAAAAATAGCTGTACACGCTGTAGCTCAGGCCGCGCTTTTCGCGCACCTGCTCGGTCAAGCGCGACACAAAACCGCCCCCACCCAAGATGTGGTTGCCCACCAGCAGGGCAAAAAAGTCAGGGTCATTGCGCTTGTATCCGGGCTGGCCCATCAGCACATGGGCCTGTGCAGAATCAAAAGTCAGATTCAAGTTTTGCGCGGCCTTCAAGGGCTCGACCTCGGCCACCGGGGGCATGGGCGAGCAGCCCGATGTGGCGGGCCACAAAGCGAGCAAGCGTTTGACCAGGGCATCGGTCTGTGCACGCGACAAGTCCCCCACCACGCTGATGGAGGCTTGGCAAGCGCGCAAGCTCTGCGCGTGCAGGGCTTTCAGGTCATCGGCGCTGATGCGCAACAAACTCTCGGGCGTAGTTTTGTAGCCATAAGGGTGGACGCCATAAACCGCCGAGGCGTAGGCGTTTTGCGCCACGGTGCCCGGCTGGGTCAAAGACTCCCGAATGGAGGCCGACAAGCGCTCGCGGTCACGCGTCCAAATGTCTTGCGGAAAAGCCGGATGCGCCATTTGCCGCGCCGCCAAGCTCACGGCTTTGTCCAACAAATCCGGGTAGCTCAGGCTGCGCAGAGAAAAGCTCAAGCGGTCTGAGCCGGCCCCTGCGCCAAAACTGGCGCCCAAATCAGCCCAAGCTTCGCCCAGCTGGTTTTCGTCCATGGCCTTGGCGTAAGGGCCCTGCGCTTTCGGGTCGGCCTTCATGCCGCTGGAGATTTGCCCGGCCATGACCGCGGCCAAGCCCGCTTGCGCGGCCGGGTCGCGGCGGCTGCCGGCATCCAGATCGATCTGCACATCCACCATCGGGATGGCGTGGCTTTCCACCAGGTACACACGGGCGCCGTTGGCTTGTGTCCAGTGCTGAATCGGCAAAGCCGCTTGCGCGCTGGCAGCGGCCCAGCACAAGGCGCCAGCACAAGCGCTCCAAATCCCCAGGCGACGCGCTCCGGAAAGCGCAGAAATCAAAAACATCGTGTGGTGGGTTCTCATGATCAGACCTTCAATGGCGTGCGCCTGCGGGTGCTTTGCGCTTGGGCTGCCCCGTCATGGCTTGCGGCCGCAACACGGCCACGGTGAGGCTGTCGTCGCCAAAATATTTTTGCGCCACGGCTTGCACCTGTGCGGCGGTGACTTGGCGCAAACGCGCCATCAGTTGCGCACCGTGGTCGGGGGGCAAGCCCAGAGACCAGGCCACGCCCAATTCACGGGCCTGGTTGAAGACCGAATCGAGTTTGTAAATTTCGCTGGCCACCCATTGCGTCTTGACGCGTTGCAACTCGCTCTCGGTCACACCTTCGGAGGCCACTTTTTGGACCTGGGCGCGCAAAGCGGCTTCCAGCGCTTCGGTCGTCTGACCTTTGGCAGGCACACCTTCGAGGTAGAAAAATTGCGGGCCACGGCCCATCAGGCCGTTGCTGGCGCCCACGCTGTCGGCCAGGCGCTGCTCACCTTGGGTCAGGGCCCGCTCCAGCCGGGCGCCGCTGTAACCGTCGAGGACCGCAGACAGCACGGTCAGAGCCAGCGCGTCATCGTGCTCGGGCGAGGGCTGCAGGCTGGCCAAGCGCGGCACTTTGAAGGCCAAGGCCACATAAGCTTGTTCCGCTGGGGCCTTGAATTCAAAGCGGCGCAGGCCTTGCTGCGCAGGCTCTTGCTGGGGTTTGCGATCGGGCACCGCCCGCGCCGGGATCGCACCGTAGTGTTTGTCGGCCCAGGCTTTGACCTGAGCCGGGTCCACATCGCCTGCCACCACCACCACCGCATTGGCGGGCACATACCAGCGCCGGTAAAACTCGCGTGCGTCTTGCGCCGTCATGGCCTCCAGATCGCTCATCCAGCCCACGATGGGGCGGCGATAAGGGGATGCACTCAGTGCGGTGGCGGCCAATTTTTCATGCAGCAAGGCGCGGGGGTTGTCTTCGGTGCGCATGCGGCGCTCTTCCTTGACGACTTCCAGCTCCTTGGCAAATTCGGCATCGGGCCACTGGTTGTTGGCAAAACGGTCCGATTCAAGCTGCATCACCGCTTCCAGCTGGTGCGCGGGGATCTGCTGGAAATAGCCGGTGTAATCCTTGGAGGTGAAGGCGTTTTCACGGCCACCCAATGCGGCCACACGGCGCGAAAACTCGCCAGCAGCCAGTGTGGGCGTGCCTTTGAACAGCATGTGCTCCAGCACGTGGGCCACGCCGCTGGTGCCGTCCACCTCGTCCATCGAGCCCACCCGCACCCACAGCATGTGCACGGCCGTGGGGGCACGTCGATCGGGTTTGACCCACAGCGTCATGCCATTGGCCAGGGTGTAGGTGTGGGCTTGAACCACCGGCTTGGTGGCCTGAACAGGCGCAGCGGGTGACTGGGCCCAAAGGGCCAAAGGCGTGCTCAAGAGCAAGGCCAGACAGGAAAATCCCAAGAGAAAGGTCGGTTTCATAGAATGCATGATCCTTGAAATCCACACCATGTTCAGTTTCTTCCGAAAAAAATCCCCGCCAGAGCAGGCCCAAACGCCCCCGCCAGCCGCAGCTGCAGCCGCCAACACGGCGCCTGCGGCTGTGCCTGTGACCGAGCCAGCGCCTGCCGCACCGGCCCGCCAAGGCTGGCTGGACCGCCTGAAAAACGGCCTGCGCAAGACCGGCTCCAACATCGCCACCGTCTTCACCGGCACCCGCATTGACGACGATCTGTACGAAGAGCTCGAAACCGCCTTGCTCATGGCCGACACTGGTGTCAAAGCGACCGAACATCTGCTGCAAGACTTGAAGCGCCGCGTCAAAGAAGCCAAGGCCACCGAGCCTGCCCAGGTCAAAGGCCTGCTGGCCGAGGCCATTGCCGATCTGCTCCAAGTCTTGCAAAAACCGCTGGAGATCGGCGCGCACCACCCCACGGTGATCATGGTCGCCGGGGTCAACGGGGCAGGCAAAACCACCTCCATCGGCAAGCTGACCAAACACTTGGCCGACAGCGGCTTGAGCGTCTTGCTGGCGGCTGCCGACACCTTCCGGGCGGCCGCGCGTGAGCAGCTGGCCGTCTGGGCCGACCGCAACACGGTGGAGATCGTCAGCCAAGAAGGCGGCGACCCCGCAGCCGTGAGCTTTGACGCCGTGACCGCAGGCCGCGCCCGTGGTCGCGATGTGGTGCTGGTGGACACCGCAGGCCGCCTGCCCACCCAGCAGCACCTGATGCAAGAGCTGGGCAAGATCAAGCGCGTGGTGCAAAAGGCCGAAGCCAGCGCACCGCACGAAGTGCTGCTGGTGATCGACGGCAACACCGGCCAAAACGCGCTGGCTCAGGTCAAAGCCTTTGACGACACGCTAGGCCTCACAGGCCTGATCGTGACCAAGCTGGACGGCACCGCCAAGGGCGGCGTGCTGTGCGCCATTGCCCGCGAAAAACCCATCCCGGTGTATTTCATTGGCGTGGGCGAAAAGCTGGAAGACCTCGAAACCTTTGACGCCCGCGAATTTGCGCAGGCCCTGCTCAGCTGAAGCCATGAACACCGACACCCGAACCGAACCCCGATTGACCTCCCTCTCGCACGGGGGCGGCTGCGGCTGCAAGATCGCGCCGGGCGTGCTGTCCGACATCCTCAAAAGCACCCACGCGATGCCCTTGCCCAAGGAATTGCTGGTGGGCATCGAGACGGCCGACGACGCGGCGGTTTACAAGCTCAACGACGAGCAGGCCCTGATCGCAACCACCGACTTTTTCATGCCCATCGTCGACGACCCCTTCGACTTTGGCCGCATTGCCGCGACCAATGCCATCAGCGACGTGTACGCCATGGGCGGCACGCCGATCATGGCCTTGGCCTTGGTCGGCATGCCGATCAACGTGCTGTCCACCCAGACCATCGGCCGCATCTTGGAAGGCGGTGCCAGCGTGTGCCAGGCCGCTGGCATCCCGATCGCGGGTGGTCACACCATTGATTCTGTGGAGCCCATCTATGGCCTGGTGGCCTTAGGCCTGGTGCACCCCAGCCGCATCAAACGCAACGCCGACGCCCGCGCCGGTGATGTGTTGGTGCTGGGCAAACCGCTGGGGGTCGGCGTGCTGTCGGCGGCCCTCAAAAAGAATGCCCTGCCCCCCGAGGGCTATGCCCGCATGATCGCCACCACCACCCGGCTGAACACCCCAGGCCCCGAACTGGCCGCCTTGCCCGGTGTGCATGCGCTCACCGACGTGACGGGCTTTGGCCTGGCAGGTCACGCCCTCGAGATGGCCCGCGGCAGCGGCTGCACCGTGCACATCGACTGGCCGCGCGTGCCCTTGCTGGACGGGGTGCGTGATTTGGCCACCCAAGGCATGGTCACCGGCGCTTCTGGCCGCAATTGGGCCGGTTATGGCCACGATGTGGCCTTGCCCGCTCAATTTGCCGACACGGACCAGGCCCTGCTGACCGACCCGCAAACCAGTGGCGGCCTGCTGGTGGCCTGCAGCCCCGACTCGGTGGATGCGGTGCTGGCCACCTTCAAAAGGCATGGTTTTGAGCAGGCCAGCGTGGTTGGCCAGATCCAAGATGGCCCCGCAGGACTGGTGATCGCCGGCTGATGGCCCGGCCTGATCCAACCTCCACATGCCCCATGGTGGGCTACCGGTTACACCTGAACACGGCTTCTTGACTCCGGGTATTAGCACTCACCCACCGAGAGTGCTAATATTGCACCATTGAAAGGAGTTCTGGTATGACCACTCAAACCATTTCCCCGGCCAGCGCGATGACTCTGAGCAACCCATGGGCCGTGGTGCCCTCGCTGGGTCATCTGGACGCGTACATCTCTGCGGTCAACCGCATGCCCATGCTCACCCTCGAGGAAGAGCAAGAAGCCGCCCGCCAACTCAAAGCCAACGACGACCTGGAAGCTGCCCGCAAGCTGGTGCTCTCGCACCTGCGCTTGGTGGTGTCGGTGTCGCGCCAATACCTGGGCTATGGCCTGCCACACGGCGACCTGATCCAAGAGGGCAATGTGGGCCTGATGAAAGCCGTCAAACGATTCGACCCCGATCAAGGTGTGCGTCTGGTCAGCTACGCGCTGCACTGGATCAAGGCCGAGATCCACGAGTACATCCTGAAAAACTGGCGCATGGTCAAGGTCGCCACGACCAAGGCCCAGCGCAAGCTGTTCTTCAACCTGCGCTCGATGAAGCAAGGCTTTAAGGCCGAAGCTGAAAGTGGCACCCACCGCGACACCTTGACGCCCGACCAGATCGACGTCATGGCGCATGACCTGAACGTCAAGCGCGAAGAAGTCATCGAGATGGAAATGCGCATGTCCGGCGGCGATGTGTTGCTCGACCCGGCCCCCTCGGACGATGGCGAACAGGCTTTTGGCCCTATTGCTTATTTGGCCGATGCCAACCATGAGCCCACCGCCATGATCGAAGCGCACCAGCGCGATGTGATGGCCAGCGATGGCCTGGCAGCCGCGCTGAACGCCTTGGACGAACGCAGCCGCCGCATCGTGGAAGAGCGCTGGCTCAAGGTCAACGACAACGGCTCGGGCGGCATGACGCTGCACGACTTGGCGGCCGAATACGGCGTGAGCGCCGAGCGTATCCGCCAAATCGAAGTCGCGGCCATGAAGAAAATGAAAAAAGCACTCGTCGAATTCGCTTGAGCTTTTCAACTTCCGAACATACCCAGCTGAGGCTGGGTATTTTTTTGCCTGACGCGCATCGCCCCATCTATTTGACTGCGCTAAAGTGGGCGCAGTTTTTGGAGATTCCTCATGCCCTTGATCATCCCCCCCATGACGCGCCGCGCACTTGTGTTGGCCACCGGCCTGGTTTGCACTGTGGGCCTGGCCCATGCGGCCGAGCCCGTCTGGCCCAGCCAGACGATCAAGTTGGTGGTCGGCTTTCCCGCAGGCTCCAGCCCCGACTTGACCGCCCGCGCTTTGGCGGAGCCCTTGGGCAAAGCCTTGGGACAAACCGTGGTGGTGGACAACAAGGTGGGCGCAGGCGGCAACATCGCGGCCGACTTTGTGGCCAAGTCCACCGATGGCCACACCTTGGGCTTGATGATCAACGGCAACATGACGATCGCCCGCATCCTCAATCCCAAGGTGAACTATGACCCTTTGAAAGATCTGGCGCCCGTCAGCCTGATCGGGACAGCCCCTTTGTTGTTGACGGCCCCTGCGGACGCTGCAGGAAGCACGCCGGCCCAATGGCTGGCCCAAGCACGTCAAAGCGGCAATAAACTCAGCTACGGCTCGCCTGGCGTGGGCACGGTAGCGCATTTGGGCATGGAGCTGCTCAAGGCCAAGGCCGGCATCGACCCCGTGCATGTGCCCTACCCCGGCAACCCACAAATCATGAACGCAATGATGGGCGGCCAAATCCAGCTGGCGCTGCTGCCACCGGCCATGGCCTTGACGCAGGTGCGCGCGGGCAAGCTGCGTGCCATCGGCACCACCAGCACCGGCCGCAGCACGCTGGCCCCCGAGGTGGGCAGCCTGTCGGAAATCGGCATCAAGAACTACCAATTGGAAATCTGGAATGGGGTAGCCGCCCCGGCCGCCATGCCGCCCGCGGTGCTGAACAAACTCTCGGCCACGGTGAGCGACATCGTGCGATCGCCCGAGATGCGCGCCCGCCTGTTCCAGCAGGGCTGGCAGGTGGTAGGTTCTTCACCCGAAGGTTTGCGCAACCGGATTCAATCCGACACCCAGGCCCTGGGCGACATCATCGTGGGCCAAAAGATTCAGGTGAACTGAACGCTGGGCGTCCTGCTCACTTGAGCAGGATTTTCAGGTCCTCGGCCAGCGCGGGGGCTCCGCTGCCATAGCGGTTGTACAAGCGCACGCGACCTTGCGGGTCAAAGGTGTAGCTGCCCGCCGAGTGGTCCATGGTGTAGCTGGTGGGTGTTTTGCCCTCGACCTTTTTGAAATAGATCTTGAAGTCTTTGGTGACCTTGTCCAGCTGCTCGGGTGTGCTGGCCCGCAAAGCCACAAAACTGGGGTCAAAGCTCGCCATGTAGGACTGGAGCAACTCGGCCGTGTCGCGCTCAGGGTCCACGGTGATGAACACGCCTTGCAAGCGCTCACCATCTTTGCCCAGCAAGCGCTTGACCTCGGCCAGCTCCTGCATGGACGTGGGGCACACATCCGGGCATTGGGTGTAGCCAAAGAAAACCACCACCGCTTTGCCAGCAAAGTCTTTGAGGGTGCGCACTTGGCCATTTTGGTCGGCCAACTCCCAACCTTGGGCGTACGTGGCGCCCGTGATGTCGACACCGCGAAAAGCCGGTTTGTCTTGGCCGCAGCCCACAAGCGCCAACAAGGCCGTCAAACCGAGTCCACCGAGCCATTGACGTTTGTTCATGCTGTGCTCAAAAAAGGTAATGGTCCACCAAGAGCGCGGCAAACAAGGCACTCAGGTGGATCAGTGAAAAGCGGAAGGTCTTGCGTGCCAACTCGTCTGAATAGGCACGAAACAAGGCCACGGCATAAGCGATGAAGCCGATGCTCAGGACGACTGCCACACTCAAGTAAAGCCAGGAACTCATGCCGTACACAAAGGGCATCAGGCAAGCGGCCATGAGCACCACGGTGTACAGCAAAATTTGCAAGCGGGTGAAGGCATTGCCATGGGTCACGGGCAGCATGGGCAGGCCCGACTTGCGGTAGTCCTCGACGCGGTACAAGGCCAATGCCCAAAAGTGAGGCGGCGTCCACAAGAAGATGATCAAAAACAAAATCAATGCCTCAGGCCCCACATCGCCCGTCATGGCGGCCCAGCCCAACACAGGGGGCATGGCCCCACTGGCGCCACCGATCACGATGTTCTGGGGCGTGAGGGGCTTCAAGATCACGGTGTAAATGATGGCGTAGCCCACAAAGGTGGCAAAGGTCAGCCACATGGTCAGCGGGTTGACCCACACGTACAAGATGGCCGAGCCGACAGCACACAAAGCGGCCGAGAACAAGAGGGCTTGTCGGTCGCTCAACTCGCCCTTGGCCGTGGGACGCCAGGCGGTGCGTTTCATTTTCGAATCGATGGTTTTTTCGACGAGGCAGTTGAATGCCGCCGCCGCACCGGCCACCAACCAGATGCCAACACAAGCCCACAGGCCCAAGACCAGCTCAGGCACGCGGGGTGCGCCTGGAACGGCCAACACCATGCCGATCAATGCACAAAACACGATCAGTTGAACCACACGGGGTTTGGTCAGCGCGTAATACTGGCGCCAAGGAGAAGAAGTCGCAGCAGTCATGCAGCAGGCCTTGAATCAAAAGAAGAACGCTCACCGGCAACAGGGCCCGATGAACTCACAGAATCTGAGCGGCTGATGCACAGCGCCCAGGTCAATACCAACACCAGGGCCGAGGCACCGCCGGTGTGCAACACGGCCGCCACCAAGGGCCAGTCCAGCACCACATTGCTCAGGCCCGTGGCCAATTGCAAAGCGGCCAAGGCCCACACCGCATGCGCCAACTTTTGCATGCTGGGCACCCGCTGCAAACCCCAAGCCACCGCCACCAAAGCCGCCAACACCATCCAAGCCGCACTGCGGTGGACGAAATGGATGGTGGTCAAAGCCACAAAAGGCAAGACCTCGCCATGGACGGTGTGGCCCAGGTCACGCCACAGCGCAAAGCCCTGCCAATCCAAAGTGGGCAGCCAAGTGCCGTTGCACGATGGGAAGCCGGTACAGGCAAGCACCGCGTAATTGGTGCTGACCCAGCCGCCCAAGGCGATCTGAAGCCACAGCAGGGCATAGGCCAACCACAGACCTTTGCGCCAGCCCGATGGCACAAGTCGGCTTTGCCAGCCCTCGTAACGCACCGCCTGCGCAGCCAACAGCGCCAACAAGCCGATGCCAAACAACAAGTGCAAGGTCACGATGGCCGGAAAGAGTTTCATCGTCACCGTCAAGGCGCCAAAAGCACCTTGCATGCACACCCACAGCAAGGTGAAGGTAGGCCACCAAGCGCTGACGGCGTGGGCCGGGTCCTTTCGGCGCAGACGCCAGGTCATGACCGACAGACTCAAGATCAACACGCCCACACCCGTGGCCAAGTAGCGGTGCACCATCTCGATCCAGGCCTTGCCATGCGTGACGGGGCCTGTGGGCATGGCCGATTGCGCGGCATCGATGTGCTGCTGTGCGCCCATGGGCGTGGCACTGCCGTAGCAACCCGGCCAATCAGGGCAACCCAAGCCAGAGTCGGTCAGCCGCGTGAAGGCGCCAAACAAAATCAAATCAAAGGTGAGGAACAGGGTCAAGATGGTCAAGGCCTGCAAACGCCGGCCACCCGGCGCGTGCCGATGCCGCCAGACCCACCAAGTCAGCGGCAACAAGGCAAACGCCAAGCCCGCGCCCATCACTTGCAAGATGGGGTTGAGGTTGTACAGGTCGACCGTGCTCATGGCCATCAGCGTCCGGCCTCGTCCCAGGAAGCCGAAGCGCGCAGCAGACGGTCCAGGTCTTTCTTGGCTTTGGATGCGCCCTCCACGTTCATGTGCGCCGGAAAACGCATCATGAAGTGGCCCATCGGGTCGATCACGTACAGATGGTCTTGCAAGGCATGACCCGCAGAAGGACTCAACCAATTTTGGATCACTTGAGGGTCCACCCGCAAAACATGGGCTTGGTTCAAGGCAGGCAACAAGGCCGCATCGACGGGGGCCTGATCATTGAGCACCCAGACACGGTCCACACGGTCTTTTTCCTTGCCCAAAACTTCGCGCAATTGGCGCTGAAAGTACAGGTTTTCTTTGCAAGCTTCTTTGCATTCGCCTGAGCCCACAGCCACCAAGAGCCATTGACCTTTGAGACCCTTCAAATCGACCGGCTGGCCTTGCAAATTGAGCGCTGTGCTGGCGGGCAAATCCACCTGCGGGGTGACCAACTCGCCGTAATGTCGACGCGCTTCAGGACGCACCACGTAATAGGTGAAATAAGAAGCGATGACGGGCGCTGCACACACCAGCAGGAGCGCCAACATTTTCCAGCGGCCTGTGTTGGTGCGCTGCGCATCCGCTTGGGCAACTTCGCCAGGCTGCGGCAAGTCGTGCACCGTCATGCCCAAGGGTGCATCGGTCAGATCATATTTTTCGGCGTGCTTGGACAATTTGAAACCAGACATAAAGTAGTGCGATCAGGGCGCAAAGCCCAAACCATTGAAATGCATATCCTTGGTGCTTCTCCACACCCGAGGCCACCTGGGGCCATTCGCGCAACAAGCCCTCGGAAGGTGATCCAGTCTGCATCAGACTGAGGTTTGCAAACCTCAAACCCGTCTGTCGTTGGAAAGCATCGAACTCGAGATTTTGCCGTATCGCGCCGTCCTCTACCCCGCCAAAATCGTACAGCCGCGATGGCCAAGGGGCTAATGTGCCCGTCACTTCGACCAGGCCCTCTGGCGTGTCAACCGGTGGCAATGCCAAGCGGTCATTGAAGGCGCGAGGCGCCCATCCGCGCTGCACCAACACCACTTGGCCTGTGGCCTCCAAGCGCATGGGCGTGACCACATAAAAGCCAGCGCGTCCATTCATCTGTCGGTTTTCCAGATAAACCGTGTGTTGTGGCAGCCACCGGCCTTGGAGGGCCATGGCACGGTACAGCAAGCCCTGTATGTCGCCAGCGGACATGGCCGTCTGTAAGGTGCGCCCTTCCAGCACGGGCATGGCCATGCGTTCTGTTTTGGCCGCTTGCAAGGCCAATTTTTCCGCGCCCCGTCCAACCTGCCACAGGCCCAGTGAAAAGGTCACGGCCATCCCCAGCGCAGCGGCTGCAAAGATCAAGATACCCTGCAATGATGGACGGGACAGACTCATCGGATAATGTGGCTCATGAAAATACTGGTTGCAATTGCTTTTTTGGCCATCTTGGCCAGCCTCGTTTGGGCTTTGATCTACATGATGCGCAGCGGCGCTCCACGAAATGAAGGTGACGCACCTCGCAAGGGCAGCATGGCCACGGCCTTGGCTTTGCGGGTGGGCTTATCGATTGTCCTCTTTATCTGCGTCCTGATTTCTTGGAAGATGGGCTGGATCCAACCAACCGGCATCCCTGCTGGCGCCTGAAACCTTTCCATCACCAACAAAAAAGCGCCCAAGGGCGCTTTTTTGTTGGGGCGGGCAGACCTTACATCCAGTACACCAGGATGTACAGACCCAACCAAACCACGTCCACAAAGTGCCAGTACCATGCTGCGCCTTCGAAACCGAAGTGACGCTCAGGCGTGAAGTGGCCTTTTTGCAAACGCAAGGTGATGAACAAAAGCATCAACATGCCCACGAACACGTGGAAACCGTGGAAACCGGTCAACATGTAAAAGGTCGAACCGTACACACCCGAAGACAACTTCAGGTTCATATCGCTCCAAGCGTGGGCGTATTCGTAACCTTGCACGAACAAGAAGATCACACCCAACAAGACGGTCATCCACATGAATTTGATGGTCTTGCTGCGGTCACCGTGCTGCATGGCGTGGTGAGCGACGGTCAAGGTCACACCCGATGTCAACAACAAAGCGGTGTTGATGGTGGGCAACCAGAAGGGCGTCATGGTCTGGAAGGGCTCAATGATGCCAGCAGGAGACGTTGTGGCGCCTGCGGCCAATGTGGGCCACACCGCCTTGAAGTCAGGCCACAACAGCGCGTTTTCGAGGCTACCCAATGCAGGCACCGAATGGGAACGTGCCCACCACAATGCCGAGAAGAAGGCACCAAAGAACATGACTTCGGAGAAGATGAACCAAGTCATGCTCCAACGGTAAGACAGATCGATCTTGCGGCCGTATTGACCGCCTTCGCTTTCGGCGATGGACTCTTTGAACCATTGGTACAAAACCGTCAGCCACCAGATCAGGCCAAAGAACAATGAATACATGCCCCAGCCTTCGCCGTTGATCCACTGGCCTGCGCCCAAGATCACGAAGAACAAACCAATGGCCGCCATCACGGGGTGACGGGACTCATGGGGGACGAAGTAATAAGGCGTAGTGCCGTGTGCTGTGGAACTCATACTGACTCCTGCTCTCTTTTCTAAATCGAATCTTGGGGTTTACAGACCCGTGGGTTGAACCACGACCCAATTGACCAGGGCAATCAGCCCCAGCACAAACAACAAAGCGGCTGCAATGCCCACTCCCAGGATGTGGAAGGGATTGAGCTTTTCAATGTCTTTTTGGTACTCCGCATTTTTGCGAATACCGATGAATGACCACAGCACGGCCTGAACTGTGCGGATCAAAGAGCCTTGGCGCTGTTCACTCATGAACCAGCTCCAGGCTGCTTGTCCAACACAGCGGCAACAGGTGCTGCGGGTGTTTTGCCACCCACTTCAAAGAAGGTGTAGGACAAAGTGATCGTGGTCACGTCTTTGGACAACTTGGGGTCGATCACGAAAGCCACAGGCCAGCGTTTCTTTTCCCCGGGCTCGAGGGTGTACTGGTTGAAACAGAAGCACTCGAGCTTGTTGAAGTGACTGGCAGCCTGGTTCGGCGCGTAGCTGGGAATGGCCTGAGCTGCCATGCGGCGGTTCTGGACATTTTGGAACTCGTACATGACCGTGTTGAGTTCGCCAGGATGCACCTGGATCGAACGCTTTTCAGGCTTGAAGTCCCATGGTCCGCGTGCATTGGCATCGAACTCGACCGTGATGACCCGGCTCTTGTCGATTTGCGTGTTGGATGGCAATTTGACCTGCGACCCAACACTGCCGTTGCCGGGCACCAAGCGCTCGGAAATCGACAAGATGTTGATCCCGGTCATTTCACAAATGTGTTTGTAGATCGGGATCAGCGCGTACCCGAAGCAGAACATGCCCGCGGTCACAACCGCCAGCTTGCCCACCATCTTCAGGTTTTCACCGCGCAGATTCATTGTGTCAACTCAACGCTGCAACAGGACCAACTTGGCCACGAAACCGACCAGGATGGCCAGTGCCACCGAGGCCAGAATCAGGCCCAGGCGCACATTGCTTTTCTTTTGTTCGGGTGTCATGGCCACAATCATCAACCGATCACGCGGGTCGCAGTCGCGTCCAGCTTGGGCGGATTTTCAAAAGTGTGGAAAGGTGCTGGCGAAGGCACTTCCCACTCCAGACCTTCGGCGGCTTCCCAGGGCTTTTGCGATGCTTTGGCACCTTGGCCACGCATGGTGGGCACCACGACGAACAAGAAGAAGTAAACCTGGGCAAAACCGAAGAAGAAGGCACCCACGGATGCGATCATGTTGAAGTCGGTGAACTGCATGGGGTAGTCGGCATAACGACGTGGCATACCGGCCAGACCCAAGAAATGCATCGGGAAGAAAGTGACGTTGAAAGAGATCAGCGACCACCAGAAGTGCAGCTTGCCGCGACCTTCGTTGTACATCACGCCCGTCCACTTGGGCGACCAGTAGTAGAAGCCAGCGAACAAGGCGAACAAAGAACCGGCCACCAACACATAGTGGAAGTGAGCCACCACGTAGTAGGTGTCTTGCATCTGGATGTCGATGGGGGCCATCGACAAAATCAGACCAGTGAAACCACCCATCGTGAACACGAAGATGAAGCCCACCGCAAAGAGCATGGGGGTTTCAAACGTCATCGAACCGCGCCACATGGTGGCGATCCAGTTGAAGATCTTCACAGCAGTGGGCACGGCAATCAGCATCGTGGCGTACATGAAGAACAGCTGGCCGGTCACGGGCATACCGGTCGTGAACATGTGGTGAGCCCACACGATGAACGACAAAATCGCGATCGAAGAAGTGGCATACACCATGGAAGCGTAACCGAACAGTTTCTTGCGTGCGAATGCAGGCACGATCTGGCTGATGATGCCGAAAGCCGGCAAGATCATGATGTACACCTCAGGGTGACCGAAGAACCAGAAGATGTGCTGGTACATCACAGGGTCACCGCCGCCGGCGGGGTTGAAGAAGCTGGTGCCAAAGTGGCGGTCAGTCAGCGTCATGGTGATCGCGCCAGCCAACACAGGCATCACAGCGATCAGCAGGTAAGCCGTGATCAACCAAGTCCATGCGAACATGGGCATCTTCATCAAGGTCATGCCAGGGGCGCGCATGTTCAAGATGGTCACGATGATGTTGATCGAGCCCATGATGGACGAAGCACCCAGGATGTGCATGGCAAAAATACCAGCGTCCATGGAAGGACCCATTTGCAGGGTCAAAGGTGCGTACAGGGTCCAACCGGCAGCGGGTGCGCCACCCGGCATGAAGAACGAACCCACCAACATCAAAGCGGCGGGGATCATCAGCCAGAAGCTGAAGTTGTTCATGCGGGCAAAGGCCATGTCGGAAGCGCCCACTTGCAAAGGCAGCATCCAGTTCGCAAAGCCCACGAAGGCGGGCATGATCGCACCGAACACCATGATGATGCCGTGCATGGTGGTGAATTGGTTGAACAACTCGGGGTTGACGATCTGCAGGCCAGGCTGGAACAGCTCAGCGCGGATCAACAAAGCCAAGACACCGCCCACCATCAACATGGCAAAGCTGAACAAGAGGTACAGGGTACCAATGTCTTTGTGGTTGGTCGCGTAGACCCAACGACGCCAGCCCGCAGGTGCGTGCCCGTGGTCGTCGTGGGCATGATCGTGATGGTCGAGAACGGCACTCATCTTGATTTCCTCTTACTTAATGCGGTACTGACTTACTTGCGTGCGGCCAGCACTTCGGCTGGTTGCACGATCTGCCCGGTCTTGTTGGACCAGTTGTTCTTGGTGTAGGTGATCACAGCGGCGATTTCGGTGTCGGACAACTGTTTCCATGCAGGCATGGTGCCGTTGTTTTGACCGTTGAGCAAAACCGCGATTTGCTTGGATTTGTTGGCGTCGAGCACAACGGCTGCGCCGTCGAGTGGCTTGATCGGGCCAGCGCCCTTGCCGTTGGCTTGGTGACAGGCAGCGCAGTTGGCGGCATAGACCTTCTCACCACGCTTGGCCAGGTCGTCCAGTGCCCAGACCTTACTGGGATCGTCGGCTTTGGCAGCTTGTTTTTTCTTCTCAGCATCCACCCAGGCGGTGTAGTCTTGTGCAGACAAGACTTTCACATGGATGGGCATGTAGGCGTGTTCTTTACCGCACAACTCTTGGCACTGACCGTAAAAATCACCGGTTTTCTCGGCGCGGAACCAGGTGTCGCGCACAAAGCCAGGGATCGCGTCTTGCTTGATGCCGAAGGCTGGCACAGCAAAGGCATGAATCACGTCGTTGGCCGTGGTGATCACGCGGATTTTTTGCCCCACAGGCACCACCAGAGGATTGTCTACTTTGAGCAAGTAGTTGTCGCCTTCAGGCTTGCCTGCGTTCGACATCGCACGCTGGGTCGAATCCAATGTGGAGATGTAGCTCAGGCCTTCACCCTCGCCCTTGATGTAGTCGTAACCCCACTTCCACTGGTAGCCAGTGGCCTTGACCGTCAAATCGGCGTTGGTGGTGTCTTTTTGTGCGACCAGAACTTTGGTCGCTGGCAGGGCCATCAAAATCACGATCAGGAAAGGCACTGCCGTCCAAATGACTTCAACCGTCACGGATTCCGTGAAGGTCGCAGGCTTGTGACCCACCGACTTGCGATGCTTCCAGATGGAATAAAACATGACTGCAAAAACAGCAATGAAGATCACGGTACAAATGATCAACATGAACCAGTGCAGCCAATGCTGCTCTTCAGCGATTTTGGTCACTGGCGGCGCAAAGTTCAGCTGATTGACGGCGGGACCGCCGGGCAAATCGTTGACCGCGTAAGCAGAAGTGGCCAGCCATGCGCCTGCAAAAATGCCTGCGCGGGATAGCAGCGATGCTAATTGGTTGGAAATATTCTTCATGGTTCTCACTAACTTCCAAGACTCTGTTGAACTCACACCTTTGGCAAATGGGGCCAAAGCCCCTTTGCCGCCATGGCATCACGCTGAACGCAAAGCCCTTCTGATTTCTCGCGCCAGCGCTTGCCGGAGCTCAGGACGCACAAAACGCCCCACCTCGACCGAACGACCCTGGCCTGACAACTCGATCAGACTGTGGTCACCCGACTTTGGCTCGACCCTTACCCATTGACGCGCAAACTCAGCCCGCTCACGGCGGCCAGCGGTTTCCAGCTCCACCACCAAATGCGGTCCTTGCAGGGAAATCCACTCACCGTCGGTGGCGTGACGGGCATAGGCCAAAAAGGCCACCCCCACCAAAGCCAACTCCAAACCGGCAAACGTCAGCACCAGCGTCGCCCCCTGAAACCAGAAGAATAAGCCAATGCCCAATGAGAGCGCACACAGAGAACCGTAAAACCACCCCAGCTGGGATGGTGTTACCGAGCAATTGCGTCTGAGCCGCCAATCAATGGAGGGACCGGACACCTGTGCGAACTGGTAAGACGGATTTGACACGCGTCAACTTTCAATAACCTAACGCGCTCAAGAGCGCGTAGTTTGGCCAAATGTGGCGGGATTTTACCCGAGTTACAAGGGGGTTTTGATAAAAATCAAAGCTTATTGGATCAGGCGCATCAGCGCTTGAGCATCTGCCGCATCTGGGCCAGACCGATTTCGGTTTCGGCCGCCACTTTGGCGCGCGGCTTCGGTTTGAGGGCATGGCCGTACACAATTTCAAAGCTCAATGCCATGCGCCCACCTTCTTGCGGCTGGGCCAAAGTCAACAGCGCCGCATGCAATTGGGCAAGCCATTGGCGACCGCGCAAACCGGCAAAGCGCTGGATGTTCAGGTTGCGGCCCAACTCACGCAACTCCGCGAGCAAACGCTCGGGGGTTTCAAACGTCAGCGTGATGCGCTCCATGTCCATCACCGGCTCCGCAAAACCGGCTTGCACCAGCATGTCGCCCCAATCGTGCATGTCGGTGAATTCATGGGCCGGTGCGGGCCAGCCCAGTTGTGCGTACACCGTGCGCAATTCCCGCAAGGTGTCAGGCCCAAAGCAGGAGAACATCAAAAACCCATCAACTGCCAACGCCCGGTGCCAGCTTTGGAGCAAAGCTTGCGGCTGGGCCGAAGCGTGCAACTGCATATTGGCCCACAGCATCTGGACCATGCCTTCAGGTGGCACACCGGTTTGCACTCGCGGGCCCGTCCACCTGGCGGGCTGCCACCAAGCGGCTTTCAACACTTTGTCGGCCACCTCGGCCTCGGCCTGTTGGGCAGCGGTGAGCCACACCTGGGCTTGCGGGTAACGCTTTTGCAAGGCTTGGTGCGCTTGCAGGCCACCGCGCACAGGCTCCCAATGCGCCCATTGCTGAGGCTGCAGCTTGATGAAGTCCAAACGGTCTTGCATGCGTGAGGCCACCTCTTCGTGCAGCCAAGGCGATGCGCGGCCCGCCGCAGGGAGGGCGGCCCAACGGGCTGCGGCAATCGGGTCAAGAGAGGGAGGACGTTCGGGTGCAGACATGGCCAAAGCAAACAGGTGGCTGAGCTGGGTCACAAACACAGGCCATGCCGGTGCGCTTGTGGTCAGGACGGTGACGGAAGTATATTGACCCCATGGGATGGACGCTGTTCAGGGGGATGGCCAAGACGCCAGTCTTTGAGAGACCCGGCGGCTTTTGGCGTTGGCTGCCCAGCCGCTGTGCCGTCTGCCGGGACTGGCCCCAAGCGCCCTTGTGCGAAACCTGCATCAACTGTTTTGCCCAGCCGATTGCGCGCTGCAGCACCTGCGCCCTGCCCTTGCCGTCATCCCCCCTGGGGCCCAAGCGCTGCGGGGCCTGCCTCAAGGCTCCGCCACCACTGGACCTGTGCCTGAGCGCCACGGCCTACACCTGGCCCTGGATCGACTTGATTGCGCAATTGAAATTTCACCAGCAGCCGGGCTGGGCTGGGCCTTTGGGCAGCTTGATGCGCCATGCCCCATGGGTTGAAGACGCGGTGGCGATGGCCGATGCCATCTTGCCCATTCCCTTGTCGGCCGAACGACTGGCTGAGCGGGGTTACAACCAATCCTTGCTGCTGGCGCGTGAGCTTTGCGCCGCCAAAACCCAAGCCGAACTGCTGCTGCGCACGCGCCACACGCCAGCACAAAGAACACTGCCCCGAGCCGAGCGCCTGGCCAATTTGAATGGGGCCTTTGCCATCGACCCCCTGCGAGCGGCTGAAATTCGCGGGCTCCGCATCGTGTTGGTGGACGATGTGATGACCAGTGGCGCATCGCTGCACACGGCCGCGTTGGCCTTGCGGGCAGCGGGGGCCAGCCACATCAGCGCCGTGGTGCTGGCCCGCACCGAATCTGACGGCGAATGAGCCTCGCGCACAGGGCACAATACCGGCCATGTTTCATATCGTCCTGGTCGAACCCGAGATCCCCCCCAACACGGGCAACGTCATCCGCTTGGCCGCCAACACCGGCTGCACCTTGCATTTGATCGAGCCCTTGGGTTTTTCGATGGACGACAAGCACATGCGCCGCGCGGGTCTGGACTACCACGAGTACGCCGCTTTGCGCCGCCACGAAAACTGGGACGCTTTTCTGGCGCAAGAAAAACCTGCTGCCGATCGCATGTTTGCGCTGACCACCAAGGGCAGCCGCGTGGCGCACACCGTGGCTTTTCAGCCGGGCGACTGGTTGGTGTTTGGTGCCGAAACGCGCGGGCTCTCACCCGAGCTGCGCGAGACCTTTGCGCCCGCACAACGCATCAAGCTGCCCATGCGAGCGGGCCAGCGCAGCCTGAACCTGTCCAACGCGGTGGCGGTCACCGTGTTTGAGGCCTGGCGCCAAAACGACTTTGGCGGCGCCAGCGCAGACGCGCCTCAAGCGTAAATGCGCGCCAGCGACTCGGCCACACACACGGGCTTGTCACTGCCCTCGCGCTCCACCGTCACATTCCATTGGATTTGCAAGCCGCCTTCAATGGGCGTGGCCGAATGCAGGTGCAAATGACCGCGCAAACGGCTGCCCACCGGCACCGGGGCCATGAAGCGGACTTTGTTTAAACCGTAATTGACACCCATGCGCGCCTCGGTGACTGCCACGGTCTTGTCAAAAAACTGGGGCAACAAGGACAGGGTCAAAAACCCGTGCGCGATCGGTGCGCCAAATGGGCCTTGCTTGGCCCGCTCGACATCGACGTGGATCCACTGGTGGTCGCCCGTGGCTTCAGCGAACTGGTTGACCTGTTCTTGGGTGATCTGCACCCACTCGGTGGTGGCCACGTCTTGGCCTACGCATGCGGCCAGATCGGCCAAAGTTTGGAATTTTTTCATGCCGTCCACTTTAGTCAGGCCGCCCGCATCAGGCTGTCCAGACTGCGACAGCGCGGCCGTGGATGCCGGTTGAATCTGCTGCAACTGCTGGCGCAACTGGTTGAGCTGGTCGCGGTAGTTTTGCGCATCGCCGTAGTCGACAAAACCGCTGTAATGGGGGTGCGCCTGCAAAACCCGCCGCGAATGCTTGATGGGGCACCAGAACTTTTCCGTCAGGCCCACGACCTCGCGGGCATAGGCGATCAAGCCATTGCCGTACGAGCAATAGGCGCAGTTGATTTTCTCGACCAAATTGAGATAAGCCAGGTGGGTGCGGTCGAACACAAAATAGTCCGAACGCTTGACGCGCGGCATGCGGTACAGCGGAAAACACACCCACTGGTAGAGCGTGACAAACACGTCGAGCAGCAGCATGGGCAAGAGCACGGGGTAAATGAAAGGCACCGTCAGCAGGTGCCGCCAGTCGGCGGTCCACACATAGCGCAGCACACCTTCTTTGAAGCGCCTTTGCTGGGCCAACACCTCGGCCTCGAAGCGGACCTTGCGCGATTCGAAGTCGGCTTCGAGCGCCTGGCGCTTGCGCTGAAATTCCGCCTCCAGCTGCGCCTCCAGTTGCTGGATGCGCTCTAAAAACACTGTGATTTTGTCGTCCATGGCACATCCCCTGTTGATGAGCAGGACAAGACCTTGGGCGACATTTACCGCAAGGCCTGCTCTGTGCCGCAGCCAAGGGCACCAGAGCACCTTAACACTTCAGGTGGCTTTGGCCGTCTCTTCAGGCTCGGCATAAATCGTGCCGCCGAATTTCAGAGCCGAATGTTCACGGCGCGACTGCAGCACGGGAAAAAACATCTGGTGGTACCAGCGCTCCTGGCCAAACAACTTGTCATCGATCAGGCCGACTTTTTCTGGGTAGCGGCGCGTGATGTGTGCGCTGCCAAACAGGATGTCCCAAAAAAAGAGCAAATTGCCGAAGTTGCCTTTGTAGTGCCCCACACCGTCTTGGTTGGTGATGGCGTGGTGCGCCCAGTGCGTGGCCGGGGTCGAGATGGTGCGCTCCAGCACCCACATGAGGGGATGCAAAGCGCGGATGCGGTACAGCGGCTCATCCCAGCGCCAGGCGCAATGGGCGCCCAAGATGACCAAGAGCTTGACGATGATGTAAGTGGCGTAAACCATGCCGCCAAAACCCAGGTAAAGCAAAGCGCCGCCAAACCACAAGCCCGGCATCATCAGGTAATAGAAAAAGTTGTTGCGGAAGGTCACCCGAATGCTCATGTATTCGGCCGAATGGTGGGCGCGGTGCAAAGGCCACAAGAGCGGCGAGTGCGACAGGCGGTGCCACCAGTACTGGGTCATGTCATCGACCACCAAGAGCACGCCCACCATGCCCCACCAGGGCAAGTCGGCCAGCATGCCTTTGGCGTCCGGGAAAAATGCGGCGCCCAGTTTGGAGGTGACCAAAATGGCCAAGGGCTGGGTGACGGCCAGCAAACTGAGGAACATCAGCAATTCCAGCTTGGTGTCGTTGCTGGTGGCGTGGACATGGGTTTTGTAGCGCCGGGTGGCCCACTCCATCAAAGCAAAGCCGACGATCATGCAAACGATCATCGCATTTTGAAACTGCGCAGCATTCATCAGGGATCTCCATTTCACATCTACTGGAAATCTATAGTGTTGATTTCCAATTTCAAGAAAGATACCCAAACCCTAGGCACCGGGCTATGGGGGTAATCCCCGCGTCGCGCAGATGACGCTCACGAACCCAAATAACGTTTGCGCCAGAACCACCATGCCAAACCCAAGGCCACGGCCAACATGAAGAGTTCGGTCATGTAAAGACCTTCTTCGGAATGCAAGATCGGAAAATTTTCAAAGTTCATGCCAAAAAATCCGGTGATCAGATTCAAGGGCAGGAAGATCGCGGTCAACACCGTCAAGGTGCGCATGATTTCATTGGTGCGGTTGCTTTGCGCATTGAAATGCATTTGCACGGCCGTCTCGGCGCTTTGTTCCAAACGCCCCACATGATGAACCACGCGCTCGATGTGCTCCAGCACATCGCGGCTGCGCACACGCAACATCTCCAGGTTTTCTGGCGTTGAGGTGTCATCGGCTTGCCAAGCGTCCAGTGCATCGATCCAGTCCTTGATGGCCGCGCGTTGGTCTTCACAGACCTCATCCAAATAATGCAAGGTGAGTCGGGCATTGAGCAAGTCACTCCAGTTGCTGAAACTCGCTTGCGGGTTGATCAACTCGCTTTGCCAATGGTCCAACTGTCGCGTCAACTCCCGGCGCAAATCCAGGTAACCATCCACCACGCTGCTGACCATGCGCAGCATCAAATCGGCAGGGCTGCTCGGCAAACGGTGAGCCGCCTGCGCCGGGGGCATCTGCGCCGCCGTGAGCAAACGGCTGGCGAACACGGTGCGCACAGCGCAGTCCGTAGGGTGCACAGAGATCACCACGCGGTCAAACACCAAAAAGGCCACCGGGCTGGTGTCGATTTTGCGCAAAATACCGGGGCCGGCTTTGCGGTTTTCCTGGTGCAGAACTTCACCGGGTTTGGACAAATCGGTTTCCGATCGCCCTCTGGCCAAGCGGCGAAACACCAACAAATCGTAGTCCGAGGTGTAGTCGTAATGCGAGGGCAATTGGTTGTTCAGCACATCCTGCAAATGCAGCTCATACACCTGCACGCCACAAGAAGCTTCCAACCAAGACTGGATCTGGCCTTGCAACAATTCAAATTCACGTCGGGCAAAAGCCATCCAGACAAAGCCTTGCGGCGGCAAGGCGTCCGGCAACTGGTCTTGTTCAAGGATGTGGTGGGCTTGGATCTGGAAAACACGCATGGCAGACTCGGTTCAGAACAAGGACACATTGCCCCTGATGTCGCGATGCTGCACGGTCGTCATGAAAGTGTCATGACAATTTCGCGCCATTGGACCGGATATGTCATCGCATTGACACAGGGCCATGGCAGAGTGAATCTTAAAAATCTGAAACCCTCTGACCATGACCACACCCACCAGCATCAACGAAGCGCAAATGCGCCAACTGCGCGAAGACCTGCTCGACAGCCTGGACGAAGAATTCGAAATGGAGCTGGACGATCGGTTGACGGCAGGCCAAGACACGAACGAACTGGCCAGCGAGCGCGTACAGTATTTCCGTGAATTGCTGCGACTGCAATCCGAACTGGTCATGCTGCAAGACTGGGTGGTCAAGACAGGCCACCGCATGGTGATCTTGTTTGAAGGGCGCGACGCTGCTGGCAAAGGTGGCGTGATCAAACGCATCACCCAACGCCTGAACCCCCGCGTGTGCCGCGTGGCCGCATTGCCCGCACCCAACGACCGCGAAAAAACCCAGTGGTACTTCCAGCGCTACATCTCTCACCTGCCCGCAGCCGGTGAGATCGTGCTGTTTGACCGCAGCTGGTACAACCGCGCAGGGGTGGAACGCGTCATGGGCTTTTGCAACGACGAAGAGTACGAAGAATTTTTCCGCACCGTCCCCGAGTTCGAAAAAATGTTGGTGCGCAGCGGCATCCAGCTGGTCAAGTACTGGTTCTCCATCACCGACGACGAGCAACACGCCCGCTTTTTGGGCCGCATCCACGACCCGCTCAAGCAATGGAAACTGAGCCCCATGGACTTGGAAAGCCGTCGCCGTTGGGAAGATTACACGCGTGCCAAAGAAACCATGATCGAGCGCACCCACATTGCCCAAGCGCCTTGGTGGGTCGTACAAGCCGTGGACAAAAAGAAAGCCCGCCTGAACTGCATCGACCACCTGCTGGGCCAGGTGCCCTACCACGAGATCGAGCACCCTGAAGTGACCTTGCCGGGCCGCGTGCGCAACCCTGACTACATCCGCCACCCTGTCCCGCAGGACATGATCGTTCCTGAAAAATACTGAAACGATCCGCCAAGCTCAAACCCGTTTGAGCAAGGCCTGACCCATGCGGATGGTGTGGCCCGTAGCCACACCATCGACCCAGTCGAAACCTGGTGGCACAAACAGCAAGATGGTCGAGCCATGCTCGAACCAGCCCATCTCTTGGCCTTTGCTGTACCGCGCCTGGCATGGAATTTCGTTGGCCCCCTTGTAGCGCAAGTTGAGCAGCACATCCAGCGCATGAAAGCGCATGCTGGCCACCAGCACCGCCGCCACTGGCACCAAGAGCATGGGCGTGCCATCGTCCAACTTCATGTGCAACAAAGCGCGCTCGTTTTTGCAAAAAAGTGCCTGCACCCGCTTCAAGGCAATGGGGTTGACATTCCAGGTGTCGCCCGTGATGTAGGTCACATGGTCCAGTTGCGCGTCCATGGGCGCGTGAAAGCGGTGGTACATGCTGCTGGTCAAGCGCATGGTGACGAACTTGCCGCCCTCCAGCGCAGCGGGCCAAACATTGGCCAACGCAGATTCACCCAGCAAGGCCTGCAAGCTGTAGGGAAAGCCTTTGGCCTGGTAGACCTTGCCTTGCCGAATCTCGCCACAAGTGCCAATGATGGCGTCGCAAGGCGAGGTCAGCACCGACACATCCGGGTTCACGGGGCGCGCACCGGGCTTTAAGTCTCGGGTGAAGCACTCGTGCACGCTGGCAAATTGTGTTTGCCGTGCTTCGCTCAAATCCAGATCGGTGAACAAGCGCCACACCGCAATCGATGCTTTGGCCACCCAGGGGTTTCGAATCTGGCTCCACCACCCCATGAAGTGCGTCAAGGTGATGCGGGGGATGCGGTTGGTGAGCAAGAAATTCAGGTCCTCTTGCAGCAACCATTTCTGAACGTGTTTCTGAATCTTCATACGTTTGTCACTCAAATTGAATAAAAAGAAATTTCATTGACACAAGGACCTTCACCATGAATTCGACATGGATCAGTTTGGGCGCTTTGGCCGCCATGGCCCCCGCCATCCGTCAGCGCATCCAGTTGTCGCGCGCCAAGCACCGCTCCTTGGCGGGGCACTCGCGCATGGCCAAACGCCTGGCACGCTGGTTGCCCGGTTACAGCTATGACGAAAGCACGTTTTTTGGCTGCGACGGTGCACCGCAAGCGGTTCAAGACCAACGACGTGCCGCATTTTTTGAACTCGCCCAGATGCTGCAAACGCGCCACCGCCTGAGCATCGAGGCCACCGCGCAAGCACGCGAGAACATCTCGGACATGCAATTCATCGCGGCATACCGCGTGCCGTTTCAGTTCAGCCCGCTGGTGCGCGAGCACTTGAAAGTCGGCTCCTTTTTGCAATCGACTCAAGGTGTGCAAGTCACCGATCTGGACGGCGAGGTCTTCTACGACCTGACCGGCTCTTATGGTGTGAACGTGTTTGGCGCCGACTTTTACAAGAAAACCATGGCCGAAGGTCTGGCAAGAACACAAGCCCTTGGCCCCGTTTTGGGCTCGTACCACCCCTGCGTGGCCAGCAATGCGGAGCGGCTCAAAGCCATCTCGGGCATGGACGAAGTGTCCTTTCACATGTCGGGCACCGAGGCCGTCATGCAGGCCGTGCGCCTGGCCCGCTACCACACGCGCCGCAAAAACATCGTGCGCTTTTGCGGGGCCTACCACGGCTGGTGGGAGGACGTTCAACCCGGCCCTGGCAACCCCATGCCCCCGCGCGAAACCTACACCTTGAGTGACATGAACGAGCGCAGCCTCGATGTCTTGCGCACCCGCAAAGACATCGCTTGCGTGCTGGTCAACCCCTTGCAGGCTTTGCACCCCAACGCCAATGCACCTGGCGATTCGACCTTGGTGGACAGCAGCCGACGCGCCGCCTACGACCGCAAGGCCTACACCGAATGGCTGAAGAAATTGCGGCAAGTCTGCACCGAGCGCGGCATTGTGCTGATCTTTGACGAAGTCTTCCTGGGCTTTCGCCTGGCTGCAGGCGGTGCGCAAGCCTACTTTGGCGTGCAAGCCGACATGGTCACCTATGGCAAAACTTTGGGTGGCGGCTTCCCTGTGGGCGTGGTTTGCGGCAAGCAGCAATGGATGCACCGCTTTGACGCCAAGCGCCCGGCCGACATTTGCTTTGCGCGCGGCACCTTCAATGCCCATCCGGCCGTGATGGGCGCCATGTCGGCCTTTTTGGACCAACTGGAGACACCCGAAATCCAGGCCCTCTACGAGGGCTTGGACGAGACCTGGAATGCACGCGCAGCCTGCTTCAACGCGACCATGCAAGCGCGTGGCATCCCCTTGCAAGCAGCCAACATGTCCAGTGTCTGGACGCTGTTTTACACACAGCCCAGCCGCTACAACTGGATGCTGCAGTTCTACTTGAGGCTGCATGGCTTGGCTTTGAGCTGGGTGGGCACGGGTCGTTTGATCTTCAGCCTGAACTTCGACGATGCAGCGTTTGAAGCCGTGCTGCAAAAGTTTGTCTCGGCCTGCCAACAAATGCAGCAAGACGGCTGGTGGTGGCACAGCCCCGAATTGACCAACAAAGCCATTCGCCGCCGCATCCTGAAAGAGACCTTGTTCCGCTGAGTTAAAAAAAACGTCAGGGCGTTCGCCCTGACGTTGACAGTTTGGTCACATCAAGCCCATTGGCTTTAAAGCGAATTGCGCATCTCAGCGTGTTCAAAACGCTGACCCTTGAGCAGCTGCAAAGGGGCCTTGTGGTACAGGTAGATGTCGTGGAAAGGATCGGTCAATATTTTGGTCATCCACACCAATCCGGTTTGCACATCTTTGATGAAAAACAGATGGACTGTGCGAAATAAAAGTGCCGCAACGCCCAAGTACAGCCAGGCATAACCGACCGCATGCAAGAAGCCTGAAAAATCATCGTGCGCCGGCAACCAACCCATCAAGCCGGGCTTGAGGTAGATGGCCAAGGGCAACAAAGCCCACACACTGAGCAGCACCGCTTTACGACGCAAGTTGTAGCCCACCTTGATCTCTTCTTTGTGGTCATTGGTGGCTTGGTTCACGTGGTCGTAGCCCAAGGGCTCAAAGAAGAAGTGCCCTGACTGGCGTGAGGTCATGGAAACCATCCAAGCGATCAAAGCCGCCACAGGCGGGTCGATGAACAGCATGCCATAGGCCACCACAAAACTCATGGCGCTGAGCAAATGCAAGGACTGGTTGATGCGGCAGTGGTGGTAGTAGCGGTGGTCGTCCCAACGCTGCGTCTGCAGCTCTTTGAAAAAATCTTTCACTGAATCCTCTCGGTGTTAATCGACCAAGCCATCATCAAGAAAAAATATGAAAATTCAGTGACATACCCGCTTGACATGTGCTGTAAATATATTTCTCAAATGACTGTCATCTGTCATCAAGTTGTTAAATGCCCGGGTCACGATGAGGGTCATGTCACACACCGATCAAGACGCCATCTGGGTTGAAAATTTCGAACCCGTGCAGAAACCACTGCGCATTGCGGTGGTCACAGAAACATGGCCACCCGAAGTCAATGGTGTTGCACTGACCTTGTCCAAGTTGGTCCACCATTTGAGGATCAAGGACCACACCATCCAGCTGATTCGTCCCCGTCAACACAAATACGATATCGGCGATGAAAAGCTCGGCTGGACGGAGCTGCTGCTGCGTGGCTTGCCTATCCCCAAATACCCACAGCTCAAACTCGGCTTGCCCAGCAAAAAAGCCTTGGTCAGTGCCTGGAGCCAAAAACGTCCTGACTTGGTGCACATCGCCACCGAAGGTCCCTTGGGCTGGTCAGCGCTGCAGGCGGCCACCTTGTTGCGCCTGCCAGTGACATCAGACTTTCGCACCAACTTTCACAGCTACAGCAAACACTATGGGGTGGGTTGGTTGAGCAAGCCCATCGTGGCTTACTTGCGGAAATTCCACAACCGAACCGCCTGCACCATGGTGCCCACCCAGTCGCTCAAACTGCAGCTGGAGGCTTCAGGCTTTCAAAACCTGAGGGTGATTGCACGCGGTGTCGATACCCAATTGTTCCATCCCGCAAAACGCAGCCAAACCCTGCGTGACAGCTGGAAGGTTGGCCCCGAAGACATTGTCTTGTTGTCGGTTGGCCGTTTGGCCGCCGAGAAAAATCTTGACCTGATCGTCAACACCTACACCAGCCTTATACAAAGCGGACGCAAAGTCAAATTGGTCTTTGCTGGCGATGGTCCTTACCGTGCGCAATTGCAGACCCAGTGCCCTGAAGCCATTTTCACAGGCATGTGCAGCCATGCCGAGTTGGCCACTGTCTACGCCAGCTCAGACCTCTTTTTGTTCCCCAGTTTGACCGAGACCTTTGGCAACGTGACCTTGGAGGCCTTGGCTTGTGGCACACCGGTCCTGGCTTTCGATTGCGCAGCTGCAGGCGAATGGGTCAATGAAGGTCAAAACGGATGGTTGATCCATGGCGAAGATGCGCAACGTTACGTCCTCAAAGCCCTGGAAATTTGCAAAAACAAAAACATCGTAGAAAAGGCCCGCGCCTACACAGCCAGCAGCGTTGCCAATTTGGACTGGCACGCCATTGCCGACCAAGTGGAGCACATCTTCCGCGAAACCTTGGATGCTTCGCACATCAAGGCCTACCCATCCTGAATGCGCAGCGGCCTTCAGGGTGCTTGCCCAAAAACCCAATCGGCATAGCGTGGCAAGTCCTTGAAGTGGGCGTAGTCAGAACTGAACACGGTCATCACCGGTTTTTGCTCCGACAAGCTGTGAAAGCCCACGATGCCTTTGCCATCTTCAGACCACACCAGTCCCCATGACTTGTTGCCCGTCATAGGGTCCACTTCGACCTGCCGCAAGTGCCGAATCACCTGCTTGGGAAAGCGTGGGTCACGCAGCAAATCTTCAATCCGCGTGGGCATCGGCGGGCGCCCGCCTTGCCCCAGCCTGGCATAACTGGCCAAGGCCGCCTCCATGCGCGAGCCCACCGCCAACAGCTGCAACTCCGCTTGGCGACGCTGTCCGAAGAGCCCCAATTGCAACTGTGAAGCGGCCGCCACACTGATCACCGCCAAGGCCAACAGCAGCAGCAAAAAAGCATAACCCTTGTTGGCTCTTTTCATAACTGATCAAAGCTCACGCCCAAGCGATTTTTGCCCGGTGCTGCACTGCGAAGATCAAACACCTTGCCTTTGATGCCTTCTTTAGGCGGCACGATCACCCAGGCTGTTCGGCTGTCCACGATCGGATCGTTGGGCAGGTCTTTCAGGTACTGGCTTTGCACCAATTCATCCAACGAGTCTGGATAGCGTCCGACATCCGCATAAAACTTGTCCAGCGTCTCGCGTGTCAGACGCAGGTTTTCCACCAAGATCGTTTCCTTGGCCGTGTCCACACTCGAAAAAAACCGTGGCACCGCCAAAGTCAGGAGCATCGAAATGATGGCCAGCACCACCAACAACTCGATCAGGGTGAATCCTTGGGGCTTATTTCGGGACATTGGTTTCAAAAACATCACTGGTTACCACCATCTGTAAGCAATGCCATTCAAACCCGTCTTGCCCGACAAGGAGTAAACGTCATAAACATCTGCGCCCTCGCGCGGCTCGGACGCCTCACTTTCATAACTGCGTTTACCCCAAGTGTCTGCTGCAGACAGTTCGGCATTGGGATGCATGGGATCACGGGGCAGTTTGCGCAAAAAATACTTTTTGCCCTTGACTTTTTCATCGCGAAACTTCACCCCATCTGCCAGCACATCCAAGTTGGGCGGGTAGCCTGAAATCTCACCCGCAGGCTCCACAATTTCGCCCGATTCACTGGACTGCTTGTAAGCATCAATCGCCTGCCGTATCTCCTTGAGCGCAGCTCGCAATTCGGACTCCTTGGACCGCTGAACCGTCACCTGAACCACCGGCACCACCAAAAAAGACAAGGTGGCCATGATGGCCAAAGTCACCAGCAGTTCAATGAGCGTGAAGCCCCGCACTTTCTCAAGGCGCATTGCCCTTGCCCTCATTGGCGGCGCTGGCTTTGGTTGCTGGATTGGCCGATCCAGAAGCAGGCGCATTGGATGGCGCAGCAGTTGGTGCAGCCGTGGGTGCAGAAGCTGTAGAAGGTGAAGGAGCGCTGTCTGGTCCTGCCCCAGCAGATTGCTTCAAGCGCGATTCAGGTCCGCTGGGAAACTCCAACTCGACGTTGTCGCGCAAAACCGAATGACGCACCAAACGCGGGGTGATCGACAAAATAATCTCCGTCTTTTTCGATTGGTCTCGGCTTGCACCAAACAATTTGCCAAACACTGGCAGCTCACCGGCGCCCGGCACCTTCTTG
Organism: Comamonadaceae bacterium PBBC2; assembly: GCA_002255935.1. Taxonomy (GTDB): domain Bacteria; phylum Pseudomonadota; class Gammaproteobacteria; order Burkholderiales; family Burkholderiaceae_C; genus Limnohabitans_A. The sequence goes on from NKIO01000003.1 coordinate 71,522, forward strand.
GCCGAATCACGGTCTTCGTCACTGATCAGACCAGCCAGGACCTGCGTTTCGCCATCCTTTAAGCGCAGTGTGGTGGTGGCATTGCGCGTGCCAAACGAATACGCCACCGTGCCCAACTTGGTGGTCTGCGAGCCCGAGATGGTGCTCACCTCCATGCCCACCTTGATGCTGATGTCACTGCCACGGTAAATCACAGGCTCCACATCCAGCTTCAAACCCACATCCACATAGGTCACATTTTCGGCAAATCCGCCTGTGGGCGAGGTGGTCACCGTCACCACCGGCACGCGGTCACCGATCATGACCTTGGCTTTTTCCTTGTTGACCACGCGGATGCGCGGATTGGCCAACACATTCACCTCGTCATCTTGCTGCGACAAATTCAGACTCATATTGCCCAGTTGCACGCCCGTGGTGTCGCCGTTCAAGGCGCGCAAGCCGTTCAAGGTCAATCCCGTGGTGCTGCCACCCACCAAGGGAGACAAAGTCAAACTGTCCGGCCAGCTGACGCCCATTTGCAGCAGCTTGCTGCGGCTGACCTCCAAAATTTCCATCTCCAACATGACCTCTGCTTCAGGCACGTCATACAACTTGACCAGTTTTTCCATGACCCGAATGGCCGCGGGCGTGTCTCTGACTACCAGCAAATTCAGCTTGTCATCCACCACCGGCTCACGCCCTTTGAACAAGGTCTTGATTGCCGCCGCCACAAATTTCGCATCGGCGTATGCCATCGGAAACATCCGCACCGTCAGCTCTTGGTAATCCTTCAACTTGGCCACAGTGGCCGGAAAAATCAACACCGTGTTGGCATTGGACACCTGCATGTCCAATTGATTGGCCGTCAGCAACAAATTCAAGGCCGTCTCGACAGTCCCATCGCGCAATGTGATCGAAGCTTTCAAATCCGGCTTGTTCAGCTCTTTATCAAAGATGAAATTCAATCCCGATGTACGCGACAAGGCGTCAAAAATTTGACGCAAAGGGGCCTCACGGAACTCCAGACTGGTGGGTTTGCGAAACGCCGCCCCCAACACATCTTCTTGGGCAGGCGGCGCCAGTTTCAAGCTGGCCTCTTGGTGGGCGCTCAAGGCCTCGGTGTGGTCAGCTTGCTGAACCAACATGCTTTTCGCCAAGGCCAATACCTGCACCCAGTCACCCGATTGCTTGGCCGTGCGCATGCTTTGCAGCTTCAATGCCAAGCCTTTTTGCAAGGCCACTTGCTCCAACCCTTGTTGGGCCACACCGTTGACTGGGTCCAGGCCCTTGACCTGTTGATACACCTGCTCAGCCGCATCCAGTCGTCCAGCCCTGAGCATGCGGTCGCCATGACGAAGCAAGCCCTGCACCGCACGCTCTTTGGCTGTGCGGTAGACCAGTTTGAACTCCGTGTTGGATGGGTTTTTCTCCACGGCCTCTTGCAATTGGCTCAAGCCCTCGGAGATTTTGTTGTCTTGCAACAAACGTTTGCCTTCATTGAATTGCAAGTAGCCGGCACAACCAGACAGTCCCATGGCCCCAAGCAAAACGAACAAGCGCAAGCCCCTGCGTCCATGCCCAACCCAGGTCGACACCAAAATTTTGCTCATTTGAAAGCTCCAATATTCACCGTCTGCACCTCGTTCAAAGGCAAAAACGTCACCGACATCCAGGGCGGCTCAATCCGATCAATGCGGTACTTGCCATCGAGCACTTGGTCTTTTTTCACCACGCGCGTGTCCTCACCCAAGGTCAGGTACACCCACCACTCACCCTGCGCAGATTGCTTGCCCAAATACGCATACGGCCAAGGCGGTGCTTTGGGAGGCTCCACTTTGGCCACCACTTTGGGCGGGGGCGGGTTCCATGTTTGTGCATGGAAAATTGGCGGTTCTTTTTCTGCCAACTCGGCCGCCAAGGCGGCATCCAGACTTTTGTAGGGCGCTGGTCGTGGGCTAAGCGCTGGCAACAGGGCATCACCCCCTGCAGTCAAAGCCGGTTTGCCCACAACCCCACCGCGACTGGCTGGGCGAACCACCGCCTGCGCCACCTCGCCCGGTGCCTCATCGGGCGCCGTCAGCGACAGCCAGACGGTCACGCCCAGCGCCAGCATGAGAAGCCCCATCCGCACATTCATGGCATCTTCTCCTCTGCAAGGCGTACGCCCTGCGCGGGATAGGCCAGATGCAAGGAAAACGTCAAACCGGCCTCCAACTCACCCGAGGCGATGCCCTCACGCCGCAAACTCAACTCGTCCAAACTGGCGAAAGGCAACTCCTGCAAGCTTTGTTCCACAAAGGCACGGATCTGCAAATACGAGCCCACCAAGGGCAAGCGCACCCGATAACGGCACAAGCGCGTGGCAGCCTCGCAACTGAGCTTGTACTCACCCGTGACCGCTGGCATCTCCAGGGTTTGCGACAAATTCAGCAAAGTGCCCACATACGATTCCACTTCTGACACCTGACCCAATGCCGACTGAAAATCCAATTCCGATGCCTTTGGGGGTGCTGTGGCTGCCATCTCCACAGGGGCTTGGGCCATTTGTTGGCGCAAGGTCAGCAGCGCCTCGTGGTTCTGTGTCCATTGCTTTTGGGTTTTGGGCATGACCCCCAGCCACAACACCACAATCGCCACACACAAAGCCAAAATCAAGACCCACAAAGGGTTGACCGCTTGCAATGCGCGCTCCATCGCCAAGCGCTGCAGGGCGTTCGACTTCATCGCAAGCCCCCCTCTGATTGCCAATAGGCCGAAAACTCGAAGCGGTACGGTTTGTTCGCATCGGTTTGGCTGATCTGATGCACATTCAACGCCACCGAAGTGAGCAAAGGCTGCGCCTTCATCTGAGACAAGAAGCGCAACATTTCATGCGGATTTTTGGCCTCGGCCACCCCTCGGATCCGGTCATTCGCACCGTCCAGGCGCACCTCCAACAAGGCCACCCGGCCTTTGCGCGTGGTCTCCAAAGTCTCAAGCAAGGACATCCACGGTTGATTCAACTGACGCGTCGCCGCCTGGGCCGCCTTCAGCTGCTCCGCGGTCAATTTGGGCATCACAGCCACAGCGGGGGCCTGACGCGCTTGCGCTTGTTGCAACTGCATGCGCTCTTGATCCAGGCGCAAAATATCTTGGTCGACTGCACGCCACTGCCAAGCACTGCCCAGCAGCGCCAAACTCAACACGAAAAGCGCCATCCACAAGCGCAAGTTGGCGCGGTACAGCCAAAAGACCACACCTCGATCGGCAAAATCCAAATCCATTGCTTTCATGGCTGCACCTTCCACAGGGTCAGCACATCGGCTGCCTCACCCAACCTGTGCCAGCTCACACCCCGCACGGCAGGTAGCCCACCGGCACCCAGCCAGCCCATGCGATCGGGCAGGGGCAAGCCCTGACGTCTGAATTCCTGCAGCAACAGCGCCTCACACTGATCGGGCGGCACATGGTTCAGTGCCACAGGCCAATGCCTGACGGCAAACACCTGCCCCTTTTGGGACAACACCAAATGACTGCCTTGAGAGTGAACCAACAATACGGCTTCGTCTTCAGGCACCTGGGGCGCAAGCTGATTCCACACCAGCGACCACTGCGGCACACAAGAGGCCAAAGCCAAACGCTGCGCCGACAACATCTCACGCAAAGCCTGCAAATCCGACTGCGCCACGGCACAAGCCCAATACGGCCCATCATTCACCGGCGTCATCACCACCCGCAAGTCTTGCGTCAACTCGAACACCTCTTGCAAGCGCATCGCCGTGTAGGCCTTCACATCCTCCCAACGCTCGGCATTTTGCAAAGGCGTCAGCTGCGTTGCATAAAGCCAACTGTCGTCCAGGCACACGCGCACCGGTCGATAACGCACAGGCGGTGATGCCAAAAATGATGCCAAGGCCGCCAGACGGTCTGCCCCCTGCAAAGGGCTGTCGAAATGAAGCTGTGCCACGCACTGGGCTGGCCCCTTGCCCCACGCAGGCCGACTCACCCAACGAAACGAAGTCGCTGACAAAACCAGCTCCCAACGGCTCGTGAACAGATCAAGCATTCAAGGTCACCCTGCCCACTTCAGCCAAGGTGGTTTCACCGCGCTGCGCCATGGCCATGGCCGCTTCGCGCAATGTGCGCGTGCCTGTTTTGCGCGCTTGCTCCTTGATGGCCCGGATCGGTGCCCGGTCAATGATCAATTCGCGGATCTCATCGGTCAGCAGCAAAACTTCGGCAATCGCCCGGCGGCCCTTGTAGCCCGTGCCCCGGCAATCGCCACAGCCTGTGCCTGCGCGAAACTGCCAGTTCGGTACATCTTCGGGTGCAATGCGCAGCAAATCCAGCTCTTGCGCACTGGGCTCATAGGGGGCGGCGCAATGCGGGCAGTTACAGCGCAACAAGCGCTGCGCCCAAATGCCATTGAGCGCCGAGACAAACGAGTACGGGTCAATGCCCATGTGGGTAAAACGACCCAACACATCGAACACGTTGTTGGCATGGACCGTGGTCAGCACCAAGTGACCGGTCAAGGCCGACTGCACCGCAATTTCAGCCGTTTCGTTGTCGCGGATTTCACCCACCATGATCTTGTCCGGGTCATGCCGCAAGATCGAGCGCAAGCCTTTGGCAAAGGTCAGCCCTTTTTTCTCATTCACCGGAATCTGCAAGATGCCAGGCAACTGGTACTCCACCGGGTCTTCGATCGTGATGATCTTGCTTTTGCCATCGTGAATTTCGGTCAAAGCGCCATACAAGGTGGTGGTCTTGCCCGAACCGGTCGGCCCCGTCACCAGCAACATGCCATAAGGCTCTGAAGCCAAACGCCGCAAAGTCACCAAGGCCGACTCGTCAAACCCCAGCGCCTCCAGCGTCAAAGCGCCATACGACTCGATCATGGCCCGTTTGTCCAGCACACGGATCACTGCGTCTTCGCCATGGATGCTGGGCATCACCGACAAACGCATGTCAATGTCGCGCCCGCCCGACTCCACCGTGAAACTGCCGTCTTGCGGAACACGCCGCTCGGCAATGTCCAGCTCAGCCAGCACCTTCAAACGCGAAATCACATGCTCTGCCGTCTCCACACCGGCCACGCTCAGGGCATGGTCCAGCACACCATCAATGCGGAACTTCACCTCCATGCCCCCTGGCGTGGACTCGATGTGGATGTCTGACGCCGACACCTTCAGCGCGTCGTAAAGCACCGAGTTCACCAGCTTCACCGCAGGGCTGGCCGACTCGCTCAAACCCGCCAAGGACAAGACCGCTGCCGGCTTGCTCTCGCGGGCGTAACTGCCGCCTTCAATGCCCATGCCATCGGTGGCGCGTGCGACCTCTTCCTTGCGCGAGAGGTAGGCCAAGAGATCTTCGGGCAAGGCCAGTGCGTATCGCACAGGTACGCCCGCGCAGCGCTCCAACCAACTTTGCAAAGCCACGTCCAGCGGATCGCTGATCACCGCCCACAAGCGGGCCTGATCACGCAACACAATGGCTTTTCGCTTGATCGCCTTGGTCAAAGGGAGCACATCAAACGCGTCCGACAGCGCCAGCATTTGGGCCGTTTCCATCACAGGGTAGTCAAACTGCGCCGCCATCCAGGCCAAAGCTTGGCGAGGCTCTTGGTGTGTTTGCGCCACCACCTCATCCACCAGCGAGCGCCCAGCGGCCAAAGCGCTGGCATGCCAAGCGCTCACATTCTGCAAGTCTTGCACTGTCTTGGTGGGAGCTGCCATGCTCATCAAAAGCTCCCCGCCAAATCAAAAATCGGCATGTACAGCAATATCACAATGCCCCCCACAATCAAGCCAATGGCGGTCATCAACAAAGGCTCAAAGCTGCGCATGAAACGGTCAATCCACTGGGTGATCTCTTCGTCGTAAAACAAGGCCGATTGGGTGAGCATCTTGCCCAGATCGCCCGTGCGCTCACCCACCATCAACAAGCGCTGAGAAATCGGCGTGGTCAAGGCGGCCGACTCAAAAGCCGCCGACAAAGACACGCCCGACTCGATGTCGTGGCGGGCCCGGGCCAATTTTTTTTGCACGTCCAAAGACACCACACTGGCCACCACCTCCATGGCCTTGACCAAGGCGATACCGCCTTGCAGCAACATGCCCATGGTCATGTACAAGCGCGACAACTCGTAAATGCGCACGCGTTCACCAATCTGCGGCAGTTTGGCCAAGATCACCACCCAGCCACCGTTTTTCTGAATCCGCTGCCACACCATGACCAGACCGGTTCCAGCACCAAACAAGGCCATCAATAGCCATGACGTGTGTTCGGCTGCCAAACGGCCCCAAGACAGCATCAGCGCCGACAAGAATGGCAACTCACGACCAGCCCCCTGGTACACCTCGGCAAAACGCGGCACCACGTACACCATCAAAAACAAACTCACCAGCAAGCCCACACTGATCAGAATCGCCGGATAAATCGAGGCGCTGATCACCTTGCTGCGCACCGCCTCCAGCCGCTTTTGGTAGTCCACATAGCGCTGCAATGCTTGTGGCAAATCACTGGTCCCTTCTGCCGCACGCACCACCCCGATGTAGAGCACCGGAAAGACGTTGTCTTGCAATTGCAAGGCCACCGAAAAGCGTTTGCCAGACCTCAAGTCGTGGAGCAACTTTTCGAACACCTGCCGTCGGGCCGCATCGGTTTCTTTTTCGCACAAGGCTTCGGTCGACTCGACAATGCCCAGACCTGCATTGAGCAAGGCCAGCAACTCTTGGCTGAACAGCAGCACCGAAAAATCAAGCCGCCTGGCCCCCATCCAACGCTGCACATTCAGCGCCAGCGTGCTTTCGGGCTGGATCGAAATCGCCCTCAAACCCAGCTGCGACAACTGGTCATGCGCACGCTCCAGATCGTGGGCGTCCAGCACCTGATCCACTATCAGTTGCTGCGCATTGATCACCCGGGCACGGAACTTCAAAACCAGACTCAGTTGGTGATGTCGGCATCTTCAGCAGTCCCGCCGCGCTGACCATCCTTACCCAAAGACTGGATCTGGAAATCGCCATTGCCCACCGGGAAGGTGTAGATGTATTTGCGCCCCCAAGGATCTGGAGGCACACCCTTTTTTAGATAAGGGCCATTCCAGCCCTTGGCCGAGTCGGGCTGCGTCGTCAATGCGGCCAAGCCCTCATCGTTGCTGGGGTAACGCCCCACATCCAGACGAAACGTGTCCATGGCCTTGGCCAGCGCCTCGATTTGGGCTTTGGCTGTGGTGGCCTCGGATTTGCCCAACTGCGCAAAATACTTGGGGCCTACATAGGAGGCCAGCATGCCGATGATGACGATCACCACCAACAACTCCAGCAAAGTAAAGCCCGCTTCGCGACGAGCAGGCTTCAAACCAAAGCGTTGTGAACAGGGCAGCGCAATGCGATGGGCAAGCATGTGAGATCCGGACCTTCAGCCCGAAGCGGCACAAGCATCTGCGGGCATTTGTAAAAACGAGCAGCAGGCGCAGACTAGCCACGCGAGTCAACTGCTCAAAACCCTCAATATATGCACCCACAGTGACAATTTTGTGAAATTTGTCATTTGACATATCAACCCATTGATGCACGCCATCGCGCACAGGGTGCGGCTCCTACAAGGCACAGATGGGAAGTAGGAGCAGCGCTCCGCGCGCGAGGGTTGGAGGTCTGCGCACCATCGCGCACAGGGTGCGGCACCTACATGGCACAAGTGGCAAGTAGGAGCAGCGCTCCGCGCGCGAGGATTGTTGGCCTACAAACCATTGCGCACGGGGTGCGGCTCCTACATGGCACAGGTGAGAAGTAGGAGCAGCGCTCCGCGCGCGAGGGTTGGAGGTCTGCGCACCATCGCGCACAGAGTGCGGCTCCTACAAGGCACAGATGGGAAGTAGGAGCAGCGCTCCGCGCGCGAGGATTGTTGGCCTACGAACCATCGCGCACGGGGTGCGGCTCCTACATGGCGCAGGTGGGAAGTAGGAGCAGCGCTCCGCGCGCGAGGGTTGGAGGTCTGCGCACCATCGCGCACGGGGTGCGGCTCCTACATGGCACACGTGGAGGTGGGAGCAGCGCTCCGCGCGCGATGGGCATGGAGCGCGCCATGAAAACTTCAAGGGGTCTTATCGGTCACCCGTAAGCCTTGCAGCTTTTCGCGCTCTGTGGCGTTGTCGTTCTCCAGCTTCACAGTGCCCAACTGGGTGAAGACTCCCCCTCGCAGCAGATAAGCCGATTTGTAAGCCTGCTCGTAACGTGACAGCAAATCGGTGTTGATCTGGTAGAGGCTCAAATTCTTGTTCTCGCACTGCACCAGCTGCTTGGACTTGGCCAGCAAACTGTCTTGCGACACCTGAAGGTTGCTTTGCTGTATGCGGGCTTGAGCGGCGGCTGTGTTTTGCTGCTCAATCGCCTGGGCTTTGAGCTGCGCCAGCTCATCGCTCAAACGTTGCTTTTCCTCTTGCAAGGCGGCCAATTCTTTTTGGACCGTTCCCAATTTGGCAGCCGATGCCGATTTCACCCGCGAAGCATCGTCTTGCGCTTTTTTCAGGTCATCTTGCATCTGCGTTTTTTCGGCCGTCAAACGGGTTTTTTCTTGCTCCAAAGACTGCGCCTTTTGCTGGGCGCGCTGCAAAGCCTTGGCCGCTTTGTCATCGGCCGCCATGGCAGAAGCCGACAGCAGCATCAAGCTGATCAGACAAAATGTCGAAAGTGTGCGCATTTCATCTCACCTCAAAAGCGAGCGTTCAGGTCCAGCTGCAAGATGTCGCTGGAGAACTTGGTGGTTTTGCCCGGTGCAAAAGGATCGATCTGGTTGGCCGACAACCAACGGGCCGTGACCCAAGTGTTGTTGAACAAACCATAGCTGGTCTGCAAGATCCAGCCCTTGTTGTTGGTGCCGCCCAAACCAAAGTCCGAATTGGTGAAAGCATCCAGCACCGCATCGCTGCCCAGGTAGCGGTAAGCCAAAGACGCGTTCCACTGGCCCTTGTGGTGAACTTGTGAAGGGCCAAAGGCGGCGCGCAGCATGTAGCCTGAATCCTTGCCATCGAGCAAGTCGTAACCGGTGCGCTCTTTGATCTTGTTCTTGTCAAAGCCGAGGTTCTTCACAAAGTCAGCCGTCAACACCACCGGCTGGCCCAGCAAATGGTTCAAGCTCAAGGCGGTGGTCAGGTTCAGGATTTTGAATTCCGACGCCAAACCCATGGTCGTGGCCGTGTCCAGCTGAGAGTTCACGCGGAACAAGGTGTTGCCGCGTTGACGCAAAGCACTGCCGTATTCATAACGAGCAGCGTAGTCTGGTCGGGTCAATCGTGCCTCTTCGGTCTCACGCGAGGCTGTGATGCCTTGGTAGGCATACAAAGCCAAGCCCATCTTGAACTCATCGCGGTTGGCCAACTTGAAAGCATTGCCCAACTGCAAGCCCATCAGGCTGCGCGCATTGCTCGTGCCCGGTTTGTTCTCGGTCAATGGGAAGTAACCGACAGACGCAAACCCCTCACCACCGCTCCACTTTTGATGGCCGGCCACGGCAAAGCCCTCAAAGCCCAGATCATCTGCGTAGACCAGATCGGTCGAATAAAACGGATTGGCCATGCGACCCGCGGTCACGCCCCATGTGGCATCGGGCTTGACCTGCACATAAGCGCGGTCCAGCACCACCGCGTATTTATTAAACGACTGGCCCATGGTCTGGTTGGTCGATGTCGGGCTGCCGGTGCTGCTGCCGGTGCTCAAACGCACTCCCGCCGTGACCTGCTCGGACACCTTGGCGTTCACACCCAAGCGCGCCCGCACCCGAGAGCGGTCAAAATTTTCTTGCGTGTTGCTGTTGGGCAACCCCGAAGTGTTGTTCAGTGCCAAATCGGCAGCGCGTGTGTAGTCGCCGCCACGAAAACCATAACCAGGCGCAGTGTTGTCTTTGCCCAAACTCACACCCTCCACCCGCGCCCGCAAATCTCCTTCAAAACTGAAACGTCCCATCCACTCTGGGTAAGCATCAGGCTGGCCCCAACGCTCAGACTTGGCCTGGCTCAGCACCTCGCCCTTGATCTGCTCACGCATTTCTTGGCGGACCGACTCGGGCACATAAGGCACACGCACCACACGCTTGCCGTCGGCGCCTGTTTCTGGCGTTGTGGCCGTGCTGGGCGCTGCACTTGTCTGGGCTTGCTTCATCATGGCGGCTGCTTTTTCACGGGTCAGCAAACCGCTTTCCACCAAGGTGTTGATCAGCGCTTGCGTGGTGGCACGCAGCTGCTGCAATTCTTCAGCGGCCGTCTGCGCCTGCACGGCAGGGCTGAGCGCCGCCCCCAGCGCCAATGCCAGCGTCGATACTTTCAAATTCAAAACAGTCTTTTTCATGATGACATTCCTTGTTTCATTCGTATGGGTTCAGCCACTCATCGGCCGGTCGATATGCGCAAACGGATCGGCTGGGGCATCTTCTCGGGCGGACCTGCACTGAATGCATTGGCCGCAGCAATCGCTTTTTGCAACAGCACATCCAACTCTTTGTCGCCCGTGCCATTGATCACATCAAAACGGCCAATGCTGCCGTCTCGGTTCACCCACACCTGCACCTCGGCCTTGTAAGCCATCTCGCGCAAATCTTTGTTGCGTGTCAACTGCCGCTGCAACTCGCCCTTGATCAAATTGGCGTAGTAGCTGAACGCATTGAAGCCGCCACCCGCAGAGGCGGGCCCTTTGCCCACATTGGACAAATCTTCGCTGCTGATCTTGCCGGCCGAGAACGCGCTCGGGCCATCGCCCGCAGGGCCATCCATCTTCAAATCGGCCGAGGGTGCCGGTGGCGCCATCTTGGGCTGCTCCATCGGGGGCGGCTTGTTCAGATCTTTGGGCGGTTCTGGCTTTTTCTCTTCCTTGGGCGGAGGCGGTGGAGGCGGAGGCGTGGTCGGTATCAGGCTGATCTTGGGTGCCTTGTGCGGCTTGTCATCGATCTTCGAGACAAAGGAATAGACCCCCCAAGCCATCAATGCCAGCACCGCAGCACCCGCTGCGATCAAGCCCATGTTGCGACGCGAGATGCTCACCTTAGGTTCCAATCCGGGCCGTCACCAAGCCCACGTTGCTGATCTTCAATTCGGCCGCCAAGTCCACGATCTCCATCACTTTTTCGTAATGCGCCTGCGGATCGCCTTTGACCATGATGGGCGCATCCGGGTCTTTGGCCACGGCGGCTGCCAAGCGCGAGCTGAGCTCGGGCAATGTGATCGGCGCACCATTGAGCAACAAACTGCCATTGGGCAAGATCTGGATGATGCGCACCTCTTTTTGCACCGTACTGGGCTTGTTGCTCGGCTTGGGCAAATTGATCTTCAGACCCTGCACCGAGGCCGTGGTCATGATGATGAAAATCACCAAAAGAACGTACGCCAAGTCCAACATCGGCGTGACGTTGATCGTGTCGTAAGGCTTGGTTTCGGTTTGTGCTTTCATGTCTTGCCCTGCTTCATTTGGCTCGGCCCGTGGCCAAACCGATGTCGGTGATGTCCACCCTCTTGAGGATTTCCAGCACCTGCATCACCTTGGCGTATTGCGTGCGGGCATCGCCTTTGACCACAATCGACTGCTCCGGATTGCCGCGTTTCATCTCGGTCAGGCGCTGCTCCAATTGCTCTGCCGTGACCGGATAGGTGTCCAAGAACATGTCCCCCGCCTGCGAAATGGTCACCGCCTTGACGCCCTTTTTGGCCAGGTTGTCGATCACCTTGGTCTTGGGCAAATCCACCTTCACGCCTTGCACCGACGCCGTGGTCATGATGATGAAAATCACCAAGAGCACGTACGCCAAATCCAGCATCGGCGTGACGTTGATGTCGTCGTAGGGCGCGTTTTCTTCTTGAACTTGCACAGCAAACCCTCATCAATCGTTGTGCAGCTCAGCCGAACGGGTCAAGAACTCGTCGGCAAACACCGCCAAGTCCGAGCTGATGTTCTTGATCTTGATGGCAAACCAGTTGTAGGCAAACAGCGCCGGAATCGCCACCGCCAAGCCAGCCACCGTGGCCACCAGCGCAGCAGCAATACCTGGGGCAATCGCGTTCACGTTCACGTCACCCGCAGCAGCAATCGCCGCAAAGGTGATCATCACGCCCACCACCGTACCCAAAAGACCCAAGAACGGTCCACCCGAGATCGCAATCGTCAGCAACACAATGCCGCTGTTCAAACGCTGGTTCACACGCAGCATCAAGGCGTCCAGCGTCGCGCGGATCGAGTCCACCGCCGAGCTGCTCAAGCCATGCACCTGGCCTTTGTCGTCTTGCATCTTGAAGCGCACAGCAATCTCTTGCATGCCCGACTCAAACGCCTCCAGCAATGGGGAATTTTTCACAGCGGCCATGTCCTTCAAGGCTGCAGCTTCGGCGCTGCCGGGCTGCAGCATGCGCACCGCATGCTCTTTGTAATAGGTCAAAAATGCGGCATTCGATTTCTCGTAACGCGACAGCATCACCGTCTTGGAGTACATCACCCAGATACTCAAGATCAGCATCACACCCAGCAAGGCGATCACCACCCAGCCGTCGATCGTCACCGCACCAATCAAGATCGCAAAGTAGGCGACTTCTGCCTCGCCACCCTCGCCCGAATCAAAACCCAGCATCAGGCTGTCGGCCACCTGGCTTGAAGCAAAAGCCTTGATGTAAGCCGCAGAACGCGGCACATTGGCCAGCGTCACCGCGTCCAACTCGCCGCGCAAACCATTGCCCAAGACCACATCGCCCGTGGCATCCGACATGTTCAAAGCCGCTTCACCCAGAGCATTGCCGTCCACAAAGAACTGCGCCTTGCCACCGGCATACACCACCGCCAAATGCTGCCAAATGCCCGCTTGCAACTTGCCAGATGCCGCTGCCGCTGCACCGCCAAAGCGCACCGTGGGCACACCGGCTGCCACGTCCACGCTCAAACCGCCCAGGCTCAGCAAGCTGGCCTTGTCCAGGCTGTCGGGCTTGACCCAAGCCGTCATCGTCCAGCCGGTCGAGGGCTTGAGGGCCAAACTGGCCGATGCCGGCACCACCACACGCGCCGAACCATTGAAGCCCATGGCCCCACCAATGGGGCCTGCAGCGACTGCCACACCTGTGGCCTCTTTGGCGTGGTTGGCATTGCCGGTGGCGTCTTTCACGCCGCCTTCTTCCGAGAAGTTCAGCACCAGCACCTGAGACTCGTCGTACACCGACTTGCTCTCATCGGCCGCTTTGGCGCCTTTGTTGCCCCAGCGCACCATGAGCGAATCGGACTTGGCCTTGGCTTTGAGTTTGGGCAGCTTCACCCAGACCACGGCCAACTCGTTGGCCGCGTCAAACTTTTCAATGTGGTAGGCCAAAGGCGTCTTGTTGTCAGCCGCAAAGAAGCGCAAATCCGAGCCATCGGGCTTGGCTTCAGAGAAGTTGAAGTTACCGCTGTGCAAGCGCACCAGCACGGGCAGAACCGCCACGTCTTGGTCAATCTCCACGCCCGTCGTGGTCGTGTCAAAAGCCAGCTTTTTGCCATGCTCCCAATCGTCTGCGCTGGCCAGCATGGGCAGCAGCAAAGCCGAGGCCAAAAGGGCCGAAATGCCATGTTTCAGTAATTTCATATCAATTCACCACCCAAAAGTTTCATTCAAAAAATTCATCTCGGCGTTCATTGGCCAGGCACCTTGCCCGTCACACCTGCGCCTGATTCATTGCCCTTGTCGCCACTGCTTTTCTTTTTCTTTTTGCCGTCGCCGTCATCGCTGTCCTCATCGGCTGCAGCCTCAGAGCCATAGCCCATCACATCCACCGACAAGGTCAAACTTTGCGCTGCGGTGGCCGCGGCTGCGCGTGAGGCATCTGGCGTGGTGCTGCTGGAGTTGGAAGCAGCAGGCGCAGGCGCTGCGCCACTGTCCACCACCACCGCACCTGTCACACCGCCTGCGGCCGTGATGTTGTTGGCGTTCAGCACCACAGCGGCCTCGATTTGCACCTTGCCTGTCGAGCGCACCCCCGCATCGCCCGCATCAAAAATGCCGCGCGGCGCCAGCGCCACCACGTCACTGGCCGCTTGCTTGTCCGATGTTTTGAGCGTGGCGATGCCCGAGCCCGAAATGGAACCTGAAATATCGATCTTGGTGTTGCCACTGGCATCGGTCGTCAAGAGCGGCGGCGGCGCCGACGAAGCCGTCTTGCTGCCGCGGCCCGCGTCGATGTTGCCGAACTGCGAAATCATGGTGATGTCGCCACCGCCCAGGGTGAAGACGCGGCCTTGGTTGACGATGAAATCCTGCCCCACCAGCACCCGGATCTCGCCACCACGCACCGTGAAGATGCCGTTCTCAGACGCCGCCTTGCTTTGCAAATAGAAGGGGATGCTCGACAAACCCGCAATCACAGAGCCTTTGGGGGCCATCAAGTCCAAAGCGCCTCCCTGCTCGGTTTTGAACTGGCTGCCGTACACCAAAATATTGCCGCCCTTGAGCGTGTTGACGGCATAACGCTCGGCAATCGCTTGGTCAAACGCTGCCAAATCATCTTTGGCCGCATCGACCACGCCATCCACAAACGCGGCCGATTTTTTCTCCAGCGCTGCAGGTGTGGCCGCCGCGTCTGCTGCGGGCACGCTGGCACCGGCCAGGGCCATGATCGCAGCGCCGCCTTCCGGCAAATACGCGTTGTCCAAGTTACCCCGCGTCACCACGCCTTTGCTGTTGCCCAAGTCAATGTCACGCCCAGCCACCAGGCCCAGCAAACCCGGGCCGGTCACCACGTGCTTGACCGGGTTTTCCTTGTCGGGGTCGGTGCTGTCCACCACATCACGCCCTGCCATCACCCAGGTCTCGTCGGTGCTGCGGTTGTGCTGGACGGCAAAACCCAGATTGCGCACATCCCGTCCTGCCAAGATCTCGGCTTTTTTAGGCAAGTTCAACAAGGCCGTGCCATAAGACCGATCGGTCGAGGGCGGTGCCTCCGCCACCACATCGCCCTCCAGGGCCACCAAACGCACGGGCTGTGCATCGGCCGCATGCAACTGACCGGGCATGTGGCCGGCCAAGGTGTTGTTGCGTCGGCCCGCCAGCAAATTCAGCAGCGGCGCATCCATGGCCACGGGGGCCGTGGGCAATGACACGGCAGCCGGGTCATGGTCCAACATCACCACGCCGCTGTACAAGGGGCCATAAGCGGCCAAGCTCACCGAGCCTTTGGCCATCAACTCCAGCTGGCCCGTGGCCGCTGCGGCCAGGCCCATGCCGTCTTGCACCCGCACATCGCCACCCAAAGCCACCGCTTTGACTTGACCCGGCGCCAACACATACATCGGGTTGAGCAACTGGCCCACACCGTCATAGCTTGGCAATTCGGCGCTCAAGTTGGCCAACAACAAGCCATTGTTGGTCAGCGTCACACCGCCGCCCACCGCCGTCATGCGCACACCGCTGTTGGTGCCGTAGCTCATGAACGCACTTGACTGCGTGACCTCCTTCAAGTTGGTGAGGTTCTGCCGCGCGAGCGTTGGGTTGTAGATGGCCTCTACGCCCACGCTGCGCCCGGCCGTCACATCCGCCGTGCCATCACCCAAAGCCAGCACTGGCTTGAGGGCGGTGTACACATCCACCGCGTCGCCATTGGCATCCAGTTGCTCGGGCGCCATCACATCAAAGCCCTTGATCGATCCGGCCGCAATGTTTTGCGCGGCACGCAAAGACAGGTTCCCCTTTTGGACGTAGTACTGGCCCCCCAGAACATCCTGACCTGCATTCACACGCAAGTCACCACCGCCTTGTTCCACTAGGCGACTCGCCTGCACCACGCCATCTGACCCCGCAGTCATGTAGGCATTGGTGGCCACACTCGCCAACACATCTTTGACCGAGCCGCCCGCCCGGATCTGCACATCACCGCCACCCAAAGTGGCAATGCCCGTGCCCAAATAATCAGGGCGCGCCCACCATGCGGTGTTCGCGCCGTCAAACACCCGCGTCACACCGTCGTCTGCCAAACGGCTGCTGCCCTGTCGGAACAACCAATCGTTGACCAACTGCGGCACCACAGCGCCCTGCACATCTTGGCCAGCCTCGATGCGAATCGCCCCACCTTGGCGGCCAAAAGCGGCAGACGTCAGCGTGTTGTTGCCATACACCGAATTGCGTTCGTTCTGTGGCAGGGCAAAGCCACTGCCCGTCAAATCGCGCGCATAACCGGCGGTGTAAACGGCGGCACCATAACTGCGGTCCAGCGCCGCATCGCCATCCGGATCACGCCAGACCGCCGAGCCCAGCACCACGTTGCGGCCCGCCGCCACGTCGATGCTGCCCGTGCCAGTGCGCACCAAGGCCACGGGCACATCGCCTTCGAGCACCGGCCGGGCATAACGCACAGACACATCGCCCGCACCTGCCACCGTCTGCATCGGCTTGGCGGCCGACACATCGGCGCCCCCTACCAAACGCAAATTCCAAGACTTGGGCGAGCTGTCCACTGTCCACAGCGGCATGGCCTGACCGTTGTTCACAAAGCCGTCGCTGATCGACCCCATCACATTCAAATGGCCCTGCGCACGCAAAGTCAAAGCACCGGCTTCACCCTCCATGCGCCAGGTGTTCAAGTCCCAACCGCGCTCAGACACATTCACGGCCTGTTCATTGACCGAGACCGTCAAATCACCCGCAGACCGCACCTCGATGCCGGGCGTCAAACGCAAACCGCTGGGGGCCTGCAAGCGCGCCAGCACGCCCGTGCGACCCCACATGAAGCGCAAGGCATCCCCTGCCATCTTGCCGGCACTGCCCGCATTCAAATTGCTGGCCGAATCGGCCAACTCGCTGATGCTGTTGCTGCTGCCGCTCAGCTGGTAAGTCTTGACCGCCTCGATCACCGTGTCACGACTGCCCGACACGCTGCTCTTGAACTGCGCCACCGCCACATCGCTGTCATTGGCCGTGCGGGGTGCGCGCAAAGTCACCGTGCCATTTTGCCCTGCGCCCAAACCCGCGACATCGATTTTCGAGCCCGCTTGCAGCGAAATGCTCGCACCCTTGTCGGTCGCTGCGGGGGCCAAGCCGTCGGCACTGGACACGCCCAACACCACCGCACCCCCATCACCAGCAGAGCCTGCATCGGCCAGCGCCGCCTGGGTTGCATTCGCACGCAACACGGCTGTCCCGGCCAATGTCAATAGACCTTGCTTGCCCGAAGCCTGAGCCTGGCTGGCGAACAACTCAATCCGTCCGCCTTGTGCCCCACGGGCGTCCAGTTCACCGGCCACCGTCAAGTTGCCTCGGTCCACCGCCACCGAAATCTCATGCGCTTGCATGCGCCCGCTGGCGCTCAGCGTCACGTCGCCCTGGCGCACACGCACCTCGCGCGACTCGGTCATGCCGGCCGCATTCAATTTGGCGTTCAAGGCATCAAAAGCCGCCGCATTCTCAATGCGCCCCACATCCAGACTGAAGCTGCCCTGCAAAGGCGCACGGGCCAGCCCACTGTCTGCGGCAGTCACGGCGGCGCCATTCAATTGCCCAAGCAGGTTGAAGGCACCGTTTTGCGTGTTGGCCGTCACTTGCAAGCTGCCCGCATCGGCGCCTTGCGCACCCACATCCACCACCGACTGCCCGGACAACGTCACCGCAGCGGCACCGCCGTCCAGCACCACGCTGCCCCCCGGCGTGTAGGCATACCCAGTGCCAAAGTTCTTCGTCACGCCACGCACATCCAGCTGGCCCGTGCCCACCGTCACGCCCGTGGTGGCCGCATCCGATGCCTTCACCACAATCCGGCCTGAGGGCGCCGACACCAGCGTGTCAATGCCCACATTGCGCCCCTGCAAAGTCCAAGCGCCGCCCAAGCCCAGCGCCTCGGAAGACGCTGCACGGCCGTTGCCCTGCAACTTCAAATCACCACCGGCCGTCAGCGCCGCCGCCGCACCATCCAGCGTGGCCAAACGCGAGGCCGAGACCGTCACGGCGCCTGCCGACTGCAGTTGCCCATCAGCCGCTGTGGCCACCACATCGCCTTGCGACTGCAATGTCACTTGGTCAAAACCCAACACATCCAAACGGCCCGCGCCCAACAGCACTTGTTTGGCATTGACCGTGAGACTGCCTGCCATGGGCTTGGGGTCGTGCACGGCCCCATCGGCCGCACCGGCCAGGGTCACCACGTCGGCGTTCAGCGTCAAGCTTTGGCCATGGCCTTCCAGCGCAGGGGCACTGAGCGTCAAACTTTTCAATGAGCCCGTGCCCACCGCCACACCGTCAGACCCATTGCCATACACGCCGATGCTGCCATCGCTGCGCAAAGTCAAACTGTCCAAGCGGTTCAGCATGGCCAAGTTGGCGCCCTTCAGGCTGGCCACCCCGGCCACATCCGGTGCGTTCTCGCCCAGCGTGATCTGCGGCGCACTCAGGCCCAAATCAGCACCTCGACTCAAATTCAAACCGCCATCCAAACGCAAGCCCACGGCGGCATCCAGCCAAGCCGAGCCGGTCGCGCCCAAGCTGGCACCATTGGCCACATCCACGCGCCCTTGCACAGCGGGCAAGCCGGCTTCGCGGGTCACGGTCAAACCTTTGGCGGCACTCAGCGCCACCAAAGCACCATCTTGCCGACCATCGGTGGCATCCAACCACAAGGGTTGCACCGGGTGGCTCACTGTGCCTGTGGCTTGCACCTGCGCCAGCCCAGACACCTCGAGGCTGTTGCGGGCCGCCAGCAACCACTCAGGGCCCTTCAAAGCCTGTGCGCTGTTGTTCAATCGCAGCGTATCGGCGCTGGCCTGCACATGTACACCATCGGCCTGCCAGGTGCGTTGGCCACCCAACAGCACGCTCTCGGCACCCAAGCCCACCAATTCGCTGGCCAACATCTGCACGCTTTGACTGTCGTTGTTGGTCTTGTAACTGACCACCTCGAGGTTGGCGGCCGACACATCGACCGTGCCACGCTGCCCTTGGGCAGCACCCAAGCGGGTCTCGCCTTGCAAGCTCAAAGACGAAGCGTTTTGCGCACTCTGCGCTGCCAACACCTGAATGCTCAAATGCCCTGCATCGGCAGGCAGTGCAGGATCAGCCACGCCTTTGCGCACGGCTTCGGCCTGGAAGAAATCGTCTGCGTTGTAGTGCTTGAACTCGCTGCTCTTGGCAATCACATCGGCGGGCAAAACCCTGAAGCCCGATGTGCGTGTATCGCCACGCCCATCGGTGCTGTTGCTTCGGTAGCCCGACACGGTGTAAGACCCGTCCAAGTTCTTCACATTGCTCGTGTCACGCATGTCGCGCAAACCGGCTTGGGCTTGCACCGCAAAGCCACCGGGCAACAAAGCATAGTGACCGGGCAGCAAGGTGTAGTTGCCTGCCGCCAAGCCTGGCACGCCCGACAAATAGACCTGATCGCCCACACGCAAACCGGCCGTGCCTTCGTAAGCATCCAAGGGTGCGACCGGCGCGCTAAAGCCCGGCAACACCGCGAATGACTTTTGCAAAATGTCTTGCGAGCCCCCCGGGCCCGGCACAAAGTCATAGGTCTTGACTTGGCCACCACCGCTCAAGTCCAGCACGGCACCGGCCTGCTGCTGCACCACAGGCGCCTGCACGGCGATGGTTTTGCTGGGCAAACGCAGCTCGCCCAGCGCCGCATTGGGCGCATAGCTGCTGGTCAGCTTGAGTTCTTTGCTGTTGGCCAGTGTGTAGGTCCAATCGGTGCCGTTGGTCATGCGGCCCAGCAGCACAGGCGTGGCCGCGTTGCCCGCCACCGAGGTCACGCTGCCCGGTGTGAACACCACCGACTCGTTGGCCAACAAGCGAATCTGCCCTTGCGGCGCCAACAAGCGCCCAGCTTGCTCGATCTGGTCTGCGCGCACGGTGACCACACCCGCGGCCGACAAAACCGGGCCCGCACTGCCTGGCTGGCCAGAAATGTTCACGCGGCTGGGCTGTGCATCGGCATGCAGCGCCAGCTCAAACTGCGTCAAGGTGCTGGGGTAAATTTGCTGCGCCTGCAATGTCAGGGCATGGCCCGTGTCCAACCGCCCTGTCAAGGCAGCGGCGCTCGGTGCGCTCACATCGTCTGGGCTCAAGCCCACCAGACGGATGTCACCGGTGGCTTGCAAATTCACCTGCCCAAAGCCCTGCGTCGCCATCTGGCCTTGCAAGTCCAGCGTGCCGGCCTGCACAGTCAAGACAGCTGTGCCATCTGCAGCCAAGCCCGCTTTGTCTTGGTAACGCGCATCGTTGTTGCCGATGCTCACATAAGTGGCCTTCAACTTGGCCGACTGCGCACCTTCAGCAGCCACCAATTGCGGCGCATCCAAGGTCAACGCAGAAGCCATGGCCACATTCAAGCCATCACCCAGTTCAATCTGGTTTTGGCTCTTCACGGCCAAACGGCTCACGCCACCCGCAGCCAAGCCAGCCACAGGCACATAAGCCTGGCCATTCAAATCGGCAGGCGTGTCGCCCGGTAGCTTGTTGAGCAATTGGACCACCCGTTCAGGCTCCCCTTTGGCTTGTGCCACGGAGCTGTCCAAGGTCACGCTCAGGGCGCCGCCTTGCGCTGTGCCACCCGCTTGGGCCTGCACCGTGCTGCCCAGCCAAATGCCTTGGCTGCTGCGAAGGTCCACCGTGCCGGCATTGCTGTGTACCACTTGGGGGGCCGTCAGCACACCCAGGCTTTTGAGCTGAACGGCCCTTGGGGTCTGCGCACCCCCGACATTCAAGACCGACCCGGCATCCAAGCGCACAGTGCCCGTGTTGCCGTTGATGCGGATGCTGCCGCCGTCCAGCACTTCGCCGGTGGCCAAACCTGTGCCGTCCACCCACACGCGGGCAGCGGTGCCTGACACGTCGATGCTGGCGTCCTTGGAGACATGAATTTGGCTGGGCAACAAGGTCGAATCCAGCGAGACATTGACCTGGCCGGCCGGCGCTTGCAAGCGCCCTGCCACCGTCACGCCATTGGTAGCCGACAAGTTGATGACCGAAGGCTTGCTGGCATCGGCACCCGGGTCCAGCGCCAACAGCGCCCCGGCGCCCACCTGCACACGGCCAAAAGCCAGCTCGGCTTCGCTCAGGTTGGCACTGCTGGCCCGCAGGCTCAAGCTGCTGCCCGGCCGCACGGCCACGCCGCTGGCACCCACCAATGGCAGTTGCGCCACACCGGCCACATCACCCATGGCCGAAGACGCTTTTTGCACCGCGTCCAGCGGCAACTGCCACTGGTCTGGGCTCAGGGTCAGTGGGGTGCCTGGCATCACGGTCACATTGCCATTGGCCGTCAAGCTCAGCGAAGCAAAGCCGCCTTGCTGCAAAAACTCGGGGCTCAGGGCCAAGTCACCCGCCACTTGCGCGCTGTGCGCTGCGGCTGCATCCAAGCCAATCCAGACGTTGCGGCCAGCCAATGTCAACTTGCCACCCGACTTAAGGCCATAGCCCATCAAGGCAAGGCCATCGCCCAAATTCAACGCCGTGTCCAGCGTGTTCACGCCCGATTTGGATGCCAAGCTGATGCTGCCCGCATCGCCCGCGGTGACTTTGCCGTTGGTGCCCATCCAGGCGCCACCCGACACGTCCACCGCCACCTTGTCACCCAAGCTCACGCGGTTGCCACTCAAACTGAGGCTGCCGCCTTTGATGGCATAGGTCGGCAAAGCGGCGCTCAGGCCATCGCCCTGCGCAGCCACCCAAGCCGCGTCATTGACCCAGCGCCCTGCCAAATCAAAATGCACACCCGGTGCAACGTTCACATTCAAGCCCGATGCCGTGACCGACCCGCCCGACGAGCTGACCGAGCCCGCCCACTGCACATCACCCGGTGTGCTCACCTTCACTTGCGTCAGGGCGGGCAAATTCAAATCGGTCTGCACCGCCACCGGCCCTTGCAAGCTCAAGTTGAAGCTGCGAAAGCCTTGGTCCTTCGCCAAACCCTGCAGGTCCAGGCCATTCATCCCTTCGGCCTTGTTCAGCAAAAACTGACGGTCATCGCGCCCGACGACATCCATCACGCCCAGGGTCAGTGCGGCGCCTTTGGGTGCGTCCGATGCGGCCAAATTGCGTTGGTTCACGCCTGGCGACACTTGGCCTTGCAAAGTGCCCTCCAGCGCGAACTTGGGCGCGGTGATCGACACGCTGCCCGCATTCATGCCTTGGCGGTAACCCGCCTCAAAATTGCTGGAGCTGTTGTCCAGATTCACCAAGCCGGTGTAGGCCAAATTGGCTGCGGCCGTCTCAAAGTCGTAGAGCTTGCCCGCCAAGCTCAGCTTGGTGGTGTTCACATGGCCAGCTTGGTAGTCGAGTGATCCGCCCGACACATTCACCTTGCTGCCCGCCTGCAGCTGCACCTGCCCCTCGGCGCTGATGCTCACCGCACCGCCCGTGGCCGTGAACTCGCCCACCGTGACCGCTTGCTGGTCCAGGTAACCCTGCACATTGGCCAGCGTGACCGTACTGGCTTTGCGCAGGTCCAGTTGCACGCTTTGCCCGCGCAAGTTCGAATTGCGCAACAACAAGTTGTCGGCCAACTCACCGCCGCGCAGCTCGGCGGTGATGACGTTGCTCTCCATCGCCTTTTGCACACCGGCACTGCCCGAGACATCGATCTGGCTGCCCGGCATCAGCACCACGCGGCTGGCATTGGCCACTGCCACGCTCGAAGCTGGATTGTCTTTGGCCAACACACTCACATTGGCCCCGGCGGCCCGCACCAAGCTGCCCGATTCGAGCACAATGCTCTGCCCCGCCAACTGCACCTCAGACGCCTTGTACCCGGCACTCTTGATGGCCGTGGCCGTGTCTTTCACGTCGGGCGTGATCAGGTTCTGGCTGCCCGTGCCCAGCAGCAATTGACCACCCGCTTGCGCCATCGCCGGAGATTCGGCGCTTTGTTTGATGGCGTTGTCTTGGGCCTTCAGATAAATCGATCCGTTCAAGCTGACCGAGGTGTTGGCCGACACCAAGCCCAGCTGGTTGACCATGCGGCCCACCAGGGTGGCATTGCCGTGCTGCACGTCCACACGGCCCAATGCCTCGTTACTGGCTGTCGGCTTGACATCTTGTTGCCCGGCCAACGCAGCCAAGTCTTGGCTGCCCACCTCGACCAACAAACCCCGCATGGCCGCGCTGCTGGGCGCCGCCAAAAACACCCGCGTGCCCGCAGCCAAAACCACCTGCCCATCGGGCGCGGTCAGTTGGCCCGCATTGCTGACGGTGGGGGCCGCCAACAAAATGAAACCGTTTTTGGCCGCCGTGATGGCCGCTTGCTGCAGCACACCGCCTGCGGCGTCGCCCTGCACCACCACCGCACCGGGCAAACGGCCCAAAGTGCTGTCGGCTTGCATTTGGGCTTGCACCGAGGGCGACAACAAGCCGTCCATGAAGCGCTGATCGTCGATCTTCAAGCTGCTGGCCACCAGCGCGTTCACGTCCACCGTGGCGGTTTTGCTGAACACAATGCCGTTGGGGTTGACGATGTAGACCTGCCCGTTGGACTTGAGCATGCCTTCAATGGTGGTGCGGTTGTTGATGGCGCCGCCGCTCACGTTGTTGAGGACACGGTCGGTGTTGTTGACCATGTTGAACCGCAAACTGGCGTCTTTGCCCACGTCCAGGCTGTTCCAGTTGAGCACCGTGGCCGGGCCCTTGAGGTTGACTTGGGCCGCTTGGCCGTTGACCAAATAGTCTGGCCGCTGACCCTTTTGCAACCAGTTGGCCGCCGGCACCGGCAATGTGCCTGCAGGCAAAGTCTGCGCATGCGCCAGGGATGCCGACAAGCAGCCCGCGGTCAGCAAGGCCAAGACGGTAGGGCGCAATACCAAATGGGGCACAGCAAAACGGGACATGGCAAAACCGGACATCGCTCAAAACTCCAACAACATGC
Organism: Comamonadaceae bacterium PBBC2; assembly: GCA_002255935.1. GTDB lineage: Bacteria > Pseudomonadota > Gammaproteobacteria > Burkholderiales > Burkholderiaceae_C > Limnohabitans_A. The sequence continues at coordinate 95,319 of NKIO01000003.1, forward strand.
GGGCATGCAAACGCCGCTGACCACGGCGCGTACCGCCCCCTGCTGCATCGCCATCACGCAAAGCTTGCGCCGCGTCCAGGCCTAAGCCCATGCCGCGCGGGCCTTGCATGCGCATGCCTGCGCCCACACCCCACAAGGTGGTATTCGCCCATTGACCCAGCGCAGGATTCAAGGTTTGCAACCAAGTCGCTTCGGTGAAGGCCAGCGCTTGCCAGCGCCAAGCGGTGCCGGCAATCGTTTCGCGTGTCCAGGGACTGGTCCACTCCACAGACAGGTGCGTGCCCTGGTCGCCCACGCGTTCGTTTTCCATGTAGCCACGCACCGAGTCCACCCCACCAGCAAACAACTGCTCGCCGCTCATCAAGGGTCCCGTAGCCAGCTGGCCATCCCACTTGGTGGCCAGGGCCGATTTGCTCAGGGCCGTGCTCCACTGCCAGCCCCAGCGCAACGCCGCAAAGTTGGCCGATGCGCCCGCGCGCTTGGCGCTGAAGGCCGCATCGCTGTTGCCCAGCACGCCGCGCGCGCCCAGCAAACTGCTCACGTCCACCACCATGGGTTGCGGCTCGTGCTGCAAACCCACCCAACGGTAAGACAGGCCCAGCGGCACATAGGTGATGGGCACTTGCGCCGATTCGGTCCCCAGCAGTTGGGTGGTGCCGCGCATCTGGCGGTGGTCCAGGCTGAACGATGCGGTTTGCATCACACCGGCTGGGCTGGTCAAGGGCTTGCTGTAGCGCAAGCCCACAATGTCGGTGTTGCCCACCACGCCCATATCGCCTTGGGTGATGCGCACATTCATGTTGCTGCGCGAGCTGGCGACATAAGCGCTGAAGGCCTCGCCCTGCGCGCCGGTGGGCCAGCTGTAATTGGCCGACACGCTGCGCACCTGGCGCGTGTCTTCGGGGGTGGTCTGCAGGTTCAAACCCACGCTGTGGCCACGGGCCCACAAGTCGTCATACCGCAAGGCCGCCGCCAAGCGCGTGGGCAAGGTGTTCAGGCTCTGGCGGTTGTTCACTTCCACACTGCCGTGCACGGCCGACTGGTCGTCCACATCCAGCTGCACATCCACGGTGCCCGGCTCGCGCCCGGCTTTCAGCACCGGCGAGACCTTCACGTCAGCGCGGCGGTTGATCTCGGCCAACTGGGTTTGCAGTTGCGCAAAATTAGGCACGCTGCCCACCTGGGCTGCCGGCAGCTCAGACGCGATGCGGCTGGGCGCGTTGTACTGAGCCCCCAGCACACGCACATCGCCTACAGGGGCTTCCACCACTTGCAGGCGCACCACACCGCCGTCCACCTTTTGTTCAGGGATCAGCACCTGCACCGACAGGTAGCCGGCATCTTGGTAACGCTGCAACAGGGCGGCACGGGCGGCATCCACATCGCCCAAAGCGCGGCCTTCGCCCAAGTAAGGGGTCACGGCTTTTTCGATGGCCAAATCGGTCAACAAACTGTTGCCCAGCACCTCGTATTCGAGGATGTCAAAACGCGGCTGCGCTTGCGCAAAGGCAGGGCCAGCCCCACCGAGCACCAAGGCCAAAAACAGCCCTGCCAAATGGCCAACTTGACGTGAAACCCTGAGCATAAAAATTCTTTGGAAAAGTCGCGGTGTTGCCATGCTGTGATTGGACACACACACTGTGGCAATCATTTGACAAAACCGATAATTTCTTCAACAACGACAAAAAATACCGACAAATAAAAACAGCCCCGAAGGGCTGTTTTGGAAAGCACAGGCCTGCATTGCACAGGCCCCACTCACCCTTTGAATCAATACTTGTTCAATGGGAAGAAGTTGTTGCCGCCACGTGTCCAAGCGGTGTTCTTGGTGCTGTCGGTCGAACCGATGTAAGCGATACCGGTCAGGTTGGCAGCGGGGTCTTTCAGACCAGCCACGATGTCCGAGTAGATGGCAGAGTAATCACCAGCCAGCTTGGCAGACTTGAGAGTCTGGAATTCCATGGCGAAGCTGTAACCATTCAGCAGGGCAGTGCGGTACTTGCTGTCCAAAGCGGTCGTAGAGGTACCGGTGAAGTCAGGGCTCTGACCATCCAGCTTGACCCAGAAGGCTTGCTGGTCAGCACGAGCAACAGTAGATGTAGCACCCAGCTTGGATGCAGCCGAGTTGTCCAAAGAAGCCACACCGATTTGCAGACCAGATCCAGTACGAATGCCTGTGATCAGGTCACCAGTACCCGACCAAGTCTTCACAGTGACATCCCCCACAGCAACGCCAGTGGTGTTGGTGATTTCGGCACCTGCCATGTCGAAACCAGTAGCCAAGGGTGTCTTGCCCATGTAGTTGGCTTCGCCTGCAAAGCGGATTTGGGTTGCAGCCTGTGTACCCGAAGAGGCAGGACGGCGATTGAACGTCAGTGTACCGGTCAGGCCCAGATCGGCAGCAGAAGTCACTTTACCGGTCATCAAAGCGGTGTAGTCAGGCGTGAAAATGTTGGGCTGGCAAGCCGCAGTCGTGAGATCGTCCTGGCAAGCGCTGTCCATGCGCTTGGCAGCGATATCGCGTGTTTGCAGGGCTTTGTACATGGCAGTGTTGACCAACACGCCGAAACCTTGCATGGCAATGGTTTCGGATGGAAAAGCCTTGGCATCCCATTTAGCGATCTGGCCAGGAGTGGCTTCGGAAGGACGAACATCCGAGAAAGCCATGTGAGCGACTTTCTGCTTGTCTACGCCCCAGGCGGTCTTGAAGTCAGCCACTCGGGTAGACGCCAAGGTCACCACAGGCGCCAAAGTCGAAGCGGTAGTCACGGTCACGTCAGCATCAGGCATGGCGTTGCCTGCCTTTTGTGCAGCAGCGGTGTGCAACTGGATGGTTTTGTATTCTTGCTGATCCACACCATTTTCAACAGAGCCTGTTTTCAAATTTGTCAGCAATTGGTTCACACCGGCCATGGAGCCGTTGGTACCGTTCACGATCACGGCCACACGCTTACCAGCGTAGCTCTTGCCAGCAGCGCCATAACCGTAGTAAGCATAAGCGTTGGTGTTGCCAGACAAGTTCACAGTCACAAATGGCTTGCTCTTGTCGAAGACTTTGCCATCAGCTACCAACACAGCTTGAATTGCACTCTTCATAGCAGTCGCACCCGCGCCGTAGAAAGTAATTTCTGGTGCGCAGGTTTTGAGCAAAGTCACGCCGTCAGCGGCAGCAGCTGTCGTGTTGCAAGAGGGTGTCACGGCAGCGAAAGCGCTGGCGCCACAGAAAGCCACGCAAGCGGCTGCAATCATCTTCATGTTCATAAATACCTCGAAGAAAAGAGTTGAGAATTTTTCAGGTCCGCTGGGCAAGATGCCTTCGCGATTCACATGACGCCCATCACCGAAATGGTCAACCTTCATTTCTGCTTTGATGTCATGCAGCTATTGTGTTTTTTGTTTTTTACAGCTTTGCGGTTTTGGAGGGTTATTGACTAGGCCGAGCGGACTATGCAGAGGTGGCAAGGTGTCATAAGGGGGGTGTGCCGTGGGAGCCGCACCCTGTGCGCGATGGGGTGCATCAATGGGTTGATATGTCAAATGACAAATTTCACAAAATTGTCACTG
>NKIO01000003.1:98892-99198 GCA_002255935.1 Comamonadaceae bacterium PBBC2
TTCGCGCGCAGGGCGCGGCTCCTACATGGGATTTGTGTAGGAGCAGCACCCCGTGCGCGATTTGTCGGTGGGGCGCAGGCCCTTTCGCGCGCAGGGCGCGGCTCCTACATGGGATTTGTGTAGGAGCAGCACCCCGTGCGCGATTTGCCGGTGGGGCGCAGGCCCTTTCGCGCGCAGGGCGCGGCTCCTACATGGGATTTGTGTAGGAGCAGCACCCCGTGCGCGATTTGTCGGTGGGGCGCAGGCCCTTTCGCGCGCAGGGCGCGGCTCCTACAGGGGACAGCACCCCGTGCGCGATGGTTTGTC
>NKIO01000094.1 GCA_002255935.1 Comamonadaceae bacterium PBBC2
CTTTGGTCGCATCGACGTGGTGGTCAACAACGCAGGCATCTTGCGCGACCGCTTCTTCCACAAGATGAGCATGGACGAGTGGGATGGCGTGCTCAAGGTGCACCTGTACGGCGCTTTCTACGTCAGCCGCGCCGCAGCGCCGCACTTCAAGGAGCAAGAAAGCGGCAACTACATCCACATGACCTCGACCTCGGGGCTGGTGGGCAACTTCGGTCAGGCCAACTATTCGGCGGCCAAGCTGGGTGTGACCGCGCTGTCCAAGTCGATTGCGCTCGACATGCAAAAGTTCAACGTGCGCTCCAACTGCATCTCGCCCTTTGCCTGGAGCCGCATGATCGGCTCGATCCCGACCGAGACGCCCGAAGAGCAAGCCCGCGTCGAGCGCATCAAGCAGATGACGCCCGCCAAGATCGCGCCCATGGCCGTGGCCCTGGCCAGCGACGCCTCGGCCCATGTGAACGGCCAGGTCTTTGCCGTGCGCAACAACGAAATCTTCTTGATGAGCCAGCCGCGCCCCATCCGCTCGGTGCACCGCAGCGAGGGCTGGACGCCGCAGTCGGTGCTCGACCAGGCCATGCCCGCGCTCAAGTCCAGCTTCTTTGATTTGGACCGCTCGGGCGACGTGTTCAGCTGGGACCCGATCTGAGGCAATGACCATGGCTTCAGAAAACAAAAATTCCGGTGTGTTCGCGCAGCACCAAGCCGCTTTGGCCGAAGGCCGCTTCCTGATCCAGCAGTGCGGTGATTGCAGCCAGCACATTTACTTTCCGCGTGAGGTCTGCCCGCACTGCGGCAGCAACGCACTCGCACTGGTGGCCCCCACGGGCCTGGGCACGGTGTATTCGGTCACCACGGTGCGCCGCAAACCCGACGCGGGTGGCGACTACAACGTCTGCCTGATCGACCTGGACGAAGGCGTGCGCCTGATGAGCCGGGTTGAAACAGACCCCGTCGACGCCGTGCAAGTGGGCCAGCGGGTGCAGGCCCGTGTGGTGGTCGACAAAGGCCAAGGCATGGTGGTGTTTGACCCGGTCGATGCCGTTGCCACGGCCAAGCCCGTGCCCCGTGGCCCGGCCGCATCGGCAGCGGTGCATTCGTCCTCAGCGCTCAAAGCTTTGCGCGGCAGCGCCGCCATCGCAGGCGTGGCCACTTTCGGTTGCGGCGAAGCCACGGGTTTCACCGAGATGGAAGTGCTGGCCCGCGCCGCGCACGCCGCCGTGGCCGATGCCGGACTCAAGATGAGCGACATCGATGGCCTGTGCACGGCCAGTGTGCTGTCCACCATGTGGCCGATGCCGGTGACCGAATATTTGGGCATCAACCCGCGCTACATCAACGGCACCATGCTCGGCGGCTCCAGTTTTGTGGCGCACCTCTTGCCCGCCATGATGGCTTTGCAGTCGGGCCAATGCAACGCGGTGCTGGTCTGTTACGGCAGCACGCAGCGCACGTCCACCTTTGGCCGCGCCGAGATCGCTCAGGCCCGCCGCGTGATGGACCCGCAGCCCTACGAAACCCCCTACGCCCCGATGCAGCCGCTGAGCGCCTATGCGCTGGCCACGCGCCGGCACATGCACCAATACGGCACCACCCGCCGCCAGTTGGCCGAAGTGGCCGTGGCCGCACGCGCCTGGGCGCAGCGCAACCCCGAAGCCTTCATGCGCGATCCGCTGTCGATCGACGAGGTGCTCAAGGCCCGCATGGTGTCCGACCCTTTGTCGGTGCGTGACTGTTGCCTGGTCACCGATGGCGGCGGCGCCTTTGTGCTGGTGCGTGCCGACCGTGCGCGCGATTTGCCGAAGAAACCGGTGTACGTGTTGGGCAACGCCACCGCCAACTGGAACCGCCAAGTCTCGTCCATGCACGACCTCACCGTCACCTCGGCCAGCCAATCGGGGCGCGAAGCTTTTGCCATGGCAGGCCTCACGCCCGCCGACATGAACGTGGTCCAGCTGTACGACGCCTTCACCATCAACACTTTGTTGTTTCTGGAAGACCTGGGCTTTTGCAAAAAAGGCGAAGGCGGCGCATTTGTCGAAGGCGGCGCGATCGCGCCCGGTGGCCGCTTGGCGGTCAACACCAACGGCGGCGGTCTGTCGTGCACGCACCCGGGCATGTACGGCATCTTCACCCTGATCGAAGCCGTGCGCCAGTTGCGCGGCGAAGGTGGCGAGCGCCAAGTGGCGGGTGCCCAAACCGCACTGGCCCACGGTAACGGCGGCACGCTGTCGAGCCAGTCCACGGCCATCCTCGGCACCTTTGAGACTTTGTAAATTCATCACCCACAAGCCATGATCCGAGACCCCGAAACCTTTGAAGCCCTGCTCGACTCCGTGCGCCGTTTTGTGCGCGAGCGTTTGGTGCCCGCCGAGAACGAAGTCGCCGACACCGACGAAATCCCCGAAGCCATCGTGCAAGAGATGCGCGAGATGGGTCTGTTTGGTCTGACCATCCCCGAGTCTTATGGCGGCCTGGAGCTGACCATGGAAGAAGAGTCGCGCCTCTTGTTTGAGCTGTGCAAGACCTCGCCCGCTTTCCGTTCGGTGATCGGCACCACGGTGGGCATCGGCTCGCAGGGCATCTTGATGGACGGCACCGAAGAACAAAAAGCCTATTACCTGCCCAAGCTGGCCACGGGCGAGTTGTCAGCCTCGTTTGCGCTGACCGAGCCTGATGCGGGCTCGGACGCCGCATCGCTGCGCACCACCGCCATCCAGGACGGCGACCATTACGTGGTCAACGGCACCAAGCGCTACATCACCAACGCGCCGCACTCCAAAATCTTCACGCTCATGGCCCGCACCAACCCGGCCGACAAGGGCGCGGGCGGCGTGTCGGCCTTCATCGTTGACGCCCAGTCGCCCGGCATCAGCCTGGGCAAGAACGACAAGAAGATGGGCCAAAAAGGCGCCCACACCTGTGACGTGATTTTTGAGAATGTGCGTGTCCCCGCCGCCAACCTGATTGGTGGGCAAGAAGGTCAGGGTTTCAAGACCGCGATGAAGGTGCTCGAAAAAGGCCGCATCCACCTGGCCGCCGTGTGCGTGGGCGTGGCCCAGCGCATCCTGGACGACGCGCTGCGTTACGCCATCGACCGCAAGCAGTTTGGCCAGTCGATCGCCGAGTTCCAGCTGGTGCAGGCCATGCTGGCCGACAGCAAGGCCGAGCTGTACGCCGCCGAGTGCATGGTGATCGACGCCGCCCGCAAGCGCGACGAAGGCCGCAATGTGTCCACCGAAGCTTCGTGCTGCAAGATGTTCGCGTCCGAGATGTGTGGCCGCGTGGCCGACCGTGCGGTGCAGATTTTGGGTGGCGCGGGTTACCTGGCCGAATACGGCATCGAGCGCTTTTACCGCGACGTGCGCCTGTTTCGCCTGTATGAGGGTACGACCCAGATACAACAAATCATCATTGGCCGCAACATGGTGCGCGAGGCCCGGGCTTGAAATTTTTCAGCGCCAATTCACGGCAACACCCCCAAGGAGACAAGGCATGACAAAGACATTCACACGCCGCATGGCCCTGGCCACGTTGGGCAGCTTGGCCTTGATGGGCTCGGCCCAGGCGCAGACCGCCTACCCCAGCCAGCCCATCAAGTTCATCGTGCCTTACCCCGCAGGGGGCGCCACCGACGCCTTGGCCCGCATGGTGGCGCAAAAAATGCAAGACAACTGGCAGCAAAACGTGGTGGTCGAAAACAAGCCCGGCGCGGGCGGCACCATCGGCGCCAACCTGGTGGCCAAAGGGCCTGCCGATGGGCACACCGTGCTGTTCAGCATCGTGGCTTTGCTGCAGCAGATTTCGCTGATGAAGTTGCCCTACGACCCGATCAAAGACTTCGCGCCCATCAGCCGCGTCGCGATCAGCCCCAGCGTGTTCGCGGCCAGCACCAGTTTGCCGGTCAACAACCTGGCCGACTTGGTCAAACTGGTCAAGGCCAACCCCGGCAAGTACAGCTTTGGCACCTATGGCCCTGGCACCTCGGCCCACCTGCAAGGCGAGCTGCTCAACATGCAGACCGGCATGGATTTGCTGCACATCCCTTACCAAGGCGCCGCGCCTTTGGTCACGGCCATGCTGGGCGGCCAGTTGTCCACCGCCTTCATGGACGCGGGTTCATCGCGCCAGCACTTCCCCAAGTTCAAGCTGCTGGGCGTGACGGGCACAGAGCGCCTGTCGTGGCTGCCCCAAGTGCCCACGCTCAAAGAGCAAGGCCTCAACTCGTTCGAGCCGCTGGGCTGGTTCGGTTTGTTCTTGCCGGTGGCCACCCCCAAGCCGGTGGTCGACAAATTTTCGGTCGAGGTTCAACGCATTTTGAAACTGCCCGATGTGCGCGAAAAAATCGAAGCCATGGGCTTGATCCCGGGCGGCGAGACGCAAGAGAACTTTGCCAAAGTGATCAAGTCCGATGCGGAAATTTATTCGCGCATCATCCGCGACGCCAAGATCACCTTGAACTGATCGCGGCATGAAAACACGCGTCACCGAAGCGCTGGGCATCCGCTACCCCATCATTCAAGGCGGCATGCAGTGGGTGGGCAAGGCCGAGCTGGTCTCGGCGGTGTCCAATGCGGGGGGCTTGGGCGTGCTCACGGCGCTGACGCAGCCCACCCCGCAGGCGTTGGCGGAAGAGATTGCCCGCACCCGCACACTGACCCAGCAGCCCTTTGGTGTGAACCTCACCATCTTGCCTTCGATCAGCCCGCCGCCTTATGCCGAGTACCTGCAGGCCATCATCGACAGCGGCGTCAAGATCGTCGAGACCGCAGGCAACAGCCCCAAAGACTTCATTGGCCGCATGAAGGACGCGGGCATCACCATCGTGCACAAATGCACCTCGGTGCGTCACGCCTTGTCGGCCGAGCGCAATGGCGTGGACATGGTCAGCATCGATGGTTTCGAATGCGCGGGCCACCCCGGCGAAGACGATGTGCCGGGCTTGGTGTTGATCCCGCTGGCGGTGCGTGCGCTCCGGGTGCCGGTGATCGCCTCGGGCGGTATCGCTGACGGGCGCGGCATGGCCGCCGCCTTGGCGCTGGGCGCCGAAGGCGTCAACATGGGCACGCGCTTTTTGGTCACGCAAGAAGCGCCGGTGCACGACAACATCAAGCAAGCCTTGGTGGGCGCCACCGAGCGCGACACGAAGTTGATGTTCCGCACCATGCGCAACACCACCCGCGCTTGGAGCAACGCCGTCTCGCAAGAGGTGGTCGCCACCGAAAACCGCGAAGGCGGTTGCAGCTTTGAAGACATCCGGCACCTGGTCGCCGGCCAGCGCGGCAACCAGGCCCTGCAGTCGGGCGATGTGGACGGGGGCGTGGTGGCTGCGGGGCAAGTGATCGGCCTGATCGACGACGTGCCGACCTGCGCGCAATTGCTGGAACGCATGGTGGCCGAGTGCCGCCAGCAACTGCAGCAGGCCTCGCGCTGGGCGCAGGCTTGAGGCAGACCGAATGAGCGCGATCGACACCTCCCTCCTTTGCGACAAAGTGACGTTGGCCAAGCTGCCACAGGAGTCGTTGTCGGTGCGCAGGCGCATGCGTAGGAGCTTGCCCTGCAAGCGATGGCCTGCGTATGCCAAGCTGCCACAGGAGTCGTTGTCGGTGCGCAGGCACATGCGTGGGAGCTTGCCCTGCAAGCGATGGCCTGCGGACCCCCCAAGACAGATCGCCCGCAGGGCTGGCGCCCACGATGCCTTGCACGGGCAAGCCCTTAGCAGACTTGCGCCGTTGACAACTTGAACATCCACCACCACAGGAGACACCGCATGAGCCCCTTGAAACACCTTCTTGCCCGCCGAGGGCTGGTGAGCGCATTGTGTGCCGCCTTGACCGGACTGGGCAGCGCCGCTTGGGCGCAAACCCAGAGCGCGGGCCCCACCGTCAAGCTCATCGTGGGCTACGCCGCAGGCGGTCCGGTGGATTCATCGGCGCGGGTGTTTGCACCGGTGCTCAGCCGTGAATTGGGCCAGCCCGTGATCGTGGAAAACCGGCCTGGTGCCGGCGGGGCGCTGGCGGGCAACACCGTGGTCAAGGCCGCGCCCAATGGTCTGGAGCTGTTTTTTGCGGCCAGCCCCACCATGACCATCAGCCCCCATGTGCTCAAGGCCATGGCCTTTGACCCGCTCAAGGATTTGGCGCCTTTGGCGCCCATTTTGAGTTACGCCAACGTGCTGGTCATCAACCAGAACCAGCCTTTCAAAACAGTGCCCGAGCTGGTCGCGTATGCCAAGGCCAATCCGGGCAAACTGGCTTATGGGTCGGCCGGCATGGGCGCATCGAACCACCTGAGCGGTGAGCTGTTTGCGCGACGCGCGGGCATCACCATGACGCATGTGCCCTACAAGGGCAATGCCCCCGCCATGACCGATGTGATGGGCGGTCAGATCCAGATGATGTTTGACATCGTGGGCGGCGCCAAGTCCTACATCGATGGCGGTAAGGTGCGTGCGCTGGCCGTCACCTCCAAAGAGCGCAACCCCGCCGTTCCGCAGTTGCCCAGCATGACTGAGCTGGGTGTGCGTGACTACGACGTGGGCGGTTGGTATGGCCTGTACGGCCCGCTGGGCATGAGCGCTGAACTCAGCCAGAAGATCGCCGCCGCCACGGCCCGCGCCTTGCAAGACGCCGATTTGAGCAAACGCTGGATCGAGCAGGGCTACGTCATCTGGAACGCCAAACCCGCAGACCTGGCCGAGCGCATGCGCCGCGAGCACGCGCTGTGGGCCGAGGTGACCAAAGGCATGACGTTTGAATGAGCATCTCATCCCCAACCGTGCGACCGCACACCCGCATCCACCATCTGTTTGACGAGCGCGTCGCGCAGGCGCCCGATCACCCCTTCTTGTTTTTGCGCGATGGGGTGATGACCTTGGGCCAACTGGCCCTGCAGGTCAATGCCCTTGAAGCCGAATTGCGCGAAGCCGGTGTGCGCCTGGGCGACCGCGTGCTGGTGGCCGCCGAAAACTGCCCCGAGCATGTGGCCCTGGTGCTGGCCTGCAGCCGCGTGGGGGCCTGGGCCTGCGGCGTCAATGCGCGCATGACCGCGTCCGAATTGGCGGCCTTTGCCGACAAGGCCGATGCCCGTGTGTTGTATTTCACGGTGGGGGTGTCTGAGGCGGCACGCCAACACGCGGCGCAGCACGGCACGCAGCCGAGCGTGCTGCCCGGCTTGCAGCGCACACCCATCAGGCCACAGGCCACCGCACAAACGGGTGCACTGGGCGAGCAAGTTGCCGCGATCATTTTCACGTCGGGCACCACCGGCCAGCCCAAGGGGGTGATGCTCACACACGCCGGGCTGTTGCAGTTTGCCCGGGTGTCGGCGCAGTCGCGCCAGCTGGTGCCCACCGACCGCTCGTATGCCTACCTGCCCATGACGCACATCTTCGGGCTGGGCACGGTGCTCATGGCCTCGCTGCATGCTGGGGCCGGTTTGCTCATGCGCAGCCAGTTCGATCCGGCCGATGTGTTCGATGCCTTGGCCCATGAAAGCATGACGCAGCTGCAAGGCCCGCCCGCCATGTTCACCCGCTTGCTGGCCTGGCTCGATGCCCAAGGCATCGATCACCCCCAAGCGCCTGAGCTGCGCTATGTGTACACGGGTGCCGCGCCGCTGGACTTGAGCGTCAAAAAAGCCATCGAGGCGCGCTTTGGCCACCCGCTGCACCACGGCTATGGCCTGTCGGAATACGCGGGTGCTTTGACGCTCTGCCGCCGAGGCGAATGGCGTGAGGACACCAGCGCCGGTTACCTGGTCGAAGGTGCCGAGCTGCGCATTGTTGGACCCCAAGGGCAAGACCTGCCCGCAGGCGAAACCGGCGAGATCTGGATGCGCGGTGTGGGCCTGATGCCCGGCTACTTCCGCGACCCCGAGATCACCGACCAGGTCATGAAGCCCGGCGGATGGTATGCCAGCGGCGACCTGGGCCGACAAGACGCCGACGGCGCTTTGCAAGTGGTGGGGCGCTTGAAAGAAATGATCATCCGCTCGGGCTTCAATGTGTACCCCGGCGAGGTCGAAGCCGTCTTTCTGGCCTGGCCCGGCGTGCAACGTGCGGCGGTGGCTGGGCGCAAAACGGCCGACGGCAACGAAGACATCCTGGCCTTCATCGAGCCCAAGCCCGGTGCGCAGATCGACCTGGATGCCCTCAAGGCCCATGCCCACGAACACCTCTCGCCCTACAAGCGGCCATCTCTGGTGGCGCTGGTGGCCGAAATGCCCATGACCCTGAGCGGCAAAGTGCTCAAGCGCGAGTTGGTCGAGCAGTACGCGCAAGATCTCTGACCTGGAACGGTGATGTTGGCGTTTTTCACACGACCCAGGCAAGGCGCGAAGATGTGTCTGAGGGGCCTTTGCGCCTCGCGATGGAGCCGTGTAGGAGCTTGCCCTGCAAGCGAAATGTCTGTGACCCACAAGCGCCCCATCGCCATCAGGGCTGGCTCCCACGGTGCACGCCCTGACAAAACATCGCCATGGGTCCACCCCGCATGCAGCCTTCAGGTTCGCCAAAGATGGGCTTTCACAAAGACAGACAAGAGACCCGCTTGATCTGGGCGAAGATACAGCCATGAACACCCCCACCACCCTTGACGCCGCCCAGGTTGCGCATTTGCGCAGCTGGGAAGGCCGCAGCGAAACGCTGGATGACGAGATCAGTGCCGCCCCCTTGCGCGGCCAAAGCGCCCTGCTGGACCGCGACGATGCCCACCAAAGTGCAGGCAGCGAGGTGCCACCGCTGTGGCACTGGCTGTACTTCTTGCCGCAGGCGCGGCAAAGCCAGATCGGGCCCGACGGCCACCCTTTGCGCGGGGGCTTTTTGCCACCCGTGCCGCTGCCGCGCCGCATGTGGGCCGGTGGCCGGCTGCAGTGGCAAAGCAACCCGCTGCGCGTGGGTGACGCCGCGCAAAAGCGCTCGCGCATCGCATCCGTCAAGCACAAGTCGGGCCGCACGGGCGACCTGCTGTTTGTCGAAGTCGAGCATGCTTTTCACAACGCCCAAGGCCTGTGCCTGACCGAAACGCACGACATCGTTTACCGCGCAGCCGCTGTGCCTGGCGCACCCGAAGTGCCACCCACCGCCGCCGAGACCGGTGCGCCCTGGCAGCGCGAGTTTGTGCCCGATCCGGTGTCGCTGTTTCGCTATTCGGCGCTCACCTTCAACGGCCACCGCATCCATTACGACCGCAGCTATGTCACGCAAGAAGAAGGCTACCCCGGCCTCATCGTGCACGGCCCGCTGATCGCGACCTTGCTGGTGGACCTGGTGCGCCGCCAAGTGCCTGAGGCGCGTGTCGCTTCGTTCCAGTTCCGCGCGGTGCGCCCCACGTTTGACCTGCACCCCTTCCGGCTGAACGGCCGGCCGTCTGCCGATGGCAAGACGATTGAGCTGTGGGCCTGCGACCACGAAGGCTGGCTCACCATGCAGGCGCAGGCCACGTTGGCCTGAAGCTGCACGCGCATCCATTTTTGACAACCCATTTCCATCATCACCATGCACGCACCCGACCAGTACCAGGACATCCGCGACGCCGTGCGCGACCTCTGCGCCCAGTTCCCTGACGAGTACCACCGCAAGGTCGACGAAAAACGCGCCTACCCCGAAGAATTTGTCGATGCGCTGACCAAGGCCGGTTGGATGGCCGCGCTGATCCCGCAGCAATACGGCGGCTCGGGCCTGTCGATGGCCGAAGCCTCGGTCATCATGGAAGAGATCAACCGCTCGGGCGGCAACTCGGGCGCCTGCCACGGCCAGATGTACGTGATGAATTCCATCGTGCGCAGCGGCTCTGACGCGCAGAAAAACACGCTTTTGCCCAAGATCGCCACGGGCGAGTTGCGCATCCAGTCCATGGGCGTGACCGAGCCGACTACGGGCAGCGACACCACCAAGCTCAAAACCACCGCCGTCAAAAAAGACGGCCGCTGGGTCATCAACGGCCAGAAGGTCTGGATCTCGCGCATCCAGCACAGCGACTTGATGATTTTGTTGGCCCGCACCACGCCCGCCGACCAGGTGAAAAAGCGCTCCGAAGGGCTGTCGTGTTTTCTGATCGACCTCAAGCAAGCGATTGGCAATGGCCTCACCGTGCGGCCGATCTTGAACATGGTCAACCACGAGACCAATGAGCTGTTTTTTGACAACTTGGAGATACCCGAAGACGCGCTGTTGGGCGAAGAAGGCAAGGGCTTCAAGACTTTGCTCGATGGCCTGAACGCCGAGCGCACCCTGATCGCTGCCGAGTGCATTGGCGACGGCTATTGGTTCATCGACCGCGCCAGCCAATACGCCAACGAGCGCGTGGTGTTTGGCCGCCCCATTGGCCAAAACCAGGGCGTGCAGTTCCCGATTGCCGACGCCTTCATCGAGCTGGAAGCGGCCAACCTGATGCGTTGGAAGGCCTGCGAAAAAATCGACGCCATGCAAAAC
>NKIO01000095.1 GCA_002255935.1 Comamonadaceae bacterium PBBC2
CAAATCCAACGCCATCGTGTTCTGCAAAAACGGCATGACCATGGGCGTGGGCGCAGGCCAAATGAGCCGCCTCGACTCCGCCCGCATCGCCAGCATCAAGGCCGAAGCAGCAAAGTTGAGCCTGCAAAACACCGTGGTGGCGAGCGACGCCTTCTTCCCCTTCCGCGACGGCCTCGATGTGGTGGTCGATGCCGGTGCCACCTGTGTGGCCCAGCCCGGTGGCTCGATGCGCGACCAAGAAGTCATTGACGCGGCCAACGAGCGTGGTGTGGCCATGGTCTTCACCGGTGTGCGGCATTTCCGCCATTGATCCGAGTCATTGATAGGACTGCTTTGAACTTTGAACAACTGGGCCTGGCTCCGGCGCTCTTGCGCGCCGTGGGTGACATGGGTTTGTTTGCCCCCACCCCCATCCAGGCCGAGGCGATCCCGGCGGTCCTGCGGTCTGCTGACGTGTGGGCCACCGCGCCCACCGGCTCGGGCAAGACGCTGGCGTTTGCCTTGCCCTTGGTGCAGCACCATGTGCTGCAGCCGCGCCAGACCAATTTCCGCCGCCCCATCCGCACCCTGGTGTTGGTGCCTACGCGTGAGCTGGCGGTGCAGGTCGGCGACATCCTCAGCAACTTGGCCTACCAGCCGGGGCTCAAGGTGTCTGTGGTGTATGGCGGTGTGTCGATCAACCCGCAGATGATGGCCCTTCGCGGCGGTGCCGACATCGTGGTGGCCACACCGGGCCGTTTGCTCGATCTGGTGGACCACAACGCGGTGCATCTGGGCAGCTTGCAGCACCTGGTGCTGGACGAAGCCGACCGCCTGCTCGACTTGGGTTTTGCCGACGAGTTGCAGCGCGTGCTGGCGCTGCTGCCGCCCAAGCGCCAGACCTTGTTGTTCTCGGCCACCTTTGCCTCCGAAGTGGAGGTGCTGGCTGCCAACTTGCTGCATGACCCGGTGCGCATCACGGTGGAGGCCTTTGAAGGCCACAAGCCCGACATCACCCAGCGTGCCATTGCCGTGGACGAGAAAAGCCGCACCGCCTTGCTGCGCCACCTGATCGCTGAAAACAGCTGGAAGCAGGTGTTGGTGTTTGTGGCCACGCGCTACGCTTGTGAGCATGTGGCCAACAAGCTCTACAAAGCGGGCATCTACGCCACGCCTTTCCACGGTGAGATGAGCCAAGGCGCACGCCAAGACGTGCTGCACGACTTCAAAGCGGGCCGCTGGGACGTGGTGGTCACCACCGATCTCGCTTCGCGCGGCATCGACATCGCCATGTTGCCCGTGGTGGTCAACTACGACTTGCCGCGCTCGGCCACCGACTACACCCACCGCATTGGCCGCACGGGCAGGGCAGGGGCGCATGGCGACGCAGTGAGCTTTGTCACCGCCGAAGCGCTTGCGCATTGGAATCTGATCTGCAAACGCGAAAGCTTGGAGCTGACTTTGGAGCAGATCGCAGGCTTTGAGCCGACCGATGAACCCCCGGCGCCACAAGGCAACGGCGGCATCAAGGGCAAGCGGCCCAGTAAGAAGGACAAGTTGCGGGCGGCAGGTTTGCGGTGAACAGGGGTAGGGTGTTTTATATCTAAATTAATCAAGTTAAGTTTCTAACTTATAAAAGATTAATTTCAGTACAATTCACCCATGGACCCAATTCTTAACCCTTATTCTCCGGGTGCTGGCACCCCACCACCCGAACTGGCTGGCCGCGACGAATTGCGAGAAAAAGTGCGGGTGGCCATTGGCCGTATTCGCATCGGTAACCCTGCCAAAAGCGTCCTGATGGTGGGTCTGCGCGGTGTCGGCAAAACGGTGTTGCTCGACAAAATGCGCCAAGAAGCCGAAGCCAGTGGTGTTTACACGCTCAAGCTCGAAGCGCCAGAAGACCGTTCTTTGCCAGCCTTGCTGGCACCCCAGTTGCGACTGATTCTGATCAAGCTCAGCGCGATTGAATCCGCCAAAGCCTATGCCACCCGTGGCCTGCGGGCCTTGGCGGGTTTTGCCAAAGCGCTCAAGGTCAAGTTCAACGACATCGAGGTTGGACTCGACTTGGAGCCCGAGGTGGGCTTGGCCGACAACGGCGACTTGGAAGGCGATCTGGCCGTCTTGCTGGAGCAGGTGGGTTTGGCCGCACAAAGTGCCAAAACAGCGGTCGTGATGTTCATTGACGAGTTGCAATATGTCAAAGAGCCGCAGTTCGCTGCGCTCATCACCGCTTTGCACCGCTGCGCGCAAGCCAAGTTGCCCGTGACCGTGATCGGGGCAGGCTTACCGCAACTGCTGGCGCGTGCGGGCGACGCCAAATCGTATTCGGAGCGTTTGTTTGACTACCCCATGGTGGGCCCGCTGTCGCGAGAGGATGCCCAACTGGCGATCACCCGACCCGCTCAAGCGCAAGGCGTGATGTTCTTGCCAGAAGCCATTGACGAAATTTACAAAGACACCCAAGGCTATCCGTACTTTCTGCAAATGTGGAGCAAGTACAGCTGGGACGTGGCCACTGAAAGCCCCATCGGCCGTGCAGACGTGCTGCGTGCCCGCGCATTGACAGAAGCCGACTTGGATGAAAGTTTTTTCAAAACCCGCTTTGAACGCTGCACGCCCAGTGAGCGGCGCTACTTGCGGGCCATGGCATCGCTGGGTGCCGGTCCTCACCGCTCAGGCGACATTGCCAATGCATTGGGACGAGATATCAAACAGTTGGGCATGGTGCGCAGTAGTCTCATCAACAAAGGCATGGTCTGGAGCCCCAGCCACGGTGACACCGCCTTCACCGTACCCTTGTTTGATCAGTTCATGATTCGCGTGATGCCGGGAGACAGTTGGCGGCAGGTGTGATGCAGGGGGGAACTGATTGCGCCTATGCTAGTCGGCAAAATGAGGCTGCAGATTGGTCACCCCGACAGCGCAGCTGAGTTTTAACGCGCCACCGACATGCAGTCACTTCTCAATGACTTGGCGCGGGCCATGAATCGGCCGATGTTGGCAATGCCGTCGTGAAGTGCTTTGAGTTATGGCCGTTCACGCCTGATCTCATACTTCAAGTCAGCAGGAATGTGCATTTTTCGAACGTAGCCCATTCCGCTGCTATTCGTATAGACCGCTCCATTGGTCCTAATGCGGATTTGACTTGGCCAGATACCGGGGTTTGGATGTATCACTTGCGAGTGCAAGATTGCTTCTTTTGATTTGTCTAGTTCGTCATGTGGGGTTACGACGTACCGAGTGTGATCGCCATTCCGACTATCTATTTGCGCGTCATGAATGACATGCCGTTTGGGTGGCCTAGGCGTCGTCGTAGCCTTTGGTGTGGCTGCCGATTTTGAGTTTTTTGGCTTCGAGGATGAAGTGGCTGCGTTTGTAGCAGTCCACCCGGCGGTCGCTGGCGCTGCCGTCGCCGTGCGCTTCTTTGAGCGGGCGCTCGAACATGTAGTCTTGTTCGGCGGTGGGGTGGGGCTTTGATCCATGGGCTGAATCATAGGCCCTCAATTTGCACTATTTGGTGTTCAGTTGTCCAAGTCGTCAGGGAATGTGTCGGCGTGGTCCGCTTCGCGTTGGGGCGCAGGCACCCGAACACCGTGCTTGCTCAAAATCTCCACATACACCGAGGCTGCGCCCGACTTGGCTGCAGCGTCTACCGCATCGATCACGGCGCTCACGCGGACGACTTCGGCGGTCTCGGCCGTCAGGCCCACTTGGCAGTCAAAGTCCCAAAAATCTGCGCCCTTGGGCACGTCGCGGTTGCGTTCGCGTTTGAAGTATTTGCGGATCTCGTGCTTGACGGCCTCGAGCACGCGGTCGGGGTGCTTGCCTTCGGCTTGCAGGGGGAAATTCTTTTTCATGGGTCGTCCTAAAGGGAGAGGCAAGCGCCCGGTCCGGACGTGAATGCAGGGGCGGATTATCGCCGGTTTGAGGCGGGGGCCAGCCGCCTCAATCGATAAACCGGTACTTGAGCTGGAAACTCAGCGCGCCATACAGCCGGTCTTTGAGCGGCGGCACCAAAGCCATGTTCAAGCCCCAGTGGCCTGATTCATAAGTGGCCACCGGGATCACCGCCGGGAACCAGCCTCCGTTGAAGGCCTTGGGGTAACCGTTGAACGCGCCGCCGACCACCCCCAGTTTGACGCTGCCCCAGCGCCATGGCTGGTAGTAGGCCCCCACATAACTGGAGTGTGCGTTGTCGCTGTTGATGAAGCGACCTGCGGTGGCGCTCCAGTTGTCGTCGATGCGGTATTCCAAACCCAAGCCTGGGTTGGCATTGCGCAGGCCTTTGCCGGCGTCAAAGTGGGCCGAGTAAAAGCCGGCGTTGACCCACAGGCGGCTGGCTTCCAACTCGGCGTGTGCGGGCGCGCACAGCAAGGCCACCCCAGCCGCAACGACAAGGCCAGCCAAGCGGTTCATGGACTCAAAGTGTCTTGAACACGTCGCTGGCCGCTTGCACGGTGGCAGCGATGTCGGCATCGGTGTGGGCAGCGCTCACAAAACCGGCTTCGTAGAGTGCGGGCGCGATGTACACACCGCGGTCCAACAAGCCGTGGAACAGCTTGTTGAACTTGGGGCTGTCGCTCTTCATGACCTGGGTATAGTTTTGCGCCAACTCAGGCAGCAAGAAAAAGCCAAACATCCCGCCTTGGCAGTCGGCACTAAAGGGCACGCCCGCCGAAGCGGCTGCGCCTTTGAGGCCGTCGACCAGGCTTTGCGTGCGGGCACTGAGTGCATCCCAAAAGCCCGGCTTGGCAATTTCGCGCAGCGTGGTGAGGCCGCAGGCCGTGGCCACGGGGTTGCCACTCAGCGTGCCGGCTTGGTAGACCGGTCCAGTGGGCGCCAATTGGCGCATGATCTCGCGCGGGCCGCCAAAGGCTGCCAAAGGCATGCCGCCGCCAATCACTTTGCCCAGCACCGTCATGTCCGGCTTGAAGCCGGGGATCAGACCGGCGTATACGCTTTGAGCGCTGCCCAAGGCCACGCGGAAACCCGACATCACTTCGTCAAACACCAGCAAAGCGCCGTGCTCGGTGCACAGTTCGCGGCAGCGTTTCATGAAGGGAACGCTGGCGCGCACAAAGTTCATATTGCCCGCAATGGGCTCGATCATCACGCAGGCAAGTTCCTTGCCGTGCAGGGCGAAGGCTTCTTCCAGCGCCGTGATGTTGTTGTACTCCAGCACCAGGGTGTCACGCACCACTTCGGGCGGCACGCCCGCGCTGGTGGGGTTGCCAAAGGTGGCCAAGCCCGAACCGGCCTTGACCAGCAAGGCGTCCGCGTGGCCGTGGTAGCAGCCTTCGAACTTGATGAACTTGCTGCGGCCCGTGGCGCCGCGTGCCAAGCGCAGGGCGCTCATGCCCGCTTCGGTGCCCGAGCTGACCAAGCGCACCATTTCCATGGAGGGCACGTGCTTCAGGATTTCTTCGGCCAGTTCAATCTCACGTTCGGTAGGGGCACCAAAAGAGAAGCCGTCCAGCGCCGCTTTTTGCACCGCTTCGAGCACCACCGGATTGCCGTGGCCCAGAATCATCGGGCCCCAGGAGCCGATGTAGTCGATGTATTTCTGGCCATTGGCATCCCAAAAATAAGCGCCTTGGGCGCGTTGCACAAAGCGGGGTGTACCGCCGACAGCGCGAAAGGCCCGCACAGGCGAGTTCACGCCACCGGGGATCACCTGGGCGGCACGGTCAAACAGTTCTTGGTTGCGATCGGTCATGGCTTGTCTCTCAGGTCAGTGTTTGGTTTCGCTGAAGGGCACTTCAAAGTAATCGGCTCCGGGGTGCACTTCATCGTCGTCTTCGGTTTCGCCTTCGTCTTCTGCGTCGGGCAAGGCCCAGAACAGGCGGTCTGGAATGACCTGGCCCATGCCAGGGCGAAAGCCCTCGTCCAGGCAGCGGTCCAGGTAATGCAAGGCTTCGTTGGTGGCTTCGGTCAGGTCCATGCCGGTGGCCAGCAAGGCGGCCAAGGCGGCGGTCAGGGTGTCGCCCGCACCGGCAAAGATGGCTTCGATGCGCTCGAACTTTTCATGGCTGATCACCGTCTCGGGCGAGGCCAGCACGTTGTCGATGTGTTGTTCGGGCAAGGGCAGGCCGGTCACCAAGGTGAAAGGCACGCCCATATCGGCAGCGGCTTTGGCGATGTCGCGTGGCCCGGGGTTGCGCTCGCCTGACCAGTCGGGCAGCAGCCAGCGGCGCAAGGTGCTGTGGTGGCCCACCAGCACGCTGGTTTGCGGCAGCATCAGTTCGCGAAAGGCGTCCAGGTAGGCATCGATCTTGTCGTCTTCCCACCAAGACAGGTTGGGCATGTAGGCCACGACCGGCACACCTTCGTAGTCATCGGCCAGCTCGGCAATGATGGCCAAGTTTTCGGGCGTGCCCACAAAGCCGACCTTGATGACCTGCACCGGCACGTCTTCGGCCACGGCGCGGGCTTGGTCGTGCACGGCCTCGTCGTCCAAAGCAAAGAAGTCGGTGATGCTGCTGGTGTCGCGCACATAAGCGCCCGTGCACACCGGCAGGCAATGCGCGCCCACCGAGGCCATGGCGGTGGCGTCGCAGGTCAGGCCACCTGCGCCGCTGGGGTCGTTGGCATTGAAGGACAAAATGCAGGCTAGGCCCGCTGACTCTTCAGCGTCTGCTTCTTCGGTGTCGGGCGTGTCGGGTTTGTGATCGGTCATTTAAGCGAAGTGCCATGGGCTTCAGAAGGTCTTCAGCCGGGCCTGCTGCGCGGCCCGATACAATGCAAATCATTCTATTCGACTCTCTGATTGCGACACTGTGATGGAACTCAAAACCTGGATGTGCCTGATTTGCGGCTGGATTTACGACGAAGCCGAGGGCGACCCCGAGCACGGCATTGCGCCCGGCACCAAATGGGAAGACGTGCCCATGAACTGGACCTGCCCCGAATGCGCAGCCCGCAAAGAAGACTTTGAGATGGTGGCCATCTAAGCGCAGCCCAACACCTTGTACCCAGGTAGGTCGGAGCTTCAGCTTCGACATGCATCTGGCGTACAAGCCCCTGTCGGGGCTGAAGCCAACGACCTGCTTGTTGATCAGCCGCCCATGTCGGCGCCAAAGCCGCCGACCTGCACGTTGAAGCACCCAGCCGCCTGAATCAGGCGGCTTTTTTCTTGACCACGGCGTACCGTGCCAGCGTTTTTTCACGCGCCTCGGCGTGGTCCACGATGGGGGCGGGGTAGGTTTTGCCGATCACCACCTCGGCCGTTTGCAATTCCATCGGCTTGGCCAGCCAGGGCGCATGCAGCGCTGCCGTGGGCAAGGCCGCCAACTCGGGCACATAGCGGCGGATGAACTTGCCCTCGGGATCGAACTTCTCGCTTTGGCTGATCGGGTTGAAGATGCGAAAGTAAGGCTGTGCATCGCAACCACTGGAGCTGGCCCATTGCCAGCCGCCGTTGTTGGCCGACAAATCGAAGTCGTTCAGGTGCTGGGCAAAGTAGCGCTCGCCCCAGCGCCAGTCGATGCCCAAATCTTTCACCAAAAAACTGGCCACCACCATGCGCAAGCGGTTGTGCATGTAGCCGGTCTGGTTGATCTGGCGCATGGCCGCGTCCACCAGCGGGTAGCCGGTGCGGGCTTGGCACCAGGCGTCAAACAGCTTGTGGGCATGCGTGCCGTGTTCCCACTTGATGTGGTCGTATTCGGGCTTGAAGCTCTCGCCCCGCCCCACATGGCCAAAGTTGTGCAGCACCTGCACGTAAAAATCGCGCCAAATCAGCTCGGACAGCCACACCGCCGCGCCCGCACTGCCTGCCGTCATGCGGGCGTGCGCCTCGCGGGCCAGTTGGCGTATCGACACGGTGCCAAAGCGCAGGTGCACGCTCAGGTAGCTGGGGCCTTTGACGGCCGGGAAGTTGCGGGTGTCTTCGTACTGGTCGATGCGGTTCAGAAAGTCGGCCAACAGGGCCTGGCCGCCCGACGCGCCGGTGGGGATTTTCAGGGCCTGGAGGTTGCTGGCCTCAAAGTCGATGTCTTGCAAAGCCATCACGGGCAGGGCCAGGTTGTCTGGGCGTGGGGCCAGGCGCTGGGCGTATTTCTCGACCAGGTAGGCCTTCAAATCAAAAGGCGTGATTTTTTTGAGCCAGGCATTTTTGTAGGGAGTGAACACCGCAAAAGGCTTGCCCATCTGCGTCAGCACTTCGTGGCGCTCAAAAATCACATGGTCTTTGTAGGTGTGCAGCACGATGCCATGGTCTGCCAGATGCCCGCGCACCTGGATGTCGCGTGCCAGCGCCTCGGGTTCGTCGTCGTGGTTGGCAAACACGGCCTGCACCTGCAGGTGGTGGGCCAGCTTGGGGATTTTGTCTTGCGCCACGCCGTGGCGCACGATCAGGCCCGCCTGCGGGTGCCCCGCCAATTGCCGCAGCTGTTCATCGACTTCGACCAGTGATTCGCGGATGAACTCGACCCGGCGGTCGGCGCGGGGCAGTTTGTCCAGAATGGCGGTGTCGAACACAAAGGCCACGTGCACCCGCTGGCAGTGTTTGAGCGCGTGGTAAAGCGCCGCATGGTCGGCCACGCGCAGGTCGCGCCGCAGCCACACCAAGCCGCTCGAAAAAGTGGTTTCCATGACAGCCTGCCCGGTTGGATCAATAAGTGGGCCCTTGGACCTCGCCAAGAGGGCGGGGCCGTTAAAATCGGGGCATGACCGATTGTGCCTCCATTGACCTCAAGCATCATTTCCTGATCGCCATGCCCAGGTTGGAGGACGAGACTTTTGCCCGCAGCGTGGTGTACATGTGCGAACACAGCCCCCGCGGTGCCATGGGCCTGATCATCAACAAACCCGCCGACATCAGCATGCGCCACCTGTTTGACAAGGTGGACTTGCCGCTGCGCCGCGAAGACCTGATGCAAAACCCCGTCTCGCACGGTGGCCCGGTGCAGACCGAACGCGGCTTTGTGCTGCACGACCCGATCCGCATGGAGCATCCGCAGGAAGACGGCGTCTCGATCTACGCCTCCACCCTGACCGTGCCCGGGGGGCTGGAGATGACCACCTCGCGCGATGTGCTGGAAGCCTTGTCGTCGGGCGCCGGCCCGCGCCGTGTGCTGGTCACGCTGGGCTACTCGTCTTGGGGCGAGGGGCAGCTGGAGTCGGAGCTGGCCGAAAACACCTGGCTGACGGTGCCCGCGTCGATCGATGTGATCTTCGATGTGCCCATGGCCGAGCGCTATGACCGCGCTTTGGACTTGTTGGGCCTTAAAAGCTGGATGCTCTCGCCAGAGGCGGGCCACGCATGAGCAGCGCACCCGAGAACGCCGTCCCCGCCAACCAGCAGAGTTT
This sequence comes from Comamonadaceae bacterium PBBC2, assembly GCA_002255935.1. Lineage (GTDB taxonomy): Bacteria > Pseudomonadota > Gammaproteobacteria > Burkholderiales > Burkholderiaceae_C > Limnohabitans_A. The sequence continues at coordinate 9,292 of NKIO01000095.1, forward strand.
TCTGGCCTTTGACTACGGCCTCAAGCGCACCGGCGTGGCGGTGGGCAACCGCTTGATGAAGTCGGCCACCCCCCAGGGCACCATTGCCGCCGAGGGTGATGCCCGGTTTGCCAAGATCGCCGAAAGAATCAAAGAGTGGCAGCCCGACGCGCTGGTGATCGGCGTGCCCACCCACCCCGATGGTGGTGAACACGAAAACACGCTGCGCGCCCGCAAGTTCGGTCGCCAGTTGCGGGGTCGTTTTGGCCTCCCGGTGTACGAGGTGGACGAGCGTTACACCACCACCGAGGCCCATTCTTATGGCGCCAAAGACGCCGACGCGGCGGCGGCGGCCATCATCCTGGATCAATTTTTGAGGAATCTGCCATGAGCGCACTCGCCCTGAATGCCGAGGCCTTGTACCTGGAGCTGCTGCGCGGTGTGCGCAGCCTGTGCCAAGCCAATACGCGCCTGGTGGGCATCACTTCCGGTGGTGCCTGGCTGGCCGAACGCCTGCAGCGCGACCTGGGCTTGGCCGGTGAAGCGGGCCAGGTCTCTTCGGTCATGCACCGCGACGACTTTGCCCAGCGCGGCCTGTCGGCCGGTGGCCAAACCAGCTTGCCCTTCGAGGTCGATGGCGCGGACATCTTGGTGCTTGACGATGTGCTTTACACCGGCCGGACCATTCGCGCCGTGTTGAACGAGATTTTTGACTACGGCCGCCCCGCGCGCGTGCAGCTGGCGGTCTTGGTCGATCGCGGTGGCCGGCAGCTGCCGGTGCAAGCCGACTTTGCCGCCGCCCGCGTGGCCCTGCCCGAGACGCAATCGCTGGCGCTGGCCCGCGATGCGGCAGGGCGCTTCAGTTTTGACGTGGAGAACAAAGCCTGATTGAGGTGACAACAACATGCTCTACAAACGCAACAACCCCCAACTGAACAAAAACGGCGAGCTGATCCACCTGCTCTCCACCGAAGGCCTGTCCAAGGACATCCTCACGCACATCCTCGACACCGCGCAAGGCTTTGTCAGTGTCAACGACCGCGAAGTGAAAAAGGTGCCTCTCTTGCGCGGCAAGAGCGTGTTCAACCTGTTCTTTGAA
>NKIO01000096.1 GCA_002255935.1 Comamonadaceae bacterium PBBC2
GGCCGGGCAGCAGCATGCAGTAATGCAGCGCGTGCAGGTAGCGCTTTTCCGAAATCCAGCGGCGGCGCACCACCAGCTCTTCGTGCATCAGCGCAATTTGGCCTGCGGGTCCACCAAAGCTCACGCAGCCCAGCCAGAACCAGAACTTCAGGGCCTGCGCAAAGCTGACCGGGGCAGGGCGATGGGGGTGGCTCAAGGCGCGTTCCAGTGTTCGCGAAAGGCTTGGGCAAATGCGGGGGTGCCGCTGATGCTCAGGCTCAGGGTGATCTCGTCCTTGGCTGATGGGGTGGGCGACAAGGCCAGGGTCTGGTTGGCGCTGTGCCAGTGGGCGGTGATGGGGGCGTTGCCACAGCGGATGTGCAGGTCAAAGTCCCAATCCGCGCCGTCTTCGATGGGGCCTGGCGCTTGCGGGCCAAAGCGGTGAGCCCAGGCCAGCAGCTGCGTCACTTCTTGCAAGAGGGCGGGGGTGTGGCGGGCAGCGGGCTGGGCCAGCGCGTCCCAGCAGACCACGCCTTCGCTGTCTTCGCTGCAGTCGAACTCCAGAAATGCCAATGTCATGTGGTGTGCTGATCCCATGCGCCGATTGTCGCTTGCAGGGCAAGTGCCTACAGGGAGGTGTTTTGTAGGAGCCAGCCCTGCTGGCGATGGGCCGCCCAAAGCCAGCCTGTCGCGCTGGATACATAAACGCCTTGAATTGCTTAAATCTTGAGCAAAAAACAGGGAATCAAGGGTTTTCTGTATACAGAGATGGCGGTCTCGGTGGTTTAATTCGACGACTTTGCAATACGAACGCTGAAGTTTGTGCACCGTCATCCCGTAGGTCGGTGGCTTTAGCCCCGACATGCAGCATGCGCCGAAGGCCCCGATGTCGGGGCTAAAGCCACCGACCTACAAGGACGATCGTGTCCAAGGATTTCAGATTTCACCGGGCCTCAACCAACACCTGTTCATGAGCACATCTCCCGTCCGCGCTGTGGATTCCGACTTGGCCGAAGAAGGCGGCTCGCAAGCCGTCAAGGCTCAGCAACGCCTGCGCGAATGGATTTTGGCGGGCGAATTGCCTTCGGGTGCGCGCATTGCCGAGCTGGCGCTGGTCGATCGCTTGGGCATGTCGCGCACGCCCATCCGCGCGGCGCTGATGCACCTCAAACAAGAAGGTTTGCTCGAGCCGCTGGCCGGTGGGGGTTATGCGGTGCGCACGTTTTCTGAACGCGAAGTGGCCGACGCGATCGAGCTGCGCGGCACGCTCGAAGGCTTGGCCGCACGCTTGGCCGCTGAGCGCGGTGTGCGCCCAGCTTTGATCCGCCAAGCACGTGCCTGCCTGGACCAGATCGATGCGGTGTTGCAAGCCTCGGCCCTGAACGACGAAACGTTTTCGGCCTATGTGGATTTGAATGGCCAGTTCCATAAGCAGTTGTCCGAGATGGCCGACAGCGCGGTGCTGGCCCGCGAGATTGAACGGGCCTCGAGCTTGCCCTTTGCATCGGCTTCGGGCTTTGTGGGCGTGCATGTCAATGACGCCCACGCCCGCGACACCTTGGTGGTCGCGCAGCACCAGCACCGTCAGGTGCTCGACGCCATCGAGCGGCGCGAAGCCGGCCGGGCCGAAGCCCTGATGCGCGAGCACTCGCGCATTGCCAGGCAAAACATGCAGGTCGCCTTGCGCGACCCCGCCGCATCGGGCACGCCCGGTGTGCAACTGATCAGACCGTCCTGAAACGATTTTTAACGAGGAGATAGAGCATGCAAAAACGTCAATTTTTGAGCGCCATCGCTTGCGCCACCCTGGCCTTGACCGCTTCCTCGGCCATGGCGCAAGACAAATTCAAGCTCGGCTTGATCTTGCCCATGACCGGTCCATTTGCCTCGACGGGCAAACAGATCGAAGCCGCAGCCCGCCTGTACATGGCGCAAAACGGCGACATGGTCGCGGGCAAGAAGGTAGAGCTGATCGTCAAAGACGACACCAGCGCACCCGACGTGACCAAGCGCATCGCGCAAGAGCTGGTCGTCAACGACAAGGTCAGCGTGCTGGCCGGTTTTGGCCTGACCCCGCTGGCGCTGGCCACTGCGCCGATTGCCACCCAGTCCAAGACCCCCCTGGTGGTCATGGCTGCGGCCACTTCCAGCATCACCGAGGCATCGCCTTTCATCATCCGCACCAGCTTCACGCTGCCCCAAGCGGCCGTGGCCATTGCCGATTGGGCGCCCAACAACGGCATCAAGAAAGTCGTGACCTTGGTGTCTGACTACGGCCCCGGCATCGATGCCGAAAAGTATTTCAAAGACCGCTTGCTGTTCAACGGCGGCCAGGTGCTCGACACCTTGCGCGTGCCCATGCGCAACCCCGACTTTGCGCCTTTCCTGCAAAAAGTGCGTGACCTCAAGCCGGACGCGGTTTATGTGTTTGTGCCCTCGGGTGCTGGCGCGGCGCTGATGAAGCAGTTTGCCGAGCGCGGCATGGACAAGGCCGGCATCAAGCTGATCGGCACCGGTGACATCACCGACGACGACATCTTGAACAGCATGGGCGATGTGGCCAACGGCGTGGTGACCTCACACCACTATTCGGCATCGCACAACTCGCCTTTGAACAAGAAGTTTGTCGCGGCATTCGAGAAAGCCAACAACGGTCTGCGCCCCAACTTCATGGCCGTGGGCGGTTATGACGGCATGCGCGTGATTTATGAAGCGGCCAAAGCCACCAAAGGCGCAGGCGGTGAGGCATTGCTGGAAGCGATGAAAGGCCAAGTGTTTGAAAGCCCCCGTGGCCCGATGTTCATCGACGCGCAAACCCGCGACGTGGTGCACAACATCTACATCCGCAAGGTGGAGAAGGTCAACGGCCAGCTCTACAACCAAGAGTTCTCGACCCTCAAGGACGTGAAAGATCCAGGCAAGAGCCGATAAGCCAAGCCTTGCTGAAGGCGCGATCGCTTGCAGGGCAAGCTCCTACGGACCCGATGTTGTAGGAGTCAGCCCTGCTGGCGAAGGCGCTTGAAGCATCGCTTGCAGGGCAAGCTCCTACAGGCCCGATGTTGTAGGAGCCAGCCCTGCTGGCGAAGGTGCTTGAAGCATCGCTTGCAGGGCAAGCTCCTACAGGCCCGGATGTTGTAGGAGCCAGCCCTGCTGGCGAAGGCGCTTGAAGCATCGATTGCAGGGCAAACTCCTACGGACCCGATGTTGTAGGAGCCAGCCCTGCTGGCGAAAGCGCTTGAAGCATCGCTTGCAGGGCAAGCTCCTACGGACCCGGATGTTGTAGGAGCCAGCCCTGCTGGCGATGTGCAGCTTGAAGAACCGTTGCCAGGACATGCGCCGCCATCGCTTCCAGTCCTGCAACATTTGAGAACCAGAAACGCATGACATGCTGACCATTCTTTTCGACGGCGTTGCCTACGGCATGCTGCTTTTCATTTTGGCCGTGGGCCTGTCCGTGACCATGGGCTTGATGAACTTCATCAACCTGGCGCACGGCGCTTTTGCCATGGCGGGCGGCTACCTCACGTTGGTGCTGATGCAGCGCTTTGAGGTGCCCTTTTTGTGGTGCCTGCCGCTGGCCTTTGTGACCACGGCCTTGCTGGGCGCGGTGCTGGAGCGAACGCTCTATCGCCACATGTACAAAAAGCCGCATCTGGACCAAGTGCTGTTCTCGATCGGTCTGGCGTTCATGTCGGTGGCCAGCGTGGACTACCTGATGGGCTCGCAGCAGCAGATCATGCAGTTGCCCGATTGGCTGCGGGGTCGTACCGAACTGTGGGACGGGGCCTTGGGCATGGGCCACTACCGCCTGTTCATCATTGCGGTGTGCGCGGCGCTCACGGTGGGTTTGCAATACGTGCTGGCCAAAACCCGCTTTGGCAGCCGCTTGCGTGCCAGTGTGGACGACGCCCGTGTGGCCGCAGGCCTGGGCATCCGCGTCAATTTGATTTTTGCCGCCACCTTTGCCGTGGGCTCCGGCTTGGCCGGTTTGGGTGGGGCGTTGGGGGCCGAGGTGCTGGGCTTGGACCCGACCTTTCCGCTCAAGTTCATGGTCTACTTTTTGATCGTGGTCGCCGTGGGCGGCACCTCGTCCATCACCGGGCCGCTGTGGGCGGCGCTGCTCTTGGGCATTGCCGATGTGGCGGGCAAGTACTACATGCCCAAGCTCGGTTCTTTCATCGTGTATTCGCTGATGATCGCGATTTTGATTTGGCGTCCGCAAGGCTTGTTTGTGCGCAAAGGAGGCCGCTGAAATGAATGCTCATATGGACGCACGTACCCAACTTTTATCGTCAGCCCGCATGCGCGGCTGGGAGCCCTTGGTTTGGCTGCTGGCCTTTGCCATGCCTTTCGCATTTCCGGGCCATGCACTGATCGTCAATGAAGTCGCCATCGTCGCTTTGTTTGCGGTCTCGCTCGACTTGGTGCTGGGCTACACCGGCATCGTGTCGCTGGGCCATGCGGCGTTTTTGGGGCTGGGGGCATATGCCTCGGCCTTGTTTGCCAAACATGTGATGCCCGACCCGGTGGTGGGCCTGCTGTTTGGCATGGGCTGCGCCACGCTGCTGGGCGCGCTGTGTTCGCTCACCATCTTGCGCGGCACCGACCTGACGCGGCTCATGGTCACGCTGGGCATGGCGTTGATCTTGATGGAGTTGGCCAACAAGCTCGACTGGCTCACGGGCGGCTCGGATGGCCTGCAGGGCGTGATGATGGGCCCGGTGCTGGGCCGTTTTGAATTTGATCTGTACGGCCAGACCGCCGCTTGGTATTCGCTCACCGTGTTGTTGATCTTGTTTGCATTGGCGCGGCGTTGGGTGAATTCGCCCTGGGGCGCCACGCTCATGGCGGTGCGCGACAACCCGCTGCGGGCCATGGCCATTGGCATTCCGGTGCACAACCGTTTGGCCGTGGTCTACACCGTGGCGGCTGCTTTGGCTGGCGCTGCGGGCGCTTTGATGGCGCAGACCACCGGCTTTGCATCGCTTGACGTGTTTGCTTTAGAGCGCTCGGCCGACGTGATGCTGATGCTGGTCATTGGCGGTGTGGGCTGGCTGTATGGCGGGGTGGTTGGCGCGGTGGTGTTCAAGCTCATGCACGACGTGATCTCGGGCATCACGCCGCAGTACTGGACGTTTTGGATTGGACTTTTTTTGGTGGTGCTGGTCATGGTCGGTCGTGAGCGTTTGATTCGCCCTTGGCTGTGGTTTGGCCGCTCGGCCGACCAGAAAGGCGGTGCGCAATGAACCCAGCTGTCACGAATGCACCCGTTGTGTTGAAGGCTCAGGGCCTGGTCAAACAATTTGGCGGCATCACCGCCACCGACAACGTGAATCTTGAATTGCGCTTGGGCGCACGCCATGCGCTGATTGGCCCCAACGGTGCGGGCAAGACCACGCTCATCAATTTGTTCACCGGCGTCTTGCCGCCCACATCGGGCCGCATCGAGTTGCTGGGCGAAGACATCAGCCAGCTCGCGCCCCACCTGCGTGTGCGCCGGGGCATGGTGCGCACCTTTCAGATCAACCAGCTGTTTGCCAGCATGACGCCTTTGCAAACGCTGGCCATGGTGGTCTCGCAGCAGCGCGGCTTGGGCGGGCGTTGGTGGCCCAAGCTGGGGCAAGACCCAGCGGTGGTTGAGCGCTGCGAAGCTTTGCTGGAATTGTTTCGCCTGACCGAAGTCATGCACCAGCGCACCGAGCACCTGGCCTATGGCAAGCGCCGCTTGCTGGAGATGGCGATTGCGCTGGCCTGCGAGCCCAAGGTGCTGCTGCTCGACGAGCCGGTGGCCGGTGTGCCTGCGGGCGAGCGCGAAGAGTTGTTGCAGACCGTGGCGGCACTGCCCGCCGAAGTGTCGGTCTTGCTGATCGAGCACGACATGGACTTGGTGTTTGAATTTGCCGACCGCATCACCGTGCTGGTCAACGGCGCGGTGCTGACCGAAGGCACGCCCGAAGCGATCGCCGCCGACCCGCAAGTCAAGGCGGTGTACCTGGGGCATGGCGAGGAGTTGGCCCATGGCTGAATTGTTGAAGCTTGAAAACTTGAGTGCCGGATACGGCGAGGCGGTGGTGTTGAACGACATCAGCTTCTCACTGGGCGAGGGCGAAACCTTGGCTTTGCTGGGCCGCAATGGCACGGGCAAAACCACGCTGATGGACACGCTGGCTGGGGCCACGCGCCAACACGGCGGGCAGATCTTTCTGGGTGGCCAGCCCCTGCACACCTTGCCCTCGCACGAGCGGGCGGCCGTTGGCATTGGCTGGGTGCCGCAAGAGCGCAATATTTTCAAATCGCTCACGGTGCACGAAAACCTGACCGCCGTCGAACGCCCTGGGCGCCATTTGCATGGCAGCCGGGCCTGGACGCCCGAGCGGGTGTACGAAATGTTCCCGCGATTGGCTGAGCGCAAGACCAATTTGGGCACGCAGCTGTCGGGCGGCGAGCAGCAGATGTTGGCGGTGGGCAGGGCGCTGGTGCTCAACCCGCGCTTGCTCTTGCTGGACGAGCCGCTGGAGGGCTTGGCGCCGATCATCGTGGAAGAGTTGCTGCGTGCGATCGCCCGCATCACCCGCGAAGAGGGGCTGTCGGCCATCATCGTGGAGCAGCACCCGCAAGCGATTTTGAAGATCAGCCACCGCGCGGTGGTGCTGGACCACGGCAATGTGGTGCACGCCAGCGATGCCGACACGCTGCGAGCAAACCCTGAACTGCTGGACAGCCTGCTGGGCGTGGCCCGCAAGCTTTGAACGAGCGCTTTGAACAAGAGTTTTGAACAAGAGAGGACAAGATGTTCATCAAAAACACCTGGTACGTGGCCTGCGCCCTGACCGAACTCGAAGCCTTGGGCGACAAGCCACTGGGCCGCACCATCTGCAACGAGCAGATGGCGATTTTCAAAGGCCCGGACGGCAAAGTCGGTGCGGTCGAAGACTTTTGCCCACACCGGGGTGCGCCCTTGTCGCTGGGCAAGGTGTGCAAAGGCCATTTGCAATGCGGCTACCACGGCCTGGAGATGGGCGTGGATGGCAAAACCGTGCAGATGCCCGGCCAACGGGTGCGCGGCTTTCCGGCCATCAAGAGTTATGCCGTGGTGGAGCGCTACGGTTTTGTCTGGGTCTGGCCTGGCGACCAGGCCAAGGCCGATGTGGCGCAGATGCCGGTGTTTGAGTTCTTTGACAACCCGGCTTGGGCCTATGGCGGCGGGCTGTACCACGTCGAGGCCGATTACCGCTTGATGATCGACAACCTGATGGACCTGACGCACGAGACCTATGTGCACGCCAACAGCATCGGCCAGCCCGAGATCGACGAGACGCCTTGTGAAACCAAGGTCGAAGGCGACCAAGTCATCTTGCAGCGCCACATGGAGGGCATTCAAGCGCCGCCGTTTTGGCAAATGGCCATGAGCGCCAATGGTCTGGACCCGCAGGCCAAGGTGGACCGCTGGCAGATCTGCCGCTTCACGCCGCCCAGCCACATCATGATCGACGTGGGCGTGGCGCTGGCTGGCAAGGGCGGCTTTGATGCGGCGCCCGAGCACAAGGCCTACAGCGTGGTGGTGGACTTCATCACGCCCGAGACCGAGACCTCGCACTGGTACCACTGGGGCATGGCCCGCCAGTTCAAACCCCAGGACAGCGAGCTGACCGACAAGATCCGCGCCGGGCAGGGCGGCATCTTCAACGAAGACATGGAGATGCTGCAGCTGCAGCAAGCCAACATCAACAAGTGGCCCGATCGCAAACTGTTGATGCTCAACATCGACTCAGGTGGCGTGCAGTCGCGCCGCATCATTGACCGCCTATTGGCCGAAGAAAACACACCGGAAGTCACCGCATGAGCCAGACCGACCTGACCCAAACCCCCATCGCCTCGGACGGCAGCTTTGAAGTCCAGCTGCAAAAAAGCGGCCAGACCCTGCAAGTCACCAAAGACCAGTCCATCCTCAAAGTCTTGCAAGACGCCGGGCACGACGTGCCTTTCTCGTGCTCCGAAGGCATCTGCGGCACCTGCCTGACCAAAGTGGTGGCCGGCACCCCTGACCACTGGGACATGTACCTCACCCCCGAAGAACAAGCCACCAACGACCAAATGCTGATCTGCTGCTCCCGCAGCCAAACCGCACGCTTGGTGCTGGATCTCTGACCACAAATCTTCCCTGCGGGAACCGAGCCCCGTTCGGCGATTTGTCCATGCTTTGTGGGCGCTGAACTGTGTTCGGCGATTTGTTCAGGCATCGTGAGAACTCCACTGTGCTCAGAGCTGACCAGAGGCATCGTGGGAGCTGAACTTCGTTCGGCGATTGCCCGGACACCCCACCCGCCCCATCGCCCAACACAGTTGGGCTCCCACAAATACCGAACCCCTTTTGTAGCAGAAAAGCAGAGTTCTGAGCTTGGCCCATGCCTTGTGGGAGATGACTGTGCTCAGAGCTGACCTCAGGTTTCGTAGGAGCTGAACTGTGTTCGGCGATTGACCGCACACCGCAACCTCTCCATCGCCCAACACAGTTGGGCTTCCACAAAACATCGCAAGCTCTGTCGCATGCTGAGCCCTGTTCGGCGATTGCGGGACAATGGTGGGCGGCGCCCACCATGGGTGAACGCCTCCAAGTTGTACAAGCATGAATTCCACCCTCCACATCCTGGGCATCACTGGCCCGATTTACTTGGCCATAGCACTGGGCTATGTGTTCACCCGTCGGGGCATGTTTGCCAAATCGGACATGCAAGTCTTTGGCAAATTCACGCTGAACCTGGCCTTGCCGGCTTTGCTGTTCAACGCCTTGTCGCAGCGGCGCATTGGTGAAATCCTCAACGGGCACTACCTGCTGGCCTATGCCTTGGGTTCCTTTGCCGTGGCACTGCTGGGCTTGTTGTGGGCGCGCAAAGTCAAGGGTCACTCTTTGAGCTACAGCAGCATGATGGCCATGGGCATGTCTTGTCCCAACAGTGGTTTTGTGGGCTACCCGATCATGCTGCTGACCTTTGGCCCAGTGGCCGGTGTGGCGCTGGCGCTGAACATGGTGGTTGAAAACCTGTTGATGATCCCTTTCTTGCTGGCTGTGGCCGATGCGCAAGGTGGCCCTGCCGGTCAGTGGAAACAGGTGATCGCGCAGACCCTGAAGAACCTGCTCAAAAATCCCATGATCTGGGGCATCACAGGCGGTTTTGTGTTTTCGTGGTTTGACCTGGAGCTGTCTGCGCCCCTGGCCCGCACGGTGAATCTGTTCGCCCAAGCCAGCATGGTTTTGTCGCTGTTTGTGATTGGCGGCTCATTGGTGGGGCTCAAGGCCGAAGGCCTCAAGGGCACGGTCACGCAAATCACTTTCGGCAAGTTGTTTTTGCACCCGCTGGCCATGTTTGTGGTGCTGAGCTTTGTGATGCCGGTGGCCGATCCGGCCTTGCGGTCGGCCGCTTTGCTCTCGGGCGCCTTGCCCATGCTGGGCATCTTCACCATCTTGAGTCAGCGCCACGGTCACGGCACCATCAGCGCGGCGGCTTTGCTGCTCACCACCATCGGATCGTTCTTCACGCTCAGCGCCTTGCTGCTGGTTTTGCAGCACCACCCGTTTTGACCATTCTGTAAGTCGCCGTCCTGTGGTCGGTTCGCTCGGCGTCTTGTAGATACTGTGATGCGTGTCAAGCGCAATGGAGTGCCGAGTTGAACGGTTTGTTCGACTTGAGTACGCCAATGGCCACATGAACGAGCTTGCGCATCATGGCTCCAATGATCAGTTTGGGCGGCTTGCCCGCATTGGCCAGTCGCTCTTTAAAGCGCCTTCCCCATTCTGTCCTGTTCAACGCGGCCATGGCGGGCATGTACAAGGCTTTGCGCACAAAGGCGTGACCCACCTTGGACATGCGGGGTTTTCCTTTGACACTGGAGCCTGACTCGTGTTGCCTGGGGTCTAGCCCCACAAATGCGACGGCTTTTCGCGCATTGTCAAATTGCTGCGTTGAGCCGAAGTAGGCCAGCATGACCGCTTGTGTGCGCTCGCCAATCCCGGGGATGCTGTCGAGCAAGTCCCTTTTCTCACGCAGATCAGGATGTTTGTCGATGTGATCGCGGATCCTCTTGGCTAAGGCTTTGATCTCCGCGTTCAGCCACTCAATGTGGTTTTGGATTTGCAGCTCAATGGCCGGGTTGGCAACCTGCAGTCGGTTGCACTCTTGGGTCAGCATGTTTTGCAATGCCTCCATGCGAAGCACCAGACTGCGCAGGACCCGCTCATGAGGGGCGGCAGCCGTCCAGGGCGCAGGCGTGCGCTCTTTGGCAAAGT
>NKIO01000143.1 GCA_002255935.1 Comamonadaceae bacterium PBBC2
CCATTTGGTGACCTCTACAAATTCGTTGAACTCGGCTCCCAGTCTAACTTGCAGCAGGTTTTAGTAGCTTCAACTGCCGGAAATAGGATCATTCATGTCGGCATCTTCAAAGGTGATGCCGCGTTGCTTCTCGGGGCTGCCGGGTGGCAGCCCTAGCTGCTTGAACACGGTGCCACCCAACTGCGCCATGGAGAACACCACGTCGGAGAAATTGATGTCAATGAACGTGGACCCGGCCAGGTTGATGTCCTGAAACTTGGCATGGCCCAGGTTGGCGTTTTGAAAACTCACGCCCTCCAGGTTGACCATGTCAAAGGAGGAGCCTGAGAGGTCCTGGTCGTGGAATGTCAATTTTTCTGTCACGGTGTTTCTCCTTATGGCTGGGTGCGTGGTCAGCTTATTGACCGCTCAGCGCTTTCCACATAAACGCGAATTGCAGGGCCTGCAGTTGCGCGCGCTGGGTGTTGTCGGCTGCGCCACCGTGGCCGCCTTCCATGTTTTCGTAGTACAGCACGCTGTGGCCTTGCTCCAGCATGCGCGCCGCCATCTTGCGGGCGTGCGCGGGGTGTACGCGGTCATCACGCGTGGAGGTGGTGAACAGCACCTTGGGGTACTT
>NKIO01000144.1 GCA_002255935.1 Comamonadaceae bacterium PBBC2
CTCTCCTGCCGATTACCAGCTGGCCTTGGTCACGCCCGGAATGTTGCCTTGGAAGGCAAGTTCACGGATCTTGGCGCGGCCCAGACCAAATTGACGGAATGTGCCACGTGGACGACCGGTGATTTCGCAGCGGTTGCGTTGGCGGGTGGGGTTGGCGTTGCGTGGGAGCTTTTGCAGACCCAGACGGGCAACTGCACGCTCTTCATCGCTGCGCTTGGCATCATTGGCGATGGCTTTCAGTTCCGCGTATTTTTTCGCGTACTTGGCCGCCAGTTTTTCACGCTTGAGCTCGCGCTCGATCAAAGCTACTTTAGCCACGTGACACCTCAGTTCTTGAAGGGGAAGCGGAAAGCCGTCAAGAGCGCTTTGCACTCTTCGTCGGACTTGGCCGTTGTGGTGATGCTGATGTTGAGACCGCGCAAGGCATCGACCTTGTCGTACTCAATTTCAGGGAAAATGATCTGTTCTTTGACGCCGATGTTGTAGTTACCGCGGCCATCAAATGCGCGACCAGAAATACCACGGAAGTCACGAACGCGGGGCAGAGCCACGGTCACGAAACGGTCCAGGAATTCGTACATCTGAACGCCACGCAAAGTCACCAT
>NKIO01000004.1 GCA_002255935.1 Comamonadaceae bacterium PBBC2
CGGCAGAGATGATCGGCAGACCGGACTCGGCCAGCATTTTCTTGCCCAGCTCGTCGTTGGTGCCCTTCATGCGCACGACCAATGGCACGGACAGGTTCACGGCCTTGCAAGCGGTGATCACGCCGGTGGCGATGGTGTCGCACTTCATGATGCCGCCGAAGATGTTGACCAAAATGCCTTTGACATTCTTGTTGGCCAGCATGATCTTGAAGGCTTCGGTGACTTTCTCAGCCGTTGCGCCGCCGCCCACGTCCAAGAAGTTGGCAGGCTCGCCGCCGAACAACTTGATGGTGTCCATGGTGGCCATGGCCAAGCCAGCGCCGTTGACCAAGCAACCGATGTTGCCGTCCAAGCTGATGTAGGCCAGGTCGAATTTGGAAGCTTCCACTTCGGCCGGATCTTCTTCGTCCAGATCGCGGTAAGCCACGATTTCGGGGTGACGGAACAAAGCGTTGGAGTCGAAGTTGAACTTCGCGTCCAAGGCCATCACGTTGCCCTTGCTGTCGCGGTTCAGGGGGTTGATTTCCACCAAGGAAGCGTCGGTTTCCATGTAGCACTGGTACAGCTTCTTGAAGATGTCCACAGCTTGCGCGGTGGAGTCAGCTGGCATGCCAATCGCGTCAGAGATCTTCTTGGCTTGGGCATCGCCCAGACCGGTCAGGGGATCGATGAACTCGGTGATGATTTTCTCGGGGGTGGAATGGGCCACTTCCTCGATGTCCATGCCGCCTTCGCTCGAAGCGATGAAAGCGATCTTTTGTGTGGCGCGGTCGGTGACCACGGACACGTAATATTCTTTGTTGATGTCAGCGCCGTCTTCGATGTACAGGCGACGGACTTTTTGACCTTCAGGACCGGTCTGGTGGGTCTTGAGCTGCATGCCCAGGATCTCGCCAGCCAAGCGTTTCACGTCGTCGATGGTTTTGGCAACCTTGACGCCGCCGCCTTTGCCACGGCCACCGGCGTGGATTTGGGCCTTGACCACCCACACTGGGCCGCCCAGTTTTTGAGCGGCTTCAACAGCCTCTTGAACGGTGAATGCTGGAATGCCGCGGGGTACTGGCACGCCGAATTGACGCAAGATTTCCTTGCCTTGGTACTCGTGAATCTTCATGAGGGTCTTCTCTCAGATGGTGGATTTCGACCGGTCCGCCGACGACCTTCGATCGGAAGGTGGACGCCGGCAGGCTCTGGACACTGCAGCCTTGGACTGTATCATGCTGCAACGCACCAATACTGAGCCCTGCGTCTTACATCGACTTGACGCTGCGCGCTTGCCTTCAATCGGAAGTACACACAAATGGCCAAAATATTCATCGATGGCGAAGCCGGCACCACAGGCCTGCAAATCCGTGAACGCCTGGCGCTCATGCCCCAAGTGCAGGTGCTGAGCATCGACCCCGCCCGCCGCAAAGACCCAGAGGCCAAACGCGAGTTGATGGCCGAAGCCGATCTGGTGGTGCTGTGCCTGCACGACGATGCCGCCATCGAGTCGGTCGCCATGATCGACAGCTTGCCCGGCCCAAAGCCCCGCATCGTGGATGCCTCCACCGCGCACCGCTGCAACCCTGACTGGGTTTACGGTTTCCCTGAATTGGCCGCAGGCCAGCGCGAAGCCGTGATCGCCGCCAGCCGCGTGGCCAACCCCGGCTGCTACGCCACCGGTGCCATTGCGCTGTTGCGCCCTCTGGTCGATGCCGGCTTGGTGCCTGCCCACTACCCGGTCTGCCTGCCGTCGGTGAGCGGGTATTCGGGCGGTGGCCGCACCATGATCGAAGACTACGAAGCAGGCAAAGCGCCTTTGTATGAGGCTTATGCGCTGGGCCTCCAGCACAAGCACATCCCTGAAATCATGCGTTTCACGGGCTTGAGCTGCCGGCCTTTGTTTGTGCCGGCGGTGGGCAATTTCCGCCAAGGCATGCTGGTGCAACTGCCCTTGCACCTGGACGCCCTGCCCGGCCAACCCAAGGCGGCGGACTTGCACGAAGCCCTGCGCGCCCATTACGCCCCGAGCCAAGCGGCAGGCGGCTGGGTCAGCGTGGAGCCTGCGACCGACAACGGCAAGCTCGACGCCCTGGCCTTGAACGACACCAACAAGCTGGAACTGCGCGTGTTCGCCAACGAGGCAGCCCGCCACGCGGTGTTGATCGCCCGTCTGGACAACCTGGGCAAAGGCGCCAGCGGCGCCGCCGTGCAAAACATCCAGCTGATGCTGGGGCTGTGAAGCCTACAAATCGTCGTCGCTGCCTTGGATGACCCGGCGTACCACTTCGGCGCCGAAGCCGCGGGTGAGTAAAAAGCGCATTTGTTTGGCTTTTTGCGCGGCGTCTTCGGGGGGCTGTCCGAATTTCTTTCGCCAAACCTCCTGAGCTCGGCTCAGTTCGGTCTCGCGCAAGCCCGCCATGGCCTCGGCCACGGCTTCGCCAGACAGGCCTTTGGCCGCCAGTTCTTGCTTGATGCGGCCCGCGCCCAGCTTGCTTGCTCGCCGGTGCACCACCGACTCGATGGCCCGGCCATCGTTGATGAAGTCACGGGCCTGCAATTCGTCGAGTGCCTTGGCCAGCTCGCCAGGCACTTCTTCGTGGGGTGCCAGTTTGCGCTCCAGCTCGGCCCGTGAATGCTCCCGCTGGCTCAAAAGCCGCAGTGCGCGGCCTTTGAGCGAGGGTTGCAAGTGCAAGCCCTTGCGGGCGGGCGATGCGCTGGGTTCATCGCGCATGCTGGCGGTCCTCAAGCGGCGATTTCGCCGGCGTCTTTGGCGCCTTTGGCCGCTTTGGTGGCCTTGGCCGGTGCAGCGGTGGTTTCACCCGCTGCGCCTGCCAGCAAAGGGATGCCCAGCGAATCACGCACCTTGTTTTCGATCTCGAAAGCCAGGTCGGGGTTTTCGCGCAGGAATTCGCGGGCGTTGTCACGGCCTTGGCCGATCTTCTCGCCCTGGTAGGCGTACCAGGCGCCGGATTTCTCGATGATCTTGGCTTCCACGCCCATGTCGATCACCTCGCCTTCGCGGCTGATGCCCTCGCCAAACAGGATGTCGAACTCGGCCGTCTTGAAGGGCGGTGCGACTTTGTTCTTGACCACTTTGACCTTGGTTTCGTTGCCGATCGCGTCGTCACCCTTTTTGATGGTGCCGGTGCGGCGGATGTCCAAGCGGACCGATGCGTAGAACTTGAGCGCATTGCCGCCGGTGGTGGTTTCGGGGCTGCCGAACATCACACCGATCTTCATGCGGATCTGGTTGATGAAGATGACGGTGCAGTTGGTCTTCTTGATGGTGGCGGTCAGCTTGCGCAGGGCCTGGCTCATCAGACGCGCTTGCAGGCCGGGCAGGCTGTCGCCCATGTCGCCTTCGATTTCGGCTTTGGGGGTCAAGGCGGCCACCGAGTCGACCACGACCAGGTCCACTGCGCCCGAGCGCACCAGGCTGTCGACGATTTCGAGGGCTTGCTCGCCGGTGTCGGGCTGGCTGATCAGCAGGTCTTGCAGGTTCACACCCAGGTTTTGGGCGTATTGCACATCCAGCGCATGCTCGGCGTCCACAAAGGCGCAGGTGCCACCCAGGCGTTGCATTTCGGAGATGACTTGCAAAGTCAAAGTGGTCTTGCCCGAGGATTCAGGGCCGTAGATTTCGATCACGCGGCCGCGGGGCAGACCACCGACGCCCAAGGCGATGTCCAGACCGAGCGAGCCGGTGGAGACGACCTGGATGTCTTCGATCACTTCGCCCTCGCCCAGGCGCATGATGGTGCCTTTGCCAAACTGCTTTTCGATCTGGGCCAGGGCGGCTTGCAGGGCTTTGGCTTTTTCGGTGTTCACTTCGCTCATGAAAATCTCCTTGAATATCAACGGGTTGGGGCATCCGCTCCCTTGAAAGCTTGTGCTTTACTGGATGCGTGAACAGTACTGTAAACGAACTGTACAAACGAGTAAACGGTATTTTTGGTCAGTTTGCCTTATCATTTGCGGCATGCGCAATCTGCCACCCATCACCCCTGCGGAGCCCCCCAAAGCCATGGAGGACCGATGGCGTCAAACCCATTTGGGGCGCTTGCTGGGCCACGCCATGCGGCGATTTGATGAACGCGTGTTGCACCTGATGGCGCACAACGAAGGCGTTCCTTTGGCCTTGGCCAATCTGGCCTCGCGTGACCAAATCACGGCGGCGCATGTGCACATCACCCGCCACCTGGCCCTAGAAGGATCACGCTTGACCGACCTAGCGCAGGCCGCCGGCATGAGCAAGCAAGCCATGGGCGATTTGGTGGACCAATGCACCGCTTGGGGTCTGGTGCAAAGGCAAGCCGACCAGAAGGACGCCCGTGCCAAGCGCGTGGTGTTCACGGCCGATGGCTTGGCCTGGCTGCAGGCCTTCAAAGACGCCGTGGCGCAGACCGAAGCCGAATTCAAGGAGGCGGTCGGTCACGATGTGGCCACGGTGGTCGCCCTCGGATTGGAAGCCTACGCGCATTGAATGGCCGAACAAGGCCAGAGCTGACACTAAAATCAAGCCAGCGTCCGATAGATACCTCTTAAGCGTGACGCAGCCATAAGGAGACAGCCATGCGAATTCTCATTGCCGAAGACGATCAGGTGCTTGCCGACGGTTTGTTGCGCACCCTGCGCAATGCGGGCGCGGCGGTGGACCACGTGGCCAGTGGCAGCGAGGCCGATGCGGCCTTGATGACCAACAACGAATTCGATTTGCTGATCCTGGACTTGGGCCTGCCCCGCATGCATGGCCTGGAGGTGCTCAAGCGCTTGCGCTCACGCGGTTCGGTCTTGCCGGTGCTGATCCTCACGGCCGCTGACAGCGTGGAAGAGCGCGTCAAAGGCTTGGACTACGGCGCCGACGACTACATGGCCAAGCCCTTCAGCCTGCAAGAATTGGAAGCCCGTGTGCGCGCCCTGACCCGCCGTGGCATGGGCGGCGCCACCTCGCAAATCAAACACGGTCCGCTGATCTATGACCAGTCCGGTCGCGTGGCCACCATCGACGGCAAGATGGTCGAGCTGTCGGCACGTGAGCTGGGTTTGCTCGAAGTGTTGCTGCAACGCGCCGGTCGCTTGGTGAGCAAAGACCAATTGGTCGAACGCCTGTGCGAGTGGGGTGAAGAGGTCAGCAACAACGCGATCGAGGTGTACATCCACCGCCTGCGCAAGAAAATCGAAAAAGGCCCGATCCGCATCGCCACCGTGCGCGGCCTGGGCTACTGCCTCGAAAAAATCCCGGGTTGACCGACGCCGGGATGCCCTCACCTGGGTCTGAGCCATGAAATCCAAAGGTTGGGGCGTCAAGTTATTCAAACGCGAGCAGCGCTCGCTGTTCGGGGAAATCCTTGACTGGATGCTCACCCCCCTGCTGCTCTTGTGGCCCATCAGTCTGGCCCTGACCTGGCTGGTGGCACAAGGGCTGGCCAACAAGCCCTTTGACCGCGCCATGGTCTACAACGTGCAGGCGCTGGCGCAGCAAGTCAGGCTGGGACCCGACAAAAAGGTGGAATTCAGCCTGCCGCAACCGGCCAGCGAACTCTTGCGTGCCGATGAAACCGACTTGGTTTATTACCAAGTGCGTGGCGCCAACAACGAGCACCTGAGCGGTGACCGCGATGTGCCCCTGCCATCGGACGAAGAAGAAAAAGGCAGCAGCTACGAAGTGCACATCCGCGACGACGAGATGCGCGGCATGGAAGTGCGCGTGGCCTACACCTGGATACGCTTGGACGCCGATGGCAAACGGCCCGCACTGGTGCAGGTGGCCGAGACGCGCGAAAAACGCTCCGTGCTGGCCGCCGAAATCATCAAGGGGGTGATGCTGCCCCAGTTCGCTTTGCTGCCCTTGGCGGTGCTGTTGGTGTGGCTGGCGCTGGTGCGCGGCATCAAGCCCTTGTCGGAGCTGGAAGAGCGCATCCGAGCCCGCAAGCCCGACGACCTGAGCCCATTGGACGACAAAGCGGTGCCCATGGAAGTTGCGCCCCTGGTGCTCTCGGTCAACGACTTGCTGGAGCGCTTGAAAGACTCCATCGTCACGCAAAAACGCTTTTTGGCCGATGCGGCGCACCAGCTCAAAACACCGCTGGCCGGTTTGCGCATGCAGGCCGATTTGGCGCAGCGCTCAGGCTCGAGCGAAGAAGACCTCAAAAAATCGCTCCAGCAAATCGGCCGCGCCAGCGTGCAAGCCACGCACACCGTGAACCAGTTGCTGTCACTGGCCCGCGCTGAAGGCGGCGGTGCCAGCGTGCCCCAGCAAGCCTGTGACATGGCCCGCATGGTCAGCGATGTGCTGCAAGACTGCCTGCCCCGCGCCATGGACAAGGGGCTGGACCTGGGCTACGAAGGCGTGGACCCGGACACCCCTGGCGTCAAAGTGACGGGCAATCCGATCTTGCTCAAAGAGATGGTGCGCAACCTGGTGGAAAACGCCATGAACTACACACCCTCCACCGACGAACGCCCCGGCGTGATCACCGTGCGCGTGTTGGTGGACCCGTACAGCAAGGCCTTGGTGTTGCAAGTGGAAGACAACGGCCCGGGCATTCCCGTGCCTGAACGCGAGTTGGTGTTCCAGCCCTTCTACCGGGCTTTGGGCACCAATGTGGACGGCTCGGGCCTGGGCTTGCCCATCGTCAAAGAAATCGCCCAGCAGCACGGCGCCACGATCAGCATTGACGCCACCTTCGAGCACCAAACGCCACCGGGTGCATGCTTCACCCTGCGCTTTGCCCCACCCGCCTGAGCTTTTGCAAACCATCGCCCAACACAGTTGGGCTCCCACAAGGGGTCACAGCCAGTTGCTTGGTCAGTTTTAGGGGTTGAACTGTGTTCGGCGATTCGCAGCCCACCCCAATCGCTCGAGCCTCACAGCCCATCGCCCAAGCAGCTGGGCTCCCACAACAAGCCAGCGCACCTGCCCCAACGATGGGTGCTGTGTGATTTGGGTCTCTGTGGGAGCTGAACTGTGTTCGGCGATTTGCAGCCCACTCCAATCACTCGAGCCTCACAACCCATCGCCCAACAAAGTTGGGCACCTACAAGGCGACGGTCCATGACAACTCGTTGCGCTGCAAAGAACAATCAGGCCGGTTTGCCCATGTTCAGTTGCAGACGCTCGCGCTCGATCACGCGGGCCACGGCGGGCACGGCGGCGACTTTTTGCACAAAGGCCCACAGGTCGGGGTGCTCTTCGGGGGTGATGCCAGCGATCGTGCCCCAGCGGGTGAAGGTCAGGGCGTAAGCGTCGAGCACACCGAACTGCTCACCGGTCAGCCAAGCCTGGCCTTTGGCCGCAGCCGCTTGCACCAGCGCCTGCAGCTCGCCCAGTTGTTGGCGGAACACTTGGATGTTGTAGGGCTTGAGCGCCGCCTGCACTTCGGGCAGATCCGAAAATTTTTGCGGCATGAAGATGTGCGTGAAGGTCGGGTGCACCGTGTTGTTCATCCAAGCCAAGGTGGAGATGGCCTGCGCACGGGCGATCGGCTCGGTGGGCAAAAAGCCCGCCTGCGGGAAGATCTGGTCCAGGTGCAGTGCAATCGCCACGATCTGCGTGATCACCTGGCCGTTGTTGACCAGCACCGGCACTTGGCCGCGCGGGTTGATGGTCTTGTACGCCTCGCTGTTTTGCTCGCCCTTGTGCAGCTTGACCATGCTGGGTTCGAACTCGGCGCCGCTCATCTCGAGCAGCACATGGGGCACAAAAGAACAAGCGCCAGGGGCGAAATACAGTTTCAGGCTCATCGGGCAATCTCCGGAAGATTTATTTGGAAGCAGGTTTGGCGGGTGCCGAATTGGATGGGGCGACAGGTGACGCTGCCGTCACGGGTGCAGACGCGGTGGTGGCCGGTGCTGCAGCCGCAGGTTTGGCAGAGACCGCAGTGGTTTCAGGCGTTGCGGCCTTGCTGGCCGTTGGCGCAGGCACTGAGCCAGTCACTGAGGCAGGCTCTGAGCCAGGTACTGAAGCAGGCAGTGGGGCAGGCTCTGACGCAGGTTCAACAGCTGTGGTGGAAACAGCAGGCGCAGAAGCCGCTTGCCCCGGGATGCTGACCTTCAAGGCCTCGGGTTGGATTTGTTGCTGCAAGCGCTCGGGTTCGCGCTGCACGTTGGGGCCCCAGCCCCAGCGCGCAAAGGCATCCCATTGCCAAGCCAGGGCCACCAGGTTGAGCAAGAGCAAAACGCCAATCCACCCGCGCATCTTCATGGTTTGTCCTCGGCAAAGGGTCTGACACTGACTTCGGAGCTGTGGATGTCCAGCACGCCCGCATCCGTCTGCAATCGTAGCGCACCACTGGCGCTGACACCCAGAGACATGCCCTGTGCGCCATCGCTGGTGTGCACGCGGCGGCCTTTGAGCACATCGCGTGCTTCAAAGCGTTGTTGCCAAGGCGCAAAGCCGGTGTGTTCAAAAGCCAAAACGGTTTGAATCAAAGGCGCCGCCACCAAGGCCAAGGCCGCGGGGGCGCTGATGTCGGGCAGCCACTCGGTCAATGCCGCAGGTGGTGTGTTCATGCCCTCGGCAGGGCGCGGGCGGATGTTGAGACCCACACCGATCACCACCTGGCTGCGCCCGCCCATGCTGGCCGCTTCCACCAAAATGCCGCCCAGCTTGCGCTCTTGCACCCACAAATCGTTGGGCCACTTCAGGCCCACTTGCGGGTGCAGGCTCTCGGCCAAGCTCAGGCCCACCGCCAGCGACAGGCCCGACCAGTCTTTGGGCGCGATCGGCAGGCTCAGTGAAAAGGTCAGCGAGTCTCCCGGCTGGCTTTGCCACACGCGGCCCATGCGGCCACGGCCTGCGGTCTGGCGCTCGGCCACCAGCAGCGTGGGCTCGGTCTGGCCCGCGCGGGCGCGGCGCATGAGTTCGGTGTTGGTCGAGTCCACCTCGGGCAGGATCTCGACGGTGAAGTCGGGCAGCCAAGGGTAGACCTGCTCCCAGATGGCTTCAGCGGGCCAGGTGCTCATGTTTAGATGTTGAGGGCTGTGGCGCACATTCGGCGTGGGTGCTGTGCTGGCCATCGCCCAACAAGTTGGGCTCCCACGGCAGCTTGGCCATGCAGCCCTCAGCCTTTCTTGGTGCTCTTCTTGCCCGACTTTTCGCCGGCTTTATCGCTGGCTTTTTTGCCGGCCTTGGCGTCAGCCTTGGGCTTTTTCTGGGCTCCGGCTTTCACTTTGGGCTTGGCGTCTGCTTTGCCCTTCGCTTTGGATTTGCCCTTGGCCTTTTTCTGGCCGGGGATCTTGGGTGTGTCTTCGCGGTCCTTGGGCGAGAGCAGCGTGCCTCGGCAGTTCTTGGCGCCGCACCAGCAGGGGTACTCGGCCAAGAGCTTCTTGGTGTAGGGCTCGTCGATGATCAGGCCGTAGTCGTAGTTCAGCTCTTCACCGGCCTTGATGTTGCGCAGCGCCTTGATGAAAACGCGCTCGTTGTCTTCGTCGGCTTCGCAGTTGGGGTCGCAGCTGTGGTTGATCCAGCGCGAGGAGTTGCCGCCGTGCAGCGCGTCGATCACCTTGTCCTCGTTCACATGGAAGTAGAAGGTGTGGTTCGGGTCCTTGGGGTCGTGCGGGTGGCGGTCTTGCGCCTCGTCCCAGCTGATGATCTCACCCACGTACTCGATCAGGGTCTCGCCCTCGGCGAGGTCTTGCAGGGCGAACACGCCCTTGCCGTGAACGCCGGAGCGGCGGACCTGGATGCGTCGCTTGGATGACGAGGCGGAAGTTGAAACAGGGGTTTTGGCCACGGCGTTCAAAAATTTGTTATGGTGAATTCATGTGGGCGTGCGCGTGAGCGCGCCCAGGCGTGCATGTGTGCGAGCGCGCGAGCGCACGCGAGACAAGGGATTGTAGACATGAAAACTTTGGTGATTGCAGAGAAGCCTTCGGTGGCTCAAGACATCGTGCGGGCCCTGACCCCTGTGGCGGGCAAGTTCGAAAAACACGAGGACCATTTTGAGAGCGACACCTATGTGGTGACGAGCGCGGTGGGCCACCTGGTGGAGATCCAGGCCCCCGAGCAATACGATGTGAAACGCGGCAAGTGGAGCTTTGCCAACTTGCCCGTCATTCCGCCACACTTTGACTTGAAGCCGGTGGACAAGACCAAGAGCCGCTTGACGGCCGTGGTCAGGCAAGCCAAGCGCAAGGACGTGACAGCCATCATCAACGCCTGTGACGCGGGCCGCGAAGGGGAGTTGATCTTCCGCCTGATCGAGCAGTACGCCGGTGGTACCAAACCGCTGAACAAACCCGTCAAGCGCTTGTGGCTGCAGTCTATGACGCCGCAAGCGATCCGCGACGGCTTTGACAGCCTGCGCAGCGAACAGCAAATGCAGGGCCTGGCCGACGCCGCCCGCAGCCGCTCTGAGGCCGACTGGCTGGTGGGCATCAACGGCACCCGCGCCATGACCGCGTTCAACTCGCGCGATGGCGGCTTTTTCTTGACCACCGTGGGCCGGGTGCAAACGCCCACGCTGGCCGTGGTGGTCGAGCGCGAAGAACAAATCCGCAAGTTCATCAGCCGCGATTACTGGGAGATCCACGCCGAGTTTGCTGCCGCCGCAGGCACCTACCCTGGCAAGTGGTTTGACCCCGCTTGGAAAAAAGAAGAAGACGCCGAAAAGAAAGCCGACCGCCAATGGACCGCTGCCGAGGCACAAGCCATCGTCAACGCCGTGCGCGGCCAAAAAGCCACCGTCACCGAAGAGGCCACGCCCACCACGCAAGCCAGCCCTGGCCTGTTTGACCTGACCAGTTTGCAGCGTGAGGCCAACGGCAAGTTCGGCTTCTCGGCCAAAACCACGCTGGCGCTGGCGCAAAGCCTGTACGAACGCCACAAGGCCCTGACCTACCCGCGTACCGACTCGCGCCACCTGCCCGAAGACTATGTGCCCGTGGCCAAACAGACTTTCGAGATGCTGGCCGACAGCGGCATGCGCCACCTGGCCCCCCACGCCCTGACGGCGCTCAACAACAACTACGTGCGCAAGATCCCGCGTGTGTTCGACAACAAAAAGGTGTCGGACCACTTCGCCATCATCCCCACGCTTCAAGCGCCCAGCGGCTTGTCTGAGGCCGAGCAAAAGCTGTATGACCTGGTGGTGCGCCGCTTCATGGCGGTGTTCTTCCCCAGCGCCGAATACCAAGTCACCACCCGCATCAGCGTGGCCGCAGGCCACAGCTTCAAGACCGTGGGCAAGGTGTTGGTCAAGCCCGGTTGGCTCGCCATCTATGGCAAGGAAGCCGCCAATGAAGTTGAAGACGCCAAAGACGGTGACAAGGGCCAGAACCTGGTGCCGGTGCAGCCGGGCGAACAAGTCGGCGTCGAGTCGGTCGAAGCCAAGGGCCTCAAGACCCGCCCACCGGCACGCTACTCAGAAGCCACGCTGCTGGGCGCCATGGAAGGCGCGGGCAAGATGGTGGACGACGACGAGCTGCGCGAAGCCATGCAAGAAAAAGGCTTGGGCACACCAGCCACCCGCGCCGCGACCATCGAAGGCCTGATCAACGAGAAGTACATGCTGCGCGAAGGCCGCGAGATGATCCCGACGGCCAAGGCCTTCCAACTCATGACGCTGTTGCGCGGCTTGCAGGTCGAAGAACTCTCCAAGCCTGAGCTCACCGGCGAATGGGAATACAAGCTCGCCCAGATGGAGCAAGGCAAACTCAGCCGCGCCACCTTCATGGCCGAGATCGCGGCCATGACCGAGCACATCGTCAAGAAAGCCAAAGAGTACGACCGCGACACCGTGCCCGGTGACTACGCCACCCTGAGCACGCCCTGCCCCAACTGCGGCGGCGTGGTCAAAGAAAACTACCGCCGCTATACCTGCACCGGCGCCAACGGCGCATCCGAAGGCTGCGGCTTCTCGTTTGGCAAATCGCCCGCGGGCCGCACCTTTGAGCCGGTCGAAGTTGAGCAGTTCATGCGCGACAAAAAGATCGGCCCGCTGGACGGCTTCCGCTCCAAGGCCGGCTGGCCCTTCGTGGCCGAGATGGCGCTCAAGTACAACGAAGAAGAAAAGAACTGGAAGCTCGAGTTTGACTTCGGCGACGACAAGAAAAACGAAGACACCGGCGAGATCGTCGAGTTCACCGACGCCTCGCTGGGCGCCTGCCCCAAGTGCGGCAGCGCGGTACACGAGCACGGCAGCAACTACGTGTGCAGCAAAGCCGTGCCGACGAACGAACAGCCTACCCCCAGCTGCGACTTCAAGAGCGGCCAAATCATCTTGCAGCAACCCATCGAGCGCGAGCAGTTCAGCAAATTGCTGAGCACCGGCAAGACCGACTTGCTCGACAAGTTCGTCAGCAACCGCACGCGCCGCAGTTTCAAGGCCATGCTGGCCTGGAACCCCGAAGAGGGCAAAGTCAGCTTCGAGTTCGAGCAGCGCGAAGGCGGCAAGAAATACCCGCCGCGCAAGACAGCCGCCAAAAAGACCCCGTTTGGCAAAGTGGCCGTGAAGAAGGCCGCCACCAAAACCACTGCGGCCAAAACCCCCGCTGCCAAAAAAGCTGCCAAAACCGCCGCCCCCAAAGCGCCGCGCAAAGCCGCTGTGGGCACCTTGAAGCCCAGCGCCTCATTGGCCGCCGTGATCGGTGACGGCACCTACGCCCGCACCGAAGTGGTCAAGAAAATCTGGGACTACATCAAAGCCAACGGCCTGCAAGACCCAGCCGACAAACGCTCCATCAAAGCCGATGGCAAGCTGCAAGCCGTGTTCGGCAAAGACCAAGCCACCATGTTCGAGCTGGCCGGCATCATCGGCAAGCACTTGAGCTGACCTCGACGCACGGAGGCTTGCCTTGGGCGCTGTTGCAGTTGTGACAGCTGTGGCTGCTGTCGGTATGTGGGAGCCCAACTGTGTTGGGCGATTCCTGGCAAACCGCTGTGCATGCATCGCCCAGCAAAGCTGAGCTCCCACAAAAAGCCCCCTCGTAGGCGCTGAACTTCTTCGCCGATTGCGCGCAAACCACCCCATCTACCGAGGGCTTACCCTTGCTCCGATCTCCCAAGACCCCATTTCTGCCAATAAAATAACAATTTAAAACATACTCACATCAATTAATTAGAACTTTGCAAGCAATTTATGGCCAATTGTTTGTAAGAATGAACCCTTGTTCATCAACCATAGTCGGGGGTTCTTAAATGCTAAACGTCAACGTTATCAATGCCAAAAACACACAAAAATTAGAAGTTAAACCAGGCCAGCCGGTCAACCTGAAGGTCGATCCCAACACCCGTTTTGAACTGGTCGATCCAGCAAACGGTAAGGCACCTACGCAAATCAAGGCCCGACGGGTGGGCGACAACCTTGAAATCGTGACGGACGAAAAAGCGCAGATTGAAGACGAGGCCGTCAGCAATGCACAGACGCCGGATTTGGTCTTGGAGAACTATTACAAGCAAGAAGATGTGAGCCTTTTCGCAGGTGAAGGTGAGCAGGCCGTGAGCTATGTTCCAGTGGACGGTGCTGCCTACAGTTCTTATGCAGCGATGAACACATCGGCGACGACAGGGGCAGCTGTTGCTGCGCTGCCTTTGTTGAGTCCTTGGGTGGGCGTGGCCGCAGGAGCAGGCTTGGCTGCGGCTGGTGGCGGAGGTGGCGGCAGCGGCAGCTCGCCTCAAGTGGCGAATAAGGCGCCTGTGGCGAAAGATGACGTGAAGTCGGTTACTGAAAATGGAACTCTCGAAGGCTCAGTTCCAAGCGCTACTGATCCTGATGGTGCCGTTGTACGCTATGAATTGGTTAGTAATGTGGCGAATTCAGATGGAATTTTGATTTTTAATTCAAACGGAACTTACAAGTTTAAACCCAGTAATTTTGATTATTTGGCTGAAGGTGAAAAGGCAACAGTTACATTCAAATATACTGCGGTAGATGGTTATGGCGCAAAGAGTGAGCCTAAAACAGTCACCATCACGGTTACTGGAACAAATGACAATCCTGAGATTGTTGCTATAAATTCCGGAAATCAGCCTGATATTTCCAATGTTATGCTAACTGAAAATGGTAAGGGGATTTCGACACATGGAACTTTAACTGTTCAAGATAAAGATATTTATGAGCCAGTGAGCTTCATTTTGAACGCTACAAAAGTCGACTTTGAAGGCACAACATTTATGCATATTAATCCCGATGAAAGTCCGGAGATTGTTGATTTTGTGTTGCCTTTGTTAACACTAAAAAACACAATTGGAAAGCTGGTAACCGACCCACATAATTTAACTTGGAATTTTGATTATTTGGATAGTGATGCATCATTCTTTAGTGCAATTCCAGAGGGTCAGACTTTGGTGATTAATTACACAATTGAAGTTATGGATCCGCATGGGTCTGTAGCTACGAAAGTCATTACCGTTTCCATACTTGGAACCAATGACGCACCTGTTGTCAATGTTGATGCTGGCCACAATTCAGTTTTGGAGCTTGCTGAAACAAACGGAATTATTCAAGGAGGAGATGAATTGACCTTGATGGATCCTGATATTAATGACTATGTGACTTTTCATATTAGTAAAGTATTGGCCAACGGATATTCCATAGATCCTGCTAACGATGAGCTTCAATTTTGGGACATGTTAAAGGTGTCTGTGGGAAAAGACATCAATGGAAATCCGCTCACATTAAGTGATTCAAATAATATCCGTTGGGATTTCTCATCGGTTCACTCCTATGATTTTGATCCTTTGCAAAAAGATAGTGTTTTGAAATTGGAGTATACAATTGAATTTACGGATAGTCATGGTGCGGTAAGTGAAAAAACAATCTCAGTAAATATAACGGGCACGAATGATGCGCCATTAATTTTCACGGATATAGAAACTGATAGTGCAGATGAAAAAATTGACGGTAACTTTGATGCCCAAGGTACTTTTACGGTGATTGATGAAGATGTTCCACTGTCCTCAAAAGTATCAGTTGTAAAACTAAAAAATGACTTAAGCCCAGCAGGCCAGGAAATTGATATTTCCAACATCAATTTGGCAAGTCTATTGACAACCAGCGGTACATTTGTAGATAAAAACGAACTTCATAACTTAACTTGGAAATTTAATGGAGAAGCCACACTGGTTAAAGATTTGGGGCTTTCCACGGGTGCCTATACATTGGTATACGACATCGCCATCAGCGATCAGGCCTTAACAAGCCATCAAACCGTCAACATCCATTTTCAGGTTTGATGCTCTTCGTTGAAGTGCGGGAATCTGTTCACCTCACCCATTGAAATTCAACCCCAACCCCGCCACCGGCCAGTCATCCACTGCGATCAGCCGCCCTGTCGCAGACAGGGTGATGTAGGCGGTGCGGTGGCCGGGGCCGCCGAAGCAGATGTTGGTGGTGAAGGGGTCGGGCAGGGGCACGTGTTGCACTTGCTGGCCGTTGGGGCTGACGATGGAGATGCCGCCGTGCACCAAGGTGGCCACGCAGAGGTTGCCCTCGGCATCGACGGCCATCGAGTCAAAACGTTGGTAATGCCCGCCCGGTGATGCCGTCACCATGCGCGCGCCCTGGGGCGATGGCCAAGGGTCTTTGCGCACTTGGCCTGGGGCGGTGATGTCAAAGGCCCACACGCGGGCGCCTTCGGTCTCGGCGTAATAAAGCGTTTGGCCGTCGGGTGAGAGGGCAATGCCGTTGGGCGTCATCACCGGCTTGGCCACGGCGTGCACGCTTGAGCCGTTGGGCTGGGCATAGAACAGGCCGCCTCGGTCCATCTCGTGGTGGCGCACTTTGCCCAGGTCGGTGAAATAAAAACCGCCATGCGCGTCAAACACCAGGTCGTTGGGGCCGCGCAAGCCGATGCCGTCCACTTGTTCGTACAGGCGTTCAAATTTGCCGGTGTTCAGGTTCACCCGTTCGATGCGTCCGCCCGAGTAATCGTGCGCTTGCCCGATGGGGCGCAGGTAGTTGCCCGGGTCGCGCGTCCATTCAAAGCCACCGTTGTTGCAGATGTAGACCGCGCCGTCAGGCCCGATGGCCGCGCCGTTGGGGCCCGCGCCCAAGTCGGCCACCACCTGCACCCGCCCGTCGGCCGTCACGCGGGTGAGTGTGCCGCGTGCAATCTCGACCAACAGCACCGAGCCATCGTCCATGGCCACGGGCCCCTCGGGAAATTGCAGTCCTGTCGCCAGTTCTCTGATTTTCATGCCGGTCCTTGAGCGTTGATCCTTCCAATGTATGCCGCGCCTAGCCTGCAGCAAGCGGGGATTCCCTAGGCTGACTACACCTTGTGGTCAGCAGCAACACACCCTTGGGCAGATGGTGCGCGCTGCCCTGTGCGGGCACAGTGGCGCTTCCATTGCACAAGGAGTGATCATGAAACGTTTCGTTGGGGGCTGCTTGCTGGCCTTGTCTTTGAGTGGGGCTTTGGCTGCTACGGAAACCGGTGTGGGCTCGGGCTTGGGCGCGGGCACCACCAAGTTCATCGCGCGCCAAGAGCAAAACATCCATGCCATGGCTCAGGCGCGCACGCAAGAAAAGTCGGTGGGCGCCACGCGCAGCCTGATCAAGACGCAGACCAAACTGATCAAGCAAACGCGGGAGCAAATGTCGGCCCAAGACGCGATGATTTTGCGCACCCGTGAGCAGATCAAGGACCACGACAAGGACGCAGCCATTGTGAAAGAGCAGCTGCAAGCGCAAGAAAAAGCACAGATGCAAACGCTGGATCAGCTCAAGGACCAAGACAAGGCGCTGGGCAAAACGCTGGAGCACTTGCAGGCGCAAGAAAAAGCGCAAATCCAGCTGCACGACACGCTCAAGGCGCAACGCGCTGTCAAAACCTCTTGAGGGCCATCACTCGCCGCTGATCACCTGCACCTTGACGGGCAGCGCCGCGATCAGGGCTTGCAGCTCGCGGTGCAAGTCGCCATCGCCATCGCGCTCTAGGCTCACGCTCACGGGCAGGTCGCCTTGCGCGGTCACGCGGGGGCGCACGGCCTTGACCCCGTACACCTGATCGACCAAGGCTTGCACCACCGCCCCCGTGGCCAAGGTGCGCAGTTCGGGCTTGTAGATCTTGCCCACATTGGTCACCGGCATGCGTTCCAAAATGGTGATGCGTTTGGGCTTGGCGGGCGCTTCGTCCACGCGCTCGGCGGTGAAGGCCAGCAACTCTTGCTCGCTCACTTGGGCGCCGGGCTTGAGCGAGGCAAAAGCCACGGGCAGCTCACCGGCATAAGCATCGGGCGCGCCCACGGCGGCGCACAGCTCCACGGCGGGGTGTGCGCCCAGTGCGTCTTCGATCACCTTGGGGTCGATGTTGTGGCCGCCCCGAATGATCAGGTCTTTGGCGCGGCCGGTCAGGTGCAAGCGGCCTTGCGCGTCTACAAATCCCACGTCGCCTGTGATGAGCCAGCCATCGGGCGTGAAGCTGCGGGCGGTCTCGGCCGCGTCCAGATAGCCTGAGAACAAATTGGGCCCTTGGTACAGCACCATGCCTTTGTCGCCTGCGGGCAGGGTTTGGGCAGTGGCTTGGCCATCGCTGTTCAGGCCCACGATGCGCACACTGGCATGCGGCAGCGGCCAGCCCACGCAGCCCGCAGGTGCGCTCAGGCCCGGTGGGGCCACGGTGCTCAGGCCTGCGGTTTCGGTCATGCCCAGGCTTTCGTTGATCTGCAGGCCAAAGGCTTGTTCAAAGCGCAAGGCCAGCTCGGGCGGCAAGGGTGCAGCCCCCGTGCGCACCGCGCGCAGGCGTGAAATGTCGGCCCCGGCCAGCGGCACCGCCGCCAGCGCGGCCAGCACCGTGGGCACGCCCGACATGAGCGTGCAGCCGTGGTGCCCCACCAGCCGCCAGTAGTTGGCGATCACCTCGCGGTTGCGAAACAGGCTGGGTG
Source organism: Comamonadaceae bacterium PBBC2 (assembly GCA_002255935.1). Lineage (GTDB taxonomy): Bacteria > Pseudomonadota > Gammaproteobacteria > Burkholderiales > Burkholderiaceae_C > Limnohabitans_A. The sequence goes on from NKIO01000004.1 coordinate 17,813, forward strand.
TGGGGATCAGGATGTGCATGCCCACCGCCAGCGAGCACAAGGCCCCCGGCAACACACCGGCCACATGGAACAGCGGGTAGCCGTTGAGGGTCACGTCGCTGGCCTGAAAGCCTTGCATCTGCGCATTGGCCCAGGCGGTGAAGACCTGTGCCCCATGGCTGTGGCGGGCCAGCTTGGGCGCACCGGTGGTGCCACCGGTGTGAAAGTAGGCCGCGATGTCAGTGGCCTGAAACACCCGCCCGCTGAGCAGCCGGTCGCTCGCTTGCAGGGCGCGTGCCGCATGGAAGTCCTGCACGCCTGCGGGCAGTGCATCGCTTGGCGGCAGCGGGCCACCCTCGGGGTTGACCAGCAAAATGGTTTTCAGGGCGGGGCATTGTCTTTGCAGGCGCAGCGCTTTGGCGCGCATTTGGCTGTCGTCGTCCACGCCATGGGCGATCAGCACTTGCGCACCACTGGCACGCAGCAAAGACAAGAGCTTGTCCTCGCTCAGCAGCGGGTTCAGCGGCTGCACAATGCCCGCCGCCTCGCCACCCCACAGCGCCAGGTGGTAGGCCAGCCCGCCGGGCAGCATGGCGGCAACGACATCGGTGGGCTGCAAGCCCAGCGAATGCAACAGGTTGGCCGTTTGGTGAATGCCTTGCAGCAGCTGGCCATAGGTCCAGGTGGTGGCAGGGCCGCCGACCACTCCGGTGGCCAAGAAGGTGAGCGCGGGCCGGTCGGCATGCACTTGCGCGCTGGCGCGGATTAAGTCGTAGGTGCTGGGCCAAGGCATGGCCTCGGCCAAGGGGGTGGCGGCCACGCGTTGCAGCTCAGCCAAGGATTGAACGGGGGAGGAGACGGTCAGGTGCATGCGTGATGGTAGCCACCGCCTGCGAGACGCTTTGTCACGCAGGCGGCAAAGGTGGCAAAGGCTTGTGGGGCCGTGCAGGGCCTGTGCACAGGTGACAGGGGGCTGTGGCGCATGCTTTCAGAATGGGCATGCTTTTCCACTGCACACAAGAGGCCATATGCAACACATCGGATTTGTCGGCGCTTCGGGATTGATGGGCCATGGCATGGCCAAAAACATCCGGGCCAAGGGTTTTGATTTGTCGATTTCGGTGCATCAACGCAGCGCGCCGGTTCAAGACCTGTTGGCAGCCGGGGCCCAGCAAGTGGGCAGTTACGCCGACTTGGCCGCTTGCGACGTGGTGCTGGTGTGCGTGACCGGCTCACCCCAGGTCGAGGCCGTGGTGGCCGGGCCCGGCGGCATTTTGTCAAAGGCGCGTGCAGGCCTGGTCATCATCGACACCTCCACCAGCGAGCCCGATTCCACCCGCCGCCTGGCCGCCCTGTGCGCCGAAAAAAACGTGGTGTACGTCGATGCGCCGCTGACCCGCACGCCCATCGAAGCCGAGGCCGGCAAGCTCAACTCCATGGTGGGCGCATCGCCCGAGGTGTTTGCGCAAATCGAGCCGGTCATTCGCGCGTACAGCGAAAACGTGTTCCATGTGGGCGAGACGGGCTCGGGTCATGTCATCAAGCTGCTCAACAACTTTGTGGCGCAAGCCATTTGCACCGCCACGGCCGAGGCCTTTGCCGTGGGCGCCAAGGCCGGCGTCAAGCTTGAAAAACTTGTGGAGGTCATCTCGGCGGGCGGCGTCAATTCCGGCCTCTTCCAGTTGATGGCCAAGACCTTGCGAGGCGACTACGCGGCCATGAAGTTCGAGCTGAACAACGCGACCAAGGACTTGCGTTACTACGCCCACTTGAGCGAGAGCATGAAAGTGCCCTCCATCATTGGCGGCAGCGTGCACCAAGCTTTGAGCACGGCGGTGGCCTTGGGCTACGGCAGCGAGATGGTGCCATCGCTGGTCAAGGCGCAGGCCCAGCTCAACCAGGTCAAGATCGGTCAGTCTTGAGCGACGCCATCCTGAGCCCTGCGCAAACGGCCAGGGCCTTGCCATTCTCTGCTTTGGCCCAAGAGATCGCGGCCTTGCTGCAAGACCCCACGGTGGCCGTGCCGCCGCGCATCGTGCAGCCGTTGGACGGCGGCGGCAGTTTGTTTGTCATGCCTGCGGCCGATGCCCGCGTGGCCATCACCAAGCTGATCAGTTTCATCCCTGGCAACGCCCAGCGTGGCCTGCCCACCATCCAGGGCGACATCGTGGTGTTTGACGTGCAGACCGGCCAGCGCGTGGCCTTGCTGGACGGCCCCACGGTCACGGCGCGTCGCACGGCGGCGGTGTCTTTGCTGGCTGCGCAACACCTGGCCACGCGCCGCGATGGCCCGATGCTCATCGTGGGGGCGGGCGTGCAAGGGCGTGCGCACCTGGAGGCCTTTCGTGAAGGCTTGGGGGTGCAAGAGGTCTGGGTGTCTTCGCGCAGCAGCGCCAGTGCCGATGCCCTGGTGGCGCATGCGCAGGCGCTGGGCATGCGGGCGCAGCGGGTGGATGACCCGAACGCCGCATTGGCCGACTGCCCGCTGGTGGTCAGCACCACGCCCGCGCAACAGGTGGTCTTAACCGCCCTGCCTCGCAGCGATGCCTTTGTGGTGGCCGTGGGGGCCTTTACGCCCCGCATGGTCGAGTGGTCGGCCGATGTTTGCCGCCATTTGGCGCAGACGGGGACGCTGGTGGTCGACACCCGCGATGCCGACCATGAAGCCGGTGATTTGCTGCAAGCGGGCATCGACGTGAGCGCCTTGTCCACTTTGGCCGATGTGGTGGGGCAAACGCAGGCTTGGCAAGACGCGAGCCGACCTGAAGGGGGCCCGGTGTTTTTCAAAAGCTGTGGCTGGGGTGGCTGGGATCTGGCGGCCGCCCGCTGCATCACACAGCAGGGCTGAGCCGCTAACATGGCGGCTTTTTGAACACTCGCCAAGGAAACACCATGGTTCAACGCATCGACGTCGGCGCACGCATGTCAGAAGCCGCCATTCATAACGGCACCGTTTATTTGGCCGGCCAGATTGCCGAAGTGCCTGGCCAAGACATGGCGGGCCAGACCCGTCAGGTGTTGGCGGCCATCGACGCCCTGCTGGCCAAAGCCGGAACGGACAAATCAAAGATTCTGATGGCGCAGATTTTCATCACCGACCTGGCCGACTTTGCCGCCATGAACCGCGAGTGGGACGCCTGGGTCGTGCCCGGCCACACCCCACCCCGCGCCACCGTGCAAGCCGCATTGGCCAACCCCGATTGGAAAATCGAGATCGTGGTGACAGCAGCTTTGTTATGAACGCATCGCTCAACACAGTTGAGCTCCCACGCATGGTGGATGCGCCTAGATGGCCGGCAAGCTGTCTTTTGTAGGAGCCCAACTGCGTTGGGCGACCGACCGTCGCTCAACCACCGCAGCAGGCCATGCCGTGATCCGTGGATCATTCAGAATCGCTCAACACAGTTGAGCTCCCACGCATGGATGGATGTGCCTAAATGGCGGGCAAGTTGGTATTTGTAGGAGCCCAACTTCGTTGGGCGATCGACCTTCGCTCAACCACCGCAGCTGTAGGTCGGTACCTTCAGGTCCGACATGGCCTGCCCACAGTGGCCAGTCTCAGCGCCCCACCACCCGCGCCATCTCCAGGCACTTGTTGGAGTAGCCCCACTCGTTGTCGTACCAGGCCACCACCTTGATGAAGGTGCTGTCCAGCGCGATGCCGGCGTCGGCGTCGAACACGCTGGTGCAGACCTCGCCACGGAAGTCGGTCGAGACGACTTTGTCGGTGGTGTAGCCCAGCACGCCTTTGAGCGCGCCTTCGCTTTGCGCTTTCATCTCGGCGCAGATCTCGGCATAGGTGGCGGGGGTGTCCAGCTCGGCCGTCAGGTCCACCACCGACACATCCGAGGTCGGCACGCGGAATGCCATGCCGGTCAGCTTGCCCTTGATGGCGGGGATCACCACGCCCACAGCCTTGGCTGCGCCGGTGCTGCTGGGGATGATGTTTTCCAAGATGCCACGGCCGCCGCGCCAGTCCTTGTTGCTCGGGCCGTCCACGGTTTTTTGCGTGGCGGTGGCGGCGTGCACCGTGGTCATCAGGCCGCGCTTGATGCCCCACTTGTCGTTGAGCACCTTGGTGATGGGGGCCAGCGCGTTGGTGGTGCAGCTGGCGTTGCTGATGATGGCCTGGCCTGCGTAGGTATCGTGGTTCACGCCATACACAAACATGGGTGTGTCGTCTTTGGAGGGGGCCGAGATCACCACTTTTTTGGCGCCCGCAGCCAAGTGCTTGCCCGCGCTGTCTTTGTCGAGGAACAAACCGGTGGCTTCGATCACCACATCGGCGCCGACCTCGTCCCACTTAAGGTTGGCCGGGTCGCGCTCTTGCGTCAGGCGAATCTTTTTGCCGTTGACCACCAAGGTGTTGCCCTCAACCGCCACGGTGCCCTTGAAGCGGCCATGCACGCTGTCGTAGCTGAGCATGTACGCCAGGTACTCGGGCTCGAGCAGGTCGTTGATGCCAACGATCTCGACGTCGTTGAAGTTTTGCACCGCTGCGCGGAACACCATGCGGCCGATGCGGCCAAATCCGTTGATGCCAATCTTGGTGGTCATGGGAGGTCTCACTTTCCTTGTGGGGTTACAGCGGTGGGCATGCCTGCCAGCAGCAGAGCCAACCGCAATGTAACCATCTTATTTGAAAAGCTGAAACTTTGTTACATCGGACGGGTTTGTCGGGGTTTGTTCTGGTTTTGTAACTGTTGCTTGGTCATGCCTTCAGCGGGGTCGGTGTGCAGGGCAACAGACGGCGGTGGCTTGCCGCCCAAGAATGCGCATGTGGACCAGGTGCACATGGTTCACGCACCCGTGTCTTCACCCTTATTGAAAGCGCTACCCATGTCATTCGAAAACAAAACACCCACCACGCCTATACCCTGCAAAGCCAGCGAACCAGAACCTTCCCCCATAAAAAAAGCGCCCGAAGGCGCTTTTTTCATGTGGGCGGTCAAGCTCACTTCTTCTTAGCCACCACCCGCACCATCTCCAGGCACTGCTTGGCGTAGCCCCATTCGTTGTCGTACCAGGCGACGATCTTGACGAAGCTTTTGTCGAGGGCAATGCCGGCGGTCGCGTCGAACACGCTGGCGCAGGGCTCGCCGCGGAAGTCGGTGGAGACGACTTTCTCGTCGGTGTAGCCCAGCACGCCTTTGAGGGCGCCTTCGCTTTGGGCTTTCATTTCGGCGCAGATTTCGGCGTAGCTGGCGTCGCTGTTCAGCTCCACCGTCAAGTCCACCACCGACACATCAGAGGTGGGCACGCGGAAGGCCATGCCGGTGATCTTGCCCTTGATCTCGGGGATCACCACGCCCACGGCCTTGGCCGCGCCGGTGCTGCTGGGGATGATGTTTTCGAGGATGCCTCGGCCACCGCGCCAGTCTTTGCGGGATGACCCGTCCACGGTCATTTGGCTGGCGGTGGCGGCGTGCACGGTGGTCATCAGGCCGCGCTTGATGCCCCATTTGTCATTCAACACCTTGACCACGGGGGCCAGGCAGTTGGTGGTGCATGACGCGTTGGACACGATGGCTTCGCCGGCGTATTTCTTGTGGTTCACGCCATAGACGAACATGGGGATGCTGTCTTTGGACGGGGCCGAGATCACCACCTTTTTGGCGCCAGCGGCCAGGTGCATTTGGCTGGTGGGTTCGGTCAGGTAGTGGCCGGTGCACTCGAGCACGGTGTGCACGCCCATCTCGCCCCAGCGCAGGTTGTGCGCGTCGCGTTCGTGCGAGAGCTTGATCTTTTTGCCGTTGACGATCAGGGTGTCGTCGGTGAAGTCCACGGTGCCATCAAAGCGGCCATGCACGCTGTCGTACTTGAGCATGTAGGCCAGGTAGTCGGCGGGCTTGGGGTCGTTGATGCCAACGATCTGGATGTCGTCGTAGCCGTGTTTGAGGGCGGCGCGATGGGCCAGACGGCCGATGCGGCCGAATCCGTTGATGCCAAGCTTGATGGTCATGTGAATGCCTCAGGAGAAAGTTACTAAACCGTTACGTAACCGGATTTGAAACCAAGACCCTTTCAGGATCCTGATCCCCGAACGTGGCTTCAGCGCCTTGTGGGCGCTGAAGGGGTCCGGCCGGTCAGCGGCCTGATCAGGCCTTGAGCAGTGCAGCGTGGACGGTGTCGGCCACGTTCTCGGCAGTGAAGCCGAAGTGTTTGAACAGCACGGGGGCTGGGGCCGACTCGCCGTAAGTGTCGATGCCGACCACGGCGGCGCAGCCGTACTTCCACCAGCCGTCGGTGGAGCCCATCTCGACCGCCACGCGGGTCAGGCCTGCTGGCAGCACGCTTTGTTTGTACTCGGTGTCTTGTCGGTCAAACACATTGGTGCTGGGCATGGAGACTACGCGCACACCGATCTTGCGTTCGGCCAACAGCTTTTGCGCGGCCAGGGCCAGTTGCACTTCAGAGCCGGTGGCGATGATCACGCCGTGGGTCTTTTTGATGCCCACGTTGGCAGGCTCGGACAAGACATAGGCGCCACGGCTGATGTCGCCCAGATCGCTCTTGGGCGAGTAAGCCAGGTTTTGGCGGCTCAGCAACAGGGCCGAAGGACGGTGGGCGTTTTGCAGGGCCACAGCCCAGGCCACGGTGGTTTCGGCCGTGTCGGCGGGGCGCCACACGTCCAAGCCGGGGATCAGGCGCAGGCTGGCCGCGTGCTCGATGGACTGGTGGGTCGGGCCGTCTTCGCCCAAGCCAATGGAGTCATGGGTGAACACGTGCACCACGCGCTGCTTCATCAGCGCGGCCATGCGGATGGCGTTGCGCGAGTAGTCAGAGAAAGTGAGGAAGGTGCCGCCGTAGGGGATGTAACCGCCGTGTAACGCGACGCCGTTCATGATGGCGGCCATGCCGAATTCGCGCACACCGTAGTTGATGTGGCGGCCGATCTGGCCTTCTGTTTTGACCACGTCACCGGCCAAGTCCACGCGGAAGGCGGGGGTGCTCTTGGTGTTGGTGAGGTTAGAGCCCGTCAGGTCGGCCGAGCCGCCGAGCATTTCGGGCAGGGCGGCTGTGAAGGCTTCGAGCGCCAGTTGGCTGGCCTTGCGGCTGGCCACGGTTTCGCCCTTGGTGTGGGCGGCCACGACGGCGTCAAACGCCACTTGGTTGAAGTTCTTGGGCAAGTCGCCCTTCATGCGGCGCACGAACTCTTTGGCTTGTGCAGGGAAAGCAGCTTTGTACGCGGCAAAGGCGGTGTTCCAGGCGGCTTCGCGGGCCTTGCCTGCGGCTTTGGCGTCCCAGTCGGCATAGACCTCTTTGGGGATCTTGAAGGGCTCGGCCGTCCAGCCCAGGGCTTCGCGGGTGAGCTTGATTTCTTCGGCGCCCAATGGCTCGCCGTGGGCTTTGGAAGTGCCTGCACGGTTGGGCGAGCCCTTGCCGATGGCGGTCTTGCAGACGATCAGGGTGGGTTTGTCCGCGCTGTGCTTGGCGGCAGCGATGGCCTTGGAGACCGCCGCTGCGTCGTGGCCGTCCACGGCGTCGATCACGTTCCAGCCGCAAGCGGCAAAGCGTTGGGGCGTGTTGTCGATGAACCAAGGGGCGACCTTGCCGTCGATGGAGATGCCGTTGTCGTCATACAGGGCGATCAGTTTGTTGAGCTTCCAGGCGCCGGCCAAGGCCACGGCTTCGTGGCTGATGCCTTCCATCAGGCAGCCGTCACCCATGAACACATACGTGTGGTGGTCCACGATCTTGTGGCCGTCTTGGTTGAACTCGGCAGCAAGCATCTTCTCGGCCAGGGCCATGCCCACGGCGTTGGTGATGCCTTGGCCCAGGGGGCCGGTGGTGGTTTCCACGCCGGGGGTCACGCCCACTTCGGGGTGGCCGGCGGTTTTGCTGTGCAGGGTGCGGAAGTTTTTCAGGTCATCGAGCGACAATTTGTAGCCGGTCAGATGGAGCACCGAATAGATCAGCATCGAGCCGTGGCCGTTGGATAGCACGAAGCGGTCGCGGTTGGCCCAGCCGGGGTTTTTGGGGTTGTGTTGCAGGTGATCGCCCCACAGCGCGACGGCCATGTCGGCCATGCCCATGGGGGCGCCGGGGTGACCGGAGTTGGCTTGTTGAACAGCGTCCATTGCAAGGGCGCGGATGGCGTTTGCCATTTGTTGTTGATTGGCCATGGGGGCAACTCCGGGAAAAGTATTCTGGAAAACCCGAGATTTTAGCGGTTTGGGCCAGGCTTGATGTGCAAATGTGGCCGTCCAGTGCCCTTGGCGAGCGACAACCGGCGTACGGAACATGGCAACATCGCGGCATGACCGCTATTGAAAAGACAAGCGCCAATGGTGCGCAGGCCATGGTGTTGGCCGCAGGCCGTGGCGAGCGCATGCGCCCCCTGACCGATGCCACCCCCAAGCCCATGCTGACGGTGCGCGGCCAACCCTTGATGCAGTGGCCCATGCAGGCCCTGGCCCGCGAGGGCTTCACGCGCCAGCTGATCAACACCGCTTGGCTGGGCGAGCAGATCCCCGCGCATTTTGGGCGGCAAGCTGTTTGGGCGGGGTTGCCGCCGGTGGATCTGAGCTACTCCCACGAGGGCGAGGACTTTGGCCATGCGCTGGAGACCGCAGGCGGCATTGTGCGTGCCCTGCCCCAATTGGCCGAGGTGTTTTGGGTGGTGGCCGGTGACGTGTTTGCGCCCGACTTTGTGTTTGCCGCCGAATCGGCCCGCCGTTTTGCCGCCAGCGACCAGCTGGCCCACCTGTGGCTGGTGCCCAACCCGCCGCACAACTTGGGCGGTGACTTTGGCCTCTCGCCCACCGGTGCGGTGCTGAACCTGCCCAAGGGCGCAGTGGCTTGTGATTACACCTTCAGCACCATCGCTTTGTACAAACGGGCCTTCTTTGCCGACTGCGGCCTGCCAGCGGGCAACCCAGAGGGCGTGGCGCTGGCGCTGGCGCCTTTGCTGCGCGCCGCCATGGACCGGGGGCAGGTCAGCGGCGAGGTGTACAGCGGCCCCTGGACCGATGTGGGCACGCCCGAGCGCCTGGCGGCTTTGAATGCCTGAACGCCATAATGAATGCAACGAGTCCTTGAAACACCATGATTGAACACGCATCCCTTTACGCCCAACGCCGCGCACGCGTGGCATCGCAGTTGGGCCACGGCGGTCTGGCCATCATCCCCACCGCACCCGAGCGTCAGCGCAACCGCGACAGCGATTTTCTGTATCGGCACGACAGCTATTTTTATTACCTCACGGGTTTTACCGAGCCCAATGCCACGCTGGTGATCACGGCCGAAGGCGAAGCGACCTTGTTTTGCCAGCCCAAAGACATGGAGCGCGAAATCTGGGACGGCATCCGCTTGGGGCCTGACGCTGCACCGGCCTTTTTGGGCGTGAACAAGGCGTTTTCATCGGCCGATTTGGCCGTGCAGATGCCCAAGCTTTTAGAAAACCGCAGCACCGTTTGGTACCCCTTTGCCACCCACACTGGGCTGGAGGGTCGTGTGGACGGCTGGCTGCAATCGGTGCGTGCGCGTGTGCGTTTTGGCGCTTTGTGCCCCGACCTGCAACGCGACCTGTGCAGCGTGCTGGACGAGATGCGGCTGGTCAAAGACGCGCACGAGCAGGGCATCATGCGCCGCGCCTCGCAGATCAGTGCACACGCCCATGTGCGCGCCATGCAGCGCAGCGCCGCCATGCTGCGTGCCTGCCAAGATGTGCGTGAATACCATTTGGACGCAGAGCTCTTGCACGAGTTTCGCCAGCACGGCTCGCAGTACCCGGCCTATGGCTCGATCGTGGCCGCCGGGGCCAATGCTTGCGTTTTGCATTACCGCGCCGACGCCGGCCCCATCCGCGATGGCGAATTGGTCTTGATCGATGCCGGTTGCGAGCTTGACGGCTACGCCAGCGACATCACCCGCACCTTCCCGGCCAATGGCCGGTTCACCGGACCGCAACGCGCTTTGTACGATCTGGTGCTGGCGTCTCAAGACGCGGCCGTGGCCGCCACCAAGGCGGGTGCCCGCTTTGTGGACCCGCATGAGACCACCGTGGCGGTGTTGGCGCAGGGCTTGCTCGACTTGGGCTTGCTCGACAAGAACAAGGTCGGCAGCGCACACGACGTGATCGCCAACCGCAGCTATTTCCCGTTTTACATGCACCGGACTGGCCATTGGCTGGGCATGGATGTGCACGACTGCGGCAGCTACGTGGAGCCCTCGCAGGTGGGCCAGGTCAGCGAGCGCAAAGACCCGCTGAGCGGCGAGACCATCAAAGACCGCCCCAGCCGCATCTTGCAGCCGGGCATGGTGCTGACCATCGAGCCGGGCTTGTATGTCCGCCCTGCCGAAGGCGTGCCAGAGCAGTTCTGGAACATTGGCATCCGCATCGAAGACGACGCCATCGTGACCGAGACCGGTTGCGAGCTGATCACGCGCGGTGTGCCGGTCAAAGCCGACGAGATCGAAGCCCTGATGAAAGCTTGACTGTGAACGGTCGTGTGCGCTCCATCCAGACCGGCACAGTTCGGCCCCTGCGGGTGGGCGACCGCAAACTGATGTCGGCCATCGGCAAAACATCGGTGCCCCAAGCGCAGGCTGGGCCGCTGGGCTTGGCGGGTGACGAGCAGTCGGATTTGAGCGTGCATGGCGGGCTGAGCAAAGCCATCTATGCCTTGCCCTTTGAGCACCTTTCGTGGTGGCAGGCGCAACGCCAAAAGCAAGGCGTGACCTTGTTCGACGAGCCTTTGGCCCCCGGTTATTTGGGCGAGAACCTGAGCTTGGAGGGCGTGCTCGAGGACCAGGTGTTCATCGGTGACCTCTTGCGCTTTGACGAGGTGGTGCTGCGTGTCACGCAGCCGCGCGAGCCCTGCGGCAAGTTCAACGCGGTGATGGGTTACGCCAAGGCCGCCAAAGACATGGTGCAAAGCGGGCGTTGCGGGTTTTATTTGGCCGTCGATGTGGGCGGCGCCATGCGCGCTGGCGAGTCGTTCACCCTAGAGCGGGGCCCGCAAGCGGTGTCGATCGCACAGGCCTTGGGCCACAAAGCTTGGAAGCATTTGCGCTGATGCAAATCACAAGTCGCACCGCCATCTGTGCGTAAAAGTCAAAAGCCAACTCACTTTGTAAGCAGATTGACGCAGGGCTTGGCGTCATGTGGGCGGACTACAATGGGAAAAACAATATCACCAGATGAAATTTCTGGTCGATGACACGATGGAGATCACCATGAGCAACAAGCTCCAAGCCGAAGACAAACGCAACCAATTGCGCAAAGCCGCACTCGAATACCACGAGTTCCCCACCCCCGGCAAAATCGCCATCGCACCCACCAAGCAGCTGGTCAACCAGCACGACTTGGCGCTGGCTTATTCACCCGGTGTGGCCGCCCCGTGCGAAGAAATCGTCAAGGACCCGGCCAACGCCTTCAAGTACACCAGCCGAGGCAACTTGGTGGGCGTGGTGACCAACGGCACCGCCGTGCTGGGCTTGGGCGACATCGGTCCCTTGGCCAGCAAACCGGTCATGGAAGGCAAGGGCGTCCTGTTCAAGAAGTTCTCGGGTATCGACTCGTTCGACATCGAGATCAACGAAAAAGACCCCGACAAACTGGTCGAAATCATCGCCTCGCTGGAGCCTACTTTCGGGGGCATCAACCTCGAAGACATCAAGGCGCCGGATTGCTTCTACATCGAGCGCAAGCTGCGCGAGCGCATGAAGATCCCGGTCTTCCACGACGACCAGCACGGCACCGCCATCGTGGTGGGCGCGGCCATCTTGAACGGCTTGAAAGTCGTGGGCAAAGACCCCAAGAAAGTCAAACTCGTCACCTCGGGCGCGGGCGCTGCGGCGCTGGCCTGCTTGGGACTCTTGGTCAAGCTGGGCATCCCCCGCGAAAACATCTGGGTCACCGACCTGGCCGGCGTGGTCTACGAAGGCCGCACCGAGCTGATGGACGAAGACAAGATCCAGTTCGTGCAAAAGACCGACCAGCGCACGCTGGCCGAAGTGATTGACGGCGCGGACGTGTTTCTGGGCCTGTCGGCCGGTGGCGTGCTCAAGCAAGACATGGTGCGCAAGATGGCCGCCAAGCCGCTGATCTTTGCGCTGGCCAACCCCAATCCCGAGATCCTGCCCGAAGACGTCAAAGCCGTGCGCGATGACGCCATCATGGCCACGGGCCGCACCGACTACCCCAACCAGGTCAACAACGTCCTGTGCTTCCCCTACATCTTCCGAGGCGCTCTGGACAGCGGCGCGACCACCATCACGCTGGAGATGGAAATCGCGGCTGTGCACGCCATTGCCGAGCTGGCGCAGGCCGAGCAAAGCGAAGTGGTGGCCGCAGCCTATGCGGGCGAGCCTTTGGCCTTTGGCCCCGAGTACCTGATTCCCAAGCCTTTTGATCCGCGCTTGATGATGAAGATCGCGCCGGCCGTGGCCCAGGCCGCAGCCGACAGCGGCGTGGCCCAGCGCCCGATTGCCGACTTGGACGCCTACCGCGAACGCCTGCAAGGCTTTGTGTACGCCTCGGGCACGATGATGAAGCCCATCTTCACCGCCGCCAAGCGCGCCTTGAAGAAACGCATTGCCTACAGCGAAGGCGAAGAAGAACGCGTCTTGCGCGCCGCCCAGATCGTGGTGGACGAGGGCATTGCCCGCCCCACCCTGATCGGTCGCCCCGCCGTGATCGCCGAGCGCATCGAGAAATTCGGCTTGCGCCTGAAAGAAGAGCTCGACTACGACGTGGTCAACGTCGAGATGGACCACCGCTACCGCGACTTCTGGCAGACCTACCACCGCATGACCGAGCGCAAAGGCATCACCCAGCAGATCGCCAAGATCGAGATGCGCCGCCGCCTGTCGCTGATCGGCGCCATGCTGCTGCACAAGGGCGATGTGGACGGCATGATTTGCGGCACGTGGGGCACCAACCCCATGCACTTGAGCTACATCGATCAGGTGGTGGGCAAGCGCAAGGGCGTGAACACCTTCGCCTGCATGAACGGTTTGATGCTGCCTGGCCGCCAGGTGTTCATGGTGGACACGCACGTCAACTACGACCCGAGCGCCGAGCAACTGGCCGAAATCACCGTGATGGCCGCCGAAGAGATGCGCCGTTTTGGTCTCAAGCCCAAAGCGGCTTTGCTCTCGCATTCCAACTTTGGCTCGTCCAACCAGCCCAGCGCGGTCAAGATGCGCCAGGTGCTGGAGCTGTTGCGCAGCAACGCGCCTTGGCTGGAAGTCGACGGCGAGATGCACGGCGACGTGGCCTTGGACGCCGCGGCGCGTCAGGCCATCATGCCCAACAGCACCTTGGTAGGGGACGCCAATTTGTTGGTGCTGCCCAACATCGACGCGGCCAACATCGCCTACAACCTGCTCAAGACCGCTGCCGGTGGCAACATTGCCGTCGGTCCGGTCTTGCTCGGCGCCTCCAAGCCGGTTCACATCCTCACGCCCAGCACCACGGTGCGACGCATTGTGAACATGACGGCCCTGACCGTGGCCGATGCCAACGTGGCACGGTAAAGGGTTTGACGCCAGCAAGTGCTAACTTTCTGGCGTCCTATCCCCTACGGGATTGCTCATTAAACGAGCAAGTACTTGCATTTTTGTGACAATTGCATCACACTAGCGCCTTCGAGTTTTCGGGTTAACCCGGAGCTCTTGAAAGGTGTTTTCATGAAGGCAGTGCTTAAAAACCGCGGCTTGCAACGCTGGATCGCAGCGTTCGTTGCGGGGATGATGATGACTTGCACCATATCGGTGCACGCCAAAACCACTGTCGAAGCGTCAACTTCACCAACGATGTTGGTGGCAGACCTGCCGCGAGAAGGCCAAGAAACTTACCAACTCATCCGCAAGGGTGGTCCTTTTCCTTACGAAAAGGACGGGGTGGTTTTTGGCAATCGTGAACGTCAGTTGCCCCGGCAAGACCGTGGTTACTACCGTGAATACACCGTCAAGACCCCTGGGTCGCGTGACCGCGGCGCCCGACGCATCGTGTGTGGTGGACAAGAGCCTCGCAACCCGAAGGCCTGTTACTACACCCAGGACCACTACGCGAGTTTTCGCGAATTGGTCGACAAGAATTGATTTTTGACTTGAGAGAAAGAAACCCGGAGATGGACACGCCGATTCGTCATGACCAAGAGACGCCCCTGAAGGGCGTGCGGTCTAACATCGTGCAGTCGATCCGCGCTTACCGCGTGAGCGACTTGCAAGAGGCCGCCCAAGGCTTGGGCCACCACTTTTTGTATGCCAATCTGGCCGAAGCCCAGAGCAAACAAGACGTGTTGGACCTCATTGGTGCGCAATTCACACTGCCTTCGCACTTCGGCAAAAATTTTGATGCCCTGTACGACTGCATGACCGACCCACTGCACAAGTCGGGCCCACAGCCTGGCTTCATCGTGGTGCTGGAGTCGATTCCTGCCAACTTGAAGTTCGACAAGGAAGCCCGCGAGCAATTGCTGGACATCTTCCGAGACACGGCCGATTACTGGGGAGACCGGAAGATACCCTTCCGATGCTTCTATTCTTTTCTGTAGCCCGTTCTGCGCAAAACAGCCAAGCAGGACGGGCGATTGAGGCACAAACCGAAGAAGCCGAAGTGGCCGAATCGATCGAAGAAGGCGAAAAAATGCCGACCGACAAATTGGTCGACGTCTCGCCTTTGGCGCTGCGCATGAGCAGCCCATTCAACGCAGGATACTGGCTCGCAGCCGCCTGATCTGTGCGTTGAGCCACTCAAGGTGGCCATGAAAAAAGCCCGTCACTGACGGGCTTTTTCGTTGGGCGGGCGGCTTCAGACCGCTTGCGCCAAGGCCACGAACTCGGCCACCGGCACTTCCTCGGCGCGGCGTTGCAGATCGAACTGGCCTGCAAAGCCCTTTTCATCGAGCCACTTGCCCAAGGTGTTGCGCAAGATCTTGCGGCGCTGGCTGAAGGCCACTTGCACCAGGGTTTCGAGGGTTTTCACGTTCACAGCGGGCGGCTCGGCCAAAGGCACCATGCGCACCACGGCGCTGTCCACGCGCGGCGGGGGGTCAAAGCTTTCGGGCGGGACAAACAGCACGTTTTCCATGGCGTAACGCCACTGCAGCATGACCGACAGTCGGCGGTAGTCCTTGCCGCCCGGGCCGGCGACCATGCGGTCGATCACCTCTTTTTGCAGCATGAAGTGTTGGTCTTCAATCACTGCAACGTGCTCGAGCAAATGGAACAAGATGGGTGTGGAGATGTTGTAGGGCAAGTTGCCCACCACGCGGATTTTGCTGGCTTTGACCGGCGCCGTTTGCGCGGCCAACATGGTGTTCGACAGCTCGGTGAAGTTGACCTTGAGCACATCGGATTCGACCACCGTGAGCTGTTCATGCAGGCGCAAGCGCACGGCCAGATCGCGGTCGAGTTCCACCACCGTCAGGTGACCCAGGCGCTCCACCAGCGGTTGCGTGAGGGCGGCCAGGCCAGGCCCGATCTCGACCATGGGTTGGCCCGCTTGCGGGCCAATGGCGTCCACGATGGCATCGATGATGCCGCCGTCGGTCAGAAAATGCTGGCCGAATCGTTTGCGGGCGATGTGCTTCATTGGGGCGGCTCGCGCATCTCGACATAAGCGCGGCTGCGCACATCGTCGACCCAATTGTTGTAAGCCTCTTCGATTTTCTTTTCACGCAAGGCGCTGCGTGCCACGGCGCGTTGGTCTTGATCGGACAAAGGCGCATTGCGGCGCTCCATCACCTCGATCAGGTGCACGCCAAAGCGCGACACCAAAGGTTCCGCCACCTGCCCGGGACGCAGGCGATTCATGACCTGCTCGAACTCGGGCACAAACATGCCCGGGTTGGCCCAGCCCAGATCACCGCCTTGGGCGGCGCTGCCGTCTTGCGAAATTTGACGGGCCACCGCCGCAAAGTCGGACTTGCCAGTCAAGATGCTTTGGCGCAGCTCATTCAAACGCGCCACCACCTGGGCCTGCGGCACTTGCGCGGTGGGACGCAACAAGATGTGGCGGGCGCGGGTTTGCGTCACCATCAAGGTGGCTTGGCCTTGGCGGCGATCGAGCACCTTGAGGATGTGAAAGCCGGCGCCCGAGCGCACCACCGCGGAGGTGGCACCCACGCGCACGTTGCGGGTGGCGTTCAAAAACAAATCGGGGTAACGGTCAGACGGGCGCAGACCCATCTCGCCACCGTTGGCGCCTTTGTCCATGGCTTGCGAAAACTTCTTGGCCAGCTCGGCAAAGTTCTCGCCGCTGCGGGCGCGTCGGGCCACGTCTTCGGCTTGATCTTGCAAGGCCTTGACCTGGGCTTCGGTGCTGGTTTCAGGCACCGCGATCAGGATCATGGCCAAGTTCAGCTCGGTGGAGGCTTGGCCGCCTTGCGCCTGGATTTGTTCTTGCAGGTATTGCTCAACTTCTTGGTCGCTCACGCGCACCCGACCTTCCACCTCGCGTTCACGCACACGGCTGAGCATCAATTGGTCCCGCAACTGGTCGCGAAAGGTTTTGACCGTGAGGCCTTCTTTGCCCAAGTTTTTGCGCAGCTCGTCACGGGTGACTTGGTTGTTGGACGCCACATTCATTTCGGCCGAATCGATGGCTTCGTCTTCGATCTTGATGCCCGCATCGCGGGCTTGCTGCAACTGGGCTTTTTCGTTGATCAGCTGCTCCAGTGCTTTGCGGTTGAGCTCTGCAGGCGTGGCATCAGGGGCGGTGCGCCCATCGCGCGACAAGCGCAACTTCAAGGCCTGCACGTCCTGGTTGGTGATGGGCTCGGAGTTGACCACGGCAACGATGAAATCCGCTGAGCGGGGAATGCTGGACTGGGCCCCGACACCCGTGGTCCACAGCAAGCTGGCCAAACCCAAGGCGCAGGCCCATCCGAGCCAGCGTGTGGAGGAAAAATGATCATTCATAAGACTGGAATCGGCTCGGTTGTTCGGTTTGGTCACGCAGGAATTGGTAATTGGTGATGTTGTTGCGCAGGCTTTGCAAAGGGCTGGCGCCCACCCTGGCCAAGCCTGAAAACTCCAACTGGAACATCAATTGGGTGCTGGCGCTGCTCACTGTGCTTTGCAGGCGCTGCAAAACCACGCGCCCCAGCCAGCAGCCGGCATCGTATTCGAAGCCGATGATGGTGTCCACGAGGCGCTTTTCAGACAAGCTGAAGTTCATGCGGCCCACGCTGTACCAGCGGTCGGGCCCTAAGCCTTGGCCGCGTGTTCGGGTCCAGGCGGATTCGGTCTCGCGGTCACCGCCGCCCCACAAGTCGTTGATCGGCCACTGCCAGCCCATGTCCACTTGCTCGCTCACCCCTTGGTTGAGTCGGTAAGCGACGTTGAACACGCGGTAAGGCGTGGGGTTGTAACGGCTTTGCAAGGTGGTGCGGGTGACCGCATTGGTTTGTGAGTTGACCTGCACCGTAGAGTCCACCGTCCAGCGATCGGACCAGCGCACGCCAGCGCCCAGCAGCATGTCACTCAGGCCTGCAGAAATGGTGGACTGCCCTGGCAACACGACCTCTTGGCTGGCAAAGCGGATGCGCTGGGCCATGCCCAATTTCAACCGCTCCGCCCCAGATTGCGCATCGAAAAAGCGGGTCGTGACGCCCAAGGTCAATGAGTTGTTGTCCACCAAGCGGTCCTGGCCCACATAGGGGTTCTCGCTGTAGATGGTGGACAGGTTGAAATCGGCAGCGCCGGTGTCATACATGGGCAGCAGACTTTGATCGCGGTAGGGCGTGCGGGCATAAAAAGCCCGTGGCTCCAAGGTTTGCAAAATGTCTTTGCCAAACCAGTTGGTTTCACGCTCGAACACCAATCCCGAATCCACACTGAAGGTCGGCAGCACCCGGTTGAAGGCGCTTTCGCCGGTGCTCAGGGCGTTGTCCAGCTGGTAGCGCGTGGCGTGCATTTGCAGCTTGGGCGTGACAAAGCCCCAAGGGCGAACCCAGGGACGGCTCACTTGCGCCTGCACAAAACTGCGCTCGCCGTTGCGCAAACTGGCCAAGGTGGCAGCGCTCACATTCGGGATGCGCGAAAAATCCGTCTCGAAACGAGTGGTATCACCCACCACCGACCAGTCCAAGCCTTCGGCATTCCACTGGCCATAGCGCATGGTGATTTGCGGGGCGCGGTCATAAGGCGGGGTGATGGCGGCCGTGTCAATTTGCAGGGTTTGCCAGCGCTGCACCTGGGCCGTCATGCTGAAGTTGCCGCGACCCCAGGACACCACACCGGTCGACGGCAGCAAGCGTTGTGTCAAAGCCAGTCCCGAACGGGGAAAGTCGCGCCAAAAATTGTCGTCGCTCACACGGTTGAGGGTCAGGCCTACACCGATTCGGCCCACTGCATCCAGGCCTGTGTCCAGGCTGCCATTGTGCTGAGTGGTCAGGCCCCAGCGCGACTGCTGGCGCAGGCTGTCGTTGGGCATGGCGATCAGGCGGGCCTGGCCTTTGTAGTCTTGCTCGAGGTAACGGAACTCGCTGTCCACCGAGGCGCCGCGTTTGCTCATCAAGTGGGTGGTGATGGTGGCGTCGCGGTTGGGGGCGATGGCCAAGTAGTAAGGCGCTGACATGCTCAAGCCACTGACCGAATCGACGCCGATCAGCGAAGGCAAGAAGCCCGATTTGGGCTCGTCGGTCATGGCAAAGCTCACCGACGAAGCGCTCATCAGGGGCACGCCCTTGAAGCGCAACTGCAGATCTTCGGCCTGCACGGTGGACTCTTCTGTGTCCAGCGTCATGCTGGCGGCTTTGACAAACCACTCGGGCAACCACTCGGGGCCGGGGGTGCGGCGGCAGGTGGTGTACCGGGCATCACGCACGATCTGGCGCTTGTCGTCGATGAATTCCACTTGCGAGGCATCGCCATAGCCGCCACTGCGGTACAGCTCGAACGTGGGCGTTTCAAACGTGCCCTGGAAGCTGTCAACTTGAAGTTTCAAGCGTGGGCCTTCGAACATGCTGCCGTCGCGGCTCAGGCGCACATGGCCTTCGGCGTTCACGATGTCCTGGCTTTGGTCGTAGAGGATGTGGTCGGCCTTGATGGCCAGGCCGGGGCGTCGCACCGTCGCTTGCCCATCGATGACCATGTCCATGTCTGGGCGGGCCGTGACTTGATCACCCCCCACAAAGATGGCGCCTTCGCTGCGCTGGCGCTCGGAAATCCGCTCTTCCAGCATGGGGCTGCTGCGCAGTGACAAGCCTGTGCCTTGGGCTTGTGCCTGGCTGCCCAGCGCACACAACATGGCCAGCACCAGCACCCGCAAAGCGGGTGGGGCAGCAGGTGTCAGTGGCAAACGGGACAAGGCGAGAGAGGTGTGCACAAATGGGGATGGAGGAGGGACAGAGGGCCGGCCTTGGTACCAAGGGACCAAACGCAGGCTTTGTAGAATGGGATTATCCATGAGCCACCCTATTGCCTCCCCCACCGCGACTCCTGAAGTCAGCTGGGCCGATCCGGCCCGCCAAGTCCTGTTCAACGCCTGGATGGCCAGCATCGCGCCCGCCCAAGGGCTTTTGCCTGCAACGGTGCGCATCGCCTCGGCCGATGCCAGCTTTCGCCGCTATCTGCGGGTAGACACGACCGCCGGCGACAGCCGCATCGTGATGGACGCGCCACCAGACAAAGAAAACGCCAAGCCCTTTGTGCAGATCGCCACCTTGATGAAGGATGCCGGCCTGCGCGCCCCTGAAGTGCTCGACTGGCACGAAGCCCATGGTTTCATGTTGCTGAACGACTTGGGCAGCGCCACCATGATGTCGGCCATCGATGCCGAACGCCCCCAGGCCAACCACGGCCTGTACATGCAGGCGGTGGACACCTTGGTCCAGTGGCAGCTGGCGTCGCGCCCCGGCGTCTTGCCTCCCTATGACGAGGCTTTGCTCCAGCGCGAGTTGAGCCTGTTCCCCGATTGGTATTTGGCCCAGCACAAAGGTGTGCAGCTGCAAGGCCAAGACAAGGCAACGTTTGACAAAGCCTTTGCCCTGATCGTGCAGCGCAACCTGGCCGCGCCCTCGGTGTACGTGCACCGCGACTTCATGCCCCGCAACCTGATGATGCCGCACCAAAGTGAGCAGCTGGGTGTGCTGGACTTCCAAGACGCGGTCTATGGCCCAGTGACCTATGACATCGCCAGCCTGATGCGCGACGCCTTCCTGACTTGGGACGAAGACTTTGTGCTCGACATCACCATCCGCTATTGGGAAAAGGCCCGCAAGGCCGGTCTGATGGACTTTGAAGACTGGCATAGCGACTTTGGCGCCTTCTACCGCGCCGTCGAATGGATGGGCCTGCAGCGGCACCTGAAGGTGGCGGGCATCTTTGCGCGCTTGACGCTGCGCGACGGCAAGCCCAAGTACCTGGCCGATGCGCCGCGCTTCATCCACTACATCCGCAAGGCTTGCGACCGTTACCGCGAACTGGGCCCCTTGCTCAAGGTGCTCGACGAGATCGAGGGCACCACGCCCCAGGTGGGTTTTGCCTACGGGCGCATGTGAACATGCCGCGCTTTTTTTGCCCTGCCCCTTTGCAAACCGGCTTGGCGCTGAGCTTGCCGCCTGGGGCGGCCCGCCATGTGCAGGTCTTGCGCATGCAGCCGGGCGAGGTCATCACCTTGTTCAACGGTGAAGGCGGCGAGTTTGAAGCCACCGTCGCCCGCATGGGCCGAAGCGACGTGGACGTGGAGGTGGGCACGCACCACGCCGTCGAACGTGAAGCGCCCTGTGCCGTGCATTTGCTGGCCGGCATCACCGCGAACGAGCGCATGGATTGGTTGGTCGAAAAAGCCACCGAACTGGGGGCCGCCAGCATCACCCCCATCACCGCCGAGCGCAGTGTGCTCAAGCTCAAAGGCGAGCGGGCCGACAAAAAGCTGGCGCACTGGCAAGGCGTGGCCGTGGCCGCCGCCGAGCAGTGCGGCCGCAACCGCGTCACCCGCATCGACAGCGCTTGCACCGTGGCGCAGTGGGCAGCCCACCACCCTGCTGGCGCTGCCGACGGTGTGCGCCTGGTGCTGTCCCTGTCAGAAGGCACGCGCCCATTGCGCGATGCCGTGCAAGGCCAGACCTCGGTCACCTTGCTCAGCGGCCCCGAAGGCGGCCTCACCCCCGCCGAAGAAGCCCGGGCCTTGGCGGCCGGTTTTGTGCCGGTCACCCTTGGCCCGCGCGTTTTGCGCGCTGAAACCGCACCTTTGGCGGTGTTGGCGGCACTGACTTTGCGTTGAATCATCCGCCCAAGGTGACAGGGGCTGTGCGCGCCCTTCGATACACTGCAGGGTATGAATGCCAACCTCATCCTCCTGACCCTTTGCCAGGGTCTGTTCTTCACGAACAACGTCACCTTCATCGCCATCAACGGTTTGGTGGGCCTGTCCATGGCCCCGCTGGGCTGGATGGCGACTTTGCCCGTCATGGGCTATGTGGTGGGTGGGGCCTTGTCTACGGGCTTGGTGGCCAAGACCCAGTCGCGCTTTGGGCGGCGCATCTCGTTTCAGTTGGGCTTGTTGGTGGCGGTGTTCTCGGCTTTGCTGGCGGCCTATGCGGCTTGGAGCCACAACTTCTGGTTGCTGGTGTGCGCCACGGTGATCGCGGGGTACTACAGCGCCAACGGTCAGCTCTACCGCTTTGCGGCAGCGGAGTTGTCGGTCGAGAGCTTTCGCGAAAAAGCCGTCTCGCTGGTCATGGCCGGTGGCTTGATCGGGGCCATCGCGGGGCCCAATCTGGCGTCGCGCACCAAGGGGATTTTGGAGACGCCTTTCATGGGCGCCTACCTGGCTTTGGCCGGTGTGGCTGTCTTGGGGCTGGTGGTGATCAGCTTCATCCGATTTCCGGCCGTGCCCCCCAAAAAAGCCGGCGATGCCGTGGGCCGACCTTTGGCAGACATCATGCGCCAGCCGATTTTCATCGTGGCGGCAGCCACAGCGGCCTTGAGCTACGGCGTGATGAACCTGCTCATGGCCGCCACGCCCTTGGCCATGCAGGTGTGTGGCTTTGGTTTCAGCGATGCCGCGCTGGTGCTCGAGTGGCACGTGATCGGCATGTTTGCACCCGGCTTTTTCACGGGCCACTTGATCAAGAAATTTGGCACCTTGACCATCATGTCGGTCGGCGTGTTGTTGAATTTTGTGTGCATCGCCGTGGCCTTGTCGGGCATCGAATTGCACCAGTTCATCGTCGCCCTGTTCTTGTTGGGCCTGGGCTGGAATTTCTTGTTCACCGGCAGCACCACTTTGGCCATGCGGGCCTGGCGACCTGAAGAAAAAGACCGCGCTCAAGCGGCCATCAACTTCTTCGTGTTCGCCACCATGGCGGTCACCTCGTTTGCCTCGGGTGCCTTGGTCACCACGGGAGGCTGGACGTGGTTGAACGTGGGTTCTTTGGTGCCGGTGGCCCTGGCGGGTTTGGCGCTGGCCTGGTTGGGGCTCAAGCAGCGAAGCGATCGTCCAGCCAGCGCTTGAGCACCTTGAACACCAGCTGGCGCTGGGTGTCGTTGAAGATCTCGTGGTACATGGGCGCAAAGCAGTGCGAGTGGACCACCGAGGCCGGTGCCTTCGCGGCAAAGGCCGCATTCGCGTCGGGGTGCACCAGACGGTCTTGCCCAGCGTAAATCAGCAAACTGGGCACCTTCCACTCGGCCGCCAGTGCCACGGTCTTGGGGCCTTCGGTGTAGATCCAAGCCCCCAACCGGGTCGAGATGCGGTCGTGCACCAGCGGGTCCAGTGTATAGCGCTGCACGGTTTGCGCATCGCGGGCGATCAGCTTGGGGTTGAGCCCATTGCCCACACACAGGTGCGGCCAATGCTTGGGCAAGGTGGCCAGCAGCAGTTTTTGCAAAGGGTTGGCCCAGGTGCCCAAAGCCGGTGAGGACATGACCACGCCATCGACATAACGCAGCTGTTCGGCCACGGCGCGTGCTACCACCAAACCGCCCATGCTGTGGCCCAGCAAAATCAAGGGCGCATCGCTGGCGCCGGGCTTGGCGCGTGTGTCGTCAATCACCGTGGCCAGGTCTTGCAAGAGGCCGTCTGGGGTGTGCAGTGTGCCGCGCACGCCTTCGGAATGGCCGTGGCCTTGGTGGTCGTAGCCGCGCACCGCAAAGCCCCATTGGCGCAACTGATCGGCCACATGGCCATAGCGGCCGGTGTGTTCTCCCAGGCCATGCACCAACAGCACCGTGCCCCGGATGGGCCCCAAGGGCAAGGGCCAGTCGTACACGGCCAGTTGACCGGCCTGCCCTTGCAAGGTGCTGCGTTTGGCTTGTTTCATGGCATGCGGGCGATGACTTCGGCCACCGCAGCGGTGAGCTTCTTGGCATAGGGCACGTGCAAAAACTCGTTGGGCCCGTGCGCGTTGCTCTTGGGGCCCAGCACACCGCAGACCATCATTTGCGCTTTGGGAAAGCCCGCGCTCAGCATGTTCATCAGCGGGATGGTGCCGCCTTGCCCGATGTAGCCCACCGAGGCGCCAAAGTGCGATTGGCTGGCGTGGTTGAGCGCTTGCTCAAACCAAGGTTGGGTGTCGGGTGCGTTCCAGCCGGTGGCGCCGCCCCCGCTCTCAAACGTGACCTGGGCTTGGTAGGGTGCGTTGTCTTCCAGCAAGGTCTTGAGCTCTTGCACCGCGGTGGCGGCATCGACCAGCGGCGGCAAACGCAAGCTGAGTTTGAAGGCCGTGTAAGGCCGCAGCACATTGCCCGCGTCTTTGAGGGCCGGGAAACCATCGGCCCCGGTCACGCTCAAGGTGGGGGCCCAGGTGCGGTTGAGCAAGGCCTGCACCGGGTCGGTGGTGGTGGGCAGCGCAAAGCTGGTGGAGCCGCCGCAGTCGTAGTGCGCCCACGGGAAACGCTTGTAGAGTTCTTCGCCCAAAATCGCCGCCGTGGCCCGGGCCTGTGCCATGCGCTCGGCAGGCACTTCGCAATGAAAGCTCTGCGGCAACAAGCGGCCGGTGCTGCTGTCTTCCAGCCGGTCGAGGACCTGGCGCATGATGCGAAAGCTCGACGGCACCACACCCGAGGCATCGCCCGAATGGATGCCTTCGGTCAGGATCTGCACCTTGAGCGTGCCGCTGGCCATGCCGCGCAGGCTGGTGGTCAGCCACAGCTGGTCGTAGTTGCCCGCGCCACTGTCCAGGCAAATCACCAGGCCCACATCGCCCAGGCGCGATCGCAGCGCGTCCACATACGGCAGCAGGTCATACGAGCCCGATTCTTCGCAGGTCTCGATCAGGCCCACGATGCGCGGGTGTGGTGTCTTTTGGCTTTTGAGCGCCTGCAGCGCCGTGATGCTGGCGTACACCGCATAACCGTCGTCCGCGCCGCCACGGCCATAGAGCTTGCCGTCTTCGTAAGTGGGGGTCCAAGGGCCCAGGTCGTTGCGCCAGCCGGTGAACTCGGGTTGCTTGTCCAAGTGGCCGTACATCAGTACGGTTTGGCCCGAGCCCTCGCTGGCTGATCGGGTGGCGGCCACTTCAAAAAACAGCACCGGCGTGCGACCGGGCAGCTGGATGATCTCCAGCGTCAAGCCCTCGACCTTTTGCGCCGTCACCCAATCGGCGGCTTGGCGCACCACGGTGTCGATGTGGCCGTGCGCGGCCCAATCGGCATCGAAGGCCGGCGACTTGGCCGGCACCTCGATGTATTGCTTGAGCTCGGGCAGGATGGAAGCGTCCCAGGCCTGCGTCACTTCGCGCAAGGCTTGTGCGCTGTCCAGGTGGTGGGCGGGCATTTCTCGGTGCAAGGGGGCATTCATCGCAAGACTCCAAGGGGCGAAAGAGAAATCACTGTAACGGTTTTTGAGAGGCAAAACCGTGGGGGCACAATGCTTGGGGTGCCCCGCAATGGGCAAGGCAGCAAGATGGAGCGCAGGTGCATGAACGAAAACCACGCAAAGGCAGAAGGTCTGCCCTTCAAAGTGGCCGCGGTGATTTTGGCCGCTGGCTCGGCTTCGCGCATGGGTCTGCGGCCCAAATGTTTGCTCGAAATCGATGGTGTTTCGCTGCTGCGCCGCCAATGCTTGGCATTGTCGGGTGCGGGTGTGCAAGACGTGGTGGTGGTGCTGGGGCACTATGCCCAGCGCATTCACCAGTCGGCCCTTGATTTGCCGGTGCATTGGCTCACCAACCCAGATCCCGATGAAGGGCAAGAGTCCTCACTGCGCTTGGGCTTGCAAGCCATGGCACCCGATGCAGATGTTGCCCTTGTGCTCTTGGCCGATCAACCCTTGATCGATGCGCAAGACATCGCGGACCTGATCCATGCGTATCACCAAAGGCCTGCCCCAACGCAATTGGTGCGCCCGGTGGTGGAGGGTTTGCCTGGCAACCCGGTCATGTTCAGCCGCGCAGTGGCCCAAGACATTTTGGAGGGGCCACCCAAAATGGGTGGACGACAGTGGCAGCAGCAGCACCCGCAGCAGGTGCACCGCTGGGTCAGTGCCAATGCCCATTACCGCGCCGATGTGGACAGCCCCGAAGATGTACAAGCACTGGCCCAAAGGACCGGCCTTCACTTGCGCTGGCCTGCGGATCTTTGATGTTTGCGTGCTGATTTCAGCAGTCAAATCGCCGAACAAAGTTCAGCTCCCACAATGTTGTGCCTTCCAAAGAAGGTTCAGCGCCCAAGCATTACAGGTAGCCGCGTGCCCAGCTCAGGCCGCGTGAGGTGCCGCCGGATGTGGGGTCGGCGGGGTTGTATTCGCAACCGATCCAGCCGTCCCAGCCGCAGGTGGCAGACACTTCGTCGATGGTCTTGAAGATGTGGGCCCAGTTCACTTCGCCGGTGCCCGGTTCGTGGCGGTGCGGCACTTCGGCGATCTGGAAGTGACCCACGCGGCCCGTGGGCAGGTATTGGGCGATCTTGGTGCTCAGGTCGCCTTCGACGATTTGGCAGTGGAACAGGTCCATCTGCACTTTCACGTTGGCCGCGCCCACGGCCTGCACGATGCGGTGTGCGTGGTCTTGGCGGTTGAGGTGAAAGCCCGGCACGCTGCGGGTGTTGATGGGTTCGATCAACACATCGCGCCCGGCCTTGGCCGCCTCACGAGCGGCCCACTGCAAGTTGCTCACCAGCGTGGCGTCTGCGGCATCGGCACTGGCGCCTTCGCCGCGCAAGCCCACCATGGCGTGGATGCGCGGGCAGTTCAGCGCCTCGGCATAAACCAGCGCTTGCGCAAAGCCGGTGCGAAACTCCGCCTCGCGCCCGGGCACGCTGGCCGTGCCACGGCTGCCGGCCTCCCAGGCCTTGGCAAAGCTGTCGGTGTCGGTCCCGCCCGAGGGCGTGTTGAACAAGACCTGCTGCAAGCCGTTGGCCTTCAAACGCGCGGCCAACTCTTGCGCGGGAAAGGCGTAGGGGAACAAATACTCCACCGCCTTGAAACCGTCTTGGGCCGCCGCTTCAAAGCGGTCCAAAAACGGCAAGTCGGGGTACATCATCGAGAGGTTGGCGGCAAAGCGGGGCATGGTGTTCTTTCAAAAATGCGGTTTCTGTGCAGGGCAATGACGTTGGTTTTTTGTAGGCGCTGAACACTGTTCGGCGATTCAATCGTTCGTGGTGTGCGTGCAATCGCCGAAGACAGTTCAGCGCCTACAGAGTGATGGGCTCACCACCTCGCGCCAAAGGTCTGGCGCAAATCGTCCAGCTCGGTGGCCAGCAGGGGCGGTGTGTGGGGTTGCAGCAGCATGAGGCGGGCGGTTTCTTCCAGCTCTTCGAGCGAGGCCATGGCCGCTGCAGGCGTGTCGTGCCACACATTGGGCCCCAGGCGCGGCATCATCACGGCGCGGATCGGCGTGCCTTGCGCGGCGTGGCTGCGGATCAAGGCGGCCACTTCTTTGGCGGCATCGGGGCTGCCGGGGCGGTGGTAACGCACCAGCGGCACATGGCCAACTTTCATCACAAAGTAAGGCGTGATCGGTGGCAGCAATTCAGGGCCATGCGCGTTCAGGCTCAGCGCCACGCAATGCGTGCTGTGGGTGTGGATCACGCAGCGCGTGTCAGCATCTTGCTCGCAAGCAGCGGCATAAATCTGGCGGTGCAAGGCGATGGTTTTGCTGCCTTTGTCGCCGCTGATTTGCTGGCCTTGCAGGTCCAGCTTGGCCAAACGCGCTGGGTCCAAAAAGCCCAAGCAGGCATCGGTGGGCGTGATCAAAAAACCATCGTCCAGTCGTACGCTGATGTTGCCCGCCGTGGCGTGCACATAGCCGCGCTCGAACAAGCTGCGGCCCACGCGGCAGATCTCTTCACGGGCTTGGGATTCGTTCATGCATGGACTCCTGCAGGGGTATTTTGATTGTAGGAGCTTGCCTGCAAGCGATCAGCATGAAGACCTTGGGCCATTGAATCGTCAGCAGGGTTGGCGCCAGCATGGACGTGTTGTTGTCGGGGCTGAAGCCACCGACCTACGGGGTATGGGTTTTGGCCCCGACATGGCCGCTGGCCCGCCATGCATGCGTGTCACTGCAACACCCCAAAGGCCTTGCTGAAAAAGTCTTCAGTGCCAAAGTTGCCCGACTTGAGCGTGATGTGCACACCGCCTGTTGAAGACGGCGCGTGGCACCACGGCACGCCGGGGTCGATCTGCGGGCCGATTTGCAGCTGCGCAATGCCCCGCGCCTGCACACACGCGCCCGAGGTTTCGCCACCGGCCACCACCAACTGCTGCACGCCCAAGCCGACCAAGCCACGGGCCACGGCGGCCAGCGCGTGCTCGACCAAAGCACCCGCCTCGGCCACGCCCAACTGCGCTTGCACGGCTTTGACGGCCTCGGGCTCGGCGGTGGAATACACCAGCACCGGGCCATCCTTCAAAAGCGGCGCGGCCCAAGCCAAGACCTGCTGCACCACGGCATCGCTTTGGCCGTGCATCAGCGCCGCAGGGTTGATCGCCATCGCGGGCCGACCGGTGGCTTTGAAGTGCGCTACTTGCGCATTGGTGGCCAAAGAGCAGCTGCCCGACACCACCGCTTGCAAGCCACGGGAGGCAGGCAACTGGCTGGCCTGCAGCGAGGGCTTGAGGCCAAAGTTGGCGGGCAGGCCAATGGCCACACCCGAGCCTGCGGTGACCAGGGGCATGTCTTTCAAAGCCGGTCCCATGCGGTGCAGGTCTTCGTTGCTGGTCGCGTCCACCACGGCCACGCCCACGCCTTCGGCACGCAGAGCGCTGATGCGTTCGCGGATGGCCGCTTCGCCCAGGGCCACGGTTTTGTAGTCGATCAAGCCCACCTTGCGCTTGGTTTGCGCTTGCATGACGCGCACCAAATTCGCGTCGGTCATGGGCGTGAGCGGGTGGTTTTGCATGCCCGACTCGTTCAGCAGCACGTTGCCCGCAAACAGGTAGCCTTTGAACACGGTGCGGCCGTTGTCCGGAAAGGCCGGGGTCGCAATGGTGAAGTCCGTGTGCAACGCGTCCATCAGGGCCTCGGTCACCGGGCCGATGTTGCCTTCGGGCGTGCTGTCAAAGGTGGAGCAGTATTTGAAATAGATCTGCTGCGCCCCTTGCGCCTGCAACCACTGCAA
The DNA here is from genome assembly GCA_002255935.1 of Comamonadaceae bacterium PBBC2. Lineage (GTDB taxonomy): Bacteria > Pseudomonadota > Gammaproteobacteria > Burkholderiales > Burkholderiaceae_C > Limnohabitans_A. The sequence goes on from NKIO01000004.1 coordinate 46,256, forward strand.
GGCGTCGAGCGATTGGGCAATGGCTTCGGCTGCCGGGATGGTGCGCGACTTGAGCGCCACCACCACCGCTTCCACATCAGCGGCCAGTGGGGTTGTGGGCACGCCAATGGTCTGCACCACCCGCATGCCCGAGCGCACCAGGTTGTTGGCCAGGTCCGTGGCACCGGTGAAGTCGTCGGCAATACAACCGAGTTTCAAGCAAGAGTTATTCGGCATGTCCTGTCCTTGGCTGAGGGTGCAAACGATGGAAAGAGGGGCTGATGTGTAGGAGCTTGCCTGCAAGCGATTTTCTGTGGACCGCAAGCCATCGCCAGCAGGCTGGCTCCTACAAACGAATCAAGTTTTGGCAGAGCCTTTGGGCAACTCAATGCCCGGGAAAATCTTGATCACCGCGCTGTCGTCTTCTTTGGCAAAGCCCGCTGTGCTGGCTTGCATGAACATCTGGTGCGCGGTGCTCGACAGCGGCAGCGGGAACTTGCTCGCCCGTGCCATGTCGAGCACGATGCCCAAATCTTTCACAAAAATGTCCACGGCCGACAGTGGCGTGTAATCGGCCGCCAGCACATGCGCCATGCGGTTTTCAAACATCCAGCTGTTGCCGGCGCTGTTGGTGATGACTTCGTACAAGGCCGCGGCGTCCACACCTTCGCGCAGGCCCAGGGCCATGGCTTCGGCAGCGGCTGCAATGTGCACACCCGCCAGCAGTTGGTTGATGATCTTCACTTTGCTGCCCGCGCCTGCGCTGTCGCCCAGCTTGTAAACCTTGGCGGCCATCGCGTTCAAGAACGGCTCGGCCACGGCATAGGCGGCAGGCTTGGCGGCCGTCATCATGGTCATCTGGCCCGAGGCCGCTTTGGCCGCGCCGCCCGAGATGGGCGCGTCCACATACTGCAGGCCCATGCCCTCCAGGCGTGCTTCCAGTGCCACTGACCAGTTCGGGTCCACGGTGGAGCACATCACGAACACGCTGCCGGGCTTCATGCTGGCGGCACAACCGGGGGTGGTGCCTTCGCCAAACAGCACGCTCTCGGTCTGCGCGGCATTGACCACCACCGACACGACCACATCACACGCTGCGCCCAGCGAGGCCAGGCTGTCGTGCGCCACGCCGCCTTCTGCGGCAAATGCGGCGGCCACTTGCGGCCGCACATCGAACACCTGCACGTTGTGCCCAGCGCGGCGCAAGGACGCCGCCATGCCCGAGCCCATGGCCCCCAAACCGATCAAACCCACTGTTGTCATGTCATCTACTCCGTGGCGCAGACCCAAGCCGCGCCGATTGTTGTTAATCCAGAGCAATCTTGGCGTAGGCCGCCACGCTCTTCCATTGCGCCGTGTCGGCCTGCATGAAGCTGGCCATGCTTGGCGCGTTCAGCCAAGTGGGCTCGGCCCCCGCTTTTTGAATCGCGGCTTTCACCTCGGGCTGTTGCGCCACGCGCTCCAGCGCTTGTTCGATTTTTTGCTGCACCGGTGCAGGCAAGCCTGCGGGTGCGGCCAGTCCAAACCATGCAAACACTTGGTAGCCCTTCAGGCCCGCTTCTTCCATGGTCGGCACGCCCGGCAAAGCGCTGCTGCGCTGCGGCGTGGTCACGGCCAAGGCCTTGAGCTTGCCGCCGTTGATCAGGCCCAGCGCCGAGGGCAGGTTGTCAAACATCATGCTGACCTCCTCGGCCATCACGGCGGTCAGGCCAGCGGCTGCGCCCCGATAAGGGATGTGCGTCACAAACAAGCCCGCCTGGCTTTTGTACAGCTCGGCGCTCAGGTGCAGCGATGTGCCTTGCCCGTTGGACGCGTAATTGAGTTGGCCAGGCCGGGCTTTGATGCGTGCGCTCAGATCGGCCACGCTCTGGATGCCCGAGGCCGGGTTGACCACCAGCACATTGGGCACTCGGCCCAGCAAGCCCAGGGGCACGATGCTTTCAGGCTTGTAGGGCAGCTTGCTGTACAGCGCGGGGTTGATGGTCAGGGGCGGCGAGGCCATCAGCAGCGTGTAGCCATCGGCCGTGGCGCGGGCCGCCTCTGCTGCACCCAGGTTGCCACCGGCACCGGGCTTGTTGTCGACCACGATGGATTGACCCAGCTCTTGCCCCAGCTTGGGCGCAACGAGGCGTGCCATGTTGTCGATCAAACCGCCCGGCGGAAAGGGCACCACCAGCTTGATGGGACGGGCAGGCCAAGTCTGTGCCATGGCCGTGGCGTGCACCCAAGGCAAAGCGGCCATGGCCGCAGCACAAAGCCAAAATCGGCGATGCATGAGAGGTCTCCTGATGGATAGTTATCAGGTCATCATACAAATTCTGGCTGGAATTGACCATAGGGAGAACGCTCAGGCGTGCTGATGTGCTGAAGCCCACTGATCTTGGTATTTTGGGCCATTGATCTTTGTATTTTGTAGGTATGCAGGAGTGATCAGATATTCACCCTTCCTGCAATTTACTTATTGTGGGTTGTGCCTCAACTGCCGATCACCCCGCTGAGTGTCAGATTTTCATTTTTGACGGTCTGAAGAAGGCTGGTTGCAGTCACTCGCGGTAAGTGGACGTTATTGTTGTGACGATCACTACCAGTCAATCAAGTGGGAGTAGCTCCTGTGAACGCTGTAATTACAATACCGGTCACTCGACATGCCTCGCATGGGATCCGCGCTTAAGCGAAGATGAACGACCGGTCTTGTTCTAGCTGTACAGACACTCCCGACTCAAAGCCGAATTCCCCCATAAATCAGCTACGGCAGTATGCAGTGATTGCCGACTTACAGGTCTCATATTTGTCTATAACCTCTTGAGAGCGAAGTGCTGTATCCAGCCCACCAATTGCATCGCGGCGGGCGTCAGTGGCAAATCATGCCGCCTGACGGTGCAAATCAAGGGGCTGGGCAAGGTATCTTCGATGGGCACGATGCACAGTTGGTCCTTAAAGGGACTGTTTTCAAACAAAATCCTAGGCATGGTTGTCACCCACTGGTCTGATGCTGCGACCACCGCAGGTAAAGCCAAGAAGGATTCGCACAGCATCGTGACCCGTGGCATCCCCAACCCATGGGTCTGAAAAGCTTCCTCTATGACAGCGCCCGGTCCGCGTGATGGGCTGGACAGCACCCAAGCGCAATCCTGCAGTTGCGCCAGTCGTACCGCCCGTGAAAGCGGGTGAGACACCCCGGAGACGATGACCACTTGGCTGGAGTACAAGGGCTCCGCCACCAAGTCACTCTCCAGATCCATCCGGTGAACCGGGGTCAACGCGAAATCTAAAGTCCCATCCCGAATGACTGGGGCAATGCTGGGGTAAAGGCCATCGCGGCAATGCACCTTGACCTCAGGATGCTGCAGCGTGAATTGCCGCAAGGCCTGTGGCAAGAGGCCCAAACCGATGGCTGGAGATACCGCCAGCTTGATGGTGCCCTCCCAATGGCCACGCAGCTGCGCCATTTCGTCTTGTGCCCTGCGGCTCTGACCCACCATCAATTTGGCATGCCGCAAAAAGGCCTGCCCGAAGTGGGTGAAAGTGACGCCCTTTTTGCTGCGCACCAGCAATGGGGCTTTGAGTTCTGCTTCCAATTGCTGGATCGCGGCCGTCAGGGCCGGCTGCGTCAAGGCCATGCTTTGCGCGGCCGCCCGGATGCTGCCCAGCTCCTCGATCAGCACAAGTGCTTGCAGGGTCGGAAGTCTCATGGTTATCACCAATATAGAAGTTTTCTATCAATCACATGAATTTTTGATTTTCTATTATGAGGTGACTTTTCTAATATTTCGTCAAGTCAAGAAATTCACAAACGGGTTTACCAATCAAGGAGACACACATGTTCATCAGAAATTGTTGGTACGTTGCCGCCTGGGACACGGAAGTTCCACAAGACACCATGTTGCCCAGAACACTGCTCAACGAGCCGGTGCTGCTTTACAGGGACACACAGGGCCGTGCGGTTGCCCTCGAAAACCGTTGCTGCCATCGGGCAGCCCCCTTACATCTGGGCCGAAAAGAAGGGGACTGCGTGCGTTGCATGTACCACGGCCTTAAATTCGATCCGACTGGTGCCTGTGTAGAAATTCCTGGACAGGACAAGATCCCGCCTAAGACGTGCGTTAAAAGCTACCCTGTGGCTGAGCGCAACCGCCTGATATGGGTGTGGATGGGCGACCCGGCAAAAGCCAATCCGGATGACATCGTGGATTACCACTGGCATGACTCCCCAGACTGGCGTATGAAGCCCGGCTACATCCACTACAAAGCGAACTACAAACTGATCGTCGACAACCTGCTGGATTTCACCCATCTGGCGTGGGTGCACCCCACCACACTCGGTACCGACAGCGCTGCCGGCTTGAAACCAGAAATCGAACGCAACACCGATGGCAACGGCACACTGACCATCAGCCGCTGGTACATCAACGACGAGATGCCCAGTCTGCACAAGAAAGTGGCCAGCTTCGAGGGCAAAGTCGATCGCTGGCAAATCTACAAATGGTCGCCCCCTGCGTTATTGCGCATGGATGCAGGCTCAGCTCCCACAGGCACCGGCGCCCCAGAAGGCACCCGGGTGTCTCAGGCTGTGCAATTTCGTCACACCTCCATCCAGACACCGGAGACCGAAAGCACCAGCCATTACTGGTTCTGTCAGGCACGCAATTTCGAGCTGGACAACGAACAAATGACGCAATCCATCTATGACTCTGTGGTTGAAGCCTTCGAAGAAGACCGCACCATGATCGAAGCACAACAAAAGATCATCGATATGGTCCCAGACCGGCCCATGTTACCGATTGCCGCAGATAGTGGCCTGAACCAAGCTCGTTGGCTCATTGATCGCCTGATCAAGGTTGAGGCAGCGCGGGGGGACGCATGATCCAAGCGGTCATCACGCGTGTGCAGGCCATCGCCAGGGACATCGTACTGATCGAGCTCCAAGCGGCAGACCAGCAGCCGATGCCGGGCGCATCGCCCGGCTCACACATCGACCTGCATCTGCCCAACGGGCTAATTCGTCAATATTCCTTGACCAATGCTGAAGGTGCGGCAGAACAAGCGAGCTACCAAATCGCCGTGGCGCGTGACGCCAACAGCCGTGGTGGCTCCACATGGATTCACGACAAACTGCGCACAGGTACCAGCCTTGACATTAGCGCGCCTCGTAATCTGTTCGAGCTGGATACTCAGGTCCCGGGCAAATTCCTTTTCATTGGCGCAGGCATCGGCATCACCCCCATCTACGCCATGGTCAAGGCTGCACAACAACACGGTCTTGACTGGCAACTGGTGGCATGCGCTCGCTCGGCCAGTCGCATGGCATTTCACGAAGAGCTCTATGCCCTCTCCCCTCAAAGGGTCGACTTCCATTTCGACATGGAGCAAGCCACCGCGTTAAACCTGCAGGCTTTGCTGGGTGAATCGGCCTGGGATGCGGTTTACGCATGCGGTCCTGCAGGCCTGCTTGATGCCATCGAACAAACCACCAGACACTGGCCCGCAGGGTCGGTGCGGATGGAGCGCTTCAAAGCGCATGCCCAAGACAACTCGACCCACACAGCTTTCCAGCTCGTGCTGGCCAAAAGCCAGCAAACGGTCGAAGTGGGTGCCAACGAAAGCCCCCTGGAAGCCTTGGAGCGAATCGGTATAGATCACCCCTACGCCTGCCGTGAGGGTCTGTGCGGCACCTGCGAAGTCCGTGTACTCGAAGGACAGCCAGACCACAAAGACAACGTGCTGAGTGAACAAGAACGCACAGCAGGTCAACGTTTTATCCCTTGTATCTCCCGCTGCAACGGCCCCCAACTGGTCATCGAACTTTAAGAACCCCTATGAACCTGAATCAAAAAATTGCCATCGTCACCGGCGGTGCGTCCGGATTTGGTGCCGCGATCGCGCAACGCATGGCTTTGGCTGGCGCCAGCGTGATGGTGGCCGACCTGAATGCAGAAGGTGCGCAACGCATCGCAGAAAGCATCCGCGCAGCCGGTGGCCAGGCCAGCAGTGTCGTCGCAGATGTGTCTGACCGCGCCTCGTTTGAAAACATGGTGGCCCGCACCCGAAAAGACCTGGGGGGCTTGGATATCCTGGTCAACAACGCCGGCACCACCCACCGCAACAAACCCGCACTGCAAGTGACCGAGGAAGAGTTCGACCGCGTCTACAAAGTCAACGTCAAAAGTCTGTTCTGGGCTGCACAAACGGTGCTGCCAGGTTTTGTCAGTCAAGGCAGTGGGTGCATCGTCAACGTGGCATCCACCACCGGCGTGCGGCCTGGCCCGGGCCTGTCCTGGTACAGCGGTAGCAAAGCGGCCATGATTAACCTGACCAAGGGCCTGGCGCTGGAGTTTGCCAAGTCGGGGGTGCGCGTCAATGCCGTCAATCCGATGATTGGTGAAACGGCCATGCTGGGGGATTTCATGGGCATGGAAGACACCCCCGAAAACCGCGAGCGTTTTTTGATGCGCATCCCGCTGGGACGATTTACCCGTCCTGCCGATGTGGCATCCGCAGTCACCTTTCTGGCCAGCGATGAAGCCTCGTACCTCACCGGCGTTTGCTTGGATGTGGACGGAGGCCGCAACATATGAGCGGCGAAAGCACATACCGGGCCCCCGAACTGCTCATCAATGGGCAGTGGCGCACAGGCCGTCACGCTATGACAGTGGCCATCGTCAACCCGGCCAGCGCTGAAACCTTAGACCGGCTTCACTTGGCCAACCACGACGACATCAACCAAGCCCTGCAGGCCACCCAGCAAGGTTTTGAAGCCTGGCGGCAAGTGCCCGCCTTCGAGCGTTGTGCCCGCCTCGAAAAAGGCGTGAACAAGATGCGTGAACAGATGGAGCACATCGCCACCTTGCTCACCCTGGAACAAGGCAAACCACTTGCCGAAGCCCGCGCCGAATGCGCCATGGCGGCCGACCTGATCAAGTGGTACGCCGAAGAAGCGCGGCGAACCTACGGCCGCATCATTCCCGCCCGACTGCCCAACAGCCGCATGCAGGTGCTCAAACAACCGGTCGGTCCTGTGGCCGCCTTTGCTCCCTGGAATTTCCCATTGGTGCTGTCCGCTCGCAAGATCGGTGGCGCCCTGGCTGCAGGTTGCTCCATCATCCTCAAAGGCGCCGAAGAAACACCCGCCAGCGTCGCCGCCATGGTCGACTGCCTGGCCGCAGAGCTGCCGCCAGGCGCTTTGCAACTGGTGTATGGCGTGCCTGCCGAGGTGTCCGAACAGTTGATCGCCTCGCCCATCATCCGCAAGGTCACCTTCACAGGCTCGGTGCCCGTGGGGCGGCACCTGGCGCAAATGGCTGCCAAACACCTCAAGCGCATCACACTCGAACTCGGTGGTCATGCGCCGGTGATCGTTTGTGCAGATGCCGACATCGACAAAACCGTGGCACAGATGGTGGTGCACAAATTCCGCAATGCAGGCCAAGCTTGCCTAGCCCCCACGCGCTTTTATGTGGACCGCACCATCGAAGGCGATTTCCTGGACGCCTTCACCGCAGCCAGCCACAAGCTGGTCCTGGGCGACGGCATGGCCCCCGCCACGCAAATGGGGCCACTGGCCAGCGCACGGCGACTGGCCGCTGTGCGTGATCTGATTGATCGGTCTGTGCAAGCGGGTGCCCAACTGCACCAAGGCACAGCCCCGACCACCGGGTTCTTCGCTCCCGTGAGCTTGCTCACGCACGTGAACCCGGAATCACCCGTCATCCAAGAAGAGCCTTTTGGCCCCGTGGTCACATTGACCCCTTTTGACAACATCGACCATGCCTTGCACTTGGCCAACCAATCCGCCTACGGTCTGGCCGGCTACCTGTTCACAGATTCAGCACGCGCCATCTTGAAGGTGTCGGACCAATTGGAAGTGGGCAGCCTGGCCATCAATGGCATGGGCGTCTCGGTCCCGGAAGCTCCTTTTGGCGGCCTCAAGGACAGCGGCTACGGCAGCGAATCCGGCATCGAAGGCATGGAAGCCTTCCTGGACACCAAGTTCACCCACCATTGCGCTTAAATCACACCACAACGGAGACAACACCATGCAACGCAGAACCCTCATCACCTCCCTGGCCCTGGCCACGTCCCTGCTGGCCGCAGTGCCCGCATCCGCCCAAAGCGACAAAACACTGCGCGTGATCGTCGGCTTTCCTGCAGGTGTCTCGATCGATGTGGTCACCCGCATCGTGGCCGAAAAGATGAAAGACGAACTCAAGCGCCCGGTGATCGTGGACAACCGCCCAGGTGCAGGCGGCCGACTGGCGGCCGACTTGCTTAAATCTGCTGCGCCCGATGGCAACACCGTCATGGTCACGCCCATCGTGGTGCCGGTGCTGGCCCCCATGGTCTTCAACAAACTCAGCTACAACCCCGAAACCGACTTTGCGCCTGTTGGCAAGGTTTGCGACTTCTCGTTTGCGCTGGCTGTTCCTGCCAATTCACCGGTCAAAAACCTCAAAGATTACGCGGCATGGCTCAAGGCCAATCCGCAGCAAGCCAACTTTGGATCCCCCGCCGCAGGCAGCTTGCCCCACTTCTTTGGCGTCATGATTGGAACGGCCCTGAAAGTCGACATGGTTCATGTCCCCTTCAACGGCGGTGCGGCCCTGCAATCGGCGGTACTCGGAGGCCATGCCCCGGCCGGTATTGACGTGGTGATGGAGTGGCAACAAAACGCCAAAGCAGGCAAAGTCACCGTGCTGGCGACTTCTGGCGCACAGCGCAGCAAAGTCATGCCGGACGTGCCGACCTTCAAGGAACAAGGCTTTCCCGAAGCCGTCGGCCAAGGCTGGTTTGCCATGTACGCCCCAGCCAAGACGCCCACAGCGGCCATCGACGACATCAACAAAGCCTTGAATAAAGCACTCGCAACACCCGAGGTGCGTGAAAGATTTGCCGGCTTGGGTCTCGACGTTGGCGGCGGCAGTGCAGCCGATCTGCAAAAAACCATGCAAGACGACGCCAAGCGCTGGGCGCCAATAGTCAGGAAATCTGGCTTTAAAGCGGATTGATCCTGGCGATTAACTGGGTCTATAAAACATAGCACCAGCTTTCTAAAAGCTGGTGCTTTTCAGATTATTTCACCCACAAATTCTGGACATTCTGCAAGCAAAATGACCGAATTCGATGAGTTCGCTGCTTGAGATCATCAGGCCGCATTATTGTTACGCTGACAGAGTTAACTGGACATGGAGACAACCACCCCACTGGCAGTAACCAGTTGAAAGCGCTCCTGCCTTGCCCTTGCGGTGCCCAATCTGGTCGCTTGATACGCGCGACCGGCATGAAGGTCGATTGATCCCATCTATGAAAACCCCACGCCCCAACATCATTTTCATCGTGGCCGATGACCTCGGCTTTGCGGATCTCGGCTGCTATGGCGGCCGCGACGCCAAGTTTGGCAAAGTCTCGCCCGTGCTCGACCGGCTGGCCGCAGGCGGCCTCAAGTTCACACAGGGTTACGCCAACTCGCCCGTGTGCTCGCCCACCCGCTTTGCACTGATGACTGCGCGCTACCAGTACCGCCTTCGCGGCGGTGCCGACGAGCCGATCAGCAGTAAGAGCAAAGGCAGCACCGTGCTGGGCCTGCCGCCCGAGCACCCCACGCTGCCTTCCCTGCTCAAGGCCAGTGGCTACCGCACTGCCTTGATTGGCAAGTGGCATCTCGGTTACCCGCCACACTTCAGCCCGATCAAGTCCGGTTACGAAGAGTTCTTTGGTCCCATGTCAGGCGGGGTGGATTACTTCACCCACGCCAGCAACAACGGCACGCACGACCTATACACCAACGAAGAAGAGAAACACGAAGACGGTTACCTGACCGACCTGATCTCGCACAAAGCGGTGGATTTTGTCGAGCGCATGGCCCCCGGCGCCGCGCAGGGCACGCCCTTCTTTTTGAGCCTGCACTACACAGCGCCACACTGGCCTTGGGAAACCCGCGAAGACCACGCCCTGGCGCAAGAGGTCAAGGACAACCTGTTCCACCTGCACGGCGGCAACATCCACACTTACCATCGCATGATCCACCACATGGACGAAGGCATTGGGTGGTTGGTCGATGCGCTCAAAAAGACGGCCCAACTCAACAACACCTTGATCGTTTTCACCAGCGACAACGGGGGCGAGCGGTTCTCTGACAACTGGCCTTTTGTCGGCGGCAAGATGGACCTGACCGAAGGCGGCATTCGCGTACCCTGGATCGCGCACTGGCCTGCTGTGATTGCGCCCGGCGGCACATCGGCCCAGCACTGCATGACCATGGATTGGTCAGCCACCATGGTCGAGTTGGCGGGTGCCAAGGCCCAAGACGACTTGCCCTTTGACGGTGTGTCCATGCTGCCCGTGCTGCGCGATGCCAGCCAACAGTTTGAGCGCCCGCTTTACTGGCGCATGAACCACCGGGGCCAGCGCGCCTTGCGAATGGGCGATTTCAAATACCTGCGTGTAGACGGCCACGACTATTTGTTCAACATCCCGGCGGACGAACGCGAGCGGGCTAACTTGGCCAAGCACCAGCCCGAGAAACTTCAAGCTTTGCGTGCCGCTTGGGAAGCCTGGGACGCTACAGTGCCAGCCATCCCCGAAGACGCAGCGGTGAGCCTTGGCTACTCAAAAGCCGATATGCCGCAGAGATAAGTCATGTCGGACCCGTTGATGAGCGAAGAACATTTAGGCAAAGAGCCCGATTACCGTTTTTCTTTGGCCAATGAGCGAACCTTCTTGGCGTGGATACGCACTGCTTTGGCGTTGTTAGCCGGCGGTGTCTTGCTTTACCAGTACGGCACCCGGATCGAGCCGATTGGACTTCGCCTTGGTTTGTGCTCTGGACTCATCATGATGTCAGGGGCACTGTCACTCGGAGCTTATCTGCACTGGCGTCGATGTGACCATGCCATGCGGCACGACGCCCCGCTGCCTAAGTCCTTCTTGATTGTTTTGTTAGCGGCGGCAGTGGTGGTTTTAGCGATGATTACTGCCGGATCTCTGGTGTTGCTGTGAATCTCCCTCATGACGCCGGTTTACAAGCTGAAAGAACAGCTTTGGCTTGGAAAAGAACAGCCTTGGTCATGATGGCGACCGTTCTTATCGTTTTACGACTGGGAATACAAAAAGAGCAAGTGTCGTTGTTGTTAGCTTGTGCGCTTCTTTCGCTATTTGCCGGAGCTTTCGCGCTGCTCGCATTCCTTAGGTGGGAGCGTCTGATTGCAAAGCGGTGCAATTCAAACTCAGGCTTGGCTGTTGGTGTTGCAAGCTTTTTAACCACTGTGGCTGCTTTGTTTGGATCTTTCATCCTTTTGGTGTGACTGCGTTGAATTGCGGTCATCGGATGAGAGGTATGACGGGCTCCAGGCGGCCAATTGACGTCATTGGTATATCTATCGTGAAGATCTGCTCCAAGTTATAAGAAGTAATTTCGTCACGGCGTTGAGGATTAGATGCAAGATTCAACCCAAAGAGGCGTAGCCTTAAATCAAGCCAGGATAAACTGGAGTAGCCATTTGTTTTATCTCAAAGGTCTAAGACAAGACGTGAAGACTTCGCGCGTGAACAGCATGGCAGGAACTGGTCGTTGATGGCCTTTTCTTCTGGTGTGAAGTACATGTCAAGGTGGTCGGGCTCTCCTTCAAGCACGCGAGTCACACAGGTGCCGCATACGCCTTGCTCACAAGAAGTCATGACCGACACGCCGTTTGCAGCCAGAGCTGCGATGACAGTTTGACCAGCATCCACCCTGATCACCTGCCCGGAACTGGCCAGCACCACCTCAAAACTGTTCGCCACTGCTGTGCTGACTGGCTCGGCCTTGAAGAATTCGTAATGCAACTGATCTTCTGGCCAACCCTGTTTTCGTGCAGTGGTGAGTACCGCATCCATGAAGCCTTGCGGCCCACACACATACAGGTGGATACCCGGCTGAGGTAAGGCAAGCAGGGCAAGCATGTCCAGCTTTTGCTCGGCGAGACCATCATCAAAGTGAAAATGCACCTTGTCAGCAAAGTCCGAGGACTCAATGCGGTCCACGAAGGCCGCACGGGCGGCTGCGCGGGCGCAGTAGTGTAATGAAAATTCCTGATTCGTCTGGCTCAACGTCTGGGCCATGCTCAGAAGTGGCGTGATGCCGATGCCGCCAGCCAGTAACAGACTGCGCTGTGCGCCTAGAGTCAGAGCGAACTGGTTGCGGGGCGCGCTGATGCTGAGCTCGTCGCCAGCCTGAACGCCCTCATGCATGGATTGCGAGCCGCCGCGCCCAGCAGTTTCCTTGAGCACCGCGATCTCATAGCGCTGCGCCTGATGAGGATTCCCGCACAGCGAGTATTGGCGGGTCTTGCCAGAAGGCGTGCCCACGTCAACATGTGCGCCTGCTTCAAAGGCGGGCAGCGGGCTACCATCTTCACTACTCAGCTCGAACAAGGCGATTTCTGGCGTCAGCAGCTCTTTCTTGCTCACACGTACCTTGAATGTTTTGCCTGCGTCCATGGTGGCACTCATGTGGTGGGGGTTGTGAATTTCAAAATGGGCTTGACCGTAGCGCCCGACTTGGAGTCGGCAATGGCCTCATTGATCTGCTCGAAGGCGTACATGCGTACCAGCTTTTCCAGGGGAAAAAGGCCTTGCAGATGCATCTGGATCAGCGTGGGGATGAAGACGTCGGCATTGGCATCGCCTTCGACGATGCCGCGCAGTGTCTTGCCCTGAATCATCATGTCGCGCACATCGACGGCCAGCTCAGCGCCTACCGCCGCCCCGCCCACAAAACCGCAGACACCTCTTGGACCCAGCGCATCTAGCGCTTGGCGAGTGACCGCTGGAATGCCTGTGGTGTCCAGGCTGAAGTGAGCACCATGTCCCGTGATGCGCTTGATCTGTGTAGCCACATCAGGCGTTTGAGAAACATCAATGGTGTGGGTGGCACCCAGCTCCCGCGCCAAAGCCAGGCGTTGAGGCACCTTATCCACAGCAATTAGGATGCCGACGCCAATGGCCTTCGCAGCCATCACGCCAGCCAGACCCACAGCGCCCGCACCAAACACAACCAGCGACTGTCCCAACTGGGGTTTGAGCACATTGATGACCGCCCCGGCACCGGTCTGGATGCCGCAGCCCAGAGGGCCCAACAGCTCAAAGGTCTGGTCGGAGACTTCGTCGGGTACCTTCACCACATTCTTTTCGGTGCACAGGCAGTGTGTGGCAAAGGATGACTGGCCGAAGAAGTTATGCCTGACAGATTGTCCGCCCAGCGACAAGGCCGCGCTGCCATCCTTGCGCAGTCCCACAAAATTGGTGCCTGCAAAGTCATGGCAGTAGCTGGTGGCATGGTCATGGCAGCTGGGGCATTCACCGCAGAAGTTGTAGCTCATGACCACGCGATCACCAGGCTTGACCTTGGTCACGCTGCGTCCTACCGATTCCACAATGCCCGCACCCTCGTGGCCGAGCACGATGGGCTTTTGCACCGGGAAGGGACGCCCAATCATGGCGATGTCAGTGTGGCATACGCCAGTGGCGACAAGCCGTACACGGATCTCGTCGTCTCTGGGGGTTTCCAGAGCGAGCGTTTCTAGGGCGAGCGCGCCCTGAGGTGCATGAAGCACCGCGGCTTGAACTTGCATGGATCTACTTTCTAGAAGGGGTATTGGCGAGGCGCAGATGGCATGGTGATCCATCGCAGCTCTGTGAACGCGTCGATGCCGGCACGTCCGCCAAAGCGGCCATAGCCAGATGCCTTAACGCCACCAAAAGGCATCTGAGCTTCGTCATGCACAGTGGCGCCGTTGATGTGGCAGATGCCCGAGTCAATGCGTGAGGCCACACGCCAAGCGCGCTGAAAGTCACTGCTGAAGACTGAAGCCGAGAGACCAAACTCAGTGTCGTTGGCCACGGCAATGGCATGGTCTTCGCTACGCACACGAATGATGCCTTTGACCGGACCGAAGGATTCATCGTGATAGATGCTCATGGCATTGTTCACATGATCCAAAACGGTGGCTTGCATGAGTGTGTTGTCGCTTCTGCCGCCGCACAGCAGCTTGGCTCCTTTGGCCAGTGCGTCGTCAATCAGTGCATTGCAACGGGCAACGGCAGATGGGTCTACCACCGAGCCAAGGACGAAGTTGCCTTCACGCGGATCGCCCAAAGGTAGGGCCTTCGCTCGCGCTGTCAGCTTGGTGGCAAATTCGTCGGCGAGCGATTCATCCACGATGAGCCGCTCAGTGGACATGCAAATTTGGCCCGAGTTGTTGAAAGCACCAAAAGTGGCGGCAGCCACGGCAGCATCCAAGTCGGCATCGTCCAAAACCAGGAGCGGCGCCTTACCGCCTAATTCCAGCACGGCGGGCTTGAGGTGTTCTGCGCAGGCACGGGCAATGAGACGCCCCACTTTGGTCGAGCCCGTGAAGTTGACGCGACGCACTGCAGGGTGAGCGATCAGGGCGTTCACCACGTCGGCAGCATCCTGGGGAGCATTGACGATGAAGTTCAACACGCCGGGCGGCAGGCCTGCTTCCTGCAGCACCTGCGCAATCAGGGCGTGTGTTCGCGGACAGGTTTCCGAGCCTTTGAGCACCACCGTATTACCGCACACCAGCGGCACCGCAATGGCGCGCACCGCCAAAATGATGGGAGCGTTCCACGGAGCGATGCCAAGCACCACACCGGCGGGTTGACGCACCCCCATAGACACCAGACCGGGTACGTCCGAGGGAATGATCTCGCCAGAGATCTGAGTGGCCAAGGCGGCTGCTTCGCGCAGGGTGCCTGCTGCATGACCGATGTTGCGTTGGGCCCAAAGTGCTGAAGCACCAATTTCAAGCGACATCGCAGCAGCAACGTCATGGGCACGTGTCGCCAGCAAGGCCGCGGCTTTGAGCAATATATCGCGGCGCTGGCCGGGTCCCGTAGCGGCCCAAGCAGGCAGGGCGGCAGCGGCGGCGTTGGCTGCTGCCTGTGCATCGGCCACACCGGCAGCGCTGGCCTCTGTGCTCAATTGGGGGTCGAGTGGACTAAAACGCTTGAAGGTCTTACCACCCTGGGCCATCTGCCACTGGCCGCCTATGAACAATTGCACAGGCAGGCTTGCCGCTTGGGCATTGACAGAAGTGCTCATCTTCGGCTCAAGGACTGCGCTCACGAAGTGACCCCTTGCTTGACCACTGGAATGACAGGGCGCGTAGCTACCGCTTCCTTATTCACCAGTTGCTGGATCATGTTGCGCACTCGGTTGAGCGCCACATCCGAAACCAACCCTTTGGGCTTGACGTCCGGGAATTGGTCCATCACCTGCTGCTGCTCTTCGATGATCCAGCGGTCTTCGGCAAAGGCCGTTTGAATGCCCTGGCCTACGGCATCGATCAAGGACGCATCGCCGTGTGGAAAGTCGCAGGGGTGAATCCAAAAGTAGTGTGTAGATTTCTCGGTCTCGGGCGTGAGCAGCGAGAAATGACGGAAGTGCAAGGCACCTGGACGCTCGTGCGGTGGGCCTTCGCCACCCGCGACGGCAGAGCCGGCCCAATTTTCGAAAACGCTGGGCAACCACCAGATCTGGCGATTCCAGAAATCCACGCGACCAGTGAAGCCACCTGCCATTTTGTGCAGCGGAGACGGGTCGCAATCAAGGATTTGACGTGTCAGCTTGATCCCGCGATCAAAAGGCTCGACTTCTGCGCGCGAGTTGGGAAAGCCGGCATTGGCCAGTGTGGTTTTATGAACAAAGGTCAAATGTGAAAAGTCCAGCAGGTTGTCTGCAATCAGCTGGTAGTTGGCCTTGTAATGAATGTAGCCACTTGCAGTTGGCCAACCTGGGGCGTTGTTCCAGTGGCAATCGACGATCAGATCCTCGTCCGCGAGGCTGGCGTCGCCCATCCAGATCCAAAGAAAGCCATGGCGCTCCACAAGGGGGAAATTGCGTACGCACATAGCGGCAGGAATCTCGGACTGGCCCGGAATTTCCACACATTTGCCCGAGGCGTCGAACTTCATGCCGTGATAACGACAGCGCAGACCGCCCTCTTCGATGTCACCGAGCGACAGTGGTGCCAAGCGATGGCAGCAACGGTCCTCCAGCGCTGAAACTTGCCCTTGCGGTGTGCGAAAAAGTACCACCTTTTCACCCAGAAGGGTGCGGCCAAGAGGGCGTTCGGCGCCCACTTCAGAGGCCGTGGCCGCTACGTACCATGCATTGCGAATGAACATGCTGATTCCTAAGGTTGAAAGACGGTCCAGAGCTCAGTCGGCCTTGAGTTGCAGATCGCGACCCAATTGAATCCAGCGCTCGCTTTCGCTGGCCATGACCTTGGTGATCTGATCCACGCTCATGGGTTCGACATCCCAGCCGTTGGAAATGAATTGATCGCGCAAAGCCGTGACGGCCAGGGCCTTGTTGAGTTCGGCGTTGAGCTTGTCGATGATGGCCCGAGGTGTGCCGGCCTTCACCGTCAAAGTTTCAAATGAACGAAACACAAACTTTGGGTAACCCAGTTCAGCCATGGTCGGCGTGTTGGGCAGCGCCGGCAGGCGCTTGGCCGAAGTCACAGCCAAGGCTCGCATCTTGCCGCCATTAATCTGTGGGATTGCGGCCACTGTGGTGAGAAACATGAAGTCGATCCGGCCACCCAAGAAGTCGTTCATGGCCATGGGCAGCTGTACATAGGGCACATGAGCGGTGTCGATATTGGCCACGCGATTGAACGCTTCCCCAGCCATGTGTGCGGGCGTGCCGTTACCGGCTGAAGCAAAAGTCAGCTTGGCGGGTTCGGCCTTGGCCCGGGTCACGATGGACTCCAGATTGTTCAGTTTCGAGTCGGTCGGTACCACCGCGGCGTTGTAGCTCCAGTGCATGTGCCCCACTGCGTTGAGATCTTTGGTGTATTCCAGACGGCGACTTGGGTAAATCACGGGCAGCACCATGGAAGCAGAAGACAGCACATAAGCGGTGTAGCCGTCTGCGGGTTGCTTGAGCAACTCTGTGTAGCCCAAGGTGCCCGAGGCGCCTGGACGGTTTTCGACCATGATGGGCTGCTTCATCGAAACGGACATGCGTTCGGCCACAGCACGGGCAGCCACGTCGGCAGGCAGACCTGGGCTCCAGGGAACAATGATCTTGATGGGGCGCGAAGGATAGCTCGGATCGGCCAGTGCGGGCAGAGCTGCTGCACAAGCAAGCACAGTGGCGGCTTGGGTGGTGCGCTTGAGGAGTCGCGTGATGAAATGTTGCAAAGTAGTCTCCGTTGGTTTTGTAAGGTGCACGGATGCTAAGCAAGATTGGATCGGACCTCCAATGAAGTTTTTGCCCTTATGATCAGGAAAGTAAATCACCGGAAAAACCCGCATGCGTATTCAGACCCTGCGTGCCTTGATTCATTTGCATCAGTTGGGCAGCGTTCGTGCGGCGGCCGAGCAGTTGCACATGTCACAGCCGGCCCTGACGCTGGCGATCCAGCAGCTTGAAAATGAGCTGGGCTGCCAACTGCTGGTTCGCACCAAGCGGGGCGTTAGCCTGACAGCCTATGGTGAGGCTCTGTTGCCCAGGGCCAATTTGATCGTTTCAGAATCAGTCCGAGCCCAAGAGGAAATGGCTCAGATCCGGGGTGATTTGGGCGGGCATGTCCGACTGGCTACCTCGCCAGCGGTGGCCCTGTCGGTGCTTCCTCAGGCGCTGCGCCCCTTTATGAACAAGTATCCTCAAGTGCAGGTGCATTGCATTGAGGGCACATACCCTGCTATCGGCCCGCAGCTGCGCGATGGCCAGTTGGACTTTGCAGTCACGCCCTTCCATGCAAGTGACTTGGAGACAGGACTGGATGCCGAGGAACTTTATCTCAGTGAAGTTGTCATCGTGGCGAACAAACAGCATCCCTTGGCCAAAACTACATCCCTCAAGGATCTGCACAATGCACGCTGGGCGCACGCCACCGTGACGCGGGGTCCAGGAGCGGTCATTGAGGAAACTTTCAGGGCCAGCGGCATGGAGCCGCCCAAGCCAGCAATCATCTTTGAGTCATTACTGGCTTTGCCCGCAGTGGTGGCTCATTCCGATTTGGTGGCCACGTTGCCTAGGCGAATCTTTGAGCAGGAGCACGTGAAGCAAAAACTGTGTGTGATTCCTATCAAGGAAACACCGCCCACATTGAACATTGCCATACTGCGTCGTTCCAATCAGGCGCTGACGCCTGCAGCAAATGAATTGCTGGGCTGGATAAGGCAAGTCGCGTTAAGTTAAGGAGATTGCAGGCAAGGTATTGGATCTCGATCAGATCCAAAAATGCCGCATCAAGGTCAGCCCGCTGACCGCAAGCAAGGCGGCCATGATCCGCCTCATCAGCAAAGGGTGGATGTGCGAGGCCAAACGGTTGCCAAGAATGACGCCTGATGCTGCTACCGGCAATGCCACTAACCATCGAGGTATGACCGTGTGCACGTCGATCTGTCCAGTGTTAACAAGCACAGCGACTGCGATCGAGCCAGCGAGCACCATAACCACGGGAACCGTTGCCCTGAGCCCTGCCACATCATTGAGTCTGCGTTGCAGCCATGCCACGACCACTGGCCCAGCAGTCGCAAACATCACCTCCACGAGTCCCACCAACGCCCCGGCCACATGAACCCAGCGTGTATGAACAGGGCGTAAAGAGATTTGTGGCATGAGCGCCTTGACCCCTACGAAAACTACATAGGAACCCAGAACAAGAAGCAGCCATCGCTTGTCGAGTTGACCCAGAAGCCAGATCCCGAGTAAGGTTCCGGCAACTAGGCCAGGCAGCAGGCGTAGGAGCTCTTTCCACCGAACCTGACTGAGGTTCAGTCCTCCATGAAGCATGGAAGCTGGGATGTCCAGCAATATGGCCAGAGACACCACCTCTGCAAGTGGCCACTGCCGAGCAAGCAGAGGCACCAGAACCAGCGCCGAACCAAAGCCAGTGATTCCCATAACGACGTAACCGGTTAGGACAACTACCAGAGGGTAGACCCACTCTTGCACTGTCATCAGCATTTGATCATGTCCTCGCACGAGCAGACCAGGGTGGAGTGCGCAGCTTCGCGGATCTCCGTGACAGTGGCCTGCCATGATGGCGAGTCGACGCGTGAAATAGAAAAAGCTTCACATCCGTCATGAATGTAGGGATCGGCGTAGCGAGTAGCGTTGGTACCGAAGTAGAGTAGGGTTGCTTTCATGGTCAGTCAGTGTAGTGATCCTTCCTAAAAAGCCGTAATCAGATTTGCAGAGGATTGATTTGAGTTTCTTATAACGGCTGAAGCAGTTAATGCGCCGAACTCAACTGTTTGGAGACGTCAGCATATCTACCTGCTACCACATGAAAATGACAGGTTGCAACTTAAAAGCGGTCTTTGACTTGGGTTGGTCGAATTTCCGCTTCGGGTCGTTAGTACCCGGTCGCACCCATATAAAGCGGACCGTCATCACCTTGAAGCGATCCAGAGCTTTGCAAGTGTCAGCTGGTCACCTGAAAGCGGTCAGCGAACCTAACATTGACGATTGAATTTGAGTGACTGCTTCTAGCATAAAGCTAACAAGTGACTGCGGGACACGACCGGCAGCTATCGCTGCAAGTGAGTCATTCAGCCCACGGCCAAAGTAGGTGGGTCGAGAAGTTGTTTGGATGGCCCTAAAAAAACAGACCTCAGTGAGCCAACTTCCAAAAAAGTACAAGGCTCAATGGGCCACGCCTACGACGTTGAATGATCGGGTTGGTTGGAAGCCGCATGAAATCAAACACTTACCTTTTGGTGTCCCACCATCATCAGTGGGCTTCAGCATGATGCCAGTTGCAGTGGCGCAGCCTGAACTGCCCACTTCATCCAAGGTCTTGAGCAGCGTTGGTATTTTCTTGAAAAGACTGTACGAATAAACAGTATACTGAGCCCTCATCCACATTTCAGGGAGTGAAGATGAAATCCAAATACAGGATCAACTGGGCGCACGTCATGGACGCGTTTCGGTCCGGCGGGACCTTGATGATCATGCAGGGCGTTCTGTTCGGGCTCTTTGTTGAATCACCTCAACTGGTCGCGTGGGCCAAAGGCTCCGTTTTGGTGGGCCTGGTCTTTTGGGCAGGCGCCAGTCTTGCCAAGCAGCAAGACTTTTAACCCCAGCGCCAACGGGTCGCCCGCTGGTGCGCGATCTGCCGATGCATTGCAGTTGCCTTGATCATTTCATGGCTTTAGCCCCTCAGCCAGCAGGTTGAGGGGCTTTTTTGACGGCCATCAGGGTTGGGGGCCCCAAGGCGCAGACAGCATGAGCTTGTTGTTTTGTTCGCGGATCAGTGGGCGTATTTTGGCGGCGAAGGCCATGAACTCGGGGTCGCTGAACACGCCGGCCCAAAATGCGCGGCGGTCGGCGTCGTCGTCAAACTTCCAGATGTGGATCAGCTCATTGAGAGCGCCGATGTCGCCGGTGAAATAGCCCACCAGTTTTTGCGGGTGCTTGGACAGCGCGGGCCAGCCTTCGTGGGTGTAGAGGGCGGTCAGCTCGGCCATTTTGCCGACGATGGCCGAGTAGGTGCGCAGTTCATAAATTGCCATGGTTGTCTCCTGAAGGGTGGATGAAACAGGTGATTGCGTAGAGCCAGGACGGTGTGGGGGCGCTCAAACCCCTTCCGGCACGATCTTCGCCCGCGCAATGACGGGCTTCCAGCGGGCTTGTTCTTGCAAGATGAAAGCTTCAAATTCGGCACGGGTGTTGCCCACGGCCAAGGCGTTGTCTTGGCTGAGTTTGTCGCTCACGGTTTTGCCACGTGCGGCTTTGACGGCTTCTTGCTCCAGCCGGTCGATGTGGGCCTTGGGCCATTTGCTGGGGGCCAGCAGGCCGTACCACTGGGTCATCTCAAAGCCTTTGTAGCCCTGCTCGGCCACGGTGGGCACATCGGGCAGTTGCGGCAGACGCGAGCTGGTGCCGATGGCGATGCAGCGCAACTTGCCCGCCTTGATGAACGGCATCAGCGCAGGCGCGCCTGCTGCGGCCGCTTGCAATCGGCCGGCCATCAGGTCGGTCAGCATGGGGCCGGTGCCGCGGTAAGGCACGTGCAGCATGAAGGTGTCGGTGGCCATCTTGAGGTATTCAAAAGCCAGGTGCCCGGCGCTGCCGTTGCCGGCCGAGCCGTAGTTCAGCTGGCCGGGTTTGGACTTGGCATAGGCCACGAACTCTTTAAGATTTTTCACGGGCAGATCGGGGTGCACCACGTACAGGCTGGGCACTTTGGAGATCAGCGTGATCGGCACAAAGTCTTTGTTGGCGTCGTAGGGCAGCTTGGGGAAGATGTAGGGGTTCACCGCCAAGGTGCCGATGTGGCCCAAGATCAGGGTGTGCTCGTCGGTGCTGCCCGCCACCTCTTGCATGGCGATGTTGCCGGCTGCGCCGGGCTTGTTGTCCACGAACACGCTTTGGCCCAAGGTCTTGGCCATTTCGCCGGCCACGGCGCGGGCCACGATCTCGGAGCTGCCGCCGGGTGCAAAGGGCACCACCAGGCGCAGTGGCTTGTTGGGCCAAGTGTCGGCCTGGGCCAACCAAGGGGTGGCCGACAGCGCGGCGGTTTGAGCCACCCATTGGCGGCGTGTGGTCGAAGCGAACATGGAGCTCCTCGGGTCAGGTCTGTAAATACTAACCGTCAGGGCCCGCGATCCACGTCGCGGGCGTTCACAATGGCGCAAGTCCCACCCGCCTGAATCATGAGCACAGAACAAGCCCCCCTGCTGGCCGCAGATTTGAAAGCACTGGCCCAAAAGCCGTCTCAGGCGTGCAGCTGCAGCATGGGCGCTTGCGCCGCTTGGGAGAGCGTGCCCGGTGAGCGCTGGCCTGCCGTGCAGCTGACGCCCTTGGGCAGCTTGCGCCCGGCCGACCGCTTTGGCCCCGAGCCGACGTACGAAGAATGGCACCCCCACAAGACCCGTTACGACTCGGTGGATGCGCCGATTGCACCGGCCTTCTTTCCGTACAACCGCTGCGATGTGTTCGGCTGCGGGGTTTGCGGCCGGGTCTTGCTCAAGTACACCGAGTACGGCGGCTACTACGTCGATGACCGTGTGCGGGCGGTACGTGCCGATTTGGTGATCGCCCAAGACAAAGCCCCTGAGGACGACGGCGCATCCTGAGGGGCTTGTGCGTTGCATGACCCGGTGGCCGGGGTCATGAGGTCATGGGCTCAGTGGCTCACTGGGCGGCCATGGCTTCGATCGAAATGTCGATGCGCACTTCGTCGGCCACATAAGGCACGTACTTGGCGGCATTGAATTCAGAGCGCTTGATGTTGGTGAAAGCGTTGGCGCCCAAAGCGGGCTTTTTGGCCATGGGGTGGGGCTTGGCTTCAAAGCCGGTCACGGTCAAGGTCACGGCCTTGGTCACGCCTTTGATGGTCAGGTTGCCTTCGATGGCTTTGGGCTTGTCGCCTTCAAACACCACTTTGGTGGACTTGAAGGTGGCCTTGGGGAACTTGGCGGTGTCCAAGAAGTCTTCGCCCTGGATGTGGCCGTTGAAGTCCACCGAGCCGGTGTTGACCGAGGTCATGTCGATTTCGATGTCCACCGAGCCTGTTTTGGCTTCGGCATCGAACACCACTTTGCCGCTGGTTTTGCTGAAGCTGCTCAGCTGGGTCGAGAAGCCAAAGTGGTTGTACGAAAAACGCGGGAAGGTGTGGTTGGCGTCCACGTTGTAGGTCACCGGTGCGGCCAATGCCGAGCCAGCGGCCAGGGATGCAAAGGCCAAAGCGGCGCTGAGTTTTTTCAAAGATGTCATGGGTTGTACTCCGTGGGGTTGAAATTCATTTGCCCGGTTGGGCGGTGAGGGAAAAGTTGACCTGGATGTCGTTGGCCACCACATCGAACTTGGCCCACATGCCTTCGCCGATGTTGAAGTCGCCCCGCTTGAGGGTGAAGCTGCCACTGAGCACGCCGTCTTTGCCTTGCGCCGTGTGCTTCATCGGGAACTTCACCTCGCGGGTCTGGCCCTTGATGGTCAGGCTGCCGGTGACTTCGTATTGGTTGGGCGCGGTGGGCTTGAACTGCTTGGCCACAAAGCTGGCCTTGGGAAAGGCCGCCGCATTGAACCAGGACTTGGTCACGACTTCGTCGTCGGCCTCGCTCGATCCGGCATCCACGCTGGCCAGCTCCACGTCAAAGCTGGCTTTGCCAGCTTCGGCTTTGGCGGGGTCAAAGTTGACCTGCGCGGCAAACTTCTTGAAGCGACCGTCCACGGCCACGCCCATTTGCTTGTAGCTGAAGGTCACGCTGCTTTTGGCGGGAACGATGGCCTGGTAAGGGGCCGCTTGTGCCTGCAGGGCCAAGGCGGTGGCGGCGAGCGCCAGTGTTTTCAAAAATTTCATGGTGTTCTCAGGGTTGGGGTTGGCCGGGCAACATGCGGCGCAGCGTGTCGTCTTTGTGCACAAAGTGGTGCATCAAGGCGGCCAGCGCATGCACCACGATCAGCAGGAGAAAGCCGACGTTCAGCGCGCTGTGCAGCTCGGCCAGCGAGCGGCCCAAGGCCTTGTCTTTGCCAATCAGGTCCGGGATCGGCAGCACGCCGAACCAGACGGTTTGAAAGCCCTTGGCCGAGCTCATCAGCCAGCCGCTCAAGGGGATGACGACCATGAACACATAAAGCATCCAGTGGCCTGCCATGGCGGCCAGCTTCACGGCGCCGTACAGGCTTGCCGACATGGGCGGTGGCCGGTGCGTGATGCGCCAGGCCAGGCGCACCCAAACCAACACAAAAACCGTCACGCCGGCCCATTTGTGCCAGGAGTAGAGCTGCAGTTTTTCGGGCGACAGGGGCAGGTCGCTCATGTAAAAGCCCAGGCCCAGCAGGCCAAAGACCATGAGGGCCATCAGCCAGTGCAGGCTTTTGGCAAGGGGGGTGTAGTGGGTGCTCATCGTGTGTCCAATTCAGTGGAAAGTGTAGCCATCCATGGCGATCACATGGTCACTGATGCCCCGAAAAAACGCTTCTGGCTGTGCGTCAGCACCCGCAGCGCCCCAAGCGGTGAACAAAGGCAGCAAATGTTCGTCGGTGGGGTGGGCGCGTTGGCCGGCTGCTTGCTGGCGGTAGTTCAGCAAAGCGGCCACATCGCGCTGCACCATGTGGGTGTGGACCCAGTCGGCAAAGGCTTGCACATAGGCCGGTGTGGCACCGCCTTGCATGCTCACCATCATGAAGTCGCGCAGGTTGTGCGTCACGTTGCCCGAGCCGATGACCAGGATGTTTTGCGCGGTCAGCGGTGCCAGCGCCTGGCCCACGCGCAAGGCGTGTGCCGGGCCCAGATGGCTTTGCACCGACAGCGGGACGATCGGGATGTCGGCATCCGGAAACATTTGGCGCAAAGGTGTCCAGGCGCCGTGGTCCAGGCCGCGCTGAGCGTCTTGCGCTGCGGGCAGGCCGGCCGCTTGCAAGGCGGCCACCACCTGCGCTGCGGCTTCGGGGCAGCCAGTGGCCGGGTATTGCATCTGGTACAGGCGCGGGTCAAAGCCACCAAAGTCGTGGAGGGTCTCGGGCCGGGTGGCAAAGCCCACGGTGGGCACGGCCGTTTCCCAGTGTGGGCTGACCACCACGATGGCACGGGGCGTGCCCAGCTGAGGCACCAACTGGCTCATGGCCGCGCCAGCAGCGCCAGGGTGCAGGGCAAACATGGGCGAGCCGTGCGGCACAAACAAAACAGATTTGGGGGAAGGCATGGGTCGGACTGTAGAGCGGGATGAAGAACAGAAAAAGTAACCAATGTGCAAATGTTTGTTGCACAATCAGCAACAATGGACAAACTCGATGCGATGCAAACCTTTGTGCGGGTGGCCGAAGCCGGCAGCTTCACCGCTGTGGCTGACCAGCTGCAGGTGGCCCGTTCGGTCATCACGCGCCAGATCGCCGCGCTGGAAAAGCAACTGCGCGTCAAGCTCATCACGCGCAGCACCCGCAGCCTGACGCTCACGGCTGCTGGCGCGGCTTACCTCGAAAAGTGCCGCGTCATCCTCAACATGGTGGACGCGGCCGAGGCCAGCTTGGACGAAGAAAAGGCCGTGCCGCGTGGGCGCATCCGGCTGGGCTTGCCGTTGAGCTTTGGCTTGCAGCGGCTGATGCCGGCCTTGCTGGCCTTTGCCAAAGCGCAGCCGCACATCGAGCTGATGATGGATTTCTCGGACCAGCGGGCCAACCTGATCGAAGAAGGCATCGACCTGTCGATCCGCATCACCGCCGATTTGCAGCCGGGCGACATCGTGCGGCACCTGGGCGATTGCCGCTTGCTCACGCTGGCTTCGCCCGCCTACTTGTCGGCGCATGGCCAGCCACTGCACCCCGCGCAATTGCGGCACCACGAATGCCTGATCTATTCCATGACCATGAACGCGGCCACTTGGGCCTATGCCGAGGCGGGACAGGTCAGCGCCTTTGCGGTGCGTGGCCGCATCCGGTCCAACAACGGCGTGGCGCTCACACAGGCGGCGGCCGAGGGGCTGGGCATCACGCGCCAGCCGGACTTCATCGCCGAGCCCTTTTTGGCGCGGGGCGAAGTGGTCGAGTTGCTGCAAGACTTTGCGCCACCGCCTTTGGGCATTTACGCGGTCTTGCCCAGCAACCGTTACATCCCGCACCGGGTGAATGTGCTGATCGAGCACCTGGCCCAGTCTTTGAAGCCTTGAGCCTGTCCCGTGCTTGACGCACGCCAGACCCATTTCGGACACAATGCGCCCACAGCCGATTCAGGCGTTCATCAGGACCAGCCCATGACCTACCCCAACACCCAACTTTTCATCAACGGCCAATGGTGCGATGCCGAAAGCGGCCGCACCCTGCCCGTCTTCAACCCCGCCAACGGCGCCGAAATCGGCCGCTTGGCCCATGCCGGTGTGGCCGATCTGGAGCGTGCCGCCCAAGCCGCGCAAAAAGGCTTTGAAATCTGGCGCGACACCCCCGCCAATGAGCGCAGCGCCATCATGCGCAAAGCCGCCGCCCTGATGCGCGAACGCGCCCCGCAAATTGCCGAGCTGCTCACGCAAGAGCAAGGCAAGCCCGTGGGCGAAGCCAAGGTCGAAGTGATGTCGGCCGCCGACATCATCGAGTGGTTTGCCGAAGAAGGCCGCCGTGTCTACGGCCGCATCGTGTCGCCGCGCAACATCAACGTCCAGCAAAACGTGCTCAAGCAGCCCGTGGGCCCAGTGGCGGCTTTCACGCCTTGGAACTTCCCGGTCAACCAGGTGGTGCGCAAGATGTCCGCCGCCCTGGCCACCGGTTGCTCGATCATCGTCAAAGCGCCTGAAGAAACCCCCGCATCGCCCGCCGAGCTGATCCGCGCCTTCCAAGACGCAGGCGTGCCCGAGGGCGTGATTGGCCTGGTCTACGGCACACCGTCTGAGATCTCGAACTACCTGATCGCGCACCCCGTGATCCGCAAAATCACCTTCACCGGCTCCACGCCCGTGGGCAAGCAGTTGGCGGCCTTGGCCGGTCAGCACATGAAGCGCGCCACCATGGAGCTGGGCGGTCATGCCCCGGTGATCGTGGCCGAAGACGGCGACATCGCTTTGGCGGTCAAGACGGCGGGTGCGGCCAAGTTCCGCAATGCCGGTCAGGTGTGCATCTCGCCCACCCGCTTTTTGGTGCACCACAAAATCGCTGAAGAGTTCTCGCAATTGTTGGCAGCACACGCCCAATCGCTCAAGGTGGGTGATGGCTTGGTGGCCGGCACGCAAATGGGCCCCTTGGCCAACGAGCGCCGTTTGGTGGCCATGCAAGCGATCGTGCAAGACGCCCGCGCCAAAGGCGCCAAGGTGTTGGCCGGTGGCGAACGCATTGGCACCGAAGGCCTGTTCTTTGCGCCCACGGTCTTGTCGCATGTGCCGCTGGACGCCGATGTGGTGAACAACGAGCCCTTTGGCCCGATTGCCGCGATCCGCACCTTCGAGAACATCGAAGACGCCATCGCCGAAGCCAACCGCCTGCCTTTCGGTTTGTCGGGTTATGCCTTCACCAACTCGCTCAAGACCTCGCACCTGCTGAGCCAGCGCCTGGAAGTGGGCATGCTCTGGGTCAACCAGCCCGCCGCTCCTTGGCCCGAGCTGCCTTTTGGCGGCATCAAAGATTCGGGCTACGGCTCCGAAGGCGGCCCCGAAGCACTCGACGCCTACCTCAACACCAAAACGGTCTCGATCTTCAACGCTTGAGCCAGGCCCGACCGACTGGTTGGGTCCTTCCTCTTGTAGGTCGGGGCTTCAGACCCGACATGGGGCGCTTGTTCGGTCAACGTCGGAGCTGAAGCTCCGACCTACGGATGGGCGTTTCAAGTCCTGATTTTTCAACGCTCGAGGTGTGCCGTTTTGTAGGTCGGGGCTTTAGCCCCGACATGGGGCGCTTGTTCGACCAGCGTCGCAGCTGAAGCCCCGACCTGCGGATGGGGCTTTAAGTCCCGATCACGCCGCCGTCGATTTTGCGGATCACCACATTCGCAGAGCGGGGGCGGCCATCGGGCTGGTGGTCGGGCCAGCTGGAGTATTTTTGTGGCTGCTTGGGGTCGCTGCGGTCGGTGGGCGTTTCGCCCGGGTGCTGCACGCTGATGAACAGGTTGCGGCCATCGGGGGTGAAGCTCACGCCCGTGATCTCGCAGTTGGTCGGCCCCGTCAAAAAGCGGCGGATCTCACCCGTGGCCGTGTCGCAGGCCAGCATCTGGTTGTTGCCGATGCGGGCGAACTCACCCTTGTACATCTGCGTGGCGTGGGCATCGGTCTGGATCCACAGCAGGCCGTTGGGGCTAAACCCCAGCCCATCTGGGCAGCCGAAGATGTCGCCCTTCACATTGCCTTTGGCTTCGGCCCGCTCGTTGGCCGGATCACCGGCCAGCAGCAGGTGGTTCCATTCAAACGTCATGCCGTCAAAGTCCCCGGCTTCGCGCCAGCGGATGATCTGGCCCATGCTGTTGTTGGCCCGGGGGTTGGCGGCATCCACGCCGGGCTTGCCTTCTGCGCCGCGCTGGCTGTTGTTGGTCAGCGTGCAATAGACCCAGCGCGAAGCCTTGTCGATGGCCAGCCACTCGGGCCGGTCCATCTTGGTCGCGCCCAGCAAGTCACTGGCTTGGCGGGCTTTGATGAGCACCTCGCCCTGATCGGCAAAACCATTGGCTGCCGTGAGTGGCCCTTGGCCGTGCACCAGAGGCAGCCACTGGCCTTGGCCGTTGGCGTCAAAGCGGGCCACATACAGCGTGCCTTCGTCCAGCAGATGGCGGTTGGCTTTGGCGCCGCCGGGCTGCATGCGGCCAGAGCTCACGAATTTGTAGATGTATTCAAAACGGGCGTCTTCGCCCGAATAGACCACGGCGCGTTGGTCTTGCGTCATCGCCACCCAGGCGCCTTCGTGTGCGGCGCGGCCCAGAGCCGTGCGCTTGACGGGTGTGCTGGTCGGGTCCATCGGGTCCACCTCCACCACCCAGCCAAAGCGGTTGGGCTCGTTGGGGTTTTGTGCCGCGTCAAAGCGCGTGTCAAAGCGATCCCAGCCGTACAGGCCTTTTTCGTTCATGCCCCAGCGCTTGTGGTGGGCGCTGATGTCTTTGCCGCCGCCGAAATAGAACATCCAGTTTTCTTCGCCCGACAAATAGGTGCCCCAGGGCGTGGCGCTGCTGGCGCAGTTGTTGAGCGTGCCCAGCGTGGTGCGGCCTTGTGGGTCGGCGGCGGTGCGCAGCAGGGGGTGGCCAGCGGCGGGGCCTGACATGTCAAAGGGGGTGTCCATGGTGAAGCGCCGGGCATAGGCCGAGGGGCGCACCATCTCCCAAGCTTGGCCGTTGAACTTGACTTCATAGACCGACAGGCCGTGCGCGTTTTGCGATTTTTTGACCTTGGCCGCGTTCATCGGCACAAAGCCATCGGGGTGCAACAAGCCGTCGTCGGTGTACTCGTGGTTGAGCGCGATCAGGCCGTGGGTGGACGAACCGTTGAGCGGGAAAAATGCCAAGCCGTCGTGGTGCATACCCAATTGCACGGCTTGATCGGCGGCGCTGTTGCTGCCGTCGGTGCGAAAGGCCGGCATGTTGCCTGCGATGCCCACGGGCTCGCCCCAGCGGGCAATCACCTGCGCCACATAACCGGGGGGCACCACCAGCGCATCGGTCTGGCCCGGCGGGATGGCGGTGAAGCCCAAACGCGCTTGGCCTGTGCCTAAGTTGGCGCAGCCCGCCAAAGGATGCAACAAGCCCAGCAAACTGGCCAAGCCCGCACCTTGGATCAAGGTGCGGCGGTTCAGTGGCAAGGCCGCGATCTGGTCGTGGATGGAGGCGTTGCCAGAACGGTTGCTGTCTTCCATGGTGGAGAAGTCTTTGGACATGCGGGGCTCCTACTTTTTCAAATCAAGCCGAAAAGATAACCCAGGTCGGTGACCGTTGCGTGAATGCACGCGACTTGGGGGCGTTGGCGTACCGACGAGACGCGGTGGCTGTCGGACCATGGGGCCCTGAAAGGATCAACCCATGCACCCCTCACTTCATTGGCTGAGCGCCGTCATGCTGGCGATCCCGCTGGCCGCTGCAGGGCAAACATCGGCGGCGCTGGGCCGGGCCGATTTTCGGGACAACTGCGCCAGTTGCCACGGCAAGGCGGGCCAAGGCGATGGGCCGCTGAGTTCTTGGCTGGTCAAGCCGCCGACCGACTTGCGCACCATCGCCCAGCGTAATGGTGGGCGATTCGAGGAAGACCGACTGGCCGAGCTGATCGATGGCCGTTGGTCGGGGGACGGTGGGCCGCACGGCTGGCGCGACATGCCGGTGTGGGGGCAGGTGTTCAAACAACGCGCCATGACGCAGCCGGGCGATTCGCCCCAAACGGCGGAGTGGTCGGCCCAAGACCGGATCCAATCTTTGCTGATGTTCCTCAAAACCCTGCAGCTGCCCTGAGGGGGCTCAGGGGCTGCTGGGCTGGATGCGCTGAAGGTCAAAGCCGTTGACGGCCAGTTTGTCGAGCAGGCTTTGGTAGGTCGCTGCGGGCAACTCGGGCGTGCGCGAGAGGATCCACAAATACTCGCGGCTGGGCTCGCTGACCACCACCCACTGGTATTGCGGGTCCAGGTCGATGATCCAGTAATTGCCCCACACCAAGGGAATGAAGGACAGCCACGAGGGCGCAAAGCGCACTTGCAGGCGGGGCGAGTTGGCGCGGCCGATCTGGCGGGCTTGGCCCAGGGCCTCGCTCCACTCGCCTTTGGCGGTTTTGCAGCGGTTGAGCACCTGCACCTGGCCATCGGCTTGCAGGCTGTAGGTGGCGCTGGTGCTGCTGACGCATTTCTTTTGGAACCAGTTGGGGTACTTGGCGATCTCGTACCAGGTGCCCATGTAGCGGGGCACGTCCACCGAAGGCACCGTCGCCAAAGGCGCTGGCTGCGCCCAGGCGGCTGCGGCCATCAATGCCAGGCAAGCGGCCAGGGCCAAGCGCTTGGCGCTTGTCAGTCGCGTCATCACACCACGATCGGGTTCAGCGCCCCGTCCATGCTCATGCAAATGCCGGTGATGTAACTGGCCTTGGCCGAGGCCAAAAAGACGACCGCGTTGGCGATCTCTTCGGGCTCGGCCATGCGGCCCATCGGGATGCGGGCCACCGCTTGGGCCATGGCTTGCTCGGTGCTGATGCCTTGGTTGCGGGCATCGGCGACCATGCCTTCTTGCAGGCGGTCGGTGCGCGTCAGGCCGGGGTTGATGGCGTTCACGCGGATGCCTTGGGGGCCATAGGCGGCGGCCAGTCCTACGCTCGCCAGCATCAAGGCCGCATTGGCCGCGCCGCCGGGCAGGTGGATCGGGCTGGCCACTTTGCCGCCGTTGCCCACCACGTTGACCACATTGCCGGTGCCCCGTGCGGCCATGCGCTGGATGGCGGGGTTCATCATGTGGATGTAGGTGAAGTACTTGGCCTGCATGGCGTCTTGCCAGGCTTCGGGCGTCAGTTCGGGGGCGGGCGTGCGCTTGGCCGCGCCGGCCGAGTTGACCAGCACGTCCACAGGACCGAAGGCCGCTTCGGCCGAGTCGAGTGCGGCCAGCGCCGCTTGTGCATCGCGCAGGTCAGCGGCCACGGTGTGGATGCGATCCGCCGCAAATTGGGTTTGCAAGGTGTGACGGGCTTTGTCCAAGTTGGCGCTGTCGCGCGAGACCAGGCTCACTTTGGCGCCTTCTTGCAAGAAGGCCTGCGCACAGGCCAGGCCAATGCCTTTGCTGCCGCCGGTGATCAGGATGTGTTGGTGGTTCAGTTGCAAGTCCATGGGTGCCTGGGTGAGGGGTGGGGTTAACGGGGGGTGCGCAAGCCTTTGACCAAGGGCTGCGCCAAGCGCTCGCCTTCTTGCTGCCAAAAGCTGGGGTCGGCCCTGCGGATGCGCACGATCGCATTGCCCATGTGGGTGGCGGCAGCTTGGCGGGCCAGGTCGGCATCGCCCGCTTCCACCGCCTGGACAATGGCTTGGTGTTCGCTGTGCACTTCGCTGGCAAAGTCTTCGCGCCTTGCTTCGTTGGCGCGGGTGACTTCGGTCACGCCGTGCAAAAACTGACCCAGGTATTCCAGCGTCTGGATCAAAAAGGGGTTGCGCGTGGCGTTGGCGATGGCGCGGTGAAGCTTCACATCCTCGTCCACCCCATTGCGCCCGGCTTGCACCGCCTGATCGAGGGCCTGGACCGACTGGCGGATGGCTTGCACATCGTCGGGTGTGCGCCTTTGCGCGGCCAAGGCGGCCACTTCGGCTTCGAGGGCGCGGCGCACTTCGACCATCTGGATCACGGCCTCTTGCGAGGCGGCCAACTGCGCCTCGAAGTGCAAGGGCGCAAACGGCAGTTGGGGGTTGACGAAGACCCCGCTGCCTTGGCGCGAGTCCACCAGACCCAGCGATTTGAGGCGCGAGACCGCTTCGCGCACCACGGTGCGGCTGACCTGAAATTGCTCGACCAGCCGCGCTTCGGTGGGCAGCTTGTCGCCGGGCTGCAGGCGGCCTTGCTTGATCAGCGCGGCCAATTGCTCGGCCACCTGGTCGGACAGCCGTGCGCCGCTGGAGACGGGGGTGAGGTGCTGACTCATGGGGTTGTCATACAAACAAACAAGTTTCGAAGCATAGCCTTTGCCGTGCTTTTGCGCTGAAAGCGGTGTGAAAGCGGCCTGGGTGGGCGCCAAGTGCTGACTTTTAAAATTACGTATAGGTAAATGAATTTATCAATGGTAAATTATGGGTCTTGCACCGCAGGGTGCTGTAACACCTGCCCGGAGACCATGCATGGGTGCCTACGTCAACCCGATTTATCCGTACAAATCGTCCGCCGAGTGGATGACCACACCGCCGCAGCGCAAGCCCTTGATCGTCATTGGCGCAGGCCCGGTGGGCTTGGCCGCGGCCATCGACGCCCGGCTCCAAGGCCTGGAGGTGTTGGTGCTCGACGACGACAAAACCGTCTCGGTGGGCTCGCGGGCTGTTTGCTATGCCAAGCGCTCGCTCGAAATTTTGGACCGCCTGGGCATTGCCGACGAGGCCTGCCAGCTGGGCGTGAGCTGGAACATCGGTCGCACCTTCCTCGAAGAGGACGAGGTCTACCAATTCAACTTGGTGCCCGATGCCGGCCACAAACGCCCCGGCATGATCAATTTGCAGCAGTACCACATCGAGGAAATGCTGATTGCCCGTGCGCTGGCGCTGGGCGCCGACATCCGCTGGCAACACAAAGTCACGGCGGTCACGCCCTCTGAGGACCACGCCACGCTCACGGTGGAAACGCCCGATGGCCGCTTTGACATCGAAGCCGATTGGTTGGTGGTGGCCGACGGCGCACGCAGCCCGGTGCGCCGCCATTTGGGTTTGGACATCGAAGGCCGTGTGTTCCAAGACCGCTTTTTGATCGCTGACGTGATCATGAAGGCAGACTACCCCGCCGAGCGCTGGTTCTGGTTCGACCCGCCTTTTCACCCCAACCAGAGTGTGCTGCTGCACAAGCAGAGCAACAACGTCTGGCGCATTGACTTTCAGCTCGGCTGGGACGCCGACCCCGAAGAAGAAAAGAAACCCGAAAAGGTCATCCCGCGCCTGAAGGCCATGCTGGGCGACGAGCGGCCGTTTGAGCTGGAGTGGGTCAGCATCTACACCTTCCAGTGCCGCCGCATGACCGACTTCCGCCATGGCCGTGTGCTGTTCGTGGGCGACGCGGCGCACCAGGTCTCGCCTTTTGGTGCACGCGGGGCCAACTCGGGCTTTCAGGATGTGGACGATCTGATGTGGAAGTTGGCTTTGGTCATGAAGGGCCAGGCCAGCGACAAGCTGCTCGACAGCTACGCGCACGACCGCCAGTTTGCGGCCGACGAGAACATCATGAACTCGACGCGTTCGACCGACTTCATCACGCCCAAGAGCCGCACCAGCAAGACCTTCCGCAACCAGGTGCTGGCGCTGGCCAAGCACCACCCTTTTGCCCGCAAGCTGGTCAACTCGGGGCGTCTGTCGATGCCGTCTTTCCTGACCGAGTCGGCGCTCAACACGCCGGACACCGAGGTGTTTGCTGGCCAAATGGTGCCCGGCGCCCCGATGGACGATGCGCCGGTGCAGGTCAACGGCCAAGACGGCTGGCTGCTCGATCAGGTGGGCCGAGGTTTTCAGTGTTTGCTGTTTGCCGACGCGGTGGATGCGCAGACCCTGGCGGCCCTGCAAACCCTCCAGCAGGGTCCGGTGCCCGTGAACACGCTGATCGTTTCCAAGCAAGACCTGTCTGTGCCCGGCTTTGTGGTGCTGGTCGATGCCCAAGGCCTGATGGCCAAACGCTACGACGCCCAAGCCGGCACGGCCTATTTGCTGCGGCCCGACCAGCATGTGGTCGCCCGTTGGCGCCAGTTGCAAGCCGCAGCGGTGCAAGCTGCGGTGGCCCGCGCCATCGGTCAAGTTGGAGGACAAAAGCCATGAGCACATCTGCACTGAAAATCGACCCGAATTTCCACGAAGCTGGCCGCCGTTTCTTTCGCGACTTTTCGCCAGGCGATGAGTTTTACGAGCACCTGATCGATGCCCACAACGGCCTGAGCGACGAGCAAAGCGAAGCGCTCAATGCCCGCTTGATCTTGCTGCTGGCCAATCACATTGGCGATTTGAACGTGTTGCGCGAGGCACTGCGCCAAGCCCGTGAGACCCGCTGAACCCGCACCCAGGAGACCCCATGAAAATCAACCGCATTCACCACGTGGCCTACCGCTGCAAAGACGCCAAAGCCACCGTGGACTGGTACGTCAAAAACCTGAACATGGACTTTGTGCTGGCGATTGCCGAAGACTTGGTGCCCTCGACCAAGGCGCCCGATCCCTACATGCACGTGTTTCTGGATGCCGGTGGAGGCAACGTGCTGGCGTTTTTTGAGTTGCCCAATTCGCCTGAGATGGGCCGCGACACCAACACGCCCGAGTGGGTGCAGCACATCGCCTTCAAGGTGGGCAGCCTGCAAGCTTTGGAAGAAGCCAAAGCACAACTGCAAGCCAACGGCGTGGAGGTGCTCGGCCCGACCAACCACACCATCTTCAAAAGCATTTACTTCTTCGACCCCAACGGCCACCGCCTGGAGTTGGCCGCCGATGTGGGCACCCCCGAGATGTACCAAAAGCTCGACGCATGCAAATGGGACATGCTGGAGGAGTGGGCCCAAACCAAACGCGCCCCCAAACACGCCGCCTGGATGCACGACCAAGAATTCACCGGCTAAGAATCAGATCACTCTGAAATTTGCGGTCGCTGAACGGCACTCAGCCATGCGGCTTTCTGTCGGCGCTGAACTGTTTTCAGCGTTGCAGAGTTCCGTAGGAGCTGAACTGTGTTCGGCGATCGGTGGCCCAGCCCAAGCGCCCGAGGTCCACAAGCCATCGCCCAACCAGTTGGGCTCCCACAAATCGCAGTCAATTGCACATTGGCCTGGGCTTTCATAAACCCTCATGCAAACACTTGGCAAGGCTGACTTCTGTAGGCGCTGAACTTTGTTCGGTGATGCAGAGTTCCGTAG
Organism: Comamonadaceae bacterium PBBC2; assembly: GCA_002255935.1. Lineage (GTDB taxonomy): Bacteria > Pseudomonadota > Gammaproteobacteria > Burkholderiales > Burkholderiaceae_C > Limnohabitans_A. Next base: position 81,190 of record NKIO01000004.1, read on the forward strand.
GAGCTGAACTGTGTTCGGCGATCGGTGGTCCAGCCCAAGCGCCCGAGGTCCGCAAGCCATCGCCCAACCAGTTGGGCTCCCGCAAATCGCAGTCAGTCGCGCATTGGTTTGGGCTATCGCCCAACACGGTGGTTGGGCTTCTGCAAACACTCAGCCGCGCTGCAGTTTGAAGACGGCTGTGCCTGCCATCAGGTTGGGCAAGACGCGCACTTCTTGGCCGTGTTGCAGGCCAAAGGCGTCGAGGATGTGCAAGTCGTTCTTGCGGGCCAGGTCGGCAAAGTCGGCGTACGTGCCCACGCGGATGTTGGGCGTGTCGTACCACTGGTAGGGCAGGCGCTTGGTCACCGGCATGCGGCCGCGCAGCACGCTCAGGCGGTTGAACCAATGGCCGAAGTTGGGGAAGGCCACGATGCCGATCTTGCCCACGCGGGCGGTTTCGCGCAGCATGACTTCGGCGTTGCGCAGGTGTTGCAGCGTGTCGATTTGCAGCACCACATCAAAAGACTGGTCGGCAAAGACCTTCAGGCCTTGGTCGAGGTTGAGCTGCAACACGTTCACGCCGCGTTGGGCGCAGGCGAGCACGTTGGCGTCGTCGAGCTCCACGCCGTAGCCAGTGCAGCCGTTGTGCTTTTGCAAGTAGGCCAGCAAGGCGCCGTCGCCACAGCCCAGGTCCAGCACGCGTGCGCCTTGCGGCACCAGCCGCGCGATGGCTTGCATGATCAGCGGGTCGCTCATGCGGCACCTCCGCTGTGAGGCGTCAGGGTTTGGGCGATCTGCTCAAAGTAGGCGCGCACCACATTCATGTAGCGGGCATCGTCGAGCAAGAAGGCATCGTGCCCGTGAGGTGCGTCGATCTCGGCGTAGCTCACATCGCGGCGGTTGTCGATCAGGCCTTTGACCATTTCGCGGCTGCGAGCGGGCGAGAAGCGCCAGTCGGTGGTGAAGCTCACCAACAGGAATTTGCAGATGGCGCGCTCCAGCGCCTTGGACAGGTCGCCACCAAAAGCGCGGGCCGGGTCGAAGTAGTCGAGCGCCCGGGTGATCAGCAAATAGGTGTTGGCGTCAAAGTACTCGCTGAACTTGTCGCCCTGGTAGCGCAGGTAGCTCTCGATCTGGAATTCCACCTCTTGGGTCGAATACTTGTAGCCGGTTTCGCTGTTGACGGCGTTGCGCAGTTCGCGGCCAAACTTCTCGTTCATCACGTCGTCGCTCAGGTAGGTGATGTGGCCGATCATGCGGGCGATGCGCAGGCCGCGCTTGGGCACCACGCCATGCTCATAAAAGTGGCCGTTGTGAAAGTCCGGGTCGGTCACGATGGCGCGGCGTGCCACTTCGTTGAAGGCGATGTTTTCGGCGTTCAGGTTGGGGGCGCTGGCCACCACCACGGCGTGCTTCATGCGCTCGGGGTATTGCAGCGTCCAGCTCAATGCTTGCATGCCGCCCAAGCTGCCGCCCATCACGGCGGCCAATTGTTCAATGCCTAAAGCGTCCAGCAACCGGGCCTGCGCGTTGACCCAGTCCTCGACGGTGACCACCGGAAAATCGGCGCCATAAATGCGTCCGGTGTCGGGGTTGGTGTGCATCGGGCCAGTCGAGCCAAAGCAGGAGCCCAGGTTGTTCACGCCGATGACAAAAAACCGGTTGGTGTCCAGTGGTTTGCCCGGGCCAATCATGTTGTCCCACCAGCCGGTGTTGTCGGGTTGGTCGGCGTACACGCCCGCCACGTGGTGCGAGGCGTTGAGCGCGTGGCAAATCAGCACCGCGTTGGACTTGTCGGCGTTGAGCGTGCCGTAGGTTTCGTAGCTGAGCGAATAGCCACGGATGGACGCACCGCTTTGCAAGGGCAAAGCGGCTTCAAAGCTCATCGACTGTGGCGTGGCAATCAAGCGCATGGCGAAAATGAAAAAACCCGATAACGCTGCAGAAGCGATACCGGGTTGGGCTCGACCTCTTTAGCTGCATTTTGGAATCCCTAGATTCCTGCGCCCGCAAGCTGGAGCAAATCGGCGCCCTACAAGTATAAATCAGCCCCAGCCGAGCAAGGCCACAGCGCCGAGCACCGCAAAAATCACGGCCGACACCCTGTGCACCAGGCGCAGCGGTACACGCTGGGTGATCGCGTCGCCCAGCCACACCACAGGGGCATTGGCCAGCATCATGCCCAAGGTGGTGCCGGCCACCACGGTGAACCAAGCTTGGTACTGCGCGGCCAGCATGACGGTGGCGATCTGGGTCTTGTCGCCCATCTCGGCCAAAAAGAAAGCGACCACGGTGGTCAAGAACACCCCCATGCGCGGCGCGTCCTTGCCCTCTTCCTCGTCCAACTTGTCGGGGATCAGCATCCACACCGCCATGGCGATGAAGGAGCCGCCCAGCACCCAGCGCAGCACATCGGGGCCCAGCACCGTGGTGACCCAGCTGCCCACCGCCCCGGCCAGACCGTGGTTGGCCAATGTGGCCACCAAGATGCCCAGCACGATGGGCCAGGGCTTGCGAAAACGCGCCGCCAGCACCAACGACAGCAGCTGGGTTTTGTCCCCCATTTCGGCCAGGGCCACGATGCCGGTAGAGACGAGAAAAGCTTCCATGTGGGGGCTTCACAGGTCTGCGCCTGTGCTGAAGAAATAAAACCCGATCTTACGGGCGCTGCGTTGGACCACCTGGGCGGGCGTCTCGGGCGCGTGCACTAAAGCAGGACTTGCGGTGCGCGTTTGCATCAAATTGGGCATGATTTGTGCTTGTAAATGGTGCGAAAAGCCAAAAACGGCTATTTCTGCACCAATTCAATTCAAAAATCAAAGAGGACAGTGATGGATGCACTGAAACAGGGCGCAGATGCGCTCTTTATTTTGCTCGGCGGCATCATGGTGTTGGCCATGCATGCGGGTTTTGCCTTTCTGGAGCTGGGCACCGTTCGCAAAAAGAACCAGGTCAATGCGCTGGTGAAGATCCTGGTGGACTTCTCGGTGTCGACGGTGGTTTATTTTGTGGTGGGCTACGGCGTGGCTTACGGCACCAACTTTTTTGTGGGCGCTGAGCAACTGGCGGCCAAGAACGGCTACGAGCTGGTCAAGTTCTTTTTCCTCTTGACCTTCGCGGCCGCCATTCCGGCCATCATCTCGGGCGGCATCGCCGAGCGTGCGAAATTCTGGCCCCAGTTGATCGCCACTGCGGTCATTGTGGGTTTCATCTACCCCTTCTTTGAAGGCATCGCCTGGAACCAGCACTTTGGCGTGCAGGCCTGGATCAAAGCCTTCACCGGCGATGAGTTCCACGACTTCGCAGGCTCTGTGGTGGTGCACGCCATGGGCGGCTGGATCGCTTTGCCTGCGGTCATCTTGCTGGGCGCACGTTACAACCGCTACCGCAAGGACGGTCAGGTCTCGGCCCATCCGCCATCGAGCATTCCATTCCTGGCCTTGGGTGCCTGGATCTTGATCGTGGGTTGGTTCGGCTTCAACGTGATGAGCGCACAAACCCTGGACAAAATTTCCGGTTTGGTGGCGGTGAACTCGCTCATGGCCATGGTCGGCGGCACCTTGACCGCCTTGCTGTTGGGAAAAAACGACCCCGGTTTCGTGCACAACGGCCCCTTGGCCGGCTTGGTGGCCGTTTGCGCTGGCTCTGACCTGATGCACCCCTTTGGTGCCTTGGCCGTGGGTGCGGTGGCCGGTGCTTTGTTTGTGGTCATGTTCACCCTGACCCAGAACAAGTGGAAGATCGACGATGTCCTGGGCGTTTGGCCTTTGCACGGTGTGTGCGGTGCTTGGGGCGGCATTGCCGCAGGCATCTTCGGCCTGCAAAGCTTCGGTGGCCTGGGCGGCGTGAATCTCACCGCCCAATTGATCGGCACCGCCATGGGCGTGGCCTGGGCGCTGTTGGGCGGCGTGCTTGTCTATGGCGTGCTCAAAGTGACCCTGGGTTTGAAGCTCAGCCCCGAAGAGGAATACGAAGGCGCCGACTTGACCGTGCACAAAATCAGTGCCACGCCTGACCGCGAAGTGAGCTGGTAAATCAGCCCTTTTGTGTGTGAAAGCCCACCATGGCGCGCCTTGCAGGGATACCCCTTGCAACATTTTTTGTTTTATGGCGCATAATGGTCGAGCGCTGCTGTCTGAAAACAGCAGCGCAATGTCTGCGGTGACCAGATCAGTTTCGCTTCCCTTCCGATGTTTTTAGGTTTGTTGAATGCGCTTTCGGAGCTCCATCGCTTTTATCTCTGTGTTTTGAGGAGTCCCTTTCATGGGCAACAAACTTTACGTCGGCAACCTGCCTTACTCGGTTCGCGACGGCGATCTGGAACAAGCTTTCGGTGAATTCGGTGTCGTCACCAGCGCCAAAGTCATGATGGAACGTGACACTGGCCGCTCCAAAGGCTTCGGCTTTGTGGAAATGGGCAGCGATGACGAAGCCCAAGCTGCGATCAACGGCATGAACGGTCAGCCTTTGGGCGGCCGTAACGTGGTCGTGAACGAAGCACGTCCCATGGAGGCACGTCCTCCCCGCACCGGTGGTTTCGGTGGTGGTGGCGGCTTCGGTGGCGGTCGCCGTGAAGGCGGTGGCGGCTACGGCGGCGGTCGCGAAGGCGGCGGCGGCGGTTACGGCGGTGGCCGTGACACCACTTCGGCGGGGTTAACACCCAGCCGATGAATCCCAACAAGGCCCTGCACTGCAGGGCTTTGTTGTTTCTGGCCCTCAGTGGTCCGAGTGGCGGTGCTTGCGGGGCTGGCCCTTCAGCACGCGGTCAAACAGCGCATTGGGCAAGAGCCGCAGCAGCTTGGCCACCACGCCCATGGGCCAAGGTATGACACGGTAGCTGGTGCCCCGCGCAATGGTCTTGACCGCTTGGCGGGCAAAGTCATCGGCCTTCATCAAAAAGGGCATGGGGTAGCGATTTCGCGCCGTCAATGGCGTGGCCACATAACCAGGCGCAATCGTGATGACCTGAACGCCCGAGGCGCGCAACTCGCCGCGCAAACTCTCGCAATAATTGATGGTGGCGGCCTTGCTGGCGCAGTAAGCCGCATGACCTGGCAAGCCCCTGATGCCCGCCACACTGGCAATGCCCACCAATTGGCCCGAGCCCCGCGCTTGCATGCCTTGGATGAAGGGGTGAAACGTGGCGGCCATGCCCAGCACATTGGTGTCCATCACTTGGCGCATCACTTCCAGGTCTTCGCGCTGGGCAGTGTCCACACCCAAGCTGATGCCGGCATTGGCGATCACCACATCGGGCAGACCCATGTGGGCGATGCACTCCTGGGCCGCCGCAATGATGCTGTCGGTGTTTTGCACATCGGCCGCGAACACGCCCACGTGACCAGGTGGCAAGTTCAGTTGTGCATGTGTTTCTGCGGTCCAGGCTTGCAAGGCATCCAGCCGGCGAGCGGCCAGTGCCACGCGCCAGCCTTGTTGCAGATAAGCCAAGGCCAGGGCCTGACCGATGCCACTGGACCCTCCGGTGATGAAAACCAGTTTCATGGGGGCTTTCAGGGTTTGGGGGCGAGCACGCCGCGCACGCGGCCGTCGAGGATGTACTCACCAGACTTGCTGTTGAAGTTCATGGTCAGCGCGTTGAACACATCTTTGTCGCGTGTGATTTCCACGGGGTCAGAAGACAGCAGCTTTTCTTCTTTGACCAAGGCCAGCAATCGTTCACCGCGCAATGCCATGCGGGGCGCGTTGGCGTCGGCCGCCCGAATGGCCACGGCTTGTCCAATCAGCGTCACGCGTTCCCCGTCGCCCGTGGCCACACCGTTGAGGGCTTTGGCATTGATCTTCACACCGGTATCGCTTTCGGCATAAATGCGCACTTGGTCGATGTGCATTTCATCCACATCCGGATAGTGGCGACCCTTGTCTCCTAACACTTCGCGGGTCATGCGGCCTGTTTTGTCAAATGACTTGACCGAGAAATTTTCGAGCCGGTAATCGGGCTCTTTGCGAACGGGTTTGTTTTCGTCGGCATAAATGATGGAGGGCATGCTGCGCACCAGCCACCAACTGCCCAGCGCCAAAAAGCCCATCAGGATCAGCGGCAGGTACAGCGACAGCCGGTCGATCAAGCGGCGAATCATGCCGACAGCCTTCATGCCGAGGCGCCCTTGTGCGCGTTCACGCCCACTTGCGCGAGCAAACCGGCGTAGTGACCGCCAGCGACCAGCAGCAAATCGCACAAGGCACGTGCTGCGCCTTCGCCGCCCCGCTCGGAGGTCACGAGGTGGGCCAGCGCTTTGGTTTGGGCATGGCCGTTGGCCGGTGCGCAGGCGAAAGCCACGCGTTGCATCACAGGCAGGTCGGGCCAGTCGTCGCCCATGGCGGCCGCTTGTGCCCATGACAGGCCCAGTTCTTGGAGGAACGCCTCTGCCGCGGGCCGTTTGTCTTCGGTGCCAAAGCGGGCGTGCGTGATGCCCAGGGCCTTCAGGCGCAAGCGCAGCGGTGCCGAATCGCGCCCCGTGATGACCACCGGCGTGATGCCCGCTTGCTGCAAGAGCTTGAGGCCTTGGCCGTCCAGTGTGCTGAAGCGCTTGAGGGTTTCGCCCGATTCTGAAAAATACAGGCCGCCATCGGTCAGCACGCCATCGACGTCAAAAAACACCACGCGGATGCCCTGCGCTTGCAGCAGCAATTCGGGTGCGTAGTTCAAGGCCGGCACCAAGGGTTGAACAGCGGCGTTCATGTCAGATCACCTTCGCACGCATCAGGTCGTTGGTGTTGATGGCGCCGCACAAGCAGCCCGCATCGTCGATCACCAAGATGCTGGTGATGCGGTGCAGCTCCATCATCTCGGCAGCTTCCACGGCCAGGGCTTCGGCGGCGATGGTGCGGGGCTTTGGGTGCATCACATCGCGGGCTTTGAGGCCGCGCAGGTCAGCGCCCTTTTCAATCAGGCGGCGCAAGTCGCCGTCGGTGAACACACCCAGCACCTGGCCACTGGCATCGACCACCGAGGATGCGCCCAGACCCTTGCTGCTCATCTCGCGCATCAGCTCAGAAAAGCCGGCGTCCGGACCCACGCGTGGGACTTCATCGCCCTTGCGCATCACATCGCCCACATGGGTGAGCAGCTTGCGCCCCAGCGAGCCACCGGGGTGGGATCGGGCAAAGTCTTCGGGTTTGAAGCCTCGTGCATCGAGCAGGGCCACGGCCAGCGCATCGCCCATGGCCAGCTGCGCGGTGGTGCTGGCGGTGGGGGCCAGGTTCAGTGGGCAGGCTTCTTTTTCGACCGAGGTGTCCAGCACCACATCGGCGTGGCGTGCCAGCGATGAAGTCAGTCCACCGGTCATGGCGATCAGGGGCACGCCTTGGCGTTTGAGCACGGGCAAGATCGCGACCAGTTCATCGCTCTCGCCACTGTTGGAGATGCCCAGCACCACGTCCACAGTTTTGATCATGCCCAGGTCACCATGGCTGGCTTCGGCCGGGTGCACAAACATGGCGGGTGTGCCGGTGGACGCCAGTGTGGCGGCGATCTTGCGGCCGATGTGGCCGCTCTTGCCCATGCCGGTCACGACCACGCGGCCTTGCACGCCGAGCATCATGTCCACGGCCTTCAAAAAGCGTTCGTCCAGCTTGGCCTTGAGGCCGAGCAAGGCGGCGGCTTCGATGTCGAGGGTCTCGCGGGCGAGCTGAAGGGTTTGGGTGTTGTGAGCGGGCATGGGGCCATTTTATCGGTCGGCATGCCAGGCCACAGCCCCTTGACCTTGAGCGGCGATGGACACGGGTCAACACGCATGAAACACAGCCTTGCGCTTGTTACCATCGAAGCATGAGTGCACTCGAGTTGACCCTGCTGTATTTGCTGGCCGCCGTCATGGGCGTGGTCGGCTGCCGCATGCTCAAACTGCCGCCCATGCTGGGCTATTTGGCGGTGGGTGTGGTGATCGGACCCAATGCGCTGGCGCTGGCGCAAAACTCCGAAGGTGTGAAGCACTTGGCCGAATTCGGCGTGGTGTTCCTGATGTTTGTGATTGGCCTGGAGTTCAACCTGCCCAAGCTGCGCTCCATGCGCAAGCATGTCTTTGGCTTGGGGCTGTTGCAAGTGGTGCTGACGTTGGTGATCGTGACCCTGGCGTCCTTGTTTGTGGCGACTTTGGCGCCGAGTCTTTGGAAGATGGAGTGGCAGACCGCTTTGGCCTTGTCGAGCGCCATGGCGATGAGCAGCACGGCCATTGTGGTCAAGCTCATTGCCGATCGCATGGAGCTGGAGTCCGAGCACGGCAAGCGGGTGGTGGGTGTTTTGTTGTTTCAGGATCTGGCGGTGGTGCCGCTGATCGTGATGATCCCGGCCTTGAGCGCGCCCGCCGAGGAAATGTTCACCGCCTTGCTGCTGGCCGGCCTCAAAGCCACGGTGCTGATCACCTTGCTCATGACCGGTGGGCAGCGCGTGATGCGCTGGTGGTTGACCTTGGTGGCGCGGCGCAAGAGCGAAGAGCTGTTTGTGCTCAACCTCTTGCTGGTGACTTTGGGCCTGGCTTGGATCACGGAGCTGGCAGGCCTCAGCCTGGCTTTGGGTGCTTTCATTGCCGGCATGCTGATCTCCGAGACCGAATACAAGCACCAGGTGGAGCTGGACATTCGGCCGTTCCACGATGTGTTGCTGGGCCTGTTTTTCATCACCATCGGCATGCTGCTCGACTGGCACATCGTCATCGAGCGTTGGCCTTTGGTGCTGGTGCTCACCGTGTTGCCCGTGCTGTTCAAGCTGTTGCTGGTGGCGGCTTTGGCCAAACTCACCGGCGCAGCCCAAGGCGTGGCCCTGCGCACCGGCTTGTATCTGGCACAAGCGGGCGAGTTCGGTTTTGTGCTGCTCACCTTGGGCTCGCAACACCAGTTGATTCCGCCCAACTTGCTCAACCCTGTGCTGGCGAGCATGGTGCTGTCGATGCTGGCCACGCCCTTCATCATCCTGCACAGCAACACCATCGTCATGAAGCTGGTGGCCAGTGAGTGGTTGCAGCAGTCGCTGCAGATGACCAGCATCGCTCGCAAGTCGATCAACACCAGCAAGCACGTGATCATTTGCGGCTACGGTCGTTGCGGCCAGAATTTGGCACGCATGTTGGACAAGGAAAACATCCCCTACATGGCGCTTGACCTGGACCCTGACCGGGTCCGCCAGGCCGCAGCCGCCGGCGACTCGGTGGTGTTTGGCGATGCCGGGCGCTTGCAGTCGCTGATGGCTGCGGGCCTGGCGCGTGCCAGCGCGGTGGTCATCACCTATTTGGATGTGCCCGCCGCCATGAAGGTGCTGGACCACGCCCACAGCCACGCACCGCAGGTGCCGGTGATCGTGCGCACGCAAGACGACCTCGACCTGGAAAAGCTGCAAAACGCGGGGGCCACCGAAGTGGTGCCCGAGGCGCTGGAAGGCTCGCTCATGCTGGCCAGCCATGCGCTGGCGCTGGTGGGCGTGCCCATGCGGCGCGTGATCCGATTGGTGCAAGACCAGCGTGATGCCCGCTACAACCTCTTGCGTGGTTACTTCCATGGTGCCGACGACGACACGCTGGAAGAAATCGACCACGAGCGTTTGACCACCGTGGGCTTGCCGCTGGTATCGCCTTGGTTGGGCAAGCCGGTGCAAGACTTGGCTTTTCACGCCATGGGGGTGCGCGTGGTCAGTTTGCGCCGCGCCAACGGCCACACCGAAGCCGTCTCCGACGACACCGAACTGAAGATCGGTGACACCCTGGTCTTGTCGGGCAAATCTCAAACCTTGGCCGTGGCCGAGGAAAAACTCTTACGGGGCTGAAGCCATGCCGGACTTGAACGTCAACGAATACCTCAAAAGCCACATCCGCACCGTGCCCGACTGGCCCGCACCAGGCGTGCAGTTCCGCGACATCACGCCGCTCTTGCAAGACCCCCGCGTGTTCCGTGTGCTGATCGACGCGTTTGTGCACCGTTACATGGCCGCAGGCATGCGTCCCGATGTGGTGGCCGGGTTGGATGCCCGCGGCTTCATCTTGGGCTCGGTGGTGGCCTATGAGCTGGGCCTGGGCTTTGTGCCCATCCGCAAAAAAGGCAAGCTGCCCTTCACCACCGTGGAAGAAACCTACGAACTCGAATACGGCAGTGCCACCGTCGAGCTGCACACCGATGCGGTCAAAGCGGGCCAACGTGTTTTGTTGATCGACGACTTGATCGCCACCGGCGGCACCATGATGGCGGGCAAGAAGCTGCTGGAGAAATTGGGCGCCACCGTGCTCGAAGGCGCAGCCATTGTGGATCTGCCCGAGTTGGGCGGCTCGCAGCGCATCCAAGCCTCGGGGCTGAAGCTGTTCACGCTGGTGTCTTTCGACGGGCACTGACAGCGACCGAGCAAGCACGCCTGCGAGACGCGCTGTCGCGCACAGTGCTGACAAACGGCAGCGCAGCTTTTACGCTGTCCTTTTTGCCCCTACAGGACTGCCATGACCTCAACCGCCACCACGCCTCCCGCTGCGGACGATCGCGTGCCTTATGCCAAACCCCAGCCTTGGGGCATGTCGCCCGACATGGTCATCCCCGATGTGGACACCGATGACGAGCGTTTGTGGGCGCCTGTTGCGCCGGGCATCTGGTCACGCCCCTTGCATCTGAATGTGACCGGTGGTTTTTACATCCACCTGCTCAAGGTCAAGCGTTCGGGTTTGCTGCAGCGCCACCGCCATTCGGGCATGGTGCATGCCTATGTTTTGCGCGGCAAATGGCTGTATCTGGAGCACGATTGGGTGGCCGAACAAGGGGGCTATGTGTACGAGCCGCCGGGCGAGACCCACACCTTGGTCGTGCCCGACGATTGCCAAGACATGGTGACCATGTTCACGGTGCATGGTGCCTTGATGTATGTGGACACCCAAGGCAATGCCACCGGCTACGACGATGTGTTCACGCGCATTGAGAAGTACCGGGCGCATTTTGAAAACGTCGGCTTGGGCGCGGACTATGTGAAGAACTTCATGCGTTGATGTTCAACGCGCTGCAAAGCAAAAGGCCTGCTCGGTGAGCAGGCCTTTTTTGCGTGGTGCGGGGCTGTGATTACAGCGGCTTTTTGAGCCAGTGGGCGATCTCGCCAATGATGCCGCGGCGGAAAGCCAGCACGCAGATCACGAAGATCACACCTTGGATGATGGTGACCCAGGCGCCAAATTGGGCCAAATAGTTTTGCATGCTCACGATCACCGCTGCGCCCACCACAGGGCCAAACAAGGTGCCCAAGCCGCCCAGCAGGGTCATCAACACCACTTCGCCCGACATGGACCAGTGCACATCGGTCAGCGATGCCAATTGGAAAACCAGCGACTTGGTGGCACCGGCTGTGCCTGCCAAGGCACCCGAGATGACAAAGGCAATCAGCTTGTAGCGGTCGGTGTCATAACCCAGCGAAATGGCGCGGTCTTGGTTTTCGCGAATGGCTTTGAGGATCTGGCCAAAGGGTGAGTGCACGATGCGCCAGATCAGTGAAAAGCCCATCAGGAAGATGGCCAGCACAAACACGTACATCGTGAAATTCTCTTGCAAATCAAAGACGCCAAACAGCTTGCCGCGGGGCACGCTTTGAATGCCGTCTTCACCGCCGGTGAACGGTGTTTGCAGGTAGAAGAAGAACACCATTTGCGAGAACGCCAAAGTGATCATCGCAAAATAAATGCCTTGTCTGCGAATGGCCAAGGAGCCGGTGACCAAGGCCAACAAAGCGGAGCAACCGGTGGCAAACAGCACGGCCAACTCGGGGTTCCAGCCCCAGACTTTGGCAGCGTGTGCGGCGGCATAACCGGCGGTGCCCAAGAACATGGCGTGACCGAACGACAGCAAGCCGCCAAAGCCGATGAGCAGGTTGAAAGCGCAGGCAAACAAGGCAAAGCACATGACCTTCATCAGGAAGATCGGATAGACCCAGATGGGCGCGATGACCAGCAGCATCACCATGATGGCAAAGGCCACCCACTG
>NKIO01000005.1 GCA_002255935.1 Comamonadaceae bacterium PBBC2
AGGCAAACAAGGCAAAGCACATGACCTTCATCAGGAAGATCGGATAGACCCAGATGGGCGCGATGACCAGCAGCATCACCATGATGGCAAAGGCCACCCACTGGTGCGTGAACGACTGGGTCTTGAAGGAGGGCGTCGAGACTGTGGTCATGGTCTTACTTCTGGGTGCCGAACAACCCGGCAGGCTTGATCAGGAGAACAATGGTCATGATGATGAAAATCACCGTGCTGGAGGCTTCGGGGTAAAACACTTTGGTCAGGCCTTCGATCAAGCCCAGGCCAAAGCCCGTCAAGATCGCGCCCATGATGGAGCCCATGCCGCCGATCACCACCACTGCGAACACCACGATGATGATGTCAGCACCCATGGTGGGGTTGACTTGGTAAATCGGGGCGGCCATCACGCCTGCGAAAGCCGCCAGGGCCACGCCAAAGCCATAGGTCAGCGTGATCATGCGGGGCACGTTGATGCCAAAAGCTTGCACCAGACTGGGGTTCTCGGTGGCGGCACGCAAATACGCGCCCAGCTTGGTGCGCTCGATCACGTACCAGGTGGACAGGCACACCACCAGCGAGGCCACGATGACCCAAGCGCGGTATTTCGGCAAGAACATGAAGCCGGTGTTGAACGCACCCCGGAACACTTCAGGCACCGGATAGGGCATGCCCGACGAGCCAAACTCATGGCGGAACAAGCCTTGGATGATCAGCGCCAAGCCAAAGGTCAGCAAGAGGCCGTACAGGTGGTCCAGTTTGTAGAGCTGTTTGAGCATGGTGCGCTCAATCAGCACCCCGGTCGCACCCACCAAAATCGGTGTGATGATGAGCGAGACCCAGTAATTGATCCCCAACTTGGTCAGGGAGAGGTAGGCCACGAAGGCGCCCAGCATGTACTGGGCGCCGTGCGTGAAGTTGATGATGTTCAGCAAGCCGAAAATCACGGCCAGGCCCAAGGAGAGCAGAGCGTAAAAGGACCCGTTGATGAGTCCGATCAGCAACTGCCCGAACAGCGCTTGAGAGGGAATGCCAAAGATTTCCATGGTGATTTCAGGCTTGCTTGAACAGGTTGCTGATTACTTCTTGACCAGAGGGCAATCGCTCTCGGACAGTGGGCGGAAAGCTTCGTTGGCCGGAATGGTGGCCACCAGCTTGTAGTAGTCGTAAGGGCCTTTGGATTCGGCAGGCTTCTTGACTTGGAACAGGTAGGCAGGATGGATCTTGCGACCGTCTGCACGAACGCTGCCTTTGCCGAACAATGGATCGTCAGTGGGCAGCTCTTTCATCTTGGCAGCGACCTTGGTGCCGTCGTCGGTCTTGGCGGCATCCACAGCTTTCAGGTAGTGGATCACGCTGGAGTAAACACCGGCTTGCACCATCGATGGGTTCTTGCCGCCGTTCAATGCCGCGAAACGCTTGCTGAATGCGCGGGTGTTGTCGTTCAGATCCCAGTAGAAAGTTTCGGTGAGCATCAGGCCTTGCGCGATGTTCAAGCCCAAGGAGTGCACGTCAGGCAGGAACACCAACATGCCGGCCAGGTTCTGGCCACCTTTGGTGATGCCAAATTCAGCCGCTTGCTTGATCGAGTTGGTGGTGTCGCCACCCGCGTTGGCCAGGCCAATGATCTTGGCTTTGGAGGCTTGAGCCTGCAACAAGAAAGACGAGAAGTCTTGTGTGGGGAAGGGCGTGCGGACTTTGCCCACCACTTTGCCGCCGTTTTTGAGCACCACGGCTTCGGTGTCGCGCTCCAGGGCGTGACCGAAAGCGTAGTCAGCGGTCAGGAAGAACCAAGAATCACCACCGCTTTTGACAATGGCTTTGCCCGTGCCGTTGGCCAGCATCCAGGTGTCATAGACCCAGTGGATGGTGTTGGCGTTGCAAGCCTTGCCGCTCAGATCGGCCGTGGCCGAGCCCGAGTTGACGTGCAGTTTGCCTTTGTCGCTGGAAATTTTGGCGATGGCCAAACCCACCGACGATGTGGGCACGTCGGCGATCATGTCCACCTTGTCGGTGTCGTACCACTGGCGGGCCACGTTAGAGCCCACATCGGGTTTGTTTTGGTGGTCAGCGCCCACGACTTCCACTTTGAGCGTGCTCTTGGTGGCTTTGATGTAGTCCTCAACGGCCATCTTGGCAGCGACCACCGAGCCGGGGCCAGTGATGTCGGAGTACAGGCCCGACATGTCGTTGAGCACGCCGATCTTGACGATGCCGTCAGAGATTTGGGCTTGTGCACCGCCGGCAAAGGCGCAAGCGGCCATGGCGGCCAGGGAAAGAAGTTTGCGTTTCATCGTGTTGTCTCCAGTTAGAAAAAAATCAGACACCCAGGTACTCGTTCAACATGCCCATCTTGGAGGACAGCTCTTGCGCGCTGAAGTTCTCCACCATCTGGCCATGCTCCATCACATAGAACCGGTCGGCCAGCGGCGCGGCAAACCGGAAGTTTTGCTCCACCATGATGATGGTGAAGCCCTTGGCTTTGAGGGCCAAGATCATGCGCGCCAAGGCTTGCACGATGACAGGGGCCAAGCCTTCGGAAATTTCGTCCAGCAACAAAAAGCGTGCGCCCGTACGCAAGATGCGGCCCACAGCCAGCATTTGCTGCTCACCGCCCGACAGGCGTGTGCCTGGGCTGTTGCGACGCTCCAGCAGGTTGGGGAACATCTCGTAAATTTCTTCCACCGACATGCCGTTGGGGGCAATCACGGGCGGCAGCAACAGGTTTTCTTCGCAGGTCAATGCCGAGAATATGCCGCGCTCTTCAGGGCAATAACCCAGTCCGAGTTTGGCAATCTGGTGCGGTGCCCAGTTCACGGTTTCCTGACCCTTGATGGTGATGGAGCCGGTGCGACGGCCCACCAAGCCCAAAATGGATTTGACGGTGGTGGTGCGGCCAGCGCCGTTGCGGCCCAGCAAGGTCACCACTTCGCCTTCGTTCACCGTCAGGTCCACCCCGTGCAGGATGTGCGACTCGCCGTACCAGGCTTGCAGGTTGCTGATGCGCAGGAATTCTTTGGATTCAGCCATGGGCCCCCTCCAGCTGGTTGTCGGTGGTGCCCATGTAGGCTTCGAGCACTTGGGGGTTTTGCGACACCACGGCGTAAGGTCCTTCTGCAATCACTTGTCCGCGCTGCAAAACACTGATGGTGTCTGCAATTTTGGACACCACATTCATGTTGTGCTCCACCATCAAGATGGTGCGGTTGGCACCCACTTTTTTGATCAGTTGCGTCACGCGGTCCACGTCTTCGTGGCCCATGCCCTGGGTGGGCTCGTCGAGCAGCATCAACTCGGGGTCCATGGCCAAGGTGGTGGCAATTTCCAAAGCGCGCTTGCGGCCATAAGGCAGCTCCACCGCGGTCAGGTCGGCCATGCTGCCCAGATCGACTTGGTCGAGCAGGTCCATGGCCTTGTCGTTGAGCTGGTTCAGGCTGCGTTCAGAGCGCCAAAAGTGCATCGAAGTGCCCGTGGCCCGTTGCAAACCGATGCGCACGTTTTCCATGACCGTGAGGTTCGGAAAGGTGGCCGAAATCTGGAAAGACCGCACAATGCCGCGCCGCGCCACCTGCGAGGGTTTTTCGGCCGTGATGTCGTTGCCGTTGAACACAATCTGGCCCTTGGTGGGGATCAGAAATTTCGTCAACAGGTTGAACACCGTGGTTTTGCCTGCACCGTTGGGGCCAATCAAGGCATGGATCTGCCCACGCTGGACCCCCAGGTTGACGCCGTTGACGGCGACAAAGCCCTTGAACTCTTTGACGAGCTCACGGGTTTCGAGAATGAAATCTTTGGACATGACTTGTGAACAAGGTTCCGGTTAAGGCCCATGCAAGCACGAAGTTGCAGGGTCGGCTCATTCTGTGGTGATCGCCCAATCCATGCTGTAGTGGTTATCCCGAAGCCTTGTCTCACACGTGTCTGAGCGCCTGGTGCGATTCACAAAAGCGTTGAAAAAAGCTCAACTCAAGACCATGCCGCCATCCAGGTGAATCGACTGGCCCGTCATGCCGCGCGATTCGGCCGAGCCCAGATACACCGCCAAAGAAGCGATCTCGTCCGGGTCCAGCACACGGCCCAGCGGCACCCGTGCCAGTGCGGCTTTGACCATGTCTTCACCGCTGATGCCCGAGCTCTTGGCCACTTGCGCTTTGAGCTCTTCGACCATGTCGGTCTGGATGAAGCCCGGGCAAATCGCGTTCACGGTCACCTTGTAGGGGCTGGCCTCGAGTGCCAGGCAACGCGTCAGACCCACCACCGCATGCTTGCTCACGTTGTAGGCGCTTTGGTTGCGCGAGCCCCATTTGCCGGCGGTAGACGCCATGTTGATGATGCGGCCATGCTGGCGCGCCTGCATGCCCGGCAAGCACGCTTGTGTGAAGTGCAGCACGCCAAACAGGTTCACATCGAGCATGTCCTGAAAGTCTTGTGGCACATAGTCCATGAAGGGCTTGGCGCGGTACACCCCGGCGTTGTTGACCAGCACATCCACACGGCCAAAGCGTTGCTCGACCTGTTCCACCGCGGCAAAGCAGGCATCGTGGTCGGTCACGTTCAGGCCCACGGTCATGATCCGCTCGGCCGGCAAGCCCAGTGCGTCTTTGACTTCGCTCAAGCGGGCGGTGTCGGTGGCCACCAGGCACAGGCTGGCACCTTCGGCAGCGTAGGCCTCTGCGATGGCGCGTCCAATGCCTCGGCTGGCACCGGTGATGATGGCCACTTGTTGGTCGAGTCGGTGTGCCATGTTCAATCCTTGAAGTGTGAAAGTCAGATGAGGGCTGCGCTTTTGCGTTGGTCGGCGGGTTTGCCGTGATCGGGATCGTCGTGCGGATTGGAGATGGCCTTGCGCAGCACTTGCCGGTAGCCCTGCGTCAGCTCCATGCGCGGGCCAAAGCCTTGCGCGATCAGCATGCGGTGGGCGGCGGGCAACTTCCAGCAAGGCGTGAAGACAAACAGGTGATGCTCCAGGTGGTAGTTGACCCAATACGGCGCCAGCACCATGCGCATGCCCCAGTTCGTCAGTGTGGTGCGGGTGTTGCGCAAGCGGTCATCGTTGTTGCCCACCACCGCGTGTTCGGCGATGTTGCGGATGCGGCTGATCACCTGGTACCAAGTCAGCAAAGGCAAGAGCCACAGCGCAAAGTACGCCCACCACACACCGGCAGCAGCGCAAACCAGCAAGATGGCCAGGTTGCTCAAAGCGAAATACTTTTCGGCACGCCAAAGGTTCAGCCAGCGCTTGGCGCGGCTGGGGTCATCGCCCATCTCCATGCGGAAAAATTCCATGCGCCGCTGGTATCCGGTGACGCCCAAAATGTCGCGCCGCATCTTGCGCCAGAAGCTGGATTTGCTGATGGGAAACGGCGCCGACAGGGTCAGGTCGGGGTCTTCTTTTTGTTGCGTGTGGCGGTGGTGGCTCAGGTGGTAGGGCCGGTACAAAGTCAAACTCGCGCCCACCGGCCAGCCGCACAAAAATGCGCCCAGCGTGTCGTTGAGCCAGGTCGTCTTGAACAGGGCGCGGTGCGCAGCGTCGTGCATCAAGATCGCCAAGCCCAGTTGCCTGCCGCCGATGACGATTACCGCCACGATGAAGCTCAAGGGGTTGGGCCAGGCGATGAAAAACGCCATGGCCAGTGCGATCACCCCCCAGGCGTGCAGCACCAAATAAGCGCCCACCACATCGGAGCGGCCGCGCAGGTAAGCGTCTTGTTCGGGGCTGAGCGCGGGTTGGGCGTCTGTGACCATGGTGGCAATGCAAAAAGGCAAAGGAATCATCTTGAGATGAAACCTTGGCCCAATCAGTCACTGACGTGACCAGTCCGTGCGGCCAGACGCTTGGCCCAGCGAATGTGCTTCAGCGTTGGCCGTCGTGGACCGAGACCTTGTCTTTGGTCAAGCCACCCAAGCGCGAGTGCACACGGCCACCAGTGCCCATGACCAAGGCGAACAAAATCTCGTTGGGGCGCGGCGCATCCTGAATGCCCACTTCCATGCTGTTGAAGTGGCTGCGCACGTAGCTGGCGTGGATGTAATGCAGCGGCACCATCAGGCGATAACCGGTGTGCGCCACCGCTTTGCTGGCAGGCACCATGGCTTTGGGCTCGCCCAACACCGTGCGCATGGCCCAGCCGCCCGCTTCGTGCCACACCGCGCCGTGCTCCATCTCGCCGTTCACGCCCACGATGGCGGCTTTGCTGTACACCTCGATGTTGTCTTTGCCCAGTGTGTCCACCAGCTCTTGGGCCAGCACTGTGCCAAGCGACCGGAGTTCCGCCATGAAAGGCATCAGGTCTGGCTCGTAACGCCCGGCATAAGGGTTTTGGATCACGGCGCACGCAGCGGCCAGTTTCAGCGGTGTGTCTGTGACCGGGCCGCCTTCGTGGTAAGTGGTTTCGATCGTCAGGCTGCGTTTGCGAATTTCAATCAATGACATGAGAGGTCCTTGGTTCAGAGGGCTTTATTGTTTGGGAATTTTGGCGTCGTTGACGACCTGGATCCATTTCTGGGTCTGGTTGGCCACCATGGTTTTCATCTCTTCGGGTGTGCTGCCCCGCACCTCGCCGCCCATATCTTCCAGGCGGGTTTTCACACCCGGCACCACCAGCGCTTTTTGCAGCTCGGCGTTGAGGCGGTCGATCACAGGGCGGGGTGTGCCTGCAGGCGCCATCAGGCCGGCCCACGAGCGCACGTCGTAAGCGGCCACGCCTTGCTCGGCCACGGTGGGCACATCGGGCATGCCCGGCCAACGCTGCGGCCCTGTGGTGGCGATCGCGCGCAATTTGCCCGCCTTGATGTTGGCCAACACCGCAGTCGGCGGCGCAATGATCATGGGGATGTCGCCGGCCAACAAAGCCGTGACCGAACCCGAATCGCCTTTGTAGGGCACGTGCAGCAGCTGGGTTTTGGACATGCTGGACAGCAACTCGCCCGCCAGGTGATGGGTCGAGCCGATGCCGGCTGTGCCGTAACTGATCTCCGTCGGGTTGGCTTTGGCCGCGGCCAGCAAGGCCGACAAATTGGCGAACTTGCTGTTGGCGGGCACCACGATCAAGAAGGGGAAATACGTGATGGTGCTGACCATCTCGAAGTCTTGCACTGTGCGGTAAGCCAGGTTGTTGTACAGCGCCCCTGCCACTGCGTGGCCACCGGTGGCCAAGAGCAAGGTGTAGCCATCAGGCTTGGCCTTGGACACGGTGGTGGCCGCAATGGTGCCGCCAGCGCCGGCTTGCGCTTCGACCACCATGGACTGGGCCAGGCCCTTGCTCATTTCTTGGCCCACGGCGCGGGCAATCGCGTCGGCATTGCCGCCTGGGGCAAAGCCTTGAAGAATTTTGATCGGGCGATCGGGATAGGTTTGGGCCCCAGCCTGAAAAGGCATGGCCAGCGATGTGGCGCTCAAAGCGATGAGCAATTGTCTGCGAAGCATTTTTGTCTCCTGATGGATAAACCCTGCAGCTTCTCTGTGGACGCTTGCAGGGGTGAACTTCATGGCCGCATGATCAGCTTGCCGCTGACCATGCCCTGATCGAGCAACTCGTGTGTTTGGCGAACCTCGCTGAGTTTGAAAATCCGGTGTTCGGGGGCCTTCACTTGCGCATGGGCCATCAAGTCCATGGCCTCGTGCATCAAGGCGCGTCTGGCCTCGGGGTCCTCGTCAAAGGTGTGCATTGAAAAGCAGCGCACAGCCAGGCTCTTGCCCAAGAAATGGCGCAGCACCTGGAACACATCTTGTGTGGGCATGCCCTGAACAATGTTGTAGGACACCACCGTGCCCAGCGGCGCCAGGCAGTGCAAACCATCGATCAGGCTTTGCCCACCCAGGTGGTCGAACACCACATCCAAGCCACGGCCTTGCGTGATCGCTTGCACCTGCGCTTTCAGATCGCCTTGCTCGGTGCACACCACATGGTCAAAACCTTGTTGCAGGGCGTCTTGGCATTTGCCCGGGGTTCGGCTGGTGCCGATGGTCTTGTAGCCCCGGCTTTTTGCGGCCTGACACAGCATGCCTGCCACGCCACCCGAGGCGCCGGTGATCAGCACCTGCGGCTGTGCGCGGTGCATGGGCCCGGCCACACGCAAGAGGGCCAAAGCCAGCTGCAAGTTGGGCAGGCTGACGGCATCTTCAAACGCGACGGTCGGCGGCAAGAGATATGGCGCGTCTTGC
Source organism: Comamonadaceae bacterium PBBC2 (assembly GCA_002255935.1). Taxonomy (GTDB): domain Bacteria; phylum Pseudomonadota; class Gammaproteobacteria; order Burkholderiales; family Burkholderiaceae_C; genus Limnohabitans_A. Next base: position 8,159 of record NKIO01000005.1, read on the forward strand.
GGCACCACGATGGCCTCGGCATAACAGCCACCGCGCTGCGCCAGCTCGCGGGCGCTCACCAACACACGATCGCCGATGTGCCACTGCGTGACCCCTTCCCCGATGGCATCGACCACGCCGGCCAATTCCGCGCCGGGAATGGCGGGCAGTGGCGGCATCCATTTGTAGGTGCCTTGGCGGATCAACACGTCCGGGCGGCCCACGCCAATCGCTTGAGCCTTCACGCGCACCTGTCCAGGGCCAGGCAGCGGATCGGGCAGATCCACCAACAGCAAACGCTCGGGTCCGCCGGGCACCTGGACTTGGATGGCTTTCATGTTCAGGCTTGGGCAGCGATCGGGTTGACCAAGGTGCCGATGCCCTCGATCTCGACCTCGCACACATCGCCGGGCTTCATGAACCAGGCCGGCTTGCGGCTCCAGCCCACACCCGCAGGCGTGCCCGTGGCGATCACGTCGCCGGGCACCAGCGTGAAGATGGTGGAGGCGTAGCTGATGAGCTTGGCGATCGAGAAAATCATGTGGCCGGTGTGGCTCGACTGCACCACTTCGCCGTTCAGACGCGTGACCAGCTTGAGTTGCTGGTTGGGTGCGATTTCGTCGGCGGTGACCATCCAGGGGCCAAAGCCGCCGGTGGATTCAAAGTTCTTGCCCGAGGCAATTTGCTTGGCGTGGAATTGCCACTCGCGGATGCTGCCATCGTTGTAGCAAGAGTAGCCCGCCACGTGGTCAAAAGCATCGGCCTCGGCGATGTTGCGGCCTTCCTTGCCGATGATCACGGCCAACTCGCCTTCCCAGTCGAGCGAGCCCGACACCTTGGGGCAAATGATGGGCTGGCCGTGCGCCACTTGCGAGCGCCACACGCGCAAGAAGATGGGCGGCTCTTCAGACAGCTCGCGGTGCATGCCGGCGGCCAGCACTTCTTGGTGGTGGTCCATGTAGTTGCGCACGGCGCAGACGATTTTTTCGGGCTTGGGAATCACCGGCAAGAAGGTGATGTCGGCCAGTTTCACATCGGCGGTTTTATGGGCCACATCCTGCTGGGCGTTCAGGTAGGCGCCCGAAGCGATGTAGTCCGTCAGCGTGGCGTATTGCGGCAGCGCTTTGCCCAGGTCAACGATGGCGTCTGCGCCGACGAGTGCGCCCCAGGTTTCACGGCCTTGGTGGATGAAAGAAAGCAATTTCATGGGTGTTCCTTGATGGGTGAAGAGTTCATTGAGCGTTGGCGAATTTCGCTTGCCATTGTTCGATCGGCATGAAGCTCGGATCTTGTCTGCAGATGGCTTCGGTCTCGCGCAGGATGGTCTCGTCGTCTTGGCACAAGTCGAGTGGATCACCGTGCGGCTGTGAAATGTAGAAAGGCATGTCGATGTAGATCTCGATCGTGTTGCCCTCCGGGTCGGCGAAATACACCGACAAGGCATTGCCGTGGTTCAAGGGCAGCACTTTGCTGGCGCCCAGGGCCACGGCTTGGTCTTTCAAGTCACGCAAAGACTGGATGGAGGGCACCGCAAACGACAGCTGCATCACCGTGCTGAAAGTCGCTTCGGCGGGGCGGCCACCTGCGATCACCAGTTGATGGTGCTGGTGCGGGCTGGAGCTCAGAAACACCAAGGGCGCCTTGAAGGTCTTGCCCACACCCCGGTCGGTCTCGACCAGACCGAACACGGTTTTGTAGAAGTGCACCATCTTCTCGACATCGGTCACGTAGATGCCGAAATGCGAGGGCGTGGGTTGACTGACTTTCAGCATGGGGGTCTCCTGGGATTGGTTTTTGTGCGGATCAGCGGCGTTGCTTTTCTTGCAAAGCAAAGGCCGCCATCACATGGGTCTGTGTGCTGCAGATGTGCTCGGACAACATGGCGGTGGCGGTCGCGCCGTCACGCCGGAGCACCGCTTTCATCAAGGTGCGGTGTTCTTCGTCTTTCTTTTTCGAGACGGTGCGGTGGCGTGCCGCAAAGTGCCGGTAGCGCTCGGCCTGGTCGAACAGGCTCATGCTCCAGAGCAGTTGACGCTCCGAAGGGCAAGCCGCAATCATGGCCATGTGAAAGTCGCGGTGGCGCTGGCTCCATTCGGCGTCCAGCACCACGGGGCCTTGGGGCAGACGGGACTCGATCTTTTCGAGGCGGTGGAAGGCGGCCACGATCTGGGCTTCCCAAGCGTCATCCCCCGCAGCGATGGATTCTTGCAAGGCCGGGATGTCCAGCATCAAACGCATTTTGGTGATGTCGGCCAGATCCGTTGGCGAGATGGGCGTGACCCGAAAGCCCCGGCGCTCGTCCGCTTTGACCAGGCCTTCTTGCACCAGCCGGTTGAGGGCCTCGCGCAGCGGACTGCTGGAAAAACCATACATCTGCTGCAAAGCATCGACCTTGAGCTTGCTTTCTGGCGCATGGCGACCCGACAAAACATCGCCGCGCAAGACCTGAAAGGCTTGTTCTGACAAAGTGGCGTTGGGTGCTGAATTTTGCATGATTTGGAAATTGTGCATAAAAAAGAAATGGTGCGCATTCACGCAAACCCTGATGCGTTGGCATCGGGGTCAGGGCTTATTGCGAATGGATGTTGAAGTGCGGCTTGCGCAACAAGCGCAAGGGAAGGCTTATTTGCCGATGCAAAAACTCGAGAAGATCACACCCAGCAAATCGTCGGCGCTGAACTCGCCGGTGATCTCGTTCAGAGCGTTTTGGCCCAGGCGCAGCTCTTCGGCCAGCAGGTCCAGGTTTTGCGCCTGTGCGGCCAGGTGGGCGTCGGCGATCTCCAAGTGCTCGCGCACCCGGTGCAAGGCCTGCACATGGCGTTCGCGGGCAATGAACAGGCCTTCGCTGGCTTGCTGCCAGCCCGCTTGTTGCAGCAGTTGCTGGCGCAGCGCCTGCAGGCCTTCGCCGGTGCGGGCCGACAGGGTCAGGCCCGAGCGATCGCTCAAGGCGCTGGCGGCATCGGCTTTGTTCCACACATCGATCACCGCCACACCCGCAGGCAAGCGGCTTTGCAGGCCGGTGGCGATGTCGGCATCTGCGCGGTCGTAGTCGGCCTGGCCCACACGGGTCAGGTCGTGCAAGAACAGCACCGCATCGGCGTTTTCAATCTGCCCCCAGGCGCGGGCAATGCCGATCAGCTCGACCTCGTCCACGCCCTCGCCTTCGCGCAAGCCTGCGGTGTCGATCACATGCAGCGGCACGCCTTCGATCTGGATGGTTTGCTGCACCACATCGCGCGTGGTGCCGGCAATGGGCGTGACGATGGCCAGCTCGGCACCGGCCAGCGCGTTGAGCAGCGAACTCTTGCCCGCATTGGGCTGGCCCGCGATCACCACCTTGATGCCCTCGCGCAGCAAGGCGCCTTGTTTGGCGCGGCCCAGCACCGTTTGCAAAGCCGCTTGCAATCGCGTCAATTGCCCCTGTGCATCGGCTTTTTGCAAGAAGTCGATTTCTTCTTCCGGAAAGTCCAGCGTGGCCTCCACCAGCATGCGCAGGTGAATCAGGGCATCGCGCAGCTGGTGGATCTCTTTGGAAAAGTCGCCCGCCAAGGATCGGCTGGCGCTGCGGGCTGCGGCTTCGGTGCTGGCGTCGATCAGGTCGGCAATCGCTTCGGCCTGGGCCAAGTCGATCTTGTCGTTCAAAAAGGCCCGCTCGGAAAACTCACCCGGCTGCGACACGCGCAATCCGGTCAAGCGTGGCTGGCCGGTGGCCGGGTCGGTTTCGGCCGCGGCTTGCAGGCAACGCGCCACCAAAAGTTGCAGCACCACCGGCCCACCGTGGGCCTGCAGCTCCAGCACGTCTTCGCCGGTGAAGGAGTGCGGCGCCACAAAGTGCAGCGCCAGGCCATGGTCGATCGGGCTGCCATCGGCATCGGCAAAGGGCAGGTAGGTGGCTTCGCGGGGTTTGAGGCTGCGCCCGCACAAGGCCTGAATCAGGGAGGACAAGTTGCGGCCTGACACGCGCACAATGCCCACGGCCCCTCTGCCGGGGGCGGTGGCAATGGCGACGATGGGTTCTTGATGGCGGGCAAGCATGGCGGTTCCTCAAACAAAAAGGGCCGCTTGCGCGGCCCCATCAGCATATACGCTGCTTACTTGAACTTGGGCAGATTGAACTGCGGTGGCACGCCCATGCGGGTGTTGATGATCCACTGCTGTGCAATCGAAAGCACGTTGTTGGTGATCCAGTACAGCACCAGACCGGAAGGGAAGAAGAAGAACATCACGCTGAACACCAGCGGCATGATCCACATCATCTTCGCTTGCATCGGGTCTGGTGGCGCGGGGTTGAGCGCCGTTTGCAGCAAGGTGGTCAACGTCATCACCAAAGGCAAGATGAAGAAGGGATCGGGTGCCGACAAGTCGTGGATCCAGAGCGTCCAAGGCGCATTGCGCATCTCGACGGTGGACAAGAGCACCCAGTACAAAGCGATGAACACGGGGATCTGGATCATGATCGGGAAGCAGCCACCCATGGGGTTGACCTTTTCCTCGCGGTAGATGCGCATCATCTCTTGTTGCATCTTTTGCGGATCACCTTTGAGGCGCTCGCGCATTTCCATGATCTTGGGGTTGATGGCTTTCATCTTGGCCATGCTGGAGTAGGCCTTGGCGTTGAGCCAATAAAAAGCAATCTTGAGCAAGAGCACCAAGGCCACAATCGACCAGCCCCAGTTTTGGAGGATGCCAAACAGCTTGTCCAGCAGCCAGTACAAAGGCTTGGACAACATGGCCAACCAGCCGTAATCCTTCAAGAGGTCCAGGCCCGGGGCCAAAGCTTCGAGGACTTTCTCTTCTTGAGGACCCACAAACAGTTGCGAGCTCACGGTTTTGGACTGACCGGGGGCCACATCGGCCACAGGTGTGATCATGCCGACGGCGTACAGGTTGTTGTCCACTTTGCGCACGAAGTTTTCGCGGTGGATGCCATCACCCAGCAACCAAGCCGAAGCGAAGTAGTGCTGCACCATGGCCACGTAGCCGTTGGGCGAAGTCTTGTCGATCTCGGCCTTGTTCTTTTCGATGTCGCTGAACTCGACCTTGTGGTATTTCTTGGCATCGGTGTAAATGGCCGGGCCGGTGAAGGTCGAGTAGAACGAAGACTCGCCCGCAGGCTTGTTGCCGTCACGCACCAATTGCAGGTACAGCTGAGGCGACACAGCGGCCGTGCCGGTGTTGACCACTTCGTGCTTGACGCCGATGGCGTAGCTGCCGCGCTGCAGGGTGTAGGTCTTCACCAGCTTCACACCGTTTTGCACCTCGGACTCGAAGCGCACGGTCAATTCGTTCTGGCCGTCTTTCAGGCTTTTCTCACCCGCAAAGCGCATGGCGCTCTTATGGGTCGGGAAGTTGCCGCCGATCAGGCCGGTTTGTGCGGTGTAGACGCGAACAGGGCTCTGGTCCAGCAAAACAAAGGGCAATTTCGAATCGACCATGTCCTTGTGCTGGGTGAACTCGGCGCGTGTGAGCGTACCGCCTTCGGTGTCAAAGCGCAGCTTGAGCACGTCGGTGCTGACCTCGATTGGCTCGCTGGCGCTGGCGGTGGCTGCGCCAGCAGGCACTTGGCCTGGCGTGGCTGCAGTGGCAGCGGTCGCCACGGGGGCCGATGCGGTGGGCACGCCACTGGCCGTGCTGGCTGGGGCTGCAGCGACTGGGGCCGCGCCGGGCTTGGGGAAGAAAGTGGCTTTTTGGCCGTTGTGGACCTGCCAAGCGTCCCACAGCAGGACCATGGAGAAGCCAAAAATCACCCAGAGGATGGTGCGACGGATATCGTTCATGAGGTCTTCTTTGACGAAGTAGGGGAAAACAAAGCCGTGAACAAGCGAGGCGCCTGTTCGGGAATGGGGTCGTTGCCACCCGCGCACCAAGGGTGGCAACGCATCAGGCGGTGAACGGTCATGTAACTGCCAGCGGCGGCGCCATGGCGCTCCAGCGCTTGCAAGGCATAGACCGAGCAGGTGGGCTCAAAGCGGCAGGCCGAACCGAGCCAAGGGCTCAGCAACAGGCGGTAGCCGCGAACCACACCGATGAGCAACTGCCGAATCATGCCACCACCTCCGGGCGGCTGGCCCGTTCAAACAATTGTTCCAGCTCCAGCCGAACCGCCAGTTTGAGGTGCTCAGATGTCGCGCTGATGAATTGTTTGCGATCAAAGCCCGTGCGCAGCCGCACCACATGGGCCGCAAGGGGCAAACGGGCTGCAAAACCTTGGCTCACGGTGTAGATCTGGCGCTTGATGGTGTTGCGCGTGACGGCTCGGCGCGCCCAGCGCTTGGGCACCATGGCCCCCATCCAGACATCAGGCAAGTCAAAAAGGGCCTGCTCCGGTGAAGGTGCAGGCCCGATTGAATCGGCTTGTGCCAAAGGGGGTGTCGGTGCTGTCAAGCTCAAACGGTGCAAAGCAAAATGCGCCGTGCGCGAGACGGTGCCACCAGCCAGGGCGGCCTGAAATTGTGGGCGTGTTTTTAGACGCTGCACGATGACCAGGCCCCGGCATGAACCGCCAGCCGTGGCCAAAAGCCACCGCCCGACGGCCGGATGGACATTAGACAGCCAGACGCTTGCGGCCCTTGGCGCGGCGTGCGTTGATCACAGCACGGCCGCCACGGGTTTTCATGCGAACCAGAAAGCCGTGGGTACGGGCGCGACGTGTTTTGGATGGTTGGTAGGTGCGTTTCATAACTCTTCCTTTGTGCCCAGAGCCATATGGCTGCGTTGGGCGAAACCCAAGATTATCGCAAACTTTCCGGTCTACCGCAAATTTGCTTGCATTTAGGCTTTCGGGATGACCCGCATCCAAATCCTGTGGATGTGGTTTATGATGCCCTTCCAGTTGCTTTTGCGATTGTGGATAAGCTCTTGATAAAGTCAGCTGTCCTGCCGTTTTTCTTCTTCTCTATCCACAAAAACAAATACAACATGTCCGAGGGATCCCCCCCAGAATTTCAGATGGATGCAGGCCAAGCGCTGTGGCAGACCTGCGTGGACGAACTGTCCCGCGAGCTGCCCGAGCAGCAGTTCAACACCTGGATCAAACCGCTCACCGCCCAGGTCGCTGAAGACCAGCAACGCGTCACCTTGTTCGTGGCCAACCGCTTCAAACTCGACTGGATCCGCGCCCAATACGCCGGCCGCCTGTCGGCACTTCTGGAGAACCTGCAAGGCCATCCGGTTCAAATTGAGTTAGCGATCACTCCTCGCGAAGCTGGCGTCAGGCCTGTGCGTCAGTCCACGCCATCGTCGATGGAGAACGCCCCCGAAGTGCTGGAGGCTGCCGACGAACCGGTGGCCAACACCTTCCGCAGTCGCCTCAATTCGGCCCTGACTTTTGACACCCTGGTCGAGGGCACGGCCAACCGCATGGCGCGTGCAGCGGCCATGCACGTGGCCGGCCAGCCCGGGCACCTGTACAACCCCTTGTTCATCTATGGCGGCGTCGGTCTGGGCAAGACCCACCTGATGCACGCCATTGGCAACAAACTGCTGGCCGACCGCCCAGAAGCCAAGGTTCTCTACATCCACGCCGAACAGTTCGTCTCGGATGTGGTTAAAGCCTACCAGCGCAAGACTTTTGACGAATTCAAGCACCACTACCACTCGCTCGATCTGCTCTTGATCGACGATGTGCAGTTCTTTGCCAACAAAGACCGCACCCAAGAGGAATTCTTCAACGCTTTTGAGGCCTTGTTGGCCAAAAAGTCCCACATCGTGATGACCAGCGACACCTACCCCAAGGGCCTGGCCGACATCCACGAGCGCTTGGTGTCGCGTTTTGACTCCGGCCTCACGGTGGCGATCGAGCCGCCCGAGCTGGAAATGCGTGTGGCGATCTTGATCAACAAAGCCATCAGCGAAGGCAGCGAAATGCCCGAGGAAGTGGCGTTTTTTGTGGCCAAAAACGTGCGCTCCAACGTGCGCGAGCTCGAAGGCGCCCTGCGCAAAATTTTGGCGTATTCGCGTTTCAACCAGAAGGAAATCTCCATCCAGCTGGCCCGCGACGCCCTGCGCGATCTGCTGTCGATCCAAAACCGCCAGATCAGTGTGGAAAACATCCAGAAAACCGTGGCCGATTACTACAAGATCAAGGTCGCGGACATGTACAGCAAGAAGCGCCCGGCCAGCATTGCCCGCCCGCGCCAGATTGCCATGTACCTGGCCAAAGAGCTGACCCAAAAAAGCCTGCCCGAGATTGGCGAGCTGTTTGGCGGCCGCGACCACACCACGGTGCTGCACGCGGTCCGCAAAATCAATGCCGAGCGCCAGCAATTGACCGAGCTGAACCAGCAACTGCACGTGCTGGAACAGACCCTCAAAGGCTGAGCCACATGAGCACCCGGGCACCCCTGCAAAAGAATGGCCTCGAGGCCACTTTGGCGGGGCAAATGACCCAAAAAACGGCGAAAATGTCGCTTGTATCTGAAAACCGTCGCCCAGCCGGGCCCGACGCCTGAAAAACCACCAAAGGTAGACAAATGATCGTCCTCAAGGCCACCCAAGACAAATTGCTGTCGGTTCTGCAATCCGTGTCCGGCATTGTGGAACGCCGTCACACCTTGCCGGTGCTGGCCAACGTGCTGATCCGCAAAACCGGCCATGCCGTGCAGCTGACCACCAGCGACCTTGAAATCCAGATCCGCACCACCGCCGAGATGGACGGCGACCCCGGCGACTTCACCACCACCGTGGGCGCCCGCAAGCTGATCGACATCCTGCGCACCATGCCTTCAGACCAGACCGTGAGCCTCGAATCGTCGCAGGCCAAGCTGATCTTGAAAGGTGGCAAATCCAAATTCACGCTGCAGACCCTGCCCGCCGAAGACTTCCCGCTGGTGCAAGAAGCCGCCAGTTTTGGCCCCGTGTTCAGCGTGCCGCAAAAGACCCTCAAGCAATTGCTCGGTCAGGTCTCGTTTGCCATGGCCGTGCACGACATCCGTTATTACCTCAACGGCATCTTGTTTGTGGCCGAAGGCAACAAGCTCAGCTTGGTCGCCACCGACGGTCACCGCCTGGCCTACACCTCGGCCACGCTCGACGTTGAAGTGCCCGTCAAGCAAGAAGTCATCTTGCCGCGCAAGACCGTGCTCGAAATGCAGCGCCTGCTGTCGGACGCCGAAGGCGCCATCGAGATGCAGTTCGCCAACAACCAAGCCAAGTTCAGCTTTGACGGCATGGAGTTCGTGACCAAGCTGGTCGAAGGCAAGTTCCCCGACTACAACCGCGTCATTCCCAAGGGCCACCGCAACAACCTGACGCTGGGCCGCCAAGCCTTGTTGTCGTGCTTGCAGCGCACCGCGATTTTGACCAGCGATAAATTCAAAGGCGTGCGCCTGAACCTGGAGCCCGGCACCTTGCGCGTGGCCTCCACCAACGCCGAACAAGAAGAAGCCGTGGACGAACTCGACATCGACTACGGCGGTGACGCCATCGAGATCGGCTTCAACGTGACCTACATCATCGACGTGCTTGGCAACATGTCCCAAGACATGGTCCGCATCGATCTGGCCGACGGCAACAGCTCGGCGCTGATCACGATCCCCGAGAACGACAACTTCAAATACGTGGTGATGCCCATGCGCATTTAAGGCGAAAGCCCTCAAGGCCCACCTTATCGAAACCCGCGACCTCTCGCGGGTTTCGGCCATTCAAGCGACAGAGAAAACAGACCATGACCGAAGAAAACAAGCCCAGCGAAGAGTCCTTCACCACCGTTCAGCCCAAGATTGACACCAATCAGGCCGGTGCATCCGAAGGCTACGGCGAAGGCGCCATCCAGATCCTCGAGGGCCTGGAAGCGGTGCGCAAGCGCCCCGGCATGTACATCGGTGACACATCGGATGGCACCGGCTTGCACCACCTGGTGTTCGAGGTCGTGGACAACTCGATCGACGAAGCACTGGCCGGCCACTGCGACGACATCGTCGTCACCATCCACTCCGACAACTCGCTGAGCGTGACCGACAACGGCCGCGGCATCCCCACGGGCGTGAAGATGGACGACAAGCACGAGCCCAAGCGCAGTGCGTCTGAGATCGCGCTGACCGAGCTGCACGCTGGCGGCAAGTTCAACCAAAACAGCTACAAGGTCTCGGGCGGCTTGCACGGCGTGGGCGTGTCTTGCGTGAACGCGTTGAGCAAATGGCTGCGCCTGACGGTGCGCCGCGACGGCAAAGTGCACGAGATCGAATTCGCCCGTGGCTTTGTGCAAAACCGCATCCTTGAGCAAGTCAACGGCGTTGAAGTCTCGCCCATGAAGGTCACCGGTGCCACCGACAAGCGCGGCACCGAAGTGCACTTCCTGCCCGACACCGACATCTTCACGCAGAACAACGACTTCCACTACGAGATCCTGGCCAAGCGCCTGCGCGAGCTGTCCTTCCTCAACAACGGCGTGCGCATTCGCCTCAAAGACGAGCGCACCGGCAAAGAAGACGACTTCTCCGGCGCCGGTGGCGTCAAAGGCTTTGTCGACTTCATCAACGCCAACAAAAAGGTGCTGCACCCCAACGCCTTCCATGCCATGGGCGAGCGCCCTGCCGACAGCTACGGCGGCATCCCCGGCACCAGCATCGGTGTGGAAGTGGCCATGCAGTGGAACGACGGCTACAACGAGTCGGTTTTGTGCTTCACCAACAACATCCCCCAGCGTGACGGTGGCACCCACCTGACCGGCCTGCGTGCGGCGATGACCCGCGTGATCGCCAAGTACATCGAGAAAAACGAGATCGCCAAAAAGCAAAAAGTCGAAGTCAGCGGCGACGACATGCGCGAAGGCCTGTGCTGCGTGCTGTCCGTCAAAGTGCCCGAGCCTAAGTTCTCGAGCCAGACCAAAGACAAGCTGGTGTCGAGCGAAGTGCGCGCCCCGGTGGAAGACATCGTGGCCAAAGCCCTGACCGAATACCTGGAAGAGCGCCCCAACGACGCCAAGATCATCTGCGGCAAGATTGTGGAAGCCGCTCGCGCCCGCGAAGCCGCCCGCAAAGCCCGCGAAATGACACGCCGCAAAGGCGTGCTGGACGGCATGGGCCTGCCCGGCAAACTGGCCGACTGCCAAGAAAAAGACCCAGCGCTGTGCGAAATCTACATCGTCGAGGGCGACTCCGCCGGTGGCTCTGCCAAGCAAGGCCGCGACCGTAAATTCCAGGCCATCTTGCCCCTGCGCGGCAAGATCTTGAACGTCGAAAAAGCCCGCTACGAAAAACTGCTGACCAGCAACGAAATCGTCACGCTCATCACCGCCTTGGGCACCGGCATCGGCAAAGCCACTGCCGAGTCCGGCAAGAGCGGCACCGACGACTTCAACCCCGACAAACTCCGCTACCACCGCATCATCATCATGACCGACGCGGACGTTGACGGCGCCCACATCCGCACCCTGCTGCTGACCTTCTTTTACCGCCAGATGCCCGAGCTGGTCGAGCGCGGCCACATCTACATTGCCCAGCCACCGCTCTACAAAGTCAAGGCCGGCAAAGAAGAGCTGTACCTCAAAGACGGCCCGGCACTCGACGGCTTCTTGCTGCGCATCGCCTTGAAGGACGCCAGCATCACCACCGCCACACAGCAAGTGCTGACCGGTGAAACCCTCGAAGCCCTGGCGCAAAAACACCAAGTGGCCGAAGCGGTCATTGCCCGCCTGTCCAACTTCATGGACGCCGAAGCCCTGCGTGCCATTGCCGACGGCGTGTCGCTCAACATGGAGTCGTTGGAGACAGCCGCTGCCAGCGCCCCCGCACTGCAAGCCAAGCTGCGCGAACTCAACACCACCGGCATCCCCGCCGAAGTGGCCGCCGAGTTTGACGTGCGCACCGACAAACCCATCTTGCGCATCAGCCGCCGCCACCACGGCAACATCAAGAGCAGCGTGCTCACGCAAGACTTTGTGCGCGGCGCCGACTACGCGGCCCTGGCCGAAGCGGCAGACACCTTCCGAGGCCTGCTGACCGAAGGCTCCAAAGTCTCACGCGGCGAAGGCGAGCGCCAGAAGGAAGAAAAAGTCAGCGACTTCCGCCAAGCCATGCATTGGCTCATCAGCGAAGCCGAACGCACCACCAGCCGCCAGCGCTACAAGGGCTTGGGCGAGATGAACCCCGCCCAACTGTGGGAAACCACCATGGACCCCACCGTGCGCCGCCTGCTGCGCGTTCAGATCGACGACGCCATCGAAGCCGACCGCGTCTTCACCATGCTCATGGGCGACGAAGTCGAGCCACGCCGCAACTTCATCGAGAGCAACGCGCTGCGGGCGGGGAATATTGATATTTGATTTTTCTTGGCCCAACGTAACGCCATCGTTGGGCTGAAGCTTTTACAAGCCAGAAAGCGAAAAGCCCCGATGAACCCACCGAGGCTGTAGCGCCGACCGGGAACCCCCAATCCACTTGAGCGCGAGTTTAAAACAAAAACGAGCGGCTAAAAAAAAGGGGCCCTTGCAGGCCCCGGTGGGATCCTATTGACCAGACAAGCCGGGGTTCAGATCCGATATGCATCGTACCCCGATTAATGGCATTTTGGCAATCCGTGGTTCTTGAACCGAGGTGAGTTCCCCGCCAGCCATTGCCCATAGAGCTGGGTGGCTTAGGTGAAGGCTTGTTCAATCAAGAGGGCTTGAGCCCACTGCCGCATCCAGCCCAAACACAATGCTCATGGGCCTGCTGCCCTGGTGCGACTGGTAGCGCACCCGGCCGTGGTACGTGAACGGTGCCGCCTTGCCAGCGGTCAGCTTGGTGTCGCGCACAAAGAGGTGGATGTCGATTCCTAAAGCGGCGTGGCGAATGATTTCGTCCCCGCGTTTGCTGGTCGGGTCGGTGGCGTTTTGGCTTTGCCAGTGAAAGTGCGTGTCATCGATCCAGTGGTCCATGTACTTGTGCTTGTCAGCCCGGCCTTGTTTGTTGAGTGTGACCAGCAGGATGTGCGCCTTTTTCTGGGGCACCCCAACAAAGCCAACTGAGAACATTGCGTTGCTAACTCAGGTGGTTGAGGATCAAGCAGGCATCCCTGAATCACCATCAATCCGTTTAAGATCATCTGAATTTAAAAAATAAGCACTTTAGGTAACACGTGCAATATTCCAATCGTTCGTTTTATGCGGCACCCATCTCGCAATTCGTGACCACAGAACCCAGCTTGGTGCTTGGCGTCCTGACCGATATGAGCGGATTTTCGATCGAGACGACCCAGCGCGATGCATGGCGTTCACAGATCCAAATTCTGCAGCCAGCGCTGAAGGCCTTTGAAGGCCGGGGCACGGTTTTCTTTGAGTTCATCGTGCCGCGTTTGGGCAAACGCATCGACGTACTGGTTTTGATCGATCACGCTATTTTTGTCATCGAGTTCAAGGTGGGGGAATCGTCTTTCAACCGTGCTGCAGTTGATCAGGTTTGGGACTACGCGCTTGACCTCAAAAACTTTCACGAAACCAGCCATCACTGCGTGATTGCTCCCATTTTGATTGCTACGCAAGCAAAAGGCATCAGCGGTCAGATCGTCACCAGCCACCACAACGACGGTGTGCTCTACCCCATCAACACATCACCCGCGTTCTTGGCCTCCACCATCGAAGATGTGTTGACGTTTTCGTCGGGCGCCCAACTGGATGCATCCTCTTGGGCCAACGGGCGTTACCGTCCCACTCCCACCATCATCGAAGCCGCGTCCGCGCTTTACGGCAACCACTCTGTGGCTGAACTCTCTCGCAATGATGCAGGGGAGAAAAACTTGGCACAAACTTCGGTTGCCATTGCGCAACTGATCCAAGAGTCAAAGCAACGGAAGCAAAAGGCCATTTGTTTTGTGACGGGTGTTCCCGGTGCTGGCAAGACTTTGGTCGGCTTGGACATTGCCACTAAGCACATGGACGCTGAGAGCGATTTGCACAGCGTGTACCTATCGGGCAATGGCCCTTTGGTGGCAATTCTGCGTGAAGCCTTGGTGCGCGATGAAGTGGCCCGAAAGAAAGCCGTGGGTCAAAAGTTGCGCAAAGGCGAAGCCAGAAAAGCCGTTGAAGCCTTCATTCAAAACGTCCACCATTTCCGCGATGCGTATTTGTCGGACGAGCGGCCGCCAGTGGACCACGTGGTGATCTTTGATGAAGCGCAGCGCGCTTGGACGCTGGAACAAACCACCCAGTTCATGGCCCGCAAAAAGGGCTACCCAGACTTCAACCGCTCCGAGCCCGACTTCTTGATTTCTTGTCTTGACCGTCACCCTGACTGGGCCGTGGTCGTTTGTTTGGTGGGCGGTGGTCAAGAGATCAACACGGGTGAGGCGGGCATTGGCGAGTGGCTCAAGGCCATTCACGAGCACTACCCCGATTGGGCGGTGCACATCTCGCCGCACCTTCAAGACTCAGAGTACGGTGCAAACGAAGCGCTGACGCAGCTGAAGTCGCGGGACAACGTTCACCACAACGACGATCTGCATTTGTCGGTGTCCATGCGTTCCTTCCGTGCTGAGCACGTGTCCACCTTCGTGAAGCATTTGTTGGACCGAAATACCAACTTGGCAAAAGACATGTTCCAAGAGGTGCAGGCGCGCTATCCGATCGTGGTGACCCGCGATTTGGACAAGGCCAAGCGATGGCTCCGTGACAAAGCTCGGGGCAGCGAGCGCTTCGGTATGGTCGTTTCTTCGCAAGCGGTTCGCCTGCGCCCACATGCCATCGACGTTCGGTCGCCCATGGACCCCATCCATTGGTTTTTGGATGACCGCGATGACGTGCGCTCGTCTTATTATTTGGAAGACGTCGCTACCGAGTTTCACGTTCAAGGCCTTGAGTTGGATTGGGCTTGCGTGGTGTGGGATGCCGACCTGCGCTTTGGCGAGGCCGATTGGGAATACCGTTCGTTTGTGGGCAACAAATGGCAAAAAATACATCTGTCCCATCGCCAGATGTATTTGAAAAATGCCTATCGGGTCTTGCTTACCCGCGCTCGCCAAGGCATGGTGATCGTGATCCCGCCCGGTGATCCCGAGGATCCCACCAGAGACCCATCTTTTTATGATCCCATTTTTGGTTATTTGACCTCTTTAGGTATTCACGCTATTTGATTGAGCTTATGCAATGGAATCGCCGCTTAAGGGATCCTTGAGTTTGGCTTGCCTCCGCAATTCGTTCGGCCTGATGTTTTGCCTGAAAGTGTCGGGTGGCCTGAAGCATTCTTCGGGCGTCACCATGTAGACGGTCCAATCGCCGTATAGCTTGCCGTCAAAGCTGAGCAGGTCACCGTTGATGGCCAAGTCCATCTGCATGTCGTGGGTGCCTGTGAACAGTTGGGCATCTGTGGGGCTGACAAATTCCACATTCACCGAGCAGACGTAGGTGGTGTGAAAGTACCTGAGCGGCCCAATGGCCGGACCATCAAAGCCCCAGCCGTGCATGACTTGGTTGGGTGTATCGCGGCCATGAAACAGGCCCAGATACAAGCCGGGCTTGCTGGGGCGAACGCCATAAACGGGCGTGGTGCTTGGGTCTGTTTCGGGGTTCATGTTGCCTCCATGTGAGTGAGGCAATCAGCTTAAGTAAAGGGTGCGGCATTGTGTACCAGGGCTTTGCCTGGGGTGCGCTGGGTTATTCAAAAGCTCGGTAGTGGATGGCGACAACTACGACCTGTGTGACCTCATTGGCATAACATGCCATTCCTGTTTCAAGAAGGAGCTCTCCCATGCCCACCCGAAATGTCGTGCTGACAGATCACCAAGCTGCGCTGGTCGAGCAGCTGGTCCAAAGTGGCCGCTATCAAAATGCCAGCGAAGTTCTGCGTGAGGGGCTGCGCATGGGGGAGCAGCGAGACGCCGAGGACGCTTATCGACTTGCGGCTTTGCGAAAAGCAGCTCAAGAGGGCATGGCCGATATTGACGCGGGGCGTTTCAAGACTTTTGAATCCAAGCAAGGCTTGCGCGATCACCTGCAGGGCATTGCTGCCAAAGTACCTACTGACCAATGAGTCCGGTAAGGTCAGTTGGGTTGGCAGAAAAGGCCGACATTTGGTGGTTTTCAGGATGGCGGACGGTCAAACCATCGATGTCATCCGCTTGCTTCATGACAGCATGGATTTGGCCAAGCATTTGCCGGATTAAGTCGGCGGCTGTTGATATCGGTTGACGATCATTTCAGCCCATCCACCACCATCACCCCCCGCAGCCCCACCCCAAAACTCTTGAACCCTTGCGCATCCCAGTGGGCGCTGCTGTCGATGCTGTCGTGTTGGTGGCCGTGCACCGTGGTGTGCACGCCCATGCGGCGGGCCAGTGTGTCCAGCTCTTCAAAGCCATAGGCGTGGTAGCCGGGGGCTTCGTGCGTGATCAAGATGTCGGCTTCTTGGGCGGCCAGTTGTTCCACTTCGTCGGGGTAGATGCTGGACCAGTGTTTCAGGTGTGCGCTGCCTTGCCAGCGGTCTTGGCGCGGGGTGTTGCGGGCGTGTTCGTCGCGGTTGCGGTAGTGGGCTGGGCGCCTGTTTTTGGGGTACCACACCGCGCCGCGAAACACGCCGCCCAGCCCGGCAATGCGTGTGCCGCAGGGCAGCGTGACCACGCGGCCATGGATGTGCCGCTCGGCCAGCTCGGGGTGCCACACGTTGGCAAAGGTGTCTTCGCTGTCCGTGTCGTGGTTGCCGTGGATGAACCAGACGCGGTCCCAGATGGCCTCCAGCTCCACGTGCAGCGGCCGCGCAGGCTCCAGGTCGCCCAGCAAGATGACGGCGCGGGCGAGGGTTTGCAGGGCGGCATCGATGATGTGCTGCCATTGGCCGTGCGGGTCGCCGCAGAAGAGGATGGGGCCGGTCATGTGTGCGCAGCTTGCGGCGGTCAGTGTTGAACTGTCCAGGGGTTGATCACGGCAACACCCGCTGCTTCAAAGGGGCTGGCGTCGCGCGTGGCCACCATGAAGCCATGGCGCTTGGCTGTTGCGGCGATGTAACCGTCAGCCGTCGAGATGGCTCGGCCCTGGGCGCGTGCTGTCGATAGGATGTCTGCATAGGCCTGAGATGCGCTGGCGTCAAAAGGCAGGATTCGATCTGCGAAAAGGGGCAGGATGCGTCGCTCTAGGCCCAGGTGCAGCGTCTCTTTGCGTTTGCCCGTTGGCAGGGCTGCGATGCCAAAGCGCAATTCGGCCAGGCTGATGGCGGACAGGTAAAGGGTGTCGATGGATTGCGCGTCGATCCACGCCAAAACGCCCGCGTCTGCTGACAACTTCAGTGGCTCCGAGATGACGTTGGTGTCGAGCAAGATCATTCGAACCTCATGGGTTCTGCGGGTGTTGGGTCGCGCTCCATATTCAAGTCAAAGCCGCCCGCTTGTTGGCCAATTTCGGCCAGCAGAGATCCCAGTTGGATGCGCCCTTGAGGGCGTGCGGCTTGCTCCAGAATGGCGCGCACTTCGGCCTCTGTGCTGCGGCCCGCCAAGGCGGCACGCTGTCGCAGAGCTCTGTGGGTTTCTTCGGGCAAGTTGCGGATGGTGATGGATGACATGGCAGGGTCTCCTGATTGACGCCAAATGATATCAATAAATAAATTTTGATATCAAAACTTGTTTTGCGAGTGGCAGCATGCTCATGGCAGTGAAAGCCGCCATTGGTGGTGTTTACAAGGTAACACCATTTCATATAATCAATGAAACAGGAGCCTCAAAATGCCGACCTTCTCTGTCAAATTAGACGAACAATCCCGAGCCAAGGTGCAAGCTGCGGCCAGCCAACGTGGTGTGACGCCGCACGCCTTCATGGTGCAGGCCATTGAGTTGGCCGTGACTCGCTCCGAAGAAGAGGACGCTTTGGTTCAGCGTGCTTTGCAGGCGCGGCAAAACCTGCTGCAAACAGGCATGGTTGTGGATGGAAGTGCAATGGCCGAATACCTGAAAGACAAGGTGCGAGGCGGCACGCGCAAGCGACCTGCGGCACAAGGGCTTGAGCAGTTCCTGGCCCCGCGGTCATGACGCGACTGGTGCATTCTCCGGAGGCGGCTGACGATCTCGAGGAGCTGGTAGATTTTTTGTTGGTAAGTCGACCTGAACACGCGGTTGAAACGGTGGACTTGGTGCTGGATGCTTTGTCAGTGTTAGAGCGCCATCCGTTGATGGGACGCCCTGTGGCACAGGGTATGCGCGAGCTCGTGATTTCACGCGGAAGATCGGGTTATCTGGCGCTGTATGCTTTTGACGCCGCAGCCGATGTGGTGTTCGTGTTTGCCATCAAGCACCAGCGTGAACAAGACTATCACTGAAACCCCATGACCTCTATCGCCGTCATCGACTTCGAAACCACGGGCATTTCGCCCCATATGGGCGACCGCGCCACCGAGGTGGCCATCGTCATGCTCGAGGGCGGTCAGGTGGTGGACCGTTACCAGAGCCTGATGAACGCGGGGGTGCGGGTCAACAGTTTCATCACCCAGCTCACCGGCATCACCAACGAGATGGTGCAGGCCGCGCCGCCGGCCGAGCAGGTCATGCGCGAGGCGGCCCGCTTTGTGGGCGGGCGGCCCATGGTGGCGCACAACGCGGCCTTTGACAAAAAGTTTTGGCAGGCCGAGTTGGCCCGTTGCGGCGAAGACGGCGCACATCCGTTTGCCTGCACCTTGCTGTTGTCGCGCCGCCTGTACCCGCAGGCGCCCAACCACAAGCTGGGCACGCTGGCGGCCTTGCACCATTTGCCGTCGTCAGGCCGTGCGCACAGGGCCTTGGCCGATGCCGAGATGGCCGCGCATTTGCTGGCGCAGATGCAGCACGACCTGAAAACCCGCTACGGCTGCAGCCAGGCCGACCACGCTTTGCTGATGGGCCTGCAACGCACCAGCCGCCAGATGGTGGGGCCGTATTGAAGCAGCGGGCCGCTGCCTGACTCACTTGAACAAACTCGGCGGCGAGACCACGCCGTAGTTGGGGCCGATGCCTGTGCCCCATGGGGCTTTGCACTTTGTGCTCATCTCGGCCTCGATGTACTTGCTGCCTTGGTCGGCATCCAAGATGTGCACACAGGCAAACGCGATGATGGGCGTGCGTGAGTGTGAGGTGACGGTGTTCACGGTGGGGATGACCACGTACTCGCACTTCTTGTTGCCCGCTGCGCTGCAGGCTTTGACGGTGCCGAAGACCGCGGCTTTGGCGCCGGTTTGTATCCAGATGGATTGACCAATGCTCAGGTCCACCGGGTTGCCTTCGTCGATCAGGTTGTTGATGTCCGATGTGCTGTTGGAATCGTCCAGCAAAGAGGTCCATTCGCCCGAGGCACAGGTGCCGTAATGGTAGGCACTGCCAATTCTGAAAATGTAGGGCTTGCCTGTGGCCGGGTCGATTTTGGGGCCGGCTGGGGTGGTGTTGAAGTTCCAGTAGTTGTCGTACAGGCATTGGGCAATGGCCATAGGGAACACCCCACCGGGCAAGATGGTGCTGGGGCTGGACAGTCCGGCCACCGCCGTGGCCTGCATGGGCCGCGAGACGATGCCCCAGTAACGCGCAAAGAAGGTGGGCACTTCGCCACCGTTGGTGCTGTTGGCCTTGGCCACGGTCACTTGGATGGCTGGCGCATCGTAGGCCTTGGGCACCATGGGCAGGGCTTGCAGCACTTTGGGCGTGTCCACCAAGTTCCAATAGCCGGTGGCCACGGTGCCGGTGGTCAGCGCCGCACCGTCTGCCGTGTTGCGGGTGATGGCCGTTTGTGCTTTTTGGCTGGCCAGGGTCCAGTTGGGCGTGGCGTTGGTGCCGTCAAAAAAGTAGCCCGCACCGGTCAGTGCGGCGGCGTCGGCATCGTTTTGCATTTCGTTGCGCACGACTTGCAAATAGACCAGGTCAATCGCCAAGGCGGCCAAGCCAATCAAGACCGGCAGCAAGAAGGCCACCATCAGGCTCACCGAGCCGCGTTGGGTGTGGTCGGTTTTCATTCGTTCACCATCGATGTGCTGCTGGTCAAGACAATGGGCGCGCCCAATGCGCCCAGCATGGTGCCCACACCCAAGCCCTTGTAGGTGTAGCTCACCGTCACGCGCAAAGGGTTGGGAAAGCTCGCCGGTGTGGATTGTTCAATGGTCACCGTGGGCGCGGTGGTGCTGCCCAGCGAGATCAAAGCACCGTTGGTGTAGTTGAGCACCACGGTGCGGATTTGTGCATCGGTGAGTTTGGGCGAGCTCAGCACAATGCCTGCCCTTGCGCCTTCGCGGCTGGCGTTGGTGAGGATGGCTTTGTCGTACAGCGCCAGGCTCAACTCGATCATGCCGAAAAACACCAGCAGCAAGATGGGCAGGATGAGTGCGAACTCCACGGCGGCAGCGCCCTGCTGTGCTTGCCGCCGGATGGCCATGTGATGTGGGTGCATGTGTCTTCTCCGTGTGCGTGCAAGGCCCCTGTGGCCATGCATGGATCACGCACCTTAGGCCACTTGCGCCCGTCATTCGGTGCGCACGCTCACACACAGCATCACAAAAATCAAACCGCTCAACATGCGCTTCAAAGCCATTTGCACAGATGCATGGTTTTTGTGCGGTGGAGAACAGACCCAAGCCTTTTCGATTTTTAAAGTAGCGCCACGGTGCTTGGAAATTTGTTCAGGACCGGCGTGAACCCTCACGTTTCATCACTTTTGATTTGGAGTTCCATCATGAAAAACCTGACAACCGCTGTAACGCAATTTTTGAACGATGAGTCTGGCGCTACCGCCATCGAGTACGGCCTGATCGCTGGCTTGATCTCTGTGGTGATTGCCGCATCGGTGACCACCATCGGTACCGATCTGAAAACCATCTTCGCTTCGATCGCCACCAAGCTGACCGCTGCGGCCACACCTTGATGCGTGTGTGAAACACCAGGAGCGCAACATGCCCACCTTCAATACACAGACACAAGGCCTATGGGTATTGGGCTTGGTTTTGCTGATCGCCATGTGGAAAGACATGACGCAACGCAAGATCCCCAATGCTTTGCTGGTCGTGGCCAGCGCTTTTGCATTGCTCTGGTCAACGACCGCAGGCGGTGTGGGTCTGGCGTCTGCCTTGGTGGGGGGTGTGGTCGCGCTGTTGGTGTTTGTGGTGTTTTACGCCATCGGGGCCATGGGCGCCGGTGACGTCAAGCTCATGGCCACCGTGGGCTTGTTCCTGGGGCGCGCCGATGTGATGGGCCTGTGCATCACCGTGCTGATCGCCGGTGGGGTGCAGTCACTCATCTGGGCCTTGTGGAAGGCGCGCCTCCAGGAAGTCTTGCGCAGCACTTGGCAGACCTTGTGCAACGGCATGTTTTCGCTGGCCTGGGGCGATGTGCCCCTGCGCCTGGACAAGTCCACCGTGCATGGCTCCATGCCTTATGCCTTGGCCATCGGTGCGGGGACCTTCGCTTACCTGCATGGGCCAACTTGGTAACGCCCTCAAGAAAGAAAAAAATGAGAAACATACGCGTCGTGGTGATGCTGCTGCTGGCCGTGGGCCTGGGCATTGCAGCCGTGGTCATGGCCGCCCTCTGGCTCAACAGCAAATCCTCCGTGCTGACCAGCCATGTGGTGGTGAGCACCGAAGACCTGCAAATCGGAACCCGCTTGCAGGCCAACATGGTGGAGCTGGTCGATTGGCCCAGCACCAGCCTGATCAAAAACCCCATGACCTCGGTCGACCAAGCGGTGGACCGTGTGGTGACCATGCCGGTGTTCAAGGGTGAACCGATTCTGACATCCAAGTTGGCAGCCAAAGGCGAAACCGGCGGATTGTCAGCGGTGCTGCAAGACGGACGCAGGGCTGTCACGGTCAAGGTCAACGAGATCGTCGGTGTCGCAGGTTTTGCCTTGCCGGGCACCTTTGTCGATGTGATGGTCAATGCCGTGGACGAGAAGAACAGTCAGGTCTCCAAGATCGTGATCGAGCGGATCAAAGTCTTGGCGGTGGCTCAGGATGTCTCCAATCTGGAGACCAAGCCCAAGGTGGTCAATGCCGTGACGCTGGAAGTCACACCCGCCCAGGCCGAGAAGATTGATCTGGCGCGAAGCATCGGTTCTTTGTCGCTGGTCTTGCGCAGCCAGGTGGACATGAAAAGTGTCTCGACCGGTGGGGCTCGCAAGAACGATTTGCTCGAGACCGCAGAAAGCACGCTGGGCAATTTGTCCAATGCGTTGGGCAGTGTGTTCACAGGCGTCAAGCCCCCAGCGGCCAAGCCACCCACAGCCGCTGTGCGTGCCGCCATGGTCCCTCCTCACAACACCGCACCAGCGCCCGAGACCACCGAAGTCATTCGCGGCCTGAACAAAACAACGGAGTAAGGCATGAAGACCCCCGAACAAAAAAACAATCGCCGCTGGTTGCCGTCATGGCCTGTGGCCTTGGCATGCGCCATCACCTGTTGGGCTCCAGGGGCGCAGGCCGCTGAACCGGCCGAAACGCCTAAGGCCAGAGCCACCAAAGTGGCCTCCGCCTTGCCCCCCACACAAGGGCCGGTGCGCGTCGAAGCGCCCGTGCGCTTGACCGCGGGCAAGTCCTTGGTGATGAGCTTGCCCGACAAGGCGGTGCGCATCTCGATCGCCAACCCGGATGTGGCCGATGTGATGCTGCTCAACCCCAAAGAGGTGTACTTGCTGGGCAAAAAATCGGGCTCGACCAATTTGTTTGTCTGGTCGGTGGGCGGTGCCACCAGCTTGCGCGATGTGACGGTGCATGTGGACACCGAGGCCTTGCAAAGCCGGCTGCGCGAATGGGTGCCCACGGCCGATGGCGTGCAAGTGGACTCGGTGGCCGACACCTTGGTGGTGCGCGGCCGCGTGGCCGATGCCATGAAGGCCCAACGCATCATGGGCTTGGCCGAGGCGTTTTCTGGCGGCAAGAAAGCCGTCAACATGCTGCGTGTCGAAGGCGGCCAGCAGGTCATGCTCGAGGTCAAGGTGGCCGAGGTCTCCAAAACCCTGCTCGACGAGTTGGGTGTGGACCTGAACCTGACGCGCAACATCGGTGGCGCTTCGGTGAATTTGCTCTCGCAGTTGTTGACCAATGGCTCGACCTCGATCACCAGCACCCGCACGGGCAACAACATCGCCTTGACGGCCGAGATGAAAAAAGGCCTGGTCAAAGTGCTGGCCGAACCGACCATCACCGCCGTCAACGGACAAGAGGGTTCGTTCTTGGCCGGTGGCCGCATCTACATTCCGGTGCCGCAGTCGAACGGTTTGGGCGGCACGTCCATCACCCTCGAAGAAAAAGAGTTTGGCGTGGGCCTGAAGTTTTTGCCCACGGTGCTGGAAGACGGCCTGATCAATTTGCGCGTGACGCCCGAGGTGTCGGAGTTGTCGCAGTACGGCACCACGGTGCAAAGCTTGGGCGGGCAAACCAGCTTGTTGCCATCGATCACCACGCGCCGCGCCTCGACCACGGTGCAGCTGCGCGACGGCGAGAGCTTTGCCATTGGCGGGCTGATCAAAAGCAATGTGACCGAGTCCATCAAGGCCTTGCCGCTCTTGGGCGAGTTGCCGGTGTTGGGTGCTTTGTTTCGCAGCACGGCTTTCCAAAAAGAGCAGTCCGAGTTGCTGTTTGTGGTGACGCCGCGTTTGGTCAAGCCCACCCTGGCCAGGCCCGCCTTGCCCACCGACAACTTCAGGCAGCCCACACGCACCGAGTTGTTCATGGACGGGCAACTCGAAGGCAAGGACAAACCATGACAAACCCATCACCACAGGAGAACCCCATGCGCACATGGACACCCCGACTCATGAGGCTGCTTGGCAAAGGCGCTGCGCTGTGCGCTGTGCTGGCGCTCAGCGCCTGCGCTTCATCGATCTGGACGCCGCAGGCCTCGTTTGGCGAGGCGGTGCGTCAGGCCCAACAAATCCAGGTGCTGGACCCCGCAGCGCCCAAAGCACCGGTGGCCGAGGTGGGCACCGACGGCGTCATCGCCAAATCGGCGGTGGACCGTTACCAAAAATCGTTTGAAATCTTGCCCCTGCCCGTCAACGTGCTGAATATCGGTGTGGGCACTGGCACAGCGGCTGGCGCCGGTGCCATGGGTGTGCGTTGAGGAATGCCATGAATGCCGATCTGATTTTGTTCAACGCCACGCTGGCCAAAGCCGTGGCGGGCAGTTTGTCGGCTGCTGGCCTCACGGTGCAGACCCAGAGCCTGCGCCAACCGGCGCATGCGCTGGACTTGGCGGCATTGACGGGCGATGCGCTGATCGTGGAGAGCTCGCAGTTCCATGAGGCGGCGGACCTGCAAGCGATCGAGGCGCTGACCTTTGCCAAGCCGCAGCTGTATGTGATTTTGATGACCGACAACACCGACAAGGCTTTGCTCTTCAACGCCATGCGCGCTGGGGTGCGCGAGGTGCTGAACCTGCCGGTGCCCGAGGGTGCGCTGGACGAAGCCTTCAAGCGCTGCGCATCGCACCAGATCAAGACCCAGGCGCAGGCCGTGAGCGCAGGCCCCAAGGGCAAGGTGGCGGCCTTTGTGTCGTGCAAGGGCGGCAGTGGCGCCAGTTTTGTGGCCACCAATTTGGCCTACTTGATGGCCACGGAGTTTGGCAAAAGCTGTGCCTTTCTGGATTTGGATTTGCAGTACGGCGATGCCTCCTTTTACTTAGGGGGCGCTGCTGTCAAAAACAACATCAGCGATTTGACGCAGCAAATCGATCGGCTCGATGGGCAGCTGTTGCTCAGCTGCATGCACCAGGTGGCGCCTGGCTTGGTGCTGTTGGCCGCGCCCCACGACATCGAGACCGCTTTGTCGGTCACGGCCAAGCAGCTGGAAAAGGTGTTGCTCTTGGCGCGTCAGCGGCACGAGGTGGTTTTGCTGGACGTCCACCGCGCCATGGATGGCTTGGCCATCCAGTCGCTGGACATGGCCGATGTGGTGTATTTGGTGATGGACAACACCATGCCCTCGGTGCGCGATGCCAAGCGCTTGGTCAAGCTGTTTCGCACGCTAGCCTACAACGATGACAAATTGCGCTTGCTGGTCAACCGCTACGACAACCGTGGCTTTGTGGACGTCAAGAGCATCGAAGAAGCGGTCGGTTTGCCGGTGACGCAAACCTTGCCGCCGCAGTTCGAGGTGGTGACCGAGTCGATCAGCTTGGGGCAACCCTTGGTCAAGACCCATCCGAAAAATCCGGTGGTCGATGCTTTGCGTTTGGTGGGGGCCAACTTCTTGGAAACCGCACCGCCCAAGAGCAAGACTTGGCTCTCGCGTTGGGTGGGTGCCCATGCTTGATGCGTCTGCGCTCCACCACACCGAGGCGCCTGAGCCATCGCCGGGCATTCGCCACCACTTTGAAACCCGCATGGCCGATGCAGGCGCGCCCCATTTGGGCAGCAGCAAGCTGAGCCATTTGCGCTTTGACCAGATCAAGTCGCACATTCACCGGCAGATCCTCGAAGAGATGGATTTGCGCCGACTGGAAAAGCTCTCCCCTGAGCGCTTGCGCACCGAACTGCAAAGCCTGACCGAAAACCTGATCGTTCAAAACCACTTTGCTTTGAACGAAACCGAGCGCAAGCAAATCGGCCAAGGCATTCAGGACGAGATGCTGGGCTTGGGGCCCATCGAGGCCTTGCTGAGCGACGAGACGGTCTCGGACATCTTGGTCAACGGGCCCTACAAGGTCTTTGTGGAGCGGCGCGGCAAGATCGAATTGACGGCCATCCGTTTTGAAAACGATGCCCACTTGCTGCGCGTGATCGACCGCATCGTCTCGCGCATCGGGCGGCGCATCGACGAGATGAGCCCGATGGTCGATGCGCGCCTGGCCGATGGCTCGCGGGTCAACGCGGTCATTCCGCCCTTGGCCATCGATGGGCCGCTGCTGTCGATCCGACGCTTTGCGGTGGTGCCTTACACCATGAAGGATTTGCTGGCCTTTGACACCTTGACGCCCGACATGGTCAGCCTGATCGAAGGCGTGATCAAAGCCAAGCTCAATGTTTTGATTTCGGGCGGCACGGGCAGCGGCAAGACGACCTTGCTGAATGTGATCTCGGCCAGCATCCCACCCAACGAGCGGATCGTGACGATCGAAGACGCCGCCGAGCTGCAGTTGCAGCAACCCCATGTGGTGCGCATGGAAACCCGGCCACCGAACATGGAGGGCACGGGCGAAGTGTCGCAACGCGCCTTGCTGCGCAACAGCTTGCGCATGCGACCCGATCGCATCATCTTGGGCGAGGTGCGTGGCGTGGAGGTGATGGACATGCTGCAGGCCATGAACACCGGGCATGAAGGCTCGATGAGCACCATCCATGCCAACACGCCGCGCCATGCCATGACGCGGCTGGAGCACATGCTGGGCATGGCCGGCATGCAATCCGATGTGCGCAGCATGCGCCAGCAAATCGCAGCGGCCTTGACGGTGGTGATCCAGGTCTCGCGCCTGTCGGACGGCAAGCGAAAAATCACCAGCATCCAAGAGATCACCGGCATGGAGGGCGACGTCATCACCATGCAGGAGATTTTCAAATTCGAACAAACCGGTTTGTCAGAGGCGTCCGAGGTGCAGGGCAAATTTTTGGCCACGGGCATTCGGCCGCGCTTTGTGCAGCGCTTGCACACACGGGGCATTGAACTGAACCCGGCCATGTTCATGTTGGAAGGAGGTCCGCCATGAGCGGTGTTTGGTATTGGATGACGTTGTGCATCGCCGGTCTGGCCACGGCTTTGCTGGTGGTGGGCTTGTGGATGACCTGGGAGCACACCATGGGCCCCGGGCACAAGCGCTGGCAGGCGCGTTGGCGTGTGGTCGCGCAAGAGGATGGGTCTGAAGCAGCGGTGCGCCTGACCCAAAAGCGCCAGCTCAGCGAGAACGTGGCGCTGCAGGCCTGGCTGCAAAAAATGCCGGTCATGAAATCGTTTGACCGCTTGCTGGTGCAGGCGGGCTTGCCCATCAGCTTGGCCCAGGCCTTTGGCATGGGGGTGTTCTTGACGGTGGCGGGCACCGCGGTGGTCTTTTTTGCCGGTGCGCCGATGGCGCTGGCGGTGTTCGCCATGCCCTTGCTTTGGGGTGTGGCGGGTTGGTATGTGCTGTACCGCAAGCGGCGTCGCTTGATGCAGATTGACCGGCAACTGCCCGATGCGCTCGACATGATGGCCCGGGCCTTGCAGGTGGGTCACGCCTTGAGCGGGGCCTTGCTGATCGCGGCCAAGGAGTCGCGCCAGCCGATCGCCAGTGAGTTGCAAACCGTGTTCGACGAAGTGAACTTTGGCATCTCACTGCAAGTGGCGCTGCCGCACTTGGCCGAACGGATTGCCAGCGACAACGTGCGCTACTTTGTGGTGGCGGCGCTGGTGCAAAGCGAGACGGGCGGCAACTTGGCCGACATCTTGCGCAGCACCGCCTTTTTGATTCGCGAGCGGCACAAGCTGACCGCGACGGTGAAGGTCTTGTCGGCCGAAGGGCGGCTGTCGGCTTGGATTTTGTCGGCCTTGCCTTTTGCGATCGCGGCCTTGCTCAGCTGGGTCAACCCCGAATTCATCTCCAAACTCTGGACCGATCCACTGGGCCTGAAACTCTTGATCGGCTCCTTGGTCTTGGCCTTGGTGGGCATCGTTTGGATGCAGCGCTTGGTCAGTGTCCGCATTTGAAAGCACAACATGTCTTGGATGCTCCTCTCGATTTACGCGCTGGTGTTCGCTTTGGTGTGCGGGCTCAGTTATGGGGCCATGGCGGTCCTGATGCCCAACGCCATGACCCAGCGCATGGACAGCATGAAAGCAGATGTTGCGGGCAAGTCGGCGCCAGCGTCTTCGGCCTGGTGGGGCAAGTGGTGGCGGCAGACCCAGCAGATGTTGGAGTGGCTCAGCCCTTTGTCCTCGAGCAGCGAACCGGAAGATCCGGCGCAGACCTTTCGCTTGCGCCTGCGGTTTTACAACGCAGGCCTGCATTCGCGTTTGGCCCCCATGGTCTATCTGGCCAGCAAAACGGCCCTGACGTTTGCCCTGCCCGGGGTGGCCATGCTGGTGCTGTGGCAGATCAAGGTCAATTTCGCGCAATCGGTGGACATGGCCATCTTGCTGTCGTGCGCCGTGCTCGGTTACTACCTGCCCAACGCCGTGCTGGCCCACTGGGTGCAGAAATACCAGCAGGCCTTGTTCAATTCATTTCCAGATGCACTCGATCTGATGCGCGTGTGCGTGCAGGCCGGTTTGGGGCTGGATGCCGCCATCGACCGGGTGGGGCGCGAAATGAAACTGAGCAGCCCGGAGTTGTCTTTTGAGTTTGAGTTGACCGGTCTGGAATTGCGCGCCGGTGCAAGCCGGGCCGATGCCTTGCGGCATTTGTCCTCGCGCATCGGGCTGGAAGACTTGGACGCGCTGGTGGTGATGCTGATCCAAGCCGATCTGCTGGGCACCAGTGTCAACGAGTCACTGCAGGTGCACTCGCAAGCCCTGCGCACCAAGCGCCGCCTGCAGGCCGAAGAAGCCGCCGCCAAGCTGCCCGTGAAGCTGCTGATCCCCTTGGTGTTTTGTGTGTTCCCGGCGCTGCTGACGGTGCTCTTGGGGCCCGCAGTGATCAGCATCCACGAGATCTTGGCGCCCACGGCGCAGGCCAATTGAGGCAGGGCCTCAGGCCTGCACCACCGCCTGGTAAGCCTCGCGCGTTGCGGGGCTGACGCCGTCCAGCGCTTGCTCGTAACGGGTTTGGTGCTGCGCCAGCATGCGGGCCGAGGCGATGGTTTTGGATTTGCAAAACCAATGGCAGCTGTGCTGCATCAAGAACATCTCGGCCATGATGCGAAAGGACCGCTCTTTGGCGCCCTGCGGCGTTTGCGCGATGGCCCGGTCGATGCCTTGGGCGTGCACTTCGAGCAAACGGCGCATGTCGAAGGTGGCTTTGGGCGAGAGCTGATCGATGTAGGGCAACGCGATCTTGAAGCCCCGGGCCGCGGGGGCGGCCAGCCGGCCGAAATCCTTGGCCAAGGCCTTGAACTCCTCGGCCAGTTGCTGCTCGGCCATCTCTTGCAATTGCAAGATCTGTTGCTGCCGCTCGGGCTCGGCCTCGCCCAGCGCTCGCATGTAAGCGCTGGTCAACTGCTCCATGTGTTTTTCAATTTGGTAGGGCCGCAGGTGCTCCGCCAGCAAAGCCGTGCGTTTGCGCTGCCCTTGCTTGTTCAGCCATTGCAGGGCCACGCCGCATAAAAACAAAAAACTCAGAAGTTCCATACCTGCCCGGTTCAAGGGCTACTGGGCCCGATGCCCCAAGTGTAAAGAAGCCAAGCCCTTCAATCCCCTCAGCTCCAGAAAGCCCAGTCTCCTTGTAGGAGCCCAACTGTATTGGGCGATTCTCAAACCCCCGCGGATGTTTGGCCCATCGCCGAACAAAGTTCAGCTCCCACAAAGTCAGCTCACCCCTTCAACTCCTTTAATCCCCTGAAATTGGAGTGCCGCCTCTAAAGTTCGGGTAATCCCTTGCTTTGGCCCATGGCTGGTGTTCAAATTGCTGCACTGCAACAAACCTTTTCAAGGAGTCCCACATGACCTTCAATGCTGAACAACTCGTCGCTACCCAACAAGCCAACCTGAAGGCCGCTGCTGGCCTGTCGCAATCGGCTTTCGCTGGTTTCGAGCGCCTGGTCGAGCTGAACATGGCCGCTGGCAAAGCCGCTGTGGGTGAGTCTTTCGCCAACGCGCAAGCCATGTTCGCTGCCAAGAGCCCCCAAGACCTGTTGGCCGCTCAAGCTGCCTTGGTGCAACCCGCTTTCGAAAAAGCCGTGTCTTATGGCCGTCACCTGACCGACATCGCCAACACCACAGGCGCTGAGTTCACCAAAGCGGTCGAAGGCAAGTTCGCTGAGACCGAGCAAGCGGTCAAAAGCCTGGTTGAAAACAGCCTGAAGAACGCTCCTGCTGGCTCTGACGCCGCTGTGGCCGCCATCAAGACCGCTTTCGAAGCCAGCCAAAGCGCTGCTGAAACCCTGAAAAAAGTGGCCAAGCAAGCCGCTGACACCGCCGAGTCCAACATCAAGGCCGCCACTGCCCAAGCTGAAGCTTCGGTCAAAGCCGCCATGAGCAAGGCCAAAGCCAAATAAGCAGCCCCGCTGCTTTCTACAATCAAGGCGTCTTCGGACGCCTTTTTTGTTTCTGGATCGCCCCATGCCCCTCTTGCCCGCCCAGCCCTCTGCCCCAGCCCTGCACATCGAAGGCGGCGTGGCCACCCTCACCTTGAACCGCCCGGCCCAGCGCAACCGGCTGGAAAACGGCGACCTCAAGACCTTGCTGGCGCATTTCGAGGCCGTGAACCAAAACCCCGATGTGCGCGTGCTGGTGCTCACCGCCAACACCGAAGGCCAGCCCAAGCCGGTGTTTTGCGCAGGCTACGACATCGGCGGTTTCAACGAACCGGGTCACGGCTCAACTTTCTTTGAAGAAATCCCCGACGCACTGGCCAAGCTGCGGCCGGTGACGATTTGCG
Source organism: Comamonadaceae bacterium PBBC2 (assembly GCA_002255935.1). GTDB lineage: Bacteria > Pseudomonadota > Gammaproteobacteria > Burkholderiales > Burkholderiaceae_C > Limnohabitans_A. The sequence goes on from NKIO01000005.1 coordinate 38,483, forward strand.
CCTTGAATGGCAGCGTGTATGGCGGCGCCACCGATGTGGTGCTGGCCTGCGACCTGCGCATCGGCTTGCAGGGCATCGAGTGGCGCATGCCCGCCACCGCGCTGGGCTTGCATTACTACCCCAGCGGCTTGCAGCGCTACGTCAGCCGCTTTGGCGTGGCGGGGGCCAAGCGGGCGTTTTTGACGGCGCGGCCTTTCTCGGCCGAGCAACTGAACGCCATGGGTTTGTTCGAGGCGCTGGTGACGGATGCCGATTGGGCTGCAACCCTGCAAGTGCTGGTCAGCGACATCTTGGCCCTCGCCCCTTTGGCGGTGCAAGAAACCAAGAAGTCCATCAATGAAATCGCCGCAGGCCAGATGGACACCGATCGCCTGCGCGCCCGCGAGCACATGACCAGCGACAGCGTGGACTTTGCCGAAGGCCGCGCCGCCTTTGCCGAGCGCAGAAAACCCGTGTTCGTGGGGCGCTGAGCGCGCCGATGGCCTTGCCGCTTCATTGGCGCTCATCGCTGTCCTTGCTGTGGGCCGCGGCCAGCGTGGGTCTGTGCGCCAGCGTGCAGGCACAAGGCGCCGACACGGTGGAGGTGCGTGCCGAAATAGAAAACATGGCGGGCCTGGCGCGTTCGGCCAGCGAAGGCATTGTCTCGGGCGAGCGCTTGCGTGCCATGCCATTGCTGCGCCCCGGCGAGGTCCTCGAGATGGTGCCCGGCCTCATGGTCACGCAGCATGCGGGCGACGGCAAAGCCAACCAATATTTCTTGCGCGGCTTCAACCTGGACCACGGCACCGACTTCGCGACCTTTGTGGCGGGGATGCCGGTCAACATGCCCAGCCACGCGCATGGGCAGGGCTACACCGACCTGAACTTTTTGATCCCGGAGCTGATCCAAAAGGTGCGCTACCAAAAAGGCCCCTACGACGCGCAGGTGGGCGACTTCGCTTCGGCGGGCACGGCCCACATCGACTACCTGCGGCAGATGGACAGCCCCTTGGCGCAAGTCACATTGGGGCAAGGCGGCTTTCGGCGCATGTTGTTGGCGGGCTCGCCCACGGCGGCACCCGGGCAGGGCCAGCTGCTGTATGGCCTGGAGGCCTTTCGCAACGACGGCCCTTGGCAAACGCCCGAAGACTTGCGCAAGCTCAATGGGGTGCTGCGTTACAGCGACGGCAGCGCACTCAACGGCTTTGCGCTCACGGCCATGGCCTACAAAGGCCAATGGACCTCGACCGACCAGGTGCCCCAGCGCGCCATCGACCAAGGCGTGATCGGTCGCTATGGCAGCTTGGACAGCACCACCGGCGGGCAAACGCAGCGCTACAGCCTGTCGGGCGAATGGTCTTGGCTGCAAGGCGACACGCGCACCCGCGCCAACGCGTGGTGGCTGAAGTCATCGCTCGATCTGTGGTCCAACTTTCAGTATTGCCTGAGTGACCCCAGCACCCACTGCCCCACTGGCGACCAGTTCATGCAGCGCGAGCAGCGCCAGGCGATGGGCTTGGCGCTCTCGCAATCGGTGCCTGCGCAATGGGGCGACAAAGCGGTGGACAACAGCTATGGCTTGCAGCTGCGCCAAGACAACATCGCGCCGATCGGCCTGTACGCCACGCGTGAGCGCGAGGCGCTGCGCACTGTGCGGCAAGACCAAGTGGCGCAGCGCAGCGCGGCAGTTTGGTTCCAAAACGATGTGCGCTGGTGGCCTTGGTTGCGGTCCATCGCGGGCCTGCGTGCCGATGCCTACCAGTTCGATGTGCAGTCGAGCTTGCCTCAGCATTCAGGCCGATCCAATGCGCACATGAGCTCGCCCAAGCTGGGGCTTGTCTTGGGGCCGTGGCACAAGGCCGAGGTTTACCTCAACCACGGCCAGGGTTTCCATTCCAACGATGCGCGAGGCACCACCCAGCCGGTGGATCCGGTCAGCCCGCTGGTGCGCACGCGTGCGTCGGAAGTCGGTGTGCGCTGGACCGTGCAGCCGGGCTGGACGTCCACCGTGTCGCTGTGGCAATTGAAGTCCGATTCGGAGTTGCTGTTTGTGGGCGATGCGGGCACCACCGAGCCCTCGCGCCCCTCACGCCGCACCGGGCTGGAGTGGGGGCACTTTGTGCGGGTGGGCCAGCATGTGGCGCTGGACGCGGACCTGTCTTGGTCGCGTGCGCGCTTCACCGACGCCGATGCGGCCGGCCCCTTCATTCCGGGCGCGGTCACCACCACGGCCAATCTGGGCATCACGCTGGACGCGTGGGGCCCTTGGTCGGGGTCGTTTCGCGTGCGCTACTTTGGGCCACGCCCTTTGATCGAAGACGCCTCGGTCCGGTCGGCCTCGTCACTGATCGGCAACCTGCGCTTGGGCTACCGCTGGGATGCACGCAACCGGCTGAGCCTGGATGTGTTCAACCTGTTCAACACCCGCAGCAACGACATTGAATACTTTTATGAATCCCGTCTGAAGGGCGAGGCCGTGCCCGTCTGGGACCGCCATGTGCACCCGGCCGAGCCGCGCCAGCTGCGCCTGAGCTGGAGCCACCGCTTCGACTGAGCTTCAAGGGCTGCTGGGGCTGTTGGCGCTGCGCCTTCCGGCCGACCCAGCGCTGCCCATGCAGGCGCCGATGATGAAGGCCATGGCGGCCCATTGGCTGGTGCTCAGCCGCTCGGACAGCACCACCCAGCCGGCCAACGCGCCCACGGCGGGCTCCAGACTGAGCAAGACGCTGAAGGTGTTTTTGGGCAGGTGGTTCAGGGCGTACATCTCCAGCGTGTAGGGGATGGCGCTCGACAGCAAGGCCACGGCCAGGCCTGCGGCCAGCCATTGGGTGTTGAGCAAGGCGCTGCCCGCCTCATACAGACCAAAGGGCGTGACCACCAGGGCAGCGGCCAGCATGCCCATGGGCGTGGCCATGGCGCCGTAACGCTTGGCCACGCGTTGGCCAAACACGATGTACATCGCCCAGCAGCCCCCAGCCGCCAGCGCAAAGGCCATGCCCGCGGGGTCCAGCGCGTCGCTGGCGCCCGGCCAAGGCAAGATCAGGCCCAGGCCCACCACGGCCAGCGCCACCCAGACCAGATCGCTGGCTCGGCGCGAGGTCCACAAGGCCACGGCCAGCGGGCCGGTGAACTCGATCGCGATGGCCAAGCCAAAGGGAATGGTCTTGATGGCGTTGTAAAACAGCAGGTTCATCACGCCCAGCGTCACGCCATACAGCCCCAGCGGCCAGGCATCGGCCCACACCCAGCGGCGACGCCAGGGCCGCCAAAACGCCATCAGCATCAGCGTGGCAAACACCAGGCGGTAAAGCGTGGTGCCCTCGGCCCCCACGGCCGGGAACAGGCTTTTGGCAAACGAGGTGCCGATCGACAGCGAAACCAGCGAGCCCAGCAGGGCGGCCACAGGCCAAACAGGGAAGGTCAAAAGTGGACTTTCGGGGTGAAATCGGCCGTCTCCGGGCCTAAAACCCGACGGTGGCGGGTGCATTCGGGGGCATCATAGCCCCGCATACAATCCTTCGTTGGTCTGCCCGGTGGCGCTTTGGCGCGGGGCAGAAGACAGATGTCCCGTTTTTGTGGAGTTTCCCCATGTTCATTTCTTCCGCTTTTGCCCAAACCGCTCCTGCTGCCGCTGCTGGTGGCGACATGCAGTCCACCCTGATGAGCATGCTGCCTTTGCTGCTGATGTTCGCGGTGCTGTATTTCGTCATGATCCGCCCCCAGATGAAAAAGCAAAAAGAGCACCGCGCCATGATCGACGCGCTGGCCAAGGGCGACGAAGTCGTGACCGCTGGCGGTTTGCTGGGCAAGGTCAGCAAAATCGGTGACAGCAACATCGGCGTGGAAGTTGCCGCCGGCGTCGAAGTGCAAATGCAGCGCAGCGCTGTGGTGCAGGTTTTGCCCAAAGGCACTTTGAAGTAATTCGGTCCGGTTTCGGCTTTTTCAGCGGGGCGCTTGTCGCCCCGGTTTTTCATCCTGTACGCGAGTCCTTATGAACCGTTACCCGGTCTGGAAATACGCGATCATCGTGATCGCATTGTTGCTGGGGGTGGTCTACACCCTGCCCAACTTCTTTGGTGAGGCGCCTGCCGTTCAGGTGTCTTCGGGCAAGGCCACCATCAAGGTGGACACCGGCACGCTGCAAAAAGTCGAAGACGCGCTCAAGGCTGCGGGCGTCAATGCCCAAAGCGTGGCCCTTGAAGGCGGCTCCATCCGGGCACGCTTTGACAGTACCGACAACCAGCTCAAGGCCAAGGACGCGGTTCAAAAAGCCCTGATCCCCGATGCCGCCGACCCGCAGTTTGTGGTGGCGTTGAACCTGGTGTCGCGCTCGCCCGATTGGCTGACCGCCTTGCATGCCTCTCCCATGTATTTGGGCCTGGACTTGCGTGGTGGCGTGCACTTCATGCTGCAGGTGGACATGCAGGCGGCGCTCACGCAGCGCGTGGAGTCCATCACCGGTGACCTGCGCAGCTTGCTGCGCGAAAAAGACATCCGCCACGGCGGCATCAGCCGCAATGGCCAGACGGTGGAGATCCGCCTGCGCGATGCGCAGCAGCTCGAAGCCGCCAAGCGTTTGATTTTGGCCCAGTTGGCCGACCTGCAAACCCAGGATGTGGCCGAAGGTGCCGAGTTCCGCATGGTGGTCAGCGTCAAGCCCGAAGCCGCCCGCAGGGTGCAAGAGCAGGCCTTGAAGCAAAACATCACCACCTTGCACAACCGGATCAACGAACTGGGCGTGGCCGAGCCGGTGATCCAGCAGCAAGGTCTGGACCGCATCGTGGTGCAACTGCCCGGCGTGCAAGACACCGCCAAGGCCAAAGACATTTTGGGCCGCACCGCGACGCTGGAAGTGCGCATGGTGGACGAAAGCACCGAAGCGCGTGCCGCCGAGCAGCCTGGCGGCATCGTGCCCTTTGGCACCGAGCGCTATTTGGAGCGCGAAGGCCGTCCGCTGATCGTGAAAAAACAAGTGGTGCTGACCGGCGACAACCTGACCGATGCCCAGCCTGGCTTTGACAACCAGACCCAAGAGCCGGTGGTCAACCTGACGCTGGACGCCAAGGGCGCCCGCATCTTCAAAGACGTGACCCGCGAGAACATTGGCAAGCGCATGGCCATCCTCTTGTTTGAAAAAGGCAAGGGCGAAGTGGTGACGGCGCCGGTGATCCGCTCTGAGATCGGTGGCGGTCGCGTGCAGATTTCGGGCCGCATGACCACGGCCGAGGCCAACGACACCGCGCTGCTGCTGCGTGCCGGCTCGCTGGCTGCACCAATGGAGATCATCGAAGAGCGCACCATTGGCCCGAGCCTGGGCGCTGAAAACATCGCCAAGGGCTTCAACAGCGTGACCTGGGGTTTCCTGGTGATCGTCGCCTTCATGGTCGTCTATTACGCGGTGTTTGGTTTGTTCTCCGGCATCGCGCTGGGGGTCAACCTGCTGTTCTTGGTGGCCATTTTGTCGATGCTGCAAGCGACCCTGACCCTGCCCGGTATGGCCGCGATGGCGCTGGCATTGGGTATGGCGATCGACTCGAACGTGCTGATCAATGAGCGCGTGCGTGAAGAGCTGCGCAACGGTGTCAGCCCGCAAGCGGCCATCCATGCCGGTTACGACCGCGCTTGGGCCACGATTTTTGACTCCAACATCACCACCCTGATCGCCGGCGTGGCCTTGTTGGCCTTTGGCTCCGGCCCGGTGCGCGGCTTTGCGGTGGTGCACTGCATTGGCATTTTGACCAGCATGTTCTCGGCCGTGTTCTTCTCGCGTGGCTTGGTCAACCTCTGGTACGGCGGCAAGAAAAAACTCAAATCGGTATCGATCGGCACCGTCTGGCGGCCTGAAGGCGGCACTGCGGTGAAAGCCGACTAAGGGGAAAAGACCATGGAATTGTTCAAAATCAAAAAAGACATCCCGTTCATGAAGCACGCGTTGGTGTTCAACGCGATTTCCTTCATCACCTTTGCGCTGGCGGTGTTCTTCTTGTTCAGCCGTGGCCTGCACCTGTCGGTGGAGTTCACGGGCGGCACGCTGATGGAAGTCAGCTACAGCCAGCCTGCAGACCTGAACAAGGTGCGTGCCACCGTGGGCACCTTGGGTTTCAGTGAAGTGCAGGTGCAAAACTTTGGCACCGCCCGCGACGTGATGATCCGCCTGCCCGCCCAAAAAGGCGTGAGCTCGGCCCAGCAAAGTGAAAAAGTGCTGACCGCCCTCAAGGCCGACAACGCCGAGGTGACGCTGCGCCGCACCGAGTTTGTCGGCCCGCAAGTGGGTGACGAATTGGCCCACGACGGCTTGAAGGCTCTGGCCTTTGTGGTGATCGGCATCGTGATCTACCTGGCGATCCGCTTCGAGTGGAAGTTCGCTGTCTCGGCCATCATCGCCAACTTGCACGACGTGATCATCATCTTGGGCTTTTTCGCCTTCTTCCAGTGGGAATTCTCACTGGCGGTGCTGGCCGCTGTACTGGCCGTGTTGGGTTATTCGGTGAACGAATCGGTCGTGATTTTTGACCGGATCCGCGAGAACTTCCGCCGCTACCGCAAGATGAACACGGTGGAGATCATCGACAACGCGATCACTTCCACCATCAGCCGCACCATCATCACCCACGGCTCGACCCAAATCATGGTCTTGTCGATGTTGTTGTTTGGCGGCGAGACGCTGCATTACTTTGCCATGGCGTTGACGATTGGCATTTGCTTTGGCATTTACTCGTCGGTGTTTGTGGCCGCGGCCATTGCCATGTGGCTGGGCATCCAGCGCGAAGACTTGATCAAGCCGCTCAAAAAAGACCGCGACAACAGCGACGAGAACTCGGGCGCGGTGGTCTGAGACCTCGCCACCCCCACAAGGGCACCTTCGGGTGCCCTTTTTTTGTCCTGTAGTCCTGTAGGTCGGCACCTTCAGGTCCGACGTTGACTGGTTTGTCTTGTCGGAGCTGAAGCTCCGACCTACTGGTACCGGCTTAGGCTGAGCCGATGCGCTGGAACAGCCCGCCGGGCAAGCGCCCTATTTGTCCCATCAATTCCAGCTCCAACAACTGCGCTTGCAATCGGGCCGTTGGCCAGCCGCAGCGCGCTTGCAGGGCATCGAGCCCCACCGGGTCGTGGCCCATGTGTTGCAGCAAGGCATCTTCGCTGTCCGCCTCGGTGCTGGCGGCATCGAGTGCCAGTGGCACCTGCGCAAACGGATCGGGCAGGCGCAGCTCTTCGAGCACGTCTTGTGCCGACTCCACCAGCTTGGCGCCTTGCTTGATCAGGGCGTGGCAGCCTTTGGCCTGCGCCGAGTGGATGGAGCCGGGAATGGCCAGCACGTCGCGCCCTTGTTCAATGGCCTGTTTGGCGGTGATCAATGAGCCCGATTGCAGCGCGGCTTCCACCACCAAGGTGGCTTGCGATAAGCCAGAAATCAAGCGGTTGCGCTTGGGGAAGTTGGCGTTCAGCGGCGGCGTGCCCAGGTGGTATTCGCTCAGGATCAGGCCGCGCTGGGCGATGCGGTGCGCCAGCTCGCGGTGCTGGCGCGGGTAGACCCGGTCTAGGCCCGTGCCGACCACGGCGATGGTGGCCAACGCTTGGGGCCCAGCGCCCAGCAGTGCGCCATCGTGCGCTGCGCCGTCGATGCCCAGCGCCATGCCTGAGACGATGGTCAGACCGCTGCTGGCCAAGGCGCGGGCAAATTCACGCGCATTGGCCTGGCCTTGGGGGGTGGGGTTGCGGCTGCCCACCATGGCCAGTGAGTGTTCGGCCTTCAAGTTTTGCAGCGCTGCGGTTTGCCCCAGCGCATAGAGCATCAAAGGCGGATCGGGGATGAGCAGCAAGGGCGCAGGGTAGTCGGCATCGCCCAGCGTGACCAGCGCGCAAGTGGTGTCGGCAGACGGTGGGTTTTGCAGCCATTCCCAGGTCTCCTGGGTGAGTTCGGCCCAGCCGTCGGGCAGGCTGGCCAGTTGCCGGGCCTGCGCGGCCGAGACCACTTGCCGCAAGGCCGATTCGCTTTGTGCAAAGACCTGCTCGGGCTGGCCAAACGCGGCCAGCAGTTTGCGTGCGCCTTCGTTGCCAATGCCGCTGGTGAGCGACAGTCGCAACCACGCGCCAAGTTCTTCGGGGGTGTCCACCATGCTTGTCTCCCTGTGCAGCCTTGGCGGCTGTCTGTGGGGCATTGTGGTGGGCGCAAGCTGAGGGCGTCAAGCGCCCACAGGCATCAAACGGAGGCCTGCCTGCGGTGCGCCAGCCTGTCAAATGCCCAGTGGTTGAGCATGGCCACTACCCAGCAAATCAGACCCGTCCACAGGGTGTGGCTGGGGTAGTGCGCGCCGCGCGCCGTTTGGGTCATGCCCAGTAGGAAGCCCAACACCAGCACCCAGGCCAAGAGCAGGCGGCCACGGCGGCGGGCCTCGGGGGTGGCGTTGGTCAGCCAAGGCAGGCACAGCGCCAAGAAGGCCAGCGCCGACGAGGCATGCCCACCCGGAAAGCAATGGCCGCCGCCGCCATCGGCCACGCCCCAACGCCAGTGCGAGACATAGACGGCCGCGCCGCCAAAGTCTTGCAAGTCCCAGGGGCAGCTGGTCAGGCTGATGCGCTTGAGGCTGCTGATGCACAGCAGACCCCACAAAATGCCCATGACGATTTCGATGCGCTGCAGGCGGCTGAGCGCGCGAAACCAGCCGCGCGGCCACCAGACCATGAGGACCAGCACGGCCAGCACCACGCCCGACAACTGGCGGGCTTTGGTGTGCAGGATCTCTTCGAGCCACCAGTTGGTCTTGAGCGCAAAGCCCTGCGCGTTGCCCAGCGCTTGCATGACCGGGTAGTCCAGGCCCGAGTAGTCCCAGGCCAGCACACACAGCAAAGCCACCACGCTGTAGAGCGTCAGGTCTCTCAGGGGGCTGTGTTCGCGTGTCAGGGGTGTCTGCATGGGGGGCGGGGTCTCAAGAATGGCAGGATTACACCACGGTCATGCCCTCAGGGCTTTCATGGCGCAGACACCTTGGCCGACTAAAATCAGCCCGCCCATTCACCATCAAAGCACCGCATGAAAAGCCTTTTTCACAAACAGCCTTGGCACCCCACCACTTTGTTGCTGGTGTTGGCCGTCTGGCTGACCACGGCGGGCAATTTGCCTTTGTGGCTCACGGTCTGGAAATTGCCTGAAACACAAGGCCTCAAGGCGCTGACCACGATGGGCAGCCTGATGCTGATTTTGCTGAGCATGGTGAGCTGGCTGTTGCTGTTTTTCGTGTGGCCCAAGTGGCTCAAGCCGGCAGGCCTCGTGTTCATGGCGGTGGTGACGTCCAGCAGCTATTTCATGCTGACCTACAACGTGGTGATCGACGCGAGCATGATCGCCAACGTTGTGCACACCGATGCACGCGAAGTGCGTGACCTGCTGTCATGGCGCATGTTGGGCGCTTTGCTGTTGGGCGTGGTCTTGCCGGGCATCTGGTGGTGGCGTCAGCCCGTGCGGGCGGTCAAGGTCAAACCTTTGCTGCTGCGCCAGTTGGGCCTGTTTGTGCTGGCTTGGGCGTTGATGTTCGTGTTCGTCTGGGCGTCTTTCCAAGACCTGGCTTCGCTCATGCGCAACCACATCACCTTGCGTTACATGGCCAACCCTTTCAACAGCGTTTACGCGGTGGTCCGTTTGTCGGTGGGCCAGGCTTCGCAAGCGGCCAAGCCTTTGTTGCCCATTGGCGAAGACGCCAAACTGCTGGCCGTGCCCGCTTCTGAAAAAGAGGCCCCCCTGGTGGTGCTGGTGGTGGGTGAGACGGTGCGAGCGGCCAACTTTGGCCTGTCGGGCTATGCACGGCAGACCACACCCGAGCTGAATAAGCTCAAGGCACAGGGCGATCTGGTGTATTTCTCGGAAGTCAGCTCTTGCGGCACCAGCACGCAGACCTCGCTGCCCTGCATGTTTTCGCACCTGGGCAAGGCGGGTTATGAAAGCAGCGACCAGCCTTACGAAGGCTTGCTTGACGTGCTGCAACGCGCGGGTCTGGCGGTGCTGTGGATCGACAACCAATCGGGCTGCAAAGGCGTGTGCAACCGGGTGGCGCAACACGAAACCCAGGCCCTGAAAGAGCCCGCGTATTGCCAAGACGGTGAGTGCTTTGACGAAATCATGCTGCAAGAATTGCCCAAGCAGCTGAGCTTGCTGGACCCGGCCAAACGCGCCAAAGGCACGGTGGTGGTCTTGCACCAGATGGGCAGCCATGGCCCCGCGTATTACAAGCGCTCGCCAGAGGCCATCAAACAGTTCAAGCCCGAGTGCAAAACCAGTGCTTTGCAAAACTGCCCGGTGGAGCAAATCGTCAACGGCTACGACAACTCGGTGCTCTACGCTGACCATTTCATCGCCAAAACCATCCAGTGGTTGCAGGCCCAGTCGCGGCCCACGGCCTTGATGTACCTGTCGGACCACGGCGAATCGCTGGGTGAAAAAGGGCTGTACCTGCACGGCATGCCCTACCGCATGGCACCTGTGGAGCAAAAGCATGTGCCCATGTTGGCTTGGCTGTCCAAGCCCATGCAGCAGCAGCGCGGCTGGCGCATGGCCTGCCTGCAGGCTCAGGCGGGCAAATCGTGGTCGCACGACAACCTGTTTCACTCCATGCTGGACCTCAATCAGGTGGGCACGGCTTTGGCCAAGCCTGAGCTGAACATCTTCGCGGCTTGCGCAGCTGGCCGTTGAGCGGCAAGTCCATTCGAAATTAGGGACAATAGGGCATCGGTTTTGACCTTTGCCCCACTTGACCCATGGCCCTGCTTCCAATTCTTTGCTATCCCGACCCCCGCCTGCACAAGGTGGCCCAACCCGTCGCCGCCTTCGATGAGCGCTTGAGTGCCTTGATCGACGACATGCTGGAGACCATGTACGACGCCAATGGCATCGGTCTGGCCGCCACGCAAATCGATGTGCACCAACGCTTGGTGGTGATCGACGCCTCGGAAGAGCGCAACAAGCCGCTGGTCCTGATCAACCCCGAAATCACCTGGATGAGCGACGAGCGCGTCAAAGGCGACGAAGGTTGCCTGTCGGTGCCCGGCATCTACGACGGCGTGGAACGCGCCACCGCGGTCAAGGTCACGGCCTTGGACCGTCATGGTCAATCCCAAAACATCGAAGCCGAGGGCCTCTTGGCCATTTGCATCCAACACGAGATGGACCACCTCAAGGGCAAGGTGTTTGTGGAGTACCTCTCGCCCCTCAAGCAAGGCCGTATCAAGACCAAGATGATCAAGGCTCAGAAAGCCGAGCGCTGATTGGCCATGCGTTTGATTTTTGCGGGCACGCCCGAATTTGCCCAAGTGGCCATGGCCGCCCTGCACGCGGCAGGCCATGAAATTGTGCTGGTGCTGACCCAGCCCGACCGGCCCGCCGGTCGCGGCATGAAGCTGCAACCCTCGCCCGTCAAGCAATGGGCCTTGGACCACGCTGTGTCCGTGGCTCAGCCGCGCAGCCTGCGCCTGGACGGCAAATACCCCGAAGACGCCGCAGCCGCCCAACAGACCCTGCTGGCAGCCAAGGCCGACGCCATGATCGTGGCCGCCTATGGCTTGATCTTGCCGCAGTGGACGCTGGATTTGCCGCCTTTGGGGTGCCTGAACATCCATGCTTCGCTCTTGCCCCGCTGGCGCGGTGCAGCGCCCATTCACCGAGCCATTGAGGCGGGTGACGCGCAAACCGGCATCACCATCATGCAAATGGACGCGGGCCTGGACACCGGCGACATGCTGCTGGTGCGCACACAGGCCATCTTGCCCACCGACACCACCGCCGTGCTGCACGACCGGTTGGCCGCATTGGGCGGCGAGGCCATCGTGCAGGCGCTGGCCGACATCGACCAGCTCAAGCGTCAGCCCCAGCCGAGCGAAGGCGTGAACTACGCACACAAGATCGACAAAGCCGAAGCCGCCCTCGACTGGGCCTTGAGCGCCGAGGTGCTGGCTTGCCGCATCCGGGCGTTTGACCCCTTCCCCGGCATGACCGTGCCCTTGGCCACCGCCAATGGCAGCGAAACCCTCAAGATTTGGCAAGCGCTGGCCGAGCCATTGGCCAGCCCCGCCGAGCCCGGCACCGTGGTGCAGGCGGACGCCAGTGGCGTGCGCGTGGCCTGTGGCCAGGGCCAGCTGTGCCTCACGCAACTGCAGCGCCCCGGTGGCAAGCGTCTGACCGCGGCCGACTTTTTGCGCGGTTGCCCCCTGCAAGTGGGCCAACGCTTGGTGGCGGCCTGATGTTTTTCCTCTCGCGCCTGTACCGTCACCCCGCTTTTGTGGTGGGCATGCGCGAGGTGTCGCCGCAGTCGCCCGGCATTGCCGCCTGGGGCCTGATGACCGGCGTGGCCATGGTCAAGTCGGGCATGAGCGTGTTCGAGGCCAGCGCCATGACGCTGCTGGTGTTTGCCGGCAGCTCGCAGCTGGCGGCCATACCGCTCATCGTGGCGGGTGCGCCCGCTTGGGTGATTTTGGCCACCGGCTTTTGTGTGAACTTGCGCTTTGTGGTGTTCAGCCTGCACCTGCGTGCCTTTCTCATCCATCTGCCGCGCTGGCAGCGCATGCTGCACGGCTACCTGACCGCCGACATCAGCTACGTGCTGTTCGCCCGCAAATACGCCCACCCGGCCGAGACTGCCGAGGGGCGGCTGGAGCAAGAGGCTTATTTGGCGGGCAATGACTTTTTGAATTGGTTGTCGTGGATCGTGGCCAGTTTTGCGGGCATCGCGCTGGCGAACCTGATCCCGCCCAGCTGGGGTTTGGGCTTTGCGGGCATTTTGTGCCTGCTGGGCATCCAGTGCTCGCTGGCCAGCTCGCGCATGCGCATGCTGTCCTCCGCGGTCGCAGGCGCTGCGGCCGTGGTGGCCTACAGCCTGCCGCTCAAACTCAACATCGTGGTGGCGATCGCCGTGGCGGTGATCTTGTGCCTGACGGTGGAAAAACTCCGCCCTGCCCCCGGAGCTGCGGCATGAACGGCACGGACCTGTGGACCTTGGCCGTCATCGTCGGGCTGGCGCTGGTCACGGTGCTCACGCGCAGCTTCTTTTTCATCTCGAGCAAAAACTGGCAGCTGCCCCACTGGGCGCAACGCGGCTTGCAATACGCGCCGATTGCCGCCCTGTCGGCGGTGGTGGTGCCCGAAATCATCACCGTGCAAGGCACCCTCATCAGCACTTGGCAGGACGCCCGCCTGTTTGCCGCCTTCATGGGCGCTGGCATTTACTTTTGGCGCCGCGACGTGCTTCTGACCATCTTGGCCGGCATGGCCGTGTACCTGCCCTTGCACTTGGGCTTGGGCTGGTAAGGCGGCTTTCCAAAAGGGCTTGCGCTGTTCCCTGTAGGAGCTGAACTGTGTTCGGCGATTCCATGCAAACCCCTGTCGTGTCTTCAACCCCATCCCCGATGAACATCGGTTTGTTCCAGTGACGTTACCGGCCATTTGTCAGCCCGCGTCAGATGCGCCTTTTAAAATGAGTACAGTTTTCCCGATACAGGACCCCCATGAACGTCATCCGTTTTTCTGATTTGTGCGCCAGTGGCAAAGCCGCCGGCCAACGTGTTTTCATCCGCGCCGACCTGAACGTGCCGCAAGCCGATGACGGCAGCATCACCGAAGACACCCGCGTGCGCGCCAGCGTGCCCTGCATCCAGATGGCTTTGGCCGCAGGCGCCGCCGTCATGGTGACCAGCCACTTGGGCCGCCCCACCGAGGGCGAGTTCAAAGCCGAAGATTCCCTGGCCCCAGTGGCCAAGCGCCTGGGCGAGCTGCTCGGCCGTGAAGTGCCCTTGGTCGCCAATTGGGTGGACGGCGTGACCGTGGCCCCCGGCCAAGTGGTCTTGCTGGAGAACTGCCGCGTCAACAAAGGCGAGAAAAAGAACAACGAAGAGTTGGCCCGCAAGATGGCCCAGCTGTGCGACATCTACGTGAACGACGCCTTTGGCACGGCCCACCGCGCTGAAGGCACCACGTACGGCATCGCGCAGTTCGCGCCCATCGCTTGCGCAGGCCCCTTGCTGGCGGCCGAGATCGATGCGATCAGCAAGGCCCTGGCCAACCCAAAGCGCCCACTGGCGGCCATCGTGGCGGGCTCCAAGGTGTCGACCAAACTGACCATCTTGAAGAGCTTGGCCCAAAACGTGGACCAGCTGATCGTCGGCGGCGGCATTGCCAACACCTTCATGCTGGCCGCAGGCCTGAACATCGGCAAGAGCTTGGCCGAAGCCGATTTGGTGGGCGAAGCCCAAGCCGTGATCGAGGCCATGAAAGCCCGTGGCGCCGAGGTGCCGATCCCAACCGATGTGGTCACGGCCAAAGCCTTTGCCGCCGATGCACCCGCCACCGTCAAAAAAGCCACCGAGGTGGCTGACGACGACATGATCTTGGACATTGGCCCCGAGACCGCGGCCAAGCTGGCCGAGCAGCTCAAAGCCGCAGGCACCATCGTCTGGAACGGGCCTGTGGGTGTGTTTGAGTTCGACCAGTTCGCCAACGGTACGAAAGTCATTGCCCAGGCGATCGCCGAGTCCAGCGCCTTCAGCATCGCAGGCGGTGGCGACACCTTGGCCGCGATCGCCAAGTACGGCATTGAAAAGCAGGTCGGCTACATCTCGACCGGCGGCGGCGCCTTCTTGGAGATTTTGGAAGGCAAGACCTTGCCGGCCTTCGAGATCTTGGCCAAACGCGCTGCTGTTTGAGCCAAAGTCGGACCTGAAGGTGCCGACCTACCGGGATGTTGTAGATACTGTGATGCGTGTCAAGCGCAATGGAGTGCCGAGTTGAACGGTTTGTTCGACTTGAGCACGCCAATGGCCACATGAACGAGCTTGCGCATCATGGCGCCAATGATCAGTTTGGGCGGCTTGCCCGCATTGGCCAGTCGCTCTTTAAAGCGCTTTCCCCATTCTGTCCTGTTCAACGCGGCCATGGCGGGCATGTACAAGGCTTTGCGCACAAAGGCGTGACCCACCTTGGACATGCGGGGTTTGCCTTTGACACTGGAGCCGGACTCGTGTTGCCTGGGGTCTAACCCCACAAAAGCAACGGCTTTTCGCGCATTGTCAAATTGCTGCGCTGAGCCGAAGTAGGCCAACATGACGGCTTGTGTGCGCTCACCAATCCCGGGGATGCTGTCGAGCAAATCCCTTTTCTCACGCAGATCAGGATGGTTGTCGATGTGGTCGCGGATCCTCTTGGCTAAGGCCTTGATCTCCGCGTTCAGCCACTCAATGTGGTTTTGAATTTGTGGCTCAATGGCCGGGTTGGCAACATGCAGTCGGTTGCACTCTTGGGTCAGCATGTTTTGCAATGCCTCCATGCGAAGCACCAGACTGCGCAGGACCCGCTCATGAGGGGCGGCAGCCGTCCAGGGCGCAGGCGTGCGCTCTTTGGCAAAGTGGGCGATCAAGTTGGCATCGATCTTGTCTGTCTTGGAGCGCATCAGGCGAGAGGCTCCGTAAGACTTGATCTGAGCAGGATTGATCACGCTGACAACGATGCGCTGGTCGCAAAGGAACTCGGCCAAGGCCTCCCAGTAGATGCCTGTGGCCTCCATGCAAACGTGCAGTTGGCTCAGTTCGCTGGCGTGAACGCCATGCGTATCGAGCCAGTCGAGCAATTGGGCAAAGCCCTGAGCGTTGTTGGTTAAAACTTTATTGCGGACTTTGCCATCTGGGCGCAGCAAAGCGCAGTCGAACTTTGATTTGGCGATGTCGATGCCAAGAAAGTGTGTGTGCATAGGAAACTCGAAAGATCAACCTTGTGAATACGGGCTCACGCCAGGGGCGGGCCAAAGATACTGTCCGATCGTGGAACGAGAGTGAGCGCTTGGTGCAAAAAATCTACGTCACGGGCGGTTAGGCCCAAGGTCGGTGGCGGCATCCAAGCGCTCAGACCGAGGTGCCCCTCGGCCATGACTTGGACATGTTTTAAAAGAAAAACACATCCAAAGGCATTGAGAAAAATCATACAAGGTCGGGGCTTCAGCCCCGACATGGGGCTTGCGCTGAACCGCCAACGTCGGAGCTGAAGCTCCGACCTACGGCTGATAAAAAAACCGGACACAAGGTCCGGTTTTTTCATGCAACAACACAACCGATCAGGAACGGATCAGGTGGTCAAAGGCGCTGAGCGCGGCCTTGGCACCTTCGCCTGCGGCAATCACGATCTGCTTGTACGGCACCGTGGTGCAGTCACCGGCAGCGAACACGCCGGGCACATTGGTGTGGCCCTTGGCGTCGACCATGATCTCGCCAAACTTGGAGAGTTCCACCGTGCCTTTCAAGAACTCGGTGTTGGGCACCAAGCCGATTTGCACGAACACACCCGCCAATTCAACATGGTGCTCGGTGCCGGTCGCGCGGTCTTTGAAGCGGATGCCATTGACCTTGCTGCCATCACCGGTGATCTCGGTCGTCTGAGCGTTGGTGTGCACCGTCACATTGGGCAGGCTGTTGAGCTTGTTCACCAAGACGGCGTCGGCCTTGAGTTGCTCGGCAAATTCGATCACGGTGACGTGTTCGACGATGCCGGCCAAGTCAATCGCCGCTTCGATGCCCGAGTTGCCGCCGCCGATCACGGCTGTGCGCTTGCCCTTGAACAGCGGGCCGTCGCAATGCGGGCAATAGGCCACGCCCTTGTTTTTGTACTCGGCTTCACCGGGCACATTCACATTGCGCCAGCGGGCACCGGTGGACAAAATCACCGTTTTGGCCTTGAGGGTGGCGCCGTTTTCCATCTGGATGTGCACCAAACCGTCGGCCCCTGCGGGCGTCAGCTTGTCGGCACGTTGCAGGTTCATGATGTCCACGCCGTAGTGGCGCACCTGCGCTTCGAGCGCGGCCGAAAACTTGGGGCCATCGGTCTCGAGCACCGAGATGTAGTTTTCAATCGCCATGGTGTCGTTGGTCTGGCCGCCAAAGCGCTCGGCGGCCACGCCCACGCGAATGCCTTTGCGGGCGGCGTAGACGGCAGCTGCCGCACCTGCAGGGCCACCGCCCACGATCAGCACTTCATAGGGGTCTTTGGCGTCGAGCTTGGCCGCGTCGCGGGTGGCCGCGCCCGTGTCGAGTTTGGCCACGATTTCTTCGACGCTCATGCGTCCCGAGCCGAACACCTGACCGTTCAAGAACACCATGGGCACGGCCATGATCTGGCGCTCATCGACTTCTTTTTGGAAGGCACCGCCTTCGATGACCACGGTTTTGACCTTGGGGTTGAAGATGGCCATGAGCGACAGCGCCTGCACCACGTCGGGGCAGTTGTGGCAGCTCAAGGACATGTAGACCTCGAAGCTGAAGTCACCGTCCAAGCCTTTGATCGCATCAATGACTTCGGGCTCGACCTTGGGTGGGTGGCCGCCGGTCCACAGCAACGCCAAGACCAGAGAGGTGAATTCGTGGCCCAGGGGCAAGCCTGCAAAGCGCACGCCTTGGGTTTCACCTTCGCGGGCCACCACAAAAGACGGCTTGCGAGCGTCCTTGCCCGAGGTGTCGAGCGTGACCTTGTCAGACAGGCTGACGATGGTTTCCAACAAGCTCTTCATGTCGGTGCCGGTTTCGCTGTCGTCGAGCGAGGCGATCAGTTGGATCGGTTGGCGCAGCAAGCCAAGGTATTGTTGCAATTGGGCTTTGAGGGTGTCGTCGAGCATGGTTTTCTCCGGTTTCAGGCTGCACACATCCAGGGCCTCGCTTGTGGCGGGGCCTCAGAAAAAAGGGTTTGGGGGGAATCGTTGAGGGCAGCGCACACCCGGCTTGTGGCCTTGTTGCGCTGTGCTCAACGCCCTGCGTGGCAGGGGTTGTAGGAGCTTGCCCTGCAAGCGATCAGGGGGCAATCGCCAGCGGGGCTGGCTCCTACAAAGAGGCTGATGGCAGGATCAGATCTTGCCGACCAGGTCGATGGAAGGGGCCAAAGTCTTGGCGCCTTCTTTCCACTTGGCGGGGCACACTTGGCCGGGGTTGGCGGCGGTGTACTGGGCAGCGGTCAACTTGCGCAGGGTTTCGGACACGTCACGGGCGATTTCGTTGGAGTGGATTTCCAGGGTCTTGATCGTCAACTCGGGGTTGATGATGAAGGTGCCGCGCAGTGCCAGACCTTCTTCTTCGATGTGCACGCCAAAAGCGCGTGTCAAAGCGTGGGTAGGGTCACCGACCAATGGGAACTTGGCTTTGCCCACAGCAGGCGAAGTCTCATGCCACACTTTGTGCGAGAAGTGGGTGTCGGTGGTGATGATGTACACCTCAGCGCCGGCTTTCTGGAAAGCAGCGTAGTTGTCAGCCGCGTCTTCGATCTCGGTGGGGCAGTTGAAGGTGAACGCGGCGGGCATGAAAATCAGCACGTTCCACTTGCCTTTGAGGCTTTGCTCGGTCACTTCGATGAACTTGCCGTTGTGGAAGGCTTGGGTTTTGAAGGGCTGCACTTGCGTGTTGATCAGGGACATGGTGTTTCCTTAGGTTGGTTGAAAAAAACTATCGAATGAGAAAACTCATTGGGTTGAATCATAAATCGAATCACCCGCCTCCCGCGAGACAAAGCCATTGGAAGTTTCAATGAGCACCATAGCCTCGGCGTGTACTTCGTCTTGGGGCCGCCCTGCTCTGCGATGGCCATCCGTGCAAACCAAGCTCGGCGCTGGCTGTTCGTGGGAGCTGATCTTCATTGGCAACGGCTGTTCGTGGGAGCTGTGCTTCATTGGCTTTGGCTGTTTGTGGGAGCTGGGCTTCATTGGAGAAGGCTGTTCGTGGGAGCTGAGCTGTGCTCGGCGATTGCTCGCACACCACAACCCCCATCGCCCAACACAGTTGAGCTCCCACAAAAAAACCAAGGCTTCGCAGGACCTGCTATCAGCAACGGCTGTTTGTGGAGGCGGAGCTTCATTGGCGATGGCTGTTCGTGGGCGCTGAACTCCGTTCTGCGCTGCCTTGCGAAACCGCCCCTGCCGCCAGCAGCAACCACGCCAAAATCCAGGCGCTGCCGCCCCAGGGCACGGCAAAGCGCAAGGCATCAAAACCCAGCACGCTGCGGGCATAGATGTTGAAACTGAACATCACCGTCCCGGCCAGCATCAGCACGCCTGAGGCGAGCAACCAGCGCGAGGGACCGCGCCAGCCCAGCACCAAGCCCACCAGCACCACACCCACCGCATGAAACTGCTGCAGCTGCAGCGCCGACTGCACCATGGCCGGAATGCCACCCGCAAAGACCGGCAAATGGGCGAAAGCGGCGCTCAAAGCCACGCTCAGAGCGGCACTGACGGCCCCGGCAAACACAAAAAATCTGGCGGACATGCGGCAAAGCTCCCAAGCGTTGAACTGCCGCATTCTCGCCCATGCACGCAAGGCCCCTCACACCAAAGGCCGTCGGTATCCGCCCGACTGGCCACGCGGCGACAGGACCACTTGCCACAACTGGTTGTCCCGCGCCCTGAACGTGCCTGCACAGCACAGCAGGTAATAGCGCCACATGCGGTAAAAACGCTCGCCGTACGTGGCCTTCAACTGCGGCCAAGCCGCTTCAAACCGCTCGTGCCAGGCCATCAATGTCTTGTCGTAATCGGCCCCCAAGTTGTGCCAGTCTTCCAGCACAAAATCGCGCTCGCTGGCCTCTGTGATGTCCGATGCCGCCGGCAATGCCCCATTGGGAAAGATGTAGCGCTCGATCCAGGGGTCAATCGCATCGCCGGATCGGTTTTTGCCAATGGTGTGGAGCATCAACAAACCGTCACTGCGCAAGCTGCGGTGGACCAGGTCAAAAAAACTGCGGTAATTCTTCGGGCCAACATGCTCGAACATGCCCACCGAGGCCACCCGGTCAAACTGCTGTGCGCCCTGCAGATTGAACTTTCTGTAGTCGCTCAACTCAAAGCGTACCGGCAAGTTGCCGGCCTTTTCCGCACCCCAGCGGGCTTGTTCTTTAGAGACCGTCAGGCCCAAGCAACGCACGCCGTAATGCTGGGCGGCAAACAGCATCAAACTGCCCCAGCCGCAGCCAATGTCGAGCAAGGACATGTCTGGGCGCAACTGCAGCTTTTGGCAAATCAAATCGAGTTTGGCTTCTTGCGCGGCATCCAGCGTCTTGGCCGTCGCCCAATACCCGCAGCTGTAGGCCATGGACGGGTCCAGCATCGCCTCGTACAGGTCGTTGCCCAAGTCGTAATGAACTTCGGCCACATGCCAAGCGCGGTGTTCAGACTGCAAGTTCGTCAACCGCGCCTTCAAAGACGCCCAGATCCAGCCCGCCCGCCCCACGTGCTGGTCCAGCCGCGCCGCCAAAACGCGTGCGATGAACTCGTCCACCGCCCCGCAGTCCCACCAGCCGTCCATGTAACTCTCGCCCAGCCCCAAGCTGCCTTGCGTCAAGATGCGGTCAAAAGTGGCCGGGTGGTGCACCTGAATGTCCCAAGACCGGTTGCCGCCGACCTCGATCCCGGCCGTGGCCAGCAGCTGGGAGGCTCGGCGCCAGTTCTCGTCATCGTGCGCCAAGCGCTGCTCACCCCAAACCAAGCTGCTGTCCATGATGGTCTCCTGTCGTGTTGTGCCCAAGCCCATGCTGGCCCTGAGCAAGCCTTCCCACAATCCACCCTTGGATGTAGCGCGGCTCATGGAAAACCGTTAATGGATGAGTGCCCTGCTGTCATTTGGGGGTTCGAATGTGCATAATTGACGTTTACGTAACGTCAACTGAAACAGGAGTGAGACATGGACATTCAAGGCAAGGTTTTCATCGTCACCGGCGGCGCATCGGGCCTGGGTGAAGGCACCGCCCGCATGCTGGCGGCCAACGGCGGCAAGGTCGTCATCGCCGACATGCAAGCCGAAAAAGGCGAAGCCATCGCCAAGGAACTGGGCGGCGCCTTCGTCAAGTGCGACGTCAGCAACGAAGCCGACGGCCAAGCCGTGGTCGCCCAAGCTGTGGCCATGGGCAAGCTCATGGGCCTGGTCAACTGCGCAGGCATCGCACCCGCCGAAAAAACCGTCGGCAAAAACGGCGCACACAGCCTGGCCGTTTACACCAAGACCATCATGGTCAACCTGGTGGGCACTTTCAACATGATCCGCTTGGCATCTGAAGCCATGAGCAAGAATGAACCCGAGGCCACCGGCGAGCGCGGCGTGCTGATCAGCACCGCCAGCGTGGCCGCCTACGACGGCCAAATCGGCCAAGCGGCTTACGCTGCGTCCAAAGGCGGCGTGGTCGGCATGACGCTGCCCATTGCCCGCGACCTGTCGCGCAACGGCATCCGCAACATGACCATTGCCCCCGGCATCTTCGGCACGCCCATGCTGTTTGGCATGCCCCAAGAAGTTCAAGACGCGCTGGCCGCAGGCGTGCCCTTCCCCAGCCGCCTGGGCACCCCCCAAGACTACGCCAAACTGGCCAAACACATCATCGAAAACGACATGCTCAACGGCGAAGTCATCCGCTTGGACGGCGCGATTCGACTCGCACCGAAGTGATCTGAAAGGTCAACGCATGCAACAGGCCCTGCGGGGCCTGTTGTCGTTTGTAGAAGGTGCATCCAGTCTGGAAATACTGGCATATGCTCATGAGCGATGGATTGGACGGGTCAGCACCATGGCTGCCCTTGTTTTGTCGATTCAGAATTCAAAAAGACGGCAAATAAATATCACCTGTTTGAAACGTAAATTGTTTTGAAAATGATGCGCCATCATTGGACCCATTGACTTTGACCGTGTACGAAGTATTTGGCTTCATGGGCGATTCGGCCGCCACATAAGCCACTGAGGCATCGAAATCTTTGTATGTCGAATCCTCATTACCATTACCCCCCACGTGTCGGCGAAGACCCACCGCAGTGCCCGTGGCGGTTTCGACCACCGAAATGGCATCGATGTTCAGTTTTTGGCCACGGCGTACCCGGAAGATGATCGAAGAGCCCAAGGGCTTGGTGCTCAGGTCTCGCCCCGGGATGGGGTTGGGGTCCTCGTTGTTCAATGAATAGGCCACGCCCGTGGTGCCCTCACATGGGTAAGTGGCCACCGCATCCGTCGCCAAGTCCTGGAAGCTGTCTTGCTGGAGAACGCCGAATTCGGTCATGACCAGATCAAAACCCGAAGATTTGCCCACATCTGCGATGCGTTTGACGCCCACCCCCATGTCGCGGTAAGGGGCTGTCATGAAAACCATGTGGTACGGCGCGTTGAGCAACAGGCGCATGGAAGTGATGCCTTCGCTGGCCGATGCGGGCATGTTGGTGAAGCCGGAAAAAACCTCGCCGAGACTTTGACTGTCATAACCATGAAATCGAGCCCGGTCGGTCAGTGTGGCACCCGTGAATCCGTTGGGATAAGTGCTGGCCAACTCAAGATGAGACAGTTGTTGGTTCAAGACACCCCAATTGGCGTGCGCCATGGCCGATGCGTCCAATTGGGGGGCGTGACGCAAAGCACCAAAACCGCAACGGATGCGCTCAGCATTCAAGAACTTGAAGACCAGCTGTTCTTGTGATCCAGCGGCATAAGTCGAAGCTGGGATTTGAACCAAGATATCGCTGGGGATGCTGTTGACCACCGAGCCGTCTGGCAAAACAGCCACCTGAGCGCTATTGTTGTTGGAGCCAGAATTTGTGCTTTCCGTAGCGGCAGAGCCGCCACCGCCACAGGCAACAAGCCCTGCTGTTGCGCTCACAAGGCAGGCCAAACGGATCAGGTGGGTGGTGGATTTCAAGGACTTCTCCCAGTCAAGACAAACTTTCCTGAATCTACGTGCAATACATCTTTCAAAGCGTTATTTTTGACAACTTTTTGTTTCCCTATGTATCCATTGAATCAACCGACAGTGGTCAGATGAAGCATCGCCGAACACAGTTCAGCTCCCACAAGGGTCCCGGCTACACTCCAGACGTTTGGATCAACTTTGTAGAAGCCCAACTTTGTTGGGCGATGGTTTGAACATAGGAAAGGCCACAAGACATGCTGGTGGTGGATACGCCTAAGTGTCTGACTTCGGACGCGCAAGAAGCTACGATGCCCACTTCCAGGAGCTGATTCATGAACCCCACCCTGCCTTTGAGCATCATCACCTTGGCCCTGCTCAGCGCTTGCGCCGTGCCGCCATCAGCCCCCTTGCGCTACAGCGTGCCCGAGCAACCCGAAGCCGCCAGTGGCGTGACCGCCAAGCCGGGTTGGGCCTATGGCCGTCAGGCGGTGGCGGCGGCCAATCCGCTGGCCACCGATGCAGGTTTGCAGATCTTGCGTGCTGGAGGTTCGGCGCTGGACGCGGCCATTGCGGTGCAGATGGTGCTGGGCTTGGTGGAGCCGCAGTCGAGCGGCATTGCGGGCGGGGCCTTTTTGTTGCACTTTGACGGGCAAAAGGTCACAGCCCACGACGGGCGCGAAACCGCGCCCGCCACCGCCCAGAGCGACTTGTTCTTGGGTGCAGACGGCAAGCCACTGCCGTTTGAAGAGGCGGTGCTCAGTGGGCGCTCGGTGGGTGTGCCCGGCGCCTTGCGCACGCTCGAAGCGGCACACCGCCAGCATGGCCAGCTGCCTTGGGCGCAGCTGTTCACACCCGCCATCACTTTGGCCGAAGTTGGCTTCAAGGTCAGCCCGCGACTGCACACGCTGCTGCAAACCGAACCGCACCTGAAAAAAGACCCGCTGGCCGCCCGTTTTTATTACACCGCTGAGGGCCTAGCTTGGCCGGTGGGCCATGTGCTGCGCAACCCCGAATACGCCCATGTGCTGCGCCGCATCGCCAACGAAGGCAGCCGTGCCCTGCACGAAGGCGCTGTGGCGCAAGCCATCGTGCAACGCGTGCAATCGCCGCCACGCCCGGGCAGCCTGAGCCTGCAAGACCTGCGCGACTACCGCCCCCGCGAGCGCGAGGCGCTGTGCTTTGACCACAAGGCCCAGGCGCGGGCCTTGCGCATTTGTGGCTTCCCGCCGCCGTCTTCGGGGCAGATCGCCATCGGGCAAATCTTGGGCATGCTGTCCCAAGCGAGCGCCCAAGGGCCCGAGTTGGCGGGCGGCCTGCCCTCCCCCGACTTTTTGCACCGCTACACCGAGGCGTCGCGCCTGGCCTTTGCCGACCGAGCGCAATACGTGGCCGACCCAGACTTTGTGAGTGCCCCCGCTGGCGACTGGCGCAGCCTGCTGGCCCCCGGCTATTTGGCGCAGCGCAGCCAACTCATCGGAGCGCAGTCCATGAAGGTGGCCACACCGGGTCAGCCTTCGGGCAACGTCACGTCGTGGGCGCCCATGCCCGCACAAACCGAATACGGCACCAGCCACATCAGCGTGGTCGATGCCAAAGGCCGCGCTGTGGCCATGACCACCACCATTGAAGCGGCCTTTGGCGCACGCCGCATGGTGACGACCGACCCTGCGCGCCCAGGCGGCTTTTTGCTCAACAACCAATTGACCGATTTCAGCTTTGCCCCAGCCGATGCGCAAGGCCGCCTGATCGCCAACCGGGTGGAGCCCGGCAAGCGCCCGCGTTCGTCGATGTCGCCCACGCTGGTGTTTGACGCCACCACCGGCCAGTTGCTCATGAGCGGCGGCAGCCCGGGCGGGGCGCTGATCATCCACTACACCGCCAAGCTGCTCACAGGCACCTTGCATTGGGGCCTGAACGCCCAACAAGCGGTGAGCCTGCCCAACTTTGGCTCACTCAACGGCCCCACACTGCTCGAATCCAAAGGCTTTCCAAGCAGCACGGTGGATGCCCTCAAAGCCCGAGGCCACGACGTGCGCGAAATGGAAATGACCAGCGGCTTGCAAGCCATTGAGCGCACGCCCACCGGCTGGTTTGGCGGCGCAGACCCCCGCCGCGAAGGTGTGGTGCTGGGCGACTGACCCGTTGGCCTAAGGCCCAAGAAAAACGGCAGCCGAGGCTGCCGTTTTTTTTTGGGGCGGGCCGATGGCCCGCCAAGATCAGTAAGCCTGACCCAACTGGCCCAGGATGGCTGGGTTTTCCAGAGTGGAGATGTCTTGCGTGATCTCTTCGCCTTTGGCCAGCGAACGCAGCAGGCGGCGCATGATCTTGCCGGAACGGGTCTTGGGCAAGTTCTCACCGAAGCGAATGTCCTTGGGCTTGGCGATCGGGCCGATTTCTTTGGCAATGTGGTCGCGCAATTGCTTGGCGATCGCTTTGCCTTCGTCGGTGTTGGGCAAGGCGCGCTTAAGCACCACGAAAGCGCAAATCGCTTCGCCGGTGGTGTCGTCAGGACGGCCCACCACAGCGGCTTCGGCCACCAGCTCGGTGCAGCTGACCAGTGCCGATTCGATTTCCATCGTGCCCATGCGGTGACCGGAGACGTTCAGCACGTCGTCGATGCGGCCGGTGATGGTGAAGTAACCGGTTTTCTCGTCGCGGATCGCGCCGTCGCCGGCCAAGTAGTACTTGCCCTTGAAGTCTTCAGGGTAGTAGCTCTTCTTGAAGCGCTCGGGGTCGCCCCAGATGTTGCGGATCATCGAAGGCCATGGGCGCTTGACGACCAAAATGCCGCCTTGGCCATTGGGCATATCGTCGCCAGTTTCACTCACGATGGCGGCCTGGATGCCCGGGAAAGGCAGTGTGCAAGAACCTGGAACCATGGGGGTCACGCCAGGCAGCGGGGTGATCATGTGACCACCGGTTTCGGTTTGCCAGAAGGTGTCCACGATGGGGCAACGGCTGCCGCCCACGTGTTCGTAGTACCACTCCCAAGCGGCGGGGTTGATCGGCTCGCCGACCGAGCCCAGCAAGCGCAGGCTAGAGAGGTTGTAGCTCTTGGGGTGCACAGCGTCGTTGGCTTCTGCGGCCTTGATGAGCGAACGGATGGCCGTGGGCGCGGTGTAAAAGATCGAGACTTTGTGGTCTTGGATCATCTTCCAGAAGCGGCCTGCATCAGGGTAGGTGGGCACGCCTTCGAACACGATCTCGGTGCCGCCCAAGGCCAAGGGGCCGTAGGTGATGTAGGTGTGGCCCGTGACCCAACCGATGTCGGCGGTGCACCAGAAAACATCGTCTTGCTTCAAGTCGAAGGTCCACTTGGTGGTCAGCGCCGCGTGCAGCAGGTAGCCGCCGGTGCTGTGTTGCACGCCTTTGGGTTTGCCGGTGGAGCCGGAGGTGTACAGCAAGAACAGGGGGTGCTCAGCACCGACCCACTCGGGTTCGCAGGTGGTGGCTTGTTGGTCGGCCACATCGGCCATCCACAGGTCGCGGCCTGCGGTCATGGCGATGTCGGCGCCCGAGCGCTTGACGACCAGCACGTTCTTGATGGCTTCGCAGCCGCCCAAGGCGATGGCTTCGTCCACAATGGATTTGAGGGGCAGCAGCTTGCCGCCGCGCACTTGGTTGTCGGCCGTGATCACGGCCACGGCGCCGGTGTCTTCGATGCGGTCGCGCAGCGACTGGGCCGAGAAGCCACCGAACACCACCGAGTGGGTGGCGCCAATGCGGGCACAGGCTTGCATGGCGGCCACGCCTTCAATGGACATGGAGATGTAGATGACGACGCGGTCACCTTTTTTAATGCCCAAGCTCTTCAAAGCGTTGGCGTATTGGCAAGTCTTGGCCAGCAGTTGGCTGTAAGTCACCTTGGTCACTTCGCCGCCGTCGGCTTCGAAGATGATGGCGGTCTTGTCGCCCAAGCCTTTTTCGATGTTGCGGTCCAGGCAGTTGTAGGACGCGTTCAGAGTGCCGTCTTCAAACCATTTGAAGAATGGCGCATTGGACTCGTCGAGAACCTTGGTGAAAGGTGTCTTCCAGGTGATCAGCTCTTTGGCCAGACGACCCCAGTAGCCCTGGTAATCGGTTTCGGCTTCTTTGCACAAAGCTTCATAGGCAGCCATGCCTGAAACATGGGCGTTTTTCACAAACGCTTCGCTGGGTTGGTACAGGGCATTGGCACTCATCAGAAATGTCTCCTCAATGACAAAAAACGTGTTTGACTGCCGCAAATGTCGACGGTAGCTCTTACTTAGCACTGACTGACAACAGCCTTGCAGGGCAGAACGTCATTCCGATGCCAAGGCTACTAAAATCTGTGGTTTACCAACCGCACGGTCATCACGACGGATCCCACATGTCCAAACCGACACAGACTGGCCATCGCGCCTTGCGCCCCCTGCCCAATTTCATCTTTGCCAGCCGCTGGTTGCAGCTGCCTTTGTACCTGGGTCTCATTGCCGCCCAAGCGGTCTACGTCTTCCATTTCTGGGTCGAGTTGGTCCACTTGCTGGAAGCCGCATTTGGCAACCAACACGCCCTGCAGGCCTTGATCAGCAGCATTGGCTACAAAGCCGACACCTCCATCACCACCTTGAATGAAACCGTCATCATGCTGGTCGTGTTGGGCCTGATCGACGTGGTCATGATCTCCAACCTGCTGATCATGGTGATCGTGGGCGGTTATGAAACCTTTGTCTCGCGCCTGGACCTTGATGGCCACCCCGACCAACCCGAATGGCTCAGCCACGTGAATGCCTCGGTGCTCAAAGTCAAGCTGGGCACGGCCATCATCGGCATCAGCTCCATCCATCTGCTCAAGACCTTCATCAACGCGGCCAACTACGACGAAAAAGTGCTGATGTGGCAAACCATCATCCACATCGCCTTCCTCCTCAGTGCCATCGCCATCGCTTGGGCAGACCGCTTGATGTCGCACCACGACAAAGCCGCGCATTGAACGCTTGATTTCCTGATTTATATTGACTCTCCACTGGATGACCACACCATGACCACCCTGATCAAACAAGACGACCTGATCGAATCCGTCGCCGCTGCGCTGCAGTACATCAGCTACTACCACCCCGCTGACTTCATCTCGCACCTGGCCAGCGCCTACGAACGCGAGCAAAGCCCCGCAGCCAAAGACGCCATCGCGCAGATCCTGACCAACAGCAAGATGAGCGCCTATGGCCACCGCCCGATCTGCCAAGACACCGGCATCGTGAACGTGTTCCTCGAAGTGGGCATGGACGTGAAGTTCGACGGCTTCACCGGCAGTCTGGAAGATGCCGTCAACGAAGGCGTGCGCCGTGGCTACAACCACCCCGACAACATGTTGCGCGCGTCGGTCGTGTCTGACCCGCACTTCAACCGCAAAAACACCAAGGACAACACCCCCGCCGTGATCTTCACCAAGATCGTGCCCGGCCACCATGTGCACGTGACCGTCGCGGCCAAGGGCGGCGGGAGCGAGAACAAGTCCAAGATGATCATGCTCAACCCCGGTGACAGCATCGTCGACTGGGTGCTCAAAACCGTGCCCACCATGGGCGCAGGCTGGTGCCCGCCCGGCATGCTGGGCATTGGCATTGGCGGCACCGCCGAAAAAGCCGTGCTCATGGCCAAGGAAAGCCTGATGGACGACCTGGACATGTACCAGTTGCTCGAAAAATCCAGCAAAGGCGAGAAGCTCGACCAGGTTGAAGAAATGCGCCTGGAGCTGTACCACAAGGTCAACGCCCTGGGCATTGGCGCACAAGGCTTGGGCGGCCTCACCACGGTGCTGGACATCAAGATCAAGATGTACCCCACCCACGCAGCCTCCAAGCCCGTGGCCATGATCCCCAACTGCGCCGCCACGCGCCACGCCCACTTTGTGCTCGACGGCTCTGGCCCCTCCTACCTCGAAGCGCCTTCGCTCGACCTGTGGCCCAACGTCGGCTGGACAGCCGACACCGAAAAGAGCCAGCGCGTGGACCTGAACACCTTGACGCCCGAGCAAGTTGCTGCTTGGAAACCCGGCCAGACTTTGCTGCTCAACGGCAAGATGCTCACAGGCCGCGATGCGGCGCACAAACGCATCCAAGACATGCTGGCCAAAGGCGAGCCCCTGCCCGTGGACTTCAAGAA
This sequence comes from Comamonadaceae bacterium PBBC2, assembly GCA_002255935.1. Classification (GTDB taxonomy): domain Bacteria; phylum Pseudomonadota; class Gammaproteobacteria; order Burkholderiales; family Burkholderiaceae_C; genus Limnohabitans_A. The sequence goes on from NKIO01000005.1 coordinate 67,248, forward strand.
CCGCGTGATCTATTACGTGGGCCCCGTGGACCCCGTGGGCGACGAGGCCGTGGGCCCCGCAGGCCCCACCACCGCCACCCGCATGGACGGTTTCACCGAAATGATGCTGGCCAACACCGGCCTGATCGCCATGATTGGCAAGGCCGAGCGCGGCCCGGTCGCCATCGAAGCCATCAAGAAGCACAAGTCGGCATACCTCATGGCTGTGGGCGGCGCGGCTTACCTCGTGTCCAAAGCCATCAAGCACGCCAAAGTGGTGGGCTTTGCCGACATGGGCATGGAAGCCATCTACGAATTCGACGTGGTCGACATGCCCGTGACCGTGGCGGTCGATGCGGGCGGCACCAGCGCCCACATCACCGGCCCAGCCGAATGGCAAAAGCGCATCGCCACGGGCGAGTTCAAAGGCATTGGCGTGACCGCTGCCTGAATGTGATGCGGCGGTGACCCGCAAGTCACCGCCCTCACCCAATTCATGACCGAATCCCCCATCGGCGTTTTTGACAGCGGCATCGGCGGCCTGAGCGTGCTGCAGGCCTTGCAAGCCGAGTTGCCGCACGAGCACTTTGTGTATTGGGCCGACAGCGGTCATGCGCCCTATGGCGAAAAAAGCGATGTCTTTGTGCGCCAGCGCAGCTTGGCCATCGCCCGTCATTTGGTCGAGCAGCACCGCATCAAAGCCTTGGTGGTGGCCTGCAACACGGCCACGGCGGCGGCCATTCACGAGCTGCGTGTGCAATACCCGCAATTGCCTTTGATTGGGGTCGAACCGGCCTTAAAGCCGGCCATCGCTTTGAGCCGAACCCGGCGCATCGGTGTCATTGGCACGCGGGGCACTTTGGGCAGCGACAAGTTCCACCGCCTGCTCAGCAGCCTGCAGGGGCAAGCCGAATTCATCGTGCAGCCCTGCAATGGCCTGGCGCTGGCCATTGAAGAAAGCACGCACACGGTTGCCAGCGCACAGTCCTCCGAAAAAATCTCCGCCCTGCTGCGCGATTACACAGGGCAAATGGGCACGTTTGGTTCAGCTGCGGGGCAAATGGACACGCTGGTGTTGGGATGCACGCATTACGTGTTTGCGCAAAACGAATTGCAAAGCCTGCTGGGCCCGGGGATGCAACTGGTGTCCACCGGAGAGCCTGTGGCACGCCAAACGCGGCGCTTGTTGGAAGCTGCTGGGCAATTGCGCCAAGGGCCATCGCCTTTGGCGGCATCAGCACGCCTGACGCTCATGAGCAATGGCAAACTGAGCGGCTTGCAAGCGGCAGCATCGCGCTGGTTGCAGCTGCCGCATTCAGCCTGTCACAAGGCCGATCCGAGGGTCTGATCAGGCCTCCGCCTGCCCCAGCGCCATTCGGCGGCCACGCTCCACGTTCACGGGCATCAGCAAGATCAAGCCCAGCACGAACAGCAGCGAGGTTGAACCAATGGCCAAACGCTGGTTGCCACCGCTCAGCCAGGTGATGAGGCCATAACTCAAGGGCCCCAAAATGCTGGCCAGTCGGATGGCAAAAGTCCACAGACCAAAAAACTCACCCAATCGTGCAGGAGGCACCATCAAGCCCGCCATGGCCCGGCCCGATGACTGGCTCGATCCCATGCACACGCCGGCGATGGCCGCAGCCCACCAAAACACTTCTTTGGTGCTCGACAAGGCAGCGATCGCGCAGGTCAAAATCCAGCCCAGCAGCGTCAATGCCAGGGCCAGTTTGTGGCCGATGCGGTCTTGCGCATAGCCAAACACAAAGGCCCCCACAAAAGCGGCGATGTTGAGCACAAAGATCAGCACCATGGTCTCTTGCGGCTGAAAGCCAATCACCTGCTCAGCGTAAATGGCCGCCAGCGAAATCGCCACCGCCACGCCACCTTGGTAGGCCACGGCGCAGGCCATCAAACGGGTGAAATCCTTGTAGGGGCGTGCATCTTGCAGCGTCTGCTTGAGCTGCTTCAGGCTTTGGAACAGACCCACCACGGGCGCATCGGGCTGCGGCGGCGAGTGTTCTTTCATCAAAGCAAAGGTCACGCTGGCGGCCAAGCCATAAACGGCCGCCGTTATGAGCATGGTGATGGGCACAAACTGGCTGCCGCTTTCGCCCCGCGCTTGGGCGGCCAGCACATAGGCCAAGCACACGCCCAAGGTCAACATGCCGCCGATGTAGCCCAGTGCCCAGCCCCAACCGCTGACGCGACCCATGGCTTCGGGTTTGGCCAACTCGGGCAAGAAGGAGGCCGTCAAGGACTCACCGAAAGAGAAAAAAGTGTTGGACAAAATGAGCATCCCCAAGGCCAAGGCCACTTGTCCCGGCCCCACCAATGCCAAGGCGGCGGTGCTGACCACACACGCTGCCGTGACAGCCATCAGCAAACGTTTTTTACCGGCCGTGCGGTCGGCCCAGGCGCCGAGCCCAGGCATGGTGAGCATCACGATCGCGTAGGAAATGCTCAAACCCACCGTCCACGCCAGCGTGGCCCATGACGCGCCCTGCGCCACACCGCCCACAAAATAGGCGGCGAACACGGCCGTGATGACCACGGTGGTGTAGCCGGAGTTGGCGAAGTCGTACATCGCCCAACCAAAAACCTCTCGAAGTCGAACACCGGGGTTCAGCGCATCACTTGAGAACAGGGCTTTCATGGCGGGGCCTTTCCGTGCAAGTGTCAGTGCAAGTGCCGGGGTCGGCGGTTGCCGCCACCATGGCCGCTGCCGCCCGAGCCTTTGGGCGGTTTGCCGATGTCGAGCGAGCTGACCAAATTGTCAAAGCGCTGGCTGAACAATTTGTCGATTTCTGAGACGACGCCGCCGAGCTCGGCGCCATCAAAGTGCCGCTCCATCATGTTGATCACATCGTGCACCAGCAGGTCGCGCTGGGCTTGCATGATGGCGCCGGGGTCCGGACCGACAAACAGCATCACGAAATCGTCACGCGACTCGCCGCCGTTGGCTTCGTCCTCGTCATCGAAATCGGTGTCATAGAAAGTGACCTCAATCTGGGTGCCTGCGGCAGACAGTTCATTGAGGTTCATGCACAGGTCGTCCAGGACCATGCGGAAATCTTCATCGCCGCGCACCGTCCAGCACATGTGCAGAACGTGGGAGTTCACATCAAAACGGATGCCAGGCTCTTCCTCATAGAGGCTCAGCGAGCCTTCGCTCAAGGTGCGTGCGCCTGCATAGTGCCAAAGCGGCTTGAGCGCTTCTTGCACGGCTTTGAGGTCGGTGCCGGATTTGATCGGCACATCACCATGCACGTGGATCTCAAACGGTGCGTTGTCGTGGTTCATGATGATGCTTTGCTAACGGTGGTGCCCCGGACCGGAATCGAACCGGTACGCCCGCTATGAACGAAGCAACGGATTTTAAGTCCGGTGTGTCTACCAGTTTCACCACCGGGGCTGGGGCTCTATTGTGCCTTGATAAAGTGACTTTTCCGGGTTCAGCCCATCTGTAAATTGAGCATCGCCAAGACGTAAAAAGACACGACAGCGATGTAGCCCACCAGCCAGAACAAAGAACGGAATTTGGCTTTGTCTTTCAGGTAACAAGCCACGTAAGCCACACGCGCAGCGATGAAGAGCAAACACAGCAAATCCACCACCATGGGCTCAACGCCCGTCAACAAAGCCAGCACCACACCCACGGCAAAAAACGGGAAGGCCTCCAAGCAGTTGGCTTGCGCCGCATTCGCGCGTGCACGGTAGCCTGTTTGCTGGGTCATCCATTCGCGGGGGTTGTGGTTGTCATAGCCTTTGGCGCCGGCTTTGGCGATCCCAGCACAAATCACAGGCATCAAGCCCGCCACCAAAATTGCCGCATAAGAAGTGATCATCTTTGTCTCCTTGTGAACATCCATGGCCAACAGGGCCTCAAAGCACCAACAAAAAAGCCACTGAAACTCAGTGGCTTGGCATTCAGATCGACAACGAAGTCGAGCCCGAAAGAATCAACCGCCTTTTTTGGAGCGCTTGCCAGGGTTTTTCTTGCTGCGGGTGGCAACGCCACGCTCCAAGCTCACGCGCTGGCCGCGGCCATGGGTGCGCAATGTCACGCCGGGCAATGCTGGCAGTGGAGGTGTGAATTTACGATCTGCTTCAGTAACGATTTTGTTGCCCATCTCTGGCTCCAGGAAAATAATGCAAAGCGTTATTAAGCCACAAGAATGTGCTGTTTTTCGGGGCTGACAAGCAATCAGCACAATCACCCTCCCCCAATATCCCCGGGTGTCACCCGCTGGCTGGACAAACCGACCCTGTATGCGCCACGATGAGCCCCATCCACCCACCCAGCAGAGGGCACCCCATATGAGCACCCCCACATTTGAGAGCTTCACAGACCAATCCTTGGACGAAGGATTTGACGAAATCATCGTCCGTGAGTGGGCGCCCCAACTGGAACTGGCCACCCACACCCACCCCTTTGACGTCAGCGCCTACGTGGCCCGAGGCGAGTATTGGTTGACGGTGGGCGATCAGGTCAAACACCTCAAAGCCGGAGCCTTCTTCAGGCTGGCACGCGATGTGCCCCATGCTGAGCTCTACGGCGCGGAAGGTGCCACGGTGTGGGTCGCCCGGGCCAATTGATTCAGCCCAACAAAAAAGCCGCTACAGCTTACGCTGTAGCGGCTTTGTTTTTGGAGGCGCGACCCAGAGTCGAACTGGGCTAGACGGATTTGCAATCCGTTGCATAACCGATTTGCTATCGCGCCAAATCTCGAGAAATTTTACAAAAAAGGGAAGCTTTGGGCTTCCCTTTTTGCTGAAAGACGTTGGTACTTCTTTCAATATTTGGAGCGGGAAACGAGGCTCGAACTCGCGACCTCAACCTTGGCAAGGTTGCGCTCTACCAACTGAGCTATTCCCGCATTTGCAAGACTCAAATTATACATCGCTTGTCTTGTCTTTTTGAGACTTGAAAGCCTTAATTTGAATTTTTCTGGAGGCGCGGGCCGGAGTCGAACCGACCTACACGGATTTGCAATCCGGTGCATAACCGCTTTGCTACCGCGCCAGATTTCAAGAGAACAAACGCCTGAAAAAAACCGACAAAAAAGGGAAGCAATTGCTTCCCTTTTTGGCTGAAAGATGTTGGCACTTCTTTCAATGTTTGGAGCGGGAAACGAGGCTCGAACTCGCGACCTCAACCTTGGCAAGGTTGCGCTCTACCAACTGAGCTATTCCCGCGCATCAGTGAATTCAGCATTGTATGCTTTGTTCGCTGCAATGCAAGAATTATAGCGCCATTTCCCACCTCTTTTGGACAGAGGCAGGAAATTTTGCATCAATGTTTCACAGCTTCGGCTTTGGGGCTGGCAGCAACAGCCGTGACCGCTGCTACCTCTTCTTCGCTCAAGGGCACGGGCTTGGCTTCCAAGGCCACTTCCAGCACCTGGTCGATCCATTTGACGGGCACGATCTCCAGACCGTTCTTGACGTTCTCAGGAATGTCCTGCAAGTCTTTGACGTTGTCTTCAGGGATCAACACGGTCTTGATGCCACCCCGCAAAGCGGCCAGCAGCTTTTCCTTGAGGCCGCCAATGGCGGTGACTTCCCCACGCAGCGTGATCTCGCCGGTCATGGCCACATCGGCGCGAACGGGAATACCCGTCATGGCCGAGACCATGGCCGTGGTCATGGCCGCACCGGCGCTGGGGCCGTCTTTGGGCGTGGCGCCATCGGGCACGTGGATGTGCAGGTCTTTCTTTTCAAAGACTTCGTCCTTGATGCCAAGCAGTCGTGAACGGCTGCGCACCACGGTGCGAGCCGCTTCAACCGACTCTTTCATCACGTCACCCAAAGAACCCGTGCGGGTGATGACACCTTTGCCGGGCATCAAGGCCGCTTCGATGGTCAGCAGATCGCCGCCCACCTCGGTCCAAGCCAAACCGACCACTTGGCCGACCTGGTTCTTTTGCTCAGCGCGGCCGTAGCTGTACTTGCGCACACCCAGGAATTCATTGAGGTTGTCCACCGTGACTTGAACCTGTGGCTTCATCTGCTTGAGCAACAAGGCCTTGACCACCTTGCGGCAGATCTTGCCCAGCTCACGCTCGAGCGAACGCACACCGGCTTCACGGGTGTAGTAACGCACCACATCGCGAACAGCATCTTCTGTCACATTCAATTCTTCGGGCTTGACGCCGTTGTTCTCCAATTGCTTGGGCAACAGGTACTTCATGGCGATGTTGGTCTTTTCGTCTTCGGTATAACCCGACAGGCGAATGACTTCCATGCGGTCCAGCAAAGCCGATGGGATGTTCATCGAGTTGGAGGTCGCCACGAACATCACGTCGCTCAGGTCGAAGTCGACCTCGACGTAATGGTCGCCAAAAGTGTGGTTTTGCTCGGGGTCAAGCACTTCCAGCAAGGCACTCGATGGGTCGCCCCGGAAATCGGTGCCCAACTTGTCGATCTCGTCCAACAAGAACAAGGGGTTCTTGGTGCCGACCTTGTTCAGGTTTTGTAGCACCTTGCCTGGCAACGCGCCGATGTAAGTGCGGCGGTGACCGCGAATTTCGGCCTCGTCACGCATACCGCCCAAGGCCATGCGCACGTACTTGCGACCCGTGGCTTTGGCGATCGACTGACCCAAAGAGGTTTTGCCCACGCCGGGTGGCCCCACCAAGCACAAGATGGGGGCTTTGACCTTGTCCACGCGTTGCTGCACAGCAAGGTATTCCAGGATGCGGTCTTTGACTTTGTCCAAGCCGTAGTGGTCTTGGTTCAAGACGTCTTCGGCATTGCCCAGGTCGTGCTTGAGCTTGGTTTTTTTGCTCCATGGCAAGCCCGTCAGGACCTCCAAGTAGTTGCGCACCACCGAGGCTTCGGCCGACATGGGCGACATCAGCTTGAGCTTTTTGAGTTCGCCCTCGGCCTTTTTGCGGGCCTCGGCCGACATCTTGGCGGTCTTGATCTTTTTCTCGATCTCTTCGATGTCCGCGCCCTCTTCGCCTTCGCCCAGTTCTTTCTGGATGGCTTTGACCTGTTCGTTCAGGTAGAAGTCGCGCTGGTTCTTCTCCATTTGGCGCTTGACACGGCCACGGATGCGCTTGTCCACGTTGAGGATGTCCACCTCGTGTTCAAGTTGCGCAAAAAGGTTTTCCAAGCGGGCTTTGATGCTGGCCAAATCCAGCACTTGCTGCTTGTTTTCAAGCTTGAGCGGCAGGTGTGCTGCGATGGTGTCGGCCAAGCGCCCTGCATCGTCAATGCTGGAGATCGACGTCAGGATCTCGGGCGGGATTTTTTTGTTGAGTTTGACGTACTGGTCAAACTGCTGCATCACTGCGCGGCGCAGGGCTTCGATCTCGCTGCTGGGCTCAGACTGCTCGGCAGCAGGCTCCACGGGCGTGACCGTGGCCACAAAATGGGCCTCGCCGTCCACGATGGACTTGACCATGGCCCGTTGCTGACCTTCGACCAGCACTTTGACGGTGCCGTCGGGCAACTTGAGCATTTGCAAAATGGTCGAGACGCAACCGACATCGAACATGTCGTCGATGGCCGGTTCGTCCTTGGCGGCGGTCTTTTGGGCCACCAGCATGATGCGGCGCTCGGCAGCCATGGCCGACTCCAAGGCCTTGATGCTCTTGGGTCGCCCCACAAACAGAGGAATCACCATGTGAGGGAACACGACCACATCGCGCAAAGGCAACATGGGCAGTTCGATCGGGGTGGGCGGCAAAGGTGTGTGTCCAGACATGGTGTCCCTCGGTTCAATTAGCTGCACATGGATGCTGTTGCGGCGATTTCAACCCGTTGCAAGGCAGGGGTATTGATCGCCGGGTCACACATGGGGTTCAGGCCTGTTTGGCCGACTCGCGGTAAACCAAAAGTGGTGGCTTGTTGTCGTCGATGGCGGACTCGTCCACCACGACCTTTTCGACATTGACCGCATTGGGCAACTCGAACATGGTGTCGATCAGCGCTTGTTCCATGATGGAGCGCAGGCCACGGGCGCCCGTTTTGCGGGCCAACGCCTTGCGGGCGATGGCGGTCAAGGCATTGGGGCGCACTTCCAGCTCCACGCCTTCCATGGCCAGCAATTTGGTGAACTGCTTGACCACCGCGTTTTTGGGCTCGGTCAGGATCTGCACCAAAGCGTCTTCGGTCAATTCGGCCAAGGTGGCGACCACGGGCAGACGACCGACCAACTCGGGAATCAGGCCGAACTTGATCAAATCCTCGGGCTCGACTTCATTGAACACTTCGGTCAATGAACGCTGCTTCTTGCTCTTGACGGTGGCGCCAAACCCAATGCCGCCCGATTCGGTGCGGCTTTCGATGACCTTTTCCAGACCAGCGAACGCGCCGCCGCAAATGAACAAGATGTTGGTCGTGTCGATTTGCAAAAAGTCTTGGTTGGGGTGCTTGCGGCCGCCTTGTGGGGGGACGCTGGCCATGGTGCCTTCGACCAACTTGAGCAAGGCTTGCTGAACACCCTCACCCGACACGTCGCGCGTGATGGAGGGGTTGTCCGACTTGCGGGTGATTTTGTCGATCTCGTCGATGTAGACAATGCCGCGCTGGGCACGTTCAACGTCGTAATTGCAAGTCTGCAACAACTTGGCGACGATGTTTTCGACGTCTTCGCCCACGTAACCAGCTTCGGTCAAGGTGGTGGCATCGGCCATCACAAACGGCACATCCAACATGCGGGCCATGGTCTGGGCCAGCAGCGTTTTGCCCGAACCCGTGGGGCCGATCAGCAAGATGTTGCTCTTGGCCAGCTCGACGTCGTCTTTCTTGGCGCCGTCTTTGTGCTTAAGGCGTTTGTAGTGGTTGTACACCGCCACGGCCAAACTGCGTTTGGCTTTTTCCTGGCCAATCACGTAGTTGTCGAGGTTGGTTTTCAAGTCCAGGGGGGTGGGCAAACCGTCTTTGGCGGCATCAGCCACAGTGGTGGTGGCCAGTTCATCGCGCACGATGTCGTTGCACAAATCAATGCATTCGTCGCAGATGAAAACCGACGGACCTGCGATCAGCTTTTTGACCTCGTGCTGGCTCTTGCCGCAAAAGGAGCAGTACAGGTTTTTTTCAGTGCTTGAGCCTTTTTTATCGGCCATAAAAGTTGCCTCGGAATCCGGATATTCGTCAATGATAACGAAAGAAAAACGGCGCTCACCTCGCAAGGTAAACGCCGTCAGATTTTGCGCCGGTCAAACCGGCTGCCATCAGGAGCGCTTGGAGATCACCTGATCGACCAAACCATAGTCTTTGGCCTCATCGGCAGACAGGTAATAGTCGCGCTCGGTGTCCAACTCAATCTTCGACAGCGGTTGGCCGGTGTTCTCAGCCAGGATTCGGTTCAGATGCGCACGGGTTTTGACGATTTCGCGAGCCGCGATTTCGATCTCGGTGGCCTGACCACGGGCACCGCCCAAGGGCTGGTGGATCATGATCTTGGAGTTGGGCAGCGAAAAACGCTTGCCCTTGGCGCCCGAAGACAACAAAAAAGCACCCATGCTGGCGGCCATGCCGTTGCACAGCGTGGACACGTCGGGCTTGATGAAGTTCATGGTGTCGTAAATCGCCATGCCGGCGCTGACCGAACCGCCGGGCGAGTTGATGTACAGCGAGATGTCCTTTTCAGGGTTTTCGCTTTCCAAAAACAGCAACTGGGCCACGATCAGGTTGGCCATGTGGTCGTTGACCTCGCCCACCAAAAAGATCACGCGCTCCTTGAGCAGACGCGAATAGATGTCATAGGCGCGCTCGCCACGGCCCGATTGCTCGACGACCATGGGCACCATGCCCAAATTTGTGATGTCCAGTGCGCTCATCTTTTCTCCAAGAATTTCTATGGTGACTTTAACCCGAGTTTCAAACCCACCAATGAGATGGGGCTTGTCTGCCAGACTGCAAGCCCGGCACAAGCCCCATTCTTCAGTGGTTCAAAGACCGATCAGCCTTGTTGGCCCATCAGCTCTTCGAAAGAGATGGCCTTTTCGCTGACCTTGGCTTGTGCCAAAACGAAATCGGACACATTGCTCTCGATGACCACGGCTTCGACTTCAGCCAAACGCTGGTTGTCACTGTTGTACCAACGCACCACGTCTTCGGGACGCTCGTAGCTGGCGGCCAACTCTTCGATGTGGGCTTTGATCTGCTCAGGCTTGGCGTGCAAGGTGTTGCCACGCACAACTTCGGCCACCACCAGGCCCAAGCGCACGCGCTGCTCGGCTTGAGGACGGAAGATGTCGTCAGGGATCGGGGCCTTGTCGGCGTCCTTGACACCGCGCTGCTTCAAGTCAGCGCGAGCGCCTTCTTTCAAGCGTTCGATTTCGGACTGAACGATGGATTGGGGCAAATCCAGCTCGGCCTTGGCCACCAAAGCGTCCATGGCGGCTTGCTTGTTGCGGGCCAGCAGGCGGAATTTCACTTCGCGCTCGAGGTTTTTGCGGATGTCAGCGCGCAGGCCTTCGACGGTGCCGTCGGCAATGCCCAAGGACTTGGCCAAGGCTTCGTTGACTTCGGGCAGGTTGGCGGCTTCGAGTTTCTTGACGGTGACCAGGAAGTCGGCGGTTTTGCCAGCGACGTCTTGACCGTGGTAGTCAGCGGGGAATGCCAAGGGGAAAGTCTTGCTTTCGCCGGACTTCATGCCGCGCACAGCGTCTTCGAATTCCTTGAGCATCTGGCCATCGCCCAAGATGAACTGAAAGTCTTCGGCTTTGCCGCCGGAGAACACTTCACCGTCGATCTTGCCTTCGAAGTCGATGGTGGCGCGGTCGCCGTCTTGCGCAGCGTCAGCTTGTGCGCGCTGCGCGAAGGTGCGGCGCTGCTTGCGCAAGATGTCCACCGTCTTGTCGATGGCCGCGTCAGAGACTTCAGCCGTCAGTTTTTCAACTTCGGTGTCGGCCAGGTTGCCGAGTTTGACTTCGGGGTAGACCTCGAAAATCGCTTCGAAATTCAGCTCGCCTTCAGGCGCGCCTTCTTTTTCAGAGATGCGGGGCTGGCCAGCGACGCGCACTTGCGCTTCGTTGGCGGCCACAGCAAAAGCCTCACCGACTTTGTCGTTGAGCACTTCGTACTGCACCGAGTAACCGTAGCGCTGGGCCACAACGTTCATGGGCACTTTGCCAGGACGGAAACCGTCCATCTTGACCGTGCGGGCCATTTTCTTCAGGCGTGCATCGACCTCGGACTGGATGGCCGTCACAGGCACAGTCAGGGTGATCTTGCGTTCCAGCTTTTCAAGGGTTTCAACAGTCACTGTCATCGTCGTTCTCGGTTAAATGAATTTCTCTCATGCCACAGGGTTGCCCCAGTGACCAAAAGTCGGTTGGTGCGCGGGGCGGGACTCGAACCCGCACAGTGTTGCCACCGTCAGGACCTAAACCTGGTGCGTCTACCAATTTCGCCACCCGCGCGGATCCAAACAAAAAGGGCGAACAGGTCGGGGTGGATGCCACCCACAGACCTGACCGCCCGTTTGAAATCGGTCAACTTTCTATTTTAGCCGTTCCCAACCCCGTTTTCGGGGCCGGTCGGTGCTGGTTTTCCCCGCTTGAGGTGGGGTTTCAAACGCTGGCCACGCGATCCGCAGGTCGCGGCACACGGAACCAGGCGGCGTACATGGCCGGCAGCGCCAGCAAAGTCAGCGCGGTGGCCACGATCAAGCCGCCCATGATGGCCACTGCCATCGGGCCCCAGAACACGCTGCGCGACAGCGGGATCATGGCCAGCACCGCTGCGGCGGCCGTCAACACGATGGGGCGCAAGCGGCGCACGGCCGACTCCACAATCGCTATCCAGGGTTCCACCCCCGCTGCGCGGTCCTGCTCGATTTGGTCGATCAAGATGACCGAGTTTCGCTGGATCATGCCCATGAGCGCGATCACGCCCAGCAGTGCCACGAAGCCAAACGGCCGGTTCAGCGCCAGCAAAGCCGCCGCCACACCCGCCATGCCCAAGGGTCCGGTCAAAAACACCAGCACCGAACGGCTGAAGCTTTGCAGCTGAAGCATCAAGAGCGTGAAGGTGATGAACAGCATGATGGGCACACCCGCCGCAATAGAGGCCGAGCCTTTGGAGCTTTGCTCCACCGCGCCCGCCACCTCAATGCGGTAATCGGTCTGACCTTGGGACAGCCACTCGGCCTGGAGCTTTTTCAACTCCGGCTGCAGCTGGGCCGTCACCGTGGCCCCTTGCACGCCCTCAGAGATGTCCGATTGCACCGTGATGGCGTATTGGCGACCTTCGCGCCACATCACGCCCGGCTCCCAGCCCAGCACGGGCTTGGCAATTTGCACCAGCGGAATCGATTTGCCCGAAGCGGTGGGCACGTAGGCCAGCCCCAAGTCCGACAAGGCATCACGCTCTTGGATCGGCTGACGCAAAACAATGTCGATCAACTTGTCGCCATCGCGGTACTGCCCCACCGGCGCGCCCGACAACAAGGTGCGAGAAGCCTGGGAGATGGACTGGCTGGTCACGCCCAAGGCGCGGGCCTTGGCCTGGTCCACTTCCAGGCGAACGGTTTTGACGGACTCGTTCCAGTTGTCATTGACACCCCGTGTGCTGGGGTTGCGGCGCATGACCGCTTTGACTTCTTCGGCCTTTTGGCGCAAAGCCGCTGGCTCGGTCCCGACCACACGGAACTGCACCGGATAAGGCACAGGCGGCCCATTGGGCAGCAGCTTCACGCGGCCACGGATTTCAGGAAACTCCTGCGCCAGCAAAGCGGGCAATTTCACACGCAGCGTCTCACGCGTCTTCAAGTCCTTGGGCAAGACAATCAGTTGCGAGACGTTGGTCTGAGGGAACACCTGATCGAGCGGCAAATAAAAACGCGGCACGCCCGAGCCCACCCAGGTGGTCACCGAGCTGACGCCCTCTTCTTGCGCCAGGCGCTTTTCCACCCGTTTGGCCACCTCTTCGCTGGCCACGAAGGGCGCGCCTTCGGGCAACCACAGGTCCACCAAAATTTCGGGGCGACTGGAGTCGGGGAAGAACTGCTGTTGGACCTTGCCCATGCCCACGATGCCCAAGGCAAACAAGGCGATGGTGATGGCAATGGTCTTCCAGCGGTGCGTGACGCACCAAGTCACCCACTGACGGAAGTGCCGGTAAAACGGCGTGTCGAACATTTCGGCCGAGTCATGGTGCGCACCCGCCACCACATGCGCTGGCGGTTTGAGCAGCCAAGCGCCCAAGTAAGGCACAAAGTAAACCGAGGCCACCCAGCTGACGATCAACGCAATCACCGTGACCGCAAAAATGGCAAAGGTGTATTCGCCCGTGACCGACTTGGCCAGGCCAATCGGCAAAAAGCCTGCCGCCGTGATCAAGGTGCCCGTGAGCATGGGCATGGCCGTGAGTTCGTACGCAAAGGTGGCCGAGCGGAACTTGTCGTAGCCCTCTTCCATTTTGCGCACCATCATCTCGACGGCGATGATGGCGTCGTCCACCAGCAGGCCCAGCGCAATGATGAGCGAGCCCAGCGAAATTTTGTGCAGGCCAATGCCAAAGTAGTTCATGGCCAAAAAGGTCACCGCCAGCACCAGCGGGATGGTGATGCCCACCACCAGACCCGGGCGGATGTCCAGCGTCCAGCGGCGCCACAGCGGGTTCTGCCCTGGGCGCTTGTGCAAGCCCAAGGCCAAAAAGCTCACCGCCAAGACAATCACCACCGCCTCGATCAGCACCTTGATGAACTCGTTGACGGATTTGGACACCGCCGAAGGCTGGTCTTGGATCTGCGTGAGCGTCAAGCCCACGGGCAAGCTGGCTTCAATGTCCTTGATGCTCGCTTGCAGGGCGTGGCCCAAAGCGATGATGTCGCCGCCCTTGGCCATGCTCACGCCCAAGCCAATGACTTCTTGCCCCTCGTGGCGCACCTTGACCGACGGAGGGTCCACATAGCCACGGCTGATCTGGGCGATGTCCGACAAGCGAAGCTGTGACCCCGAAGCACCGCGGATCGGCATGGACCGCAAATCGTCCAGGTTCTGAAACTGGCCACCCACGCGGACTTGCACCACATCGCTGGGCGACTGGATGGTGCCGGCGGATTCCACCGCGATTTGCTGCCCCAACTGGGCCAAGACAGCGCCCATGTCCAGGTTCATCTGGGCGAGCTTTTTCTGTGAAATCTCGACGAAAACTTTTTCGTCTTGCACGCCAAACAACTCGACCTTGGCCACATCGCGCACGCGCAACAGCGTTTGGCGCACACGGTCGGCCTGCAACTTGACTTCGGCTGGCGTGAACCCTTCGCCGCTCAGGGCGTAAATCACCCCATAGACATCGCCAAAGTCATCGTTGAAAAACGGCCCCACCACGCCCTGGGGCAAGGTGGCACGCATGTCCCCGATTTTTTTGCGCACGGTGTACCAAACCTGCGGCACTTCGCCCGGCTTGGAGTAGTCCTTCAGCTCCAAAATGATTTGCGACTCGCCTGGTTTGGAGTAGCTGCGGATCTTGTCGGCGTAAGGCACTTCTTGCAGGGTGCGCTCGAGCTTGTCGGTCACCTGCTCGGCCACTTGCTGGGCCGTGGCCCCGGGCCAATAGGTGCGCACCACCATGGCCCTGAAGGTAAAAGGCGGGTCTTCGTCTTGCCCCAGCTGAAAGTAAGACGCCATGCCCAGCACCATGAGCGCCACCATCAGGTAGCGCGTGAGGGCCGGGTGCTCCAGCGCCCAGCGCGAGAGGTTGAAACGGGTGTTGGTCTCTTGCATGGGGCTCACCGCTTGGCTGGCTGTTCAGCAGGCATCGCGGCCGCGCCGTATTCGGTCACCTTTTGGCCAGCGGTCAGCACATGCACACCCGCACTCACCACCTTCTGGCCGGGCGTCAAGCCGGACACAATGACCACTTGGTTCTCTTCGATGGGCCCCAACTGGACCGCCTGAGATCGCACGCTCATGCTGGCCGGATCAAACACCCACACTGCCGTGGCATTCCCGTCCTGGCGCAAAGCGCTGGTGGGCAGTTTGATGGCCGCGGCCTGACTGCCTGGCAACTGGCCCGCCAACACGTTGACGGTGGCCCCCAAGGGCAGCTGTTCGGCTTTGTCCAGCGCCAGCTTGACCAGGTAAGTCCGAGTCACCGGATCGGCACTGGCGCCCACCTCGCGCACACGGCCTTGCAAGACTTGGCCTGTGCTGCTGAGCACGGCCTGCATGGCCTGTCCAGGCTTGATCGCCAAAACAGCTTGTTCAGACACCGAGAACACCGCATCGCGTGGACCGTCATGGGCCAGGCGCACCACGGGCTGGCCTGCGGCCACCACCTGACCGATTTCGGCTTCGATGCCCGTCACAACACCGGCGGTGGTCGCGTTCAGATGGGTGTAATTCGCTTGGTTGGTCTGGGACTGCGCCTGCGCTTTGGCTTGGGTCAGGGTCGCTTCTGCGGCCTTGAGGGTGGCTTCGCGACGCTCCAGTTCTGCGCCGCTGATGAAGTTTTGCGCCTTGAGCGATTCATAGCGCTTGAAATCGGACAGGGCCAAGTCCCGCTGGGTTTGTGCTGCGCTTACTTGGGCCATGGCCGCTTGGGCGCCCAGTTGGTAATCTTGCGCATCGATTTGCGCCAGCACCTGACCGGCATTCACGCGCTGGCCCACCTCGGCCTGGCGCTGGACCAATTTGCCGCCGACCCGAAAGCCCAAACGCGATTCGATGCGGGCGCGCACCTCGGCGGCGTATTCACCTTGCACGTTCAGCGCCGAGCCGCCCACGGTCAACAACTTGACCGCGCGAATCGGCTCTTGGGCCGCCTCTTGACGGGAACAAGCCGACAAAGCCAAAGCGACACCAACGGCGGCGACGGCGCTCATCGGCCAGCCCAAACGGCCCCGTGTGACTTGCGTGGAGTGGTAATGCATGGCTTCGCCCCTGAAAAATTAATGACTGACTGGTTAGTAATCTAATCAAAGCGATGGTCTGTGTCAAGCGACAATAGGCATTGACCATGCCCGAAAACGCCCTTTTGACCCGTGACCAACTGCAGCTTTTGCGCGGTGTTTCGCGGTCTTTTTACCTGACGATCCGCCTGCTGCCGGCCGCTTTGCAAGGCCCGATCGCGGTGGGGTACCTGCTGGCACGTGCGACCGACACTGTGGCCGACACCACCCACATGCCTGCAGCCGAACGACTGGACTTGCTGCAAGGCCTGGCTGCCAGCTTCGAAGCCTTGGCCACGCTGCCCACCGCGCTGCAAGACCAAATCAAAAGCTTTGCCCAGCAGCAAAGCGACCCGCACGAACAAGCCCTGATGCACGCCCTGCCCGCTTGCCTGCGACTGATGCAAGACCTGAGCGCGCCAGACCAGCGCAGCGTGCGCTGGGTGCTGGGCCACATCACACGCGGGCAGGTGCTCGACGTCGAGCGCTTTGGACAAGGGCCCGCAGCTTTGACGACCGAAACTGAGCTGGACGACTACACCTGGCTCGTGGCCGGATGCGTGGGCGAATTTTGGACCGAGCTGTGCGAGCGCCACCTGCCCGGCTTTGCCACTCCAAGCGCAGACGCCATGCGCCAAGCAGGCCGTACCTACGGCATGGGCTTGCAAAGGCTGAACATCTTGCGCGACGCCGGGGCCGACTTGGCCGCTGGCCGCTGCTACCTGCCCGAAGAACGCCTCACCCCCCTGGGCCTGAGCCCAGAGCGCCTGATCACGGCCGCACGCACGGGTGACGCGGCCACACTGCAGCAACTGGCCCCCTTGTGGGACGCGTACCTGCAGCAAACCCACCAGCAACTGAGCGAAGGCGTGCGCTACAGCCAGTGCCTGACCAGTCGCCGCCTGCGCTTGGCCTGCGCCCTGCCCGCCTTGATCGGTGCGCGCACCGTGGCCCTGTTGCGCCAAGCCGGCCCACAAGCGCTGACCCAACGCGTGAAAATGCCGCGCCACGAAATGCGTGCCTTGCTCTGGCGATTGCTGTGGCGACTGGCCTCGCCCCATGCCGTGGCCCGAGAATTTCAGCACCTCTCGCAATGAGACAATCCCAGCCCATGAGCCCGCAAGACTACGTCCAGCAAAAAGCCGCCGCCTCGGGCAGCAGCTTTTATTACGCCTTCCTCTTTCTGCCGGCCGAGCGCCGCGCCGCCATCACCGCGTTTTATGCCTTCTGCCGCGAGGTGGACGACGTGGTCGACGAAATCAAAGACCCCAGCGTGGCCGCAGCCAAGCTCGGCTGGTGGCAAAAAGAAGTGCTGCAAGCCTATGCGGGCCAGCCGACCCACCCGGTCATGCACGCGCTGATGCCGCACACCCAGCCCTTTGGCATCGAAAGCCGCCACCTGATGGCCGTGATCGACGGCTGCCAGATGGACCTGAACCAGACCCGCTACCTGGACTTTTCGGGCCTGACCCAATACTGCCATTTGGTGGCTGGCGTGGTGGGTGAAGTGGCCGCCCGCATTTTTGGCCAGACCGACGAGGCGACCACGGCTTACGCGCACAAGCTGGGCCTGGCCTTTCAGATGACCAACATCATCCGAGACGTGGGCGAAGACGCCCTGCGCGGACGCATCTACCTGCCGCTGGACGAGCAGCAACGCTTTGGCGTCAAAGCGCAAGACCTGATGCAGCGCGACTATTCAGACCGCTTCACCGCGCTGATGAAGTTCCAGACCGACCGCGCACACGCTTTGTACGACGAAGCCCTGGCCCTGCTGCCTGCGGCCGACCGCCGCGCCCAAAAACCGGGTCTCATGATGGCCAGCATCTACCGCACCTTGCTGCGTGAAATCGAAGCCTCGGGCTACCAAGTGCTGCACCAACGCATCGCGCTCACGCCGCTGCGCAAGCTTTGGCTGGCGTGGAAGATGCAGGCGCTAGGGCGGCTTTGAAGCACCCCATCGATTTATATTGAGATAAAAAATTAATACAAAACAATAAATTTTTATTGTTTAAATTTCATTTTTGAGTTCCAATGAACTCCTTTCACAAGGAGGCACAGCATGAACTCACCCACAACACTTACTTCGACCTATCACGCGGATCTGCGCCGTAAAGTCGTCACCGTCATTTGGTCCTTACGGACCTTGGCTTGTGTTTACACCGCATGGGTGTTCTGGCTGATCGTTCGCCCTTTGCGGCGCACACCGGCCTTTTTGGAACGCTTGGGCAACTACTGGCAGCGCGACATGAGCGCCGCGCAAGACTGGCAAGTCTGGAGCGTGGTGACGCTGGACTTGGCACTGTGGTCCATCTTGTTGGCAGCCAGCGTTTGCTGGTGGGTGGCTTCGCGACATTTGCTGCGCGACATGAGCTTGACCGCTACGGCCAGCACCTGGCTGCGGCGTGGCGCTTGGGCGGGCCTGATCTGCACTGTGGTGAGCATCCTCACCCGCCCGTTCGTCAGTTACCTCTACACCCTGCACCTGCCCTCTGTGTCGCAACTTTGGCTTTGGAACATCAACCCCAGCGACTTGCTGGGCCTGCTGATTTGCGGCGTCCTGCTCATGCTGGCGTACCTCATGGTTTGGATGTCGGAAATCGCCGAAGAAAATAAGGCATTTGTCTGATGCCCATCGTCGTCCAACTCGACCTGATGCTGGCCCGCCGCAAGATGCGCTCACGCGACTTGGCCGCCGCCGTCGGCATCACCGAAGTCAACATCTCCCTGCTCAAGTCCGGCAAGGTCAAAGGCGTGCGCTTTGACACGCTGGAGCGCATCTGCGAAGTCTTGCAATGCCAGCCAGGGGATTTGTTGGTTCATGAACCCCAAACACCCGAGTCCACATGATCCGACTGCGCACCCTCACACTCCTTTTGTCTTTGGCCCTCTTGAGCGGTTGCGGCATGCTGCACAGTGTGGCGCAAAGCGGCAAATTGCTGGCACCTGAAAGTTTTGGCCTGATCCCCATCGCGCCCCATCTGTATGTCGAGGCCGGAACCGATGAAGCCACGCGGGACCGATTGCGCGAAGACATGGACCGCGCCGAAGCGGCCATCCTCAAGGCCTACGGCAGCGTCAGCGCACGCCCCACCGTGCACGCCTGCATCACCGAAAAATGCTATGCAGACTTCGGTGGGCGCGGTTCCGTGGCCAGGGTCTTTGGCCAACGCATTTTGCTGTCGCCGCGTGGGTTGAACTGGCACTTTCTGGCGCACGAATGGTCACACGCAGAGATGAGCACACGTTTGACCCTGTTTGCGTGGAAACGCATGCCATCGTGGTTTGACGAAGGTCTGGCCGTGACCATCAGCGAAGCACCCGAGCATTCAGAAAACCACTGGCAATTTCTGATCACCGCCAACATCCCCCGGCCCACACGCGATGAGCTGCTGACCTATCAATCCTTGCAGCATTGGCTGACTGCCGTTCACCGCTTTGGTGACGACAAAAACTTTGAGCGCGTGGCCCAAGACCAGCCCACCCTCAGCCCCGTCTATGCCGCCGCCGGGCACGAAGTGCGCCCCAGGCTGGCCCAAGTGGGCAGCCCAGGCTTGCTGCACTTGATTCAGCGCATGAACGAAGGCGCGGACTTTGAAGCCGCATACGCACCTCAAACGCAAATTCCATCAACACCCAAACCAAATTCGTATCCCAATTGATACAATCTGCCATGAAGACGATTTACACCACCGAAGTCTTTGATGCGTGGTTTGAGTCCCTGAAGGACAGACAAACGGCCAGGCGCATTCAGGCCCGTATTGATCGCGCTGAAGAAGGCAACTTCGGTGACCACAAGGCTGTGGGCGAAGGCGTGTCAGAAATGCGCATTCACCATGGCCCAGGCTTTCGCGTGTATTTCACACAGCGCGGCATGGAGATCGTGATTCTTTTGGCGGGGGGCGACAAATCCAGTCAGACCCAAGACATTGCAACGGCGCATGAACTCGCGCGCCAATTGAAGGAGTAAGGACATGAGCACACTCAAGCTCCGCAAATGGGACAGCGCGGAACACCTCAAAACCGAGGAAGACATGGCGCTTTATTTGGAGGCTTGCCTGCAAGAAGCTGGAAACGATGCTGCCTTCATTGCCAAGGCGCTGGGCAACATCGCCAGAGCTAAAGGCATGTCGCAACTCTCACGCGACACAGGTTTAGGGCGCGAAAGCCTTTACAAAGCGCTCTCAGGTGAGGGCAACCCGAGCTTTGCAACCATCCTCAAAGTCACCTCGGCCTTGGGCATCCAGCTGCACGCTCAAGCCATTCAAGCAGCCTGATCATTGACGAGGCGCAGGCTTCGATCTTGTCATTGACGAGAGTCTTGAACACCAAGGACCTCAATAGGACACCTTGTAAATTCCAGAAGTGATTTCCGTGACGCGCGAAATTTGAAAATCGCAGCCACCTATTGCGGACAAAGGTAGGGAACGGCGCCTGCCGCGCAAGCAGCTTTAGCCACCTCTTCGCGAGACGGTAAACGGATTTGTGGCTGCGTGACTTTCAGATCTTTGGCTTCATCAGCGATTTGCTGAATACTCGTTCGCCATTTTGATTTAGCCTCGAGCACGACCTGATCCACTGTTGGGACTTTTTGCCCACAGAGGTCGGGTTTTTCTTCGCCTTGGCCCAACATCACAAGCAACTCATTGAAGTCTTTCATGGTCTGGCAAGCATCAACAATGTCCATGGATGTCACGGCCACAGCGACCCCAATTCCCACATAAGGAATCGATTCACTCGGTAATGCGGCGACGTTTCTGGAAATGGACTTGGCCAATCGCTTGTGCACGACAGCCACCGTTTCTTTGGCCCTTTTGCCACTGACTTCGAGCTTCTTGGCCAATTTTTGACTCTCAAGCTCTACGGCGTGCAACCTCTTCAGCTGGACATCGTTGCTTGCTCTGAGTTGCTTGTTTTGGGCGTCGATTTCGGCGGTTTTGCGCTTGACCTCCAGATCGCGCTTGGTTTTGGGACTGTAGCTCATGGCGCGGTCTGCCAGCTCATGACCACCCAAGGAGATGATTCGCCACAACACGCTGTGCATCCAGTCATGAGCGCTTGCGCTAAACAAGCTGGCGAGATTAGATGCCAGCAATGTGACCAAAATGAGCCCCATCAGCTTAGGCTTGAACGTCATGAATCCAAACCAAGGCTTTGAAATTTGAGGTGTTGAGGACCCTACTTCCATGATCATTGATATCTTTATGACTAATTTAAAAATCAAGTCATAAGTATGCCGAAAACTATCGAAGTATCAATTTGACAGTTGTAATAATTCGTTCTTGAAATTCCAAGCATGCACAGCGGAAGGGCTGAAATAGTGATGTACCGCCTCAATAGATCGCCAGACTTGCTGGCCCTGAAACTTGAGGCCATCGCCGACAGGGGCTCAGAGGCTCGCGCCTACTTCAAGCCCCGCGCCTGAGCCTGCGCTGTCCGGTCCAAACAGAGTTTGAGCCAAGCCGACACCGACGGGTATTGCGCCAGCAGCGCAGCGGCTGGGCGCACCCAGCTGGCGACGCAGGCCACGCACACATCGGCCACAGTGAAGCGGTTAGCGGCCAGGTAAGCCTCGCCTTTGGCGTGTTGGGCTTGCAGGTGGGCTTCGAGCACGGCCAGCGGCACTTTCAGGCGGCTTTCCGCTTTGTCGGCCAACTCGGGCTTGCGCTGGTCTTCGGGCATGGCCATGCGGTGCATCAGCACGGTGAGCGCGTCAGCCTCCAGCTCGGACACGGTCCAAAAACTCCAGCGCAAGGCTTCGGCCTCTTCGCGGGGCGTGGCTGGCGCAATCGTTTGGCCGTCAGCCTTGCCGTGCACGCGGGCAATGTAGAGCGCGCAAGCCATGCTTTCCCAAACGGTGACTGCGCCTTCAGGGCGCTCGTCGATCAGCACCGGAATGTGGCCGTTGGGGTTGATCGCCAAAAACTCCGGCGTGCGGGTGGCGCCACCGGCGTAGGGGGTGGAGATAAGTTCAAACGGCACGCCCAGCTCCAAGGCCGTCCACAAAGGGCGTTGTGCACGGGATGCGCCGATGCCGTAAATTTTCAAAGTCATGTTGGTCTCCTTTGGGGTCGGTCGAAGTGGGCTGTTGCCTGTAGCTTGGCCGTTCAGCGCCAACGTTGTGTCATCCGGAACGAATGTCGGGGCTGAAGCCGCCGACCTACAAATACTGCTCAAGTGGGTCGGAAGCTTCAACTCCGACATGGGTGGCTTCAGCGCAGGCGCTTGTCGTGGCTGAAGCCAACGATCTACGCAAGGTATTCAGGCCAGCAGGCGCAAAGTTGGTGCAAGTCTCGCACCTCCAAGTGCGGGCGGGTGTCACCGTGGCTCCAGTCCTGGCCTTCGCGGTTGAGCCAGGCCACTTGCATGCCTGCGGCCAGCGCCCCAACGCAGTCGGCGTGGGCGTCGTCGCCGATGTGCAGCACCTCGTGCGGGGCCACGCCTGCGGCCTGGGCTCCGGCCACAAAGACCCGCAAATCCGGCTTGGCCACCCCCATGGACTTGGCGCTGACACTGGCATGGAAGTGCTGGCCAATGCCCACGCGGTGCACATCGGCGTTGCCATTCGACAGCGCCACCACCGGGTAACGCTGGCTCCAGAACGCCAAGGCGGGCAGCGCATCGTCAAACAAATCGACCCGCTGGCGCTCGGCAAAAAAGACCTCAAACGCGGGCTCGGCCAAGTGGCCCGGGTCACCGGCTTGCAGCATCAGCGCACGGATGGCCTCTAGCCGCAAGAACGACAAGTCGTGCGCCCGGTCGGCGTGGCGGGCGTTGATCTCGGCGCGAACAGCCTTTTTGACCTCGCTTTGCTGGGACAGCGCCGCTGTGGCCGGCGCATGCTGCGTGAGCCAGTCGGTCAACACCTGTTCAGCGCGGTGAATGGTGGGCCAGACGGGCCACAAGGTGTCGTCCAGATCGAGGGTAATGGCGCGGATGCGGGAAATATCAAGCATGGTGAGGGAGAATACCCGACATGGCATTCAACAAAGAACCCTCCTTCCAGCATGGTCAGGCCGCCAAAACGGCTGTTCTGTATTGCAACCTGGGCACACCCAGTGCACCCACCGCCCCTGCATTGCGCAAATACTTGGCCGAATTTTTGGGCGACAGCCGCGTGGTCGAGATCCCCAAACCCATCTGGTGGCTGATCCTGCACGGCATCATCTTGCGCGTGCGCCCCAAAAAGTCGGCCGCCAAATACGCCAGCATCTGGACCGAAGGCGGCTCGCCGCTCAAAGTGTTCACCGAACAACAAGCCCAATCGCTGGGCACCGCCTTGCAAGAGCGCGGCCACAGCGTGACGGTGCGCTACGCCATGCGCTACGGCCAGCCGTCCATCCCCGAGCAACTGGACGCCCTCAAGGCCGAAGGTGTGCAGCGCGTGTTGATCGTGCCTGCTTACCCGCAATACAGTGGCACCACCTCGGCCAGCGTGTTCGATGCGGTCTACCGCTGGGGCCTCAAAACCCGCCTGGTGCCGGAGATGCGCTTTGTCAACCGCTACCACGACGACCCGCGCTACATCGCCGCGCTGGCCCAGACGGTGCGCGAACACTGGGCGGCCCACGGCCAAGCCGAGCAACTGGTGATGAGCTTTCACGGCGTGCCCGAACGCACCCTGTACCTGGGCGACCCATACCACTGCGAGTGCATGAAAACCGGCCGCTTGCTGGCCGAGGCGCTGGGTCTGTCCAAAGACCAATACAAGCTGACCTTCCAATCGCGTTTTGGCAAGGCCAAGTGGCTGGAGCCCTACACCGAGCCCACGCTGATCGCCCTGGCACAGCAAGGCGTCAAAAAAGTCGACGTGATCTGCCCGGGCTTTACCGGCGACTGCCTGGAAACGTTGGAAGAAATCCAGCAAGAAGCCCAAGAAGCGTTTTTGCACGCCGGTGGTGAAGGCTTCAGCTACATCCCCTGCCTGAACAACCATGCCCAGTGGATCGAGGCGCTGGCCGACATCAGCCTGGGCCACATGCAGGGCTGGGATTTGTCAGCGCCTGACGAAAAGGCCCTTCAGGCCAGCCGGGCTCGGGCTTTGGCAGCGGGATCTCAAGTCTGACGTTCAGAGCTTCGCTGACTCACTGCGAGAACGCACAGGACTGCAGCTGCTGCAGGGTCACAAAGTCCAAGGCACGCAGGTGCGTGGACTCCAAAACCACGAGAGGAGCGAGGCCGACATCAAAGGCCTCTTTCCAACGCAAAGCGCAAAGACACCATCGATCGCCCGGCTTCAGGCCCTTGAACCGGTACTCAGGACGGGGGGTGATCAAGTCGTTGCCGCGCGACAAGGAATACTTCAGAAATTCATCCGTCATGCGTGCGCAGATGACGTGCGAGCCGGTGTCGTCTGCCTGCGTATTGCAGCAGCCGTCCCGAAAATAACCGGTCAGCGGGTCATAAGAGCAGGCCATCAGCGCTTGCCCGAGCACGTTCAAAGCTTCTGTTTGCATGTCGATTTCTTCCATAAGTTGGTAGAGCGCTCAGACAATTCCTGCCCGGCACAGATGGCCGGTGGAGGGCCACTCAAGCCGCGCCGTCGGTTTTGACTTTCACAGGCTCTTCAGCCGGAAACGAAGGCTTTGAAAGTGCCTGCGGGTCCGGAAAACACATTTTTTCGCCATCCCACCTTTGGCCGCACCAGCAAAAGCCATCGGGGTTGATGATGCAAGTGCCTGTGCCGCAGCAGCGTTCGTCTTCCATGGTTTGCTCTCCTTTGGTCACCACACAAACGGTCTGGCAATGTCTCACAGACCGCGAAACACCGCTGCGTCAAGGGTTAAGTCAGACCATCCAAAGGGCCGAAGGTAAGGCCGTGGGTCCCGTAGGTCGGAGCTTCAGCACCGACAAAGTTTTGAGGCGCACTTGAATCGGGGCTGAAGCGGACGACCGACAAAAGACGCCGGAGGCCATTTCAGCGTGCGCCGCCCCTGCGGCATGTTTGTGGCAACTCAAACAGAAACGACTGAGACACCCCGTCCCG
>NKIO01000006.1 GCA_002255935.1 Comamonadaceae bacterium PBBC2
ATGTTGCCCTGCAAGGCCTTGCCCGGGCCACCCACCTGTCCGCCCACCAAAGCACGCGCACGGCCCAGGTTCATGGTCCAGTCCAAGCCCAACACGTCGCAGTTCAGGCCCGCCATCTCGGGCAGCCACAGGCCGCCGCCTTTGGTGAACACGATGCTGGGGATGCGTTGGCCGTTGTGTTCGGTCTTGAGCTGTCTCAGCACACGGGCCGTGTAGGCCAGGCTGAATTCTTGGAACGCGCCATCGGCCAGCACGCCGCCCCAGCTGTCGAAAATCATGGCCGCTTGGGCGCCCGCTTCGATCTGGGTGTTCAGGTACAGGGCCACGGCATCGGCGTTGATCTCCAAAATGCGGTGCATCAGGTCAGGTCGGCTGTACATCAGGCTTTTGACCTGGCGATAGTCGTCCGAGCCCGCACCTTCGACCATGTAGCACGCCAGCGTCCAGGGGCTGCCTGAAAAGCCGATCAGTGGCACACGGCCGTTTAAAGCCTTGCGGATCGAAGTCACTGCGTCGAACACGTAGCGCAGCTTGTTCATGTCGGGCACGGCCAACTCGGCCACGGCCGCTTCGTCGCGCACGTTTTTGGCAAAACGCGGACCTTCGCCTTGGGCAAAGGACAGGCCCAGGCCCATGGCGTCGGGCACGGTGAGGATGTCGCTGAACAAAATCGCCGCGTCCAGCGGGTAGCGATCGAGCGGCTGCAGCGTGACCTCGGTGGCGTAGTCCACGTTGGTGGCCAGGCCCATGAAGCTGCCGGCCTTGGCGCGGGTGGCGCAGTACTCGGGCAAGTAGCGACCGGCTTGGCGCATCAGCCACACGGGCGTGTGGTCGGTCGCCTGGCGCAGGCAGGCGCGCAGGAACAGGTCATTTTGCAAGGTCATGGAGCGGTCTTTTTCAGCGTCAGCGGGTTGGGAAGGTGTGGTGTCAACTTTTAATTTTTGCAAAGTGTCAATCTAACTTGACATTTTGTCAAATGTCGGTAGATTCAAGTCCAGACAAGCAAACGTGAAGGCTCACCATGGACGCCGTGCGGGAATGGATTCAATCGCCGACTCAATTGAGAGCGCTGCCGCTTGGGCGCTTGCCGGACTTGGCCACAGAACTGCGCCAGCGGCTGATCCAGGCGGTGTCACAAACCGGTGGCCATTTCAGTTCCAACTTGGGCACGGTGGAGTTGACCATCGCTTTGCACTATGTCTACAACACGCCGCAAGACCGCTTGGTGTGGGATGTGGGGCACCAAACCTACGCCCACAAAATGCTGACCGGCCGCATGGACCGCATGCCCACCTTGCGCCAGCGCGGGGGCTTGAGTGGCTTTCCGCTGCGCACAGAGAGTGAATACGATGCTTTTGGCACGGCACATTCTTCCACCAGCATCTCCGCCGCCCTGGGCATGGCCATGGCCGCCCAACTCACCGGCAGCGCACGCAAGTCGGTGGCCATCATCGGCGACGGGGCGCTCACCGCCGGCATGGCCTATGAAGCCCTGAACAATGCCGGCGCCAGCGACAGCGATCTGCTGGTGGTGCTCAACGACAACGACATGTCCATCAGTCCGCCGGTGGGGGCCTTGAACCATTACCTGGGCGAGCTGATGTCGGGCCGGTTTTATGCGCAGGCCAAAAAACTGAGCGAGCAGATTTTGCGCAACGCGCCACCCTTGTTTGCACTGGCCAAACAGCTGGAGCAGCAAACCCAGCAGTTCATCCATCCCGAAACGATTTTTGAAAAACTCGGCTTCACCTACACCGGGCCGATCGACGGCCACGATGTGGTCGGTTTGGTGCAAGCGCTGCAAAAAATCTCGCAAGCAAAAGGCCCGCAGTTTTTGCATGTGGTCACCCGCAAAGGGCAGGGCTATGCACGGGCAGAGGCCGACCCGGTGACTTACCACGGGCCTGGCAAGTTCGATCCGGCCGTGGGGGTGCAGCCAAGCGCAGGGGGCAAGCTGACCTTCACCCAGGTCTTTGGCCAATGGCTGTGCGACATGGCCACCCACGATGCGCGCTTGGTGGGCATCACGCCTGCGATGCGTGAGGGCTCGGGCATGGTCGCCTTCAGCCAACGCTTTCCAAAGCGTTACCACGATGTGGGCATTGCAGAGCAACACGCGGTAACCTTTGCGGCGGGCCTGGCCTGTGAGGGGCTCAAGCCGGTGGTCGCGATCTACTCGACCTTCTTGCAAAGGGCCTACGACCAATTGATCCACGATGTGGCTTTGCAAAAGCTGCCGGTGGTCTTTGCCCTGGACCGCGCCGGTCTGGTCGGGCCCGACGGCCCCACCCATGCAGGCATGTTTGACATCGCCTTCACACGCTGCATCCCCCACATGAGCGTGGCTTGCCCTGCCGATGAAAACGAATGCCGTCAGTTGCTCAGCACGGCCTACGCGCAAGACCACCCCGTGACCGTGCGCTATCCCCGAGGCAGCGGTGTGGGCACAGCGGTGCAGACCGATTTGCAGGCGCTGCCTTTTGGCAAAGCAGAGGTCGTCAGGTCGGGTCACGGCCTGGCCATCTTGGCCTTTGGCCCCTTGCTGCATGAGGCCCTCAAGGCCGCTGAAGCCTTGGACGCGACGGTCGTCAACATGCGCTGGGCCAAGCCCTTGGACTTGGACATGTTGCAACAAGTGGCGCAGCAGCATGAGCGTTTCATCACCCTCGAAGATGGCGTTCGCATGGGGGGTGCAGGCGCTGCGGTGCTCGAAGCCTTGCAAGACATGGGCATCCACAAACCGGTCTTGGTCATGGGTTTTGAGGACGCCTTCACCGAACACGGCGATCCGCAAGCCTTGATGCAGCACTACGGGCTGAGCGCAGCGGGCATTCACCAGCGCATCGCCCGCGCGTGGCCGCAGCTGTATGCCACGCCCATGCTCAGGAAGGTGGGTTGAATGGCTGTTTGGACACTGGGGCTGAACCACCGCACCGCGCCCATCGACCTGCGCGAGCGTTTTGCGTTTGCCTCCGATCAGCTGGCCTCGTCTTTGCAAGGTCTGCGCCGCAGCATGGCTTCGCACAAAGAAGTGGCGATTTTGTCCACCTGCAACCGCACAGAAATCTATTGCGCCGGGGACCAATTGCAATGGCACCAAACCCTGCATTGGCTGGCCGATGTCGGCCAGTCCCCTGTTGAAACCCTGCAGTCGCACATCTACCGGCTCGAAGGCGGTGCTTCGGCACGTCATGCCTTTCGGGTCGCTTGTGGACTGGACTCCATGGTCTTGGGGGAGTCGCAGATCTTGGGGCAGTTCAAGAACGCCGTGCGCTTGGCGGCCGATTCGGGCGCCTTGGGCACCACCTTGAACCAGCTGTTTCAGCGCTCGTTTGCGGTGGCCAAAGAGGTGCGCACGGTCACCGACATCGGTGCGCATTCGATCAGCATGGCGGCCGCCAGTGTGCGCCTGGCCAGTCAAATTTTTGAGAACATCCAAAACACCCAGGTCTTGTTTGTTGGCGCCGGTGAAATGATCGAGTTGTGCGTGGCGCACTTTGCGGCCCAGTCGCCCCAATCGATCACGATTGCCAACCGCTCTGCCGACAAAGCCGACATGCTGGCGGCCATGCACGGCGGGCGCAGCATCGCCTTGGCCGACTTGCCCTCGCGTTTGCAAGATTTCGATGTGGTCATCAGCTGCACCGCCAGCACCTTGCCCCTGATCGGGCTGGGCGCGGTGCAGCGTGCTTTGCGGGCGCGCAAAAACCGCCCCATGTTCATGGTCGATCTGGCGGTGCCCCGAGACATCGAACCCGAAGTGAAAAAATTGTCGGGCGCCTACCTCTACACGATCGACGACCTGACCCAGGTGATCCAAAGCGGGCAAGCGCACCGCCAAGAAGCGGTGGCCGAGGCCGAGCTCATCATCGACCAAGGGGTGCAAAAGTTCATGACCTGGCTGGAGCAGCGAAGCGCAGTGCCCTTGATCCAGCAATTGAACCTCCAGGCCGACGCCTGGCGGCAAACCGAGCTCAGCCGCGCACGCAAGCGCATGGAGCAAGGCCAGTCGATCGACAGCGTCATGGAGGCGCTGTCGATGGGCTTGATGAAAAAAATGCTCAACGGCCCCCTGCGTGAAATCAACCAGCCCGACAGTGCGCAAAGAGAAAAGGCGCTGGTGGCGGTCAAGCAATTCTTTTTGCACGATTGAGCGCGCCGTGTGCCGAGTCTCAACGCGCTGATGTTTCGCCGGGAGTTTGGCTTGCTGCTCACCTTCGCCTTGTCCGCCGCTTTGTCTGCTGGACTGTGGGGCCTGTGGACGCCCGACCTGCCCACCGCCGAGCTGCAAAAGCGCTACGGCCTGACTTCGCAGCTTCAGGTCGATGGCCTGCAGATCCATTACCAAGACAGCGGCCGGCCCGACGCGCCGGTCCTCTTGCTCTTGCACGGCTTTGGCTCGAGTTTGCAAACCTGGGACGCATGGGCCGCTGCGTTGACGCAAGACCACCGGGTCATCCGTTTGGATTTGCCCGGCTTCGGTTTGACCGGTGCGGTGCCCGATCGGGATTATTCGGATGCACGGGATGTCCGCACCTTGCAGCATTTCGCGGACCGCTTGGGCCTGACCCAGATGACCGTGATGGGGCATTCCTTGGGCGGCAAATTGGCCTGGTCGCTGGCTGCGGCCGAGCCTGAGCGCGTCAAGGCTTTGGTCTTGATCGCACCCGATGGCTTTGCACCACCAGAGCAATGGGGCACGAAACCGTACGAGGTGCCCGCCATCATGGGGGTGATCCAGTACAGCCTGCCCAAGCCGCTGGTGCGCTCTTTTTTGAAAGCCGGTTTTTCAGACCCCGTGTGGCTGACACCGCCCTTGGTGGACCGTTACCACGACATGCTCCGGGCGCCGGGCGTGCGCCAAGCCATATTGGACCGGGCTAACCAAACCCTCTACAGCAACCCTGAGCCGCGCTTGCGGCAGATCGTGGCCCCGACCTTGCTGCTGTGGGGCGAAAACGACCAGATGATCCCCAGCAGCAACGCGGCCAGCTACGCGCAAGTGCTCCAGCGCTCGCAAACCGTGGTGCTGCCCCGTGTGGGCCATGTGGTGCAAGAAGAGCAAGCCGAACTCGGTTTGGCCCAGGTCAAGGCTTTTTTAAGCCAGCATCTGCGCGGGCAGTGAAATTGCCTAGGTTGACGAGCGCTTGAAAATCACCCGCACACAAGTGCCCTCGGCGCTGGACTCGACCACCATCTCGGCGCCCAGTCGGGCTGCGCGGTTAGCCATGCTGGCCATGCCGTGGCCGGGCCTTTTGACGGCGCCAGCATTGGCCGCGTCCATGCCTTGGCCATCGTCTTGCACCTCGAACACGATCACACTGTCACTCACGTGGGCGCGCATCGTGACGGTTTTGGCGCGTGCATGTTTGATGATGTTGGTGCAAGCTTCTTGCAGCAAACGCAGCAGCTGCAGCCGGTCCTGATCGCTGGACAAAAAGTCGTCGGGCATGTCCTCGGTCTGCCAGGCAAAGGCGATCCTCTGCGAACGGAAGACCGGCGCCAAGCGGTGCCGCAGCATGCCCAAGAGCAAAGAGACCGTGTCCTGCGACGCGTCACCGGCCACTTGCCGTGGGCTGCTGAACACATCCAGCAAACTGCGCAAATCCAGCAAGGCGTGGTCGATCAAGGCCGAAAGCTCTGCGGATTTGGTCCCTTGCAGGGGGCCTGATTTGAGCAAGGCGCTGGCCGAGACCAATTGCGAGCCCAAGCCGTCGTGCATGTCCCGCACCAAGCGTTGGCGCTCGTCGGTCAGCAGGATTTTTTCGCGTTGGGTCTGAATCTCTTCGTGGTAGGCCGCCAGCTGAACTTTTTGCGCTGCCAATTCTTGTTTGAGCTGCCAGGCCGCTTCTTTTTTGTAGCGCAAATAGCGCACCAAACGCTCACTGGCCAGCAAGCCAATCGACAGCGCCAAAAACGGCGCCATCCAGTGCGTCATCGACAAGACCGAATAGGGCACGAGTTCTTTGGCACGTGCAACGTCCAGGGCATTGGCCCCCACGCCAAAGAACATGGAAATGGCAAATGCGTAATCCGACAGATAGCCGGACTTGGCCGAGGCGTACCACAGCAGGTAAAAGCCCAGCACCAGCGTCAAAGGCACGAGGGCCGCCCCAACGCCGATCAGCCAGTTTTGCCAATGCGCCATGGGCAACAGCGCCAATACCAAATAAGCCACCACGCCCAAGCCCAGCAAAGCCCATTCCAGGCTGCGATGGCGATTCTGAATCAGGCACAGGGCCACATACAGGCCAAAAAAACCGGTCAGTGGTCGCGTGACCATGAACCAGCCGATCCAGGTGCTGTCGCTCATGGGGCCCAGCCAGCCCATCACCACAAGGGCATGCAAGCACCAGCCCAGGCCTGCCAAGGCAAAGCCCAGGGACAGGCCATCGCGTTGCGAGGCGTAAACGCTCACCGACACCATGGTGATGAACACCATCAGCATCAAGCCGCCCAGGCGCATGCCCACTTGAATGTCTTGCAATGCGCCGCAATCTTGCGCCATCAACTCATGCGGGCCAAACCACAGTTCCGACAAACCCGGAAAGGTGCCCGCCACCGTTCGCAGCCGAATGTCGATGCGGTGCTCACCGGGCGCCAAGTGCAAGGGCAGGGGCACAAAGGCAGGGCGAGACAGTTGCTTGAAATCGACTTGACCTTGCTCGTGGTTCAAAAGCCGTTGACCATCGATCCACACGCTGGGGTTGCTGGACCATCTGGGCACACACAGCGCCAGGTGGCGTTCATGGGTGGGTTCGGACTCGACCGTGAAGGTGAGTCGGTAATGGGCAAAGCCGATGTCGTTGTCCGACGGCCGATGGGGCAGGGTGACCTGTGCTGAGCCCTCGGGCGTGTCCGCCATGTCAGGCCCTAGACCCATGGTGGCTTCGTTCAGGATTTTGATTTTGCCCTCGCTGACCTTGCCAAATGCATCCGATGTCATGGACACATTCAAGGCGTAGCTCCCCGCCAAAACCAGCAGCGCCACGCACAGCCCGGCCAAGAATTTCATGGCGATCCAGACTTTTGAAGAAAAAACAGGCGTGAGCGTCATGTCATGGTGGTTTTGATTTGAAACCTGCGGTGACTTGCGAGGTCATGCAAATCACGGGATATTCAAATCTAACAGATGCATCAAAATCGAGATAGCATCATCTTGAATGATGATTTCTATAAATCTCAACGGACCGATGCCCGCTCCCATTTCATTTCTGCTCATGGTCGAAGACGACCTGAACTTTGCCGATTGGGCCCAGGCCGAGCTCAGGAGGGACTGCGCGGATTTGACCTTGGTGATGTGCCATGACTTGACGTCTGCCCGCAGCTGGCTGGCTACCGAAGACGCCAAGGACTTGGCCATGGCCGTGGTCGACTTGCATCTGGGGCAAGAGCTGGGGGTCGACTTGATCGCGCAGCTGCACCAAAGCCACGCCCAGGTGCCGCTGTTGGTGCTGACTTCGGTGGATGCGCCGCAAGAAGCCCTCAACGCCATCCGCGCCGGCGCCCAAGGCTACGTGCTCAAAAACACGGTCGACAAAGAACTCAGCCGCGCAGTCGAGCAGTTGCGTGCGGGCGGCTCGCCCATCAACCCGGGCATCGCCTTTCAGTTGCTGTCTGAGTTTCGCTCGGCAGAGGCCGTCGAGGCTGAAGCGCCCACGTCCATGGACGATGCCCTGTCTGCATTGGGCACCAAGCTGTCTCAGCGTGAGACCGAGGTGCTCAAACTGGTCGCCCGCGGTTATGCCGACAAAGAAGTCGCTGCCCGTCTGGGCATCTCCCCCAGCACGGTGGACACCCATGTCCGTGCCATTTTCCGCAAGTTCAGCGTGCATTCACGCTCACAGCTGCGCCGCATCATCGGCAGCTGAACGCCAAGCGTGATGGCCCATCTTGGGCATCCCCACCCATTTCTTGCTACTAACTGACAAGATGTCCACCTGAGTGCATCACGTGTTTTGCGTGATGGTGCAAAGGGTCTGCGCTGTTCAAAATCAAATTGACAAATTAACCAATAACGACATCAGTTGCCGTTTTGAGTAATTTAACTAATTTGGATGAATATGCTGAAAAGACTCGTGAACGCGTGGGACAGGGTGACAAACCATCGCCGCGCATGCCGACGCCTCGTCGTTGGGATCCTGGGGTCTGCCGCCTTGCTGCCCACCGCCATGGCCAACGGCTACGGTGAAAGCGGCAGCTGGGGCTTTCAAACCCAACAGGACAAGGTCAACAAGGCCTATGTGTTGGACATGATCGAGAAGCGAAAGAATGGCTACTACAACGCCATCAAGTCCACCTACAACTACAACACCTACATCGACAAACAAGTCAACTGCAGCTTGTCATCGGTGACCACAGGCACATCCGGCAGCAACGGTCTGCAAGCCTCGACGTCATCGCCCGTGCTCAACAACACCGGCACCACCGCCGCCAGCGGCGCGGCCAACTCGGCCAGCAACGGTCTGTCGCAAGCGAGTTTGACCGGGGTGTTCAACACCAACGCTGCCCCGCCTGGCAGCATCAGCAGTGGCCAAAGCAGCTCGGGCGCGCTCAACTCCAGCGTCTCGGGCTCCAGCAACAGCGCCAGCACCGGTCAGGTGGCGGCCAACGGCGGCGCGACCGACCAAATCCTCAATTCGCAGCAGTCCAATTCGGGCATCTTGACTTCCTCCATCAGTGCCAGCTCGGCTTGCGCCGGCCCTCTGCCCTGATCGCACCTGTTCCAAGGCCCCCACATGCACCGCACCATCCTTCGCCGAACACTTCGCGTCTTCGGCATGTTTGCAGCCCTGGCCGTCATGGCTGGCTGCAGCATGATCAGAATCAAACAACCCGAACCCCAACCGGCCAAAGAAGCGTCGGTCATGTCGGGCAGCTCTTCGCGCAACAACACCACCCCCATGGAGCCGGCCTTTGCCTGCTTGGCCAAGGCCTACAGCGTGGTCAAAGCGCCTGTGGTCTCCATCACCGTGGGCGATGTGAAAGACTACACCGGCAAGTACAGCCAAGCCGAGGGCAACGCCATCACCCAAGGCGGCTCGCTCATGCTGTATTCGGCCCTGGGCAAGATGGGCAGCGCAGTCCGTTTGCAAGAGCGCTTTGACACCCGCATCGCCGAGTTGGAGCTGGCCTATGCCGACCGCCGCCAATTGGGCGACGGCAAGCTGCACGCGGTCGAGGCGGGCAAGCCCCAAGTGCCTTGGGTGCCGTACTTTGGCGGCTCGATTTTGCGCAGCGACTACTACATCGTGGGCGGCATCACCGAAGTCAACTACAACATCCAGTCGCGCGGCGCCGAGTTCAATGTGTCCTCGATTGGCGGCAAAGTGCGCACCTTCACCATGAACGTGGGTGTGGACCTGCGCATCGTCGATTCGCGCAGCCTCTTGGTCGTCAAGACCATCAGCATGCAAAAGCAGATCACCGGTACAGAAGTCGGCGCGGGCATCTTCCGCTTTTTTGGCACCGAACTGCTCGACGTGAACATGGGCTCCAAAAACCAGGAGCCTTTGCAACTGGGCGTGCGCACAACCATCGAACATGGCTTGCTCGAGCTGCTGGGCGCCGTCAGCGGCCTGAGTCCACAGCCTTGCGTGGACTACGCGCTCAAAGGCCTGCCCAGCGCCGACAAGCTGCAAGCGGCCATCGATGCCACCGCCAAGCCGGTGTTGGAAGCTGCAGGTCTGGCCCCGCAAGAGCCGGCACCTGTGAAAGCGCCAGAGCCAGCCAAAGCCGCCAAAGCCTCAGAAGCCACCAAAGACACACCGCTGCCTGTGCCGGTGAACGCCGTGCAAAACAACGGCAAAGCCGGTGCCAATGGCGCCGTGGCCATCGGTTTTGAACCCAACAAATCAACGCTCGATGGTTCTGCCCTGCAGGCCTTGGGCGAGCTGGGCAAGGGCCTGGCAGCCGACAAACAAAAAACAGCGGCCATTGAGTTGCTCACACGCGAAACCGAAAACCTGCCTTCCGCGCAACGCCGCCAATTGGCGCAAGAACGCGCCAAGGCCGTCACCGATGCCCTGGTGGCTGCGGGCCTGCCTGGCAGCCGCGTCACCGTCGAGTGGTTGCCCGATGTCAGCACGCCCATCCAGCGCCAAGGCGCAGGCATGCAAGTCGTCGCCCGTTTGAAAGTCACCGAGGCCAAAGCTGGCAGCGGTTGGTAACTGTTTTTTAAGCCGAAATTTATCTGGGCCATCAAACCCGCCAAACCTGGAGTCACACCATGAACCGCAATAAAACCACCGCCAAAAAGTCTGCCCTGATCTGGCAGCGTCATGCCCTCGCGCAAGCGTGCTTCATGGTGGCCGCTGGCATCAGCACAACGGCCTACGCCGTGGATTACACGCCGGGCGCCGCCATGATTGCGGTCGATGCCTCTTTGGATCCTTTGGCGGCTGGCTACGGACAAAATTGGTCCACGGGCTACAACATCCAAAGCCCCATTTACCAGTTTGGCGCAGGTCAAGTCGATGGCGTCATGGGTACCAACACCTATTTCAGCAGCAGCCTGACCGGCGGTGGCGTTTTGCCGGTCAACATCACCAACAACAGTTTGCTGGTTTACTCCTACGGTAACCAAAACACCGTGACCAATCTGTCTTTGGGCAACTTGGCGCGTGTGAGCAGCAGCAACGACGGCATCTTGGCCCTGAATTTGCAAATTTTCTCGGCCTTGGCGTTAACTGATGAGGAGGAAGTTCCTTATTACAGTACCAAATCTGTTCTCGCTGCGGTGTCCGATACCAGCACCTACATTGAACAAGCCACTAAGGGTGCGGCCAACTTGAATTTGTCGGGCATGACCGTGGCCGCCACATTGGCACTCAATACGGTCAGCACAAGCTTGTCGGGTGCGACGCCTTTTGGCTACAGCTCCACCACCAAAGGGGCCAGCGCCGTGGCTTTTGGCGACTCCAACAGCTCGGGTTCCCTTGACGACACGGGACATCCCGAACTCTCTGTGCGCGGCACCAAGGGCAGCGTGAACATCTCGAACTTGCAAACCGCCTTCAATGCCTATGGCACGGCCAATGTGAGCGATTCATCGGCCAAAATCACGGTGTCGGACACGGCCAATGTCGGCTCTAACCCCGGTGTGTTGTCCAGCAACATCAGCCTGAACAGCAACACCGTCAAGGCCAGCAACACCAACAACGAGGCCGTCAGCATTGTGAATGCCACCGCCAGTTCATCGGCCTTCACGGGTTCGGTCTCTGTCACCAACATCCAGGCCACCAAGAACACCGAAGGCAACATTCAACTGGCCAATGTCGTCAATGGCAATGTGCAAGCCGATTTGCGAAACGATGGTGGAGTTGCCGGAAAAACCGAACTCACGGGCAACCTTTCTGTCAATGACAACGCCGTGGTGGCGCAGTCCATGGGTAACACCGCCGGATCACGCACCAGCGTCGGTGGAATTGCTGCCGGTAACGCCATCGTGTTCGATGGCAGTACCGACATCACCGGTGTGACCGCACCTTTGGCCGTAGGGTCAACGGGCTACTCAGCCTCGATCGATCGCAGCGCGGGCACCGTCAACGTCAATGCAGATCTTTTGACCAACAACGTGCAACGCAACACCGGCAACACCTTCACGGCCACCATTGATACCTCCTTGATCACGTCCAATATGGACATGCTCAATGGCGGCACCGTCAACCAAAATGGCAACAGCCAAACCGCAACAGCCACGGGCAACTTGGCCGGCAATCTGATCACTGCGGGCGCATCGGCCAGCATCAGCAACATTGTGGCCAATGCCGCTGCTGTCAATACACAGCTCAACAAAACCACCACCCTCACAGCCAGCGTGACCGATTCTGCGCAGACCGTGAACATTGGGATCACATCGCCGCCCACAACACTCAATGGCACGGTCAACCTCAACGACAACGCGATCACTGCCACAGCCGAAGGCAACGTCGCTGCCAACACGCTGAGACTGCGCGCAAGCAATCTCACGGTCGGTGGTAATGGTGCACCCTTGGTCAAATTGGTGCCAGCGGATGCGGATGTGGGAACGGAGTTGACCGCATCGGCAGGCACGGCTGCGACGGTGCTGAATGCCCAAAGCAACATCGGTTTGACGCTGACGTCCAACAATGAAGGCAACAGCCTGGGGGTAAGCTTCAACACACAAACGGCTGGTGCCGACAAACTGGCCATCAACGCCAGCCAAGTCAACGTCAACAGCAACAGCGTGCTCTCGACGGCCACCGGCAATACGGCCAGCAACGCAATGACCTTGACGGCCACCAACGCCCCCGGCCTGAATGCAGGTCTGGGCAATGCGCAATTCATGGGCACATCCAGCGACATCACCGCCAACGCAGGATTTGCCACACCGCTGACGGTGTCCATCGATGCTTTGACCGTGTCGGCTTCTCAACTGAGCATGAACAGCAACGCACTGAGCGCTACAGCCAGAGGCAACAGCGCCAGCAACAGCCTGACCGTGACGGCCACGAACGCCAGCGGCTTGAGTTCATCCAACACATCTGGTCCCTTCTACGATGCCGAAGCCAAGCCCTTCAGCAAATCGTCTGACGTCAATACCGGCTCTGACGGGGCTGTCGGCGTGCAATCGAATGCCGACTTCGCCTTGGCCAATGCACAGGCCGACAATGGCAGCACCATCGGTGCCGTGTTCAGTGGCAGCAGCAAGATCACCACCACCACCGTGGGCACTTCCTCCACCTTGTCCGCCAACAACAACAGCTTGACAGCTTCGGCCGGCGTCAACAGCGCCAGCAACGCCCTGACGGCGAACATGGGCAACATGACCGGCATGGTGATGGGCCTGTCTTCTGGGCAAAGCGCCTTGGACTCTGCAGCTTCTGCCACAAATACCGCTGAGGTATCCATCAACACGGGCGCTGTGTCGGGGGCATCGAACCTCAACCTCAACCAAAACACCGTCACGGCCTCGGCTTTCGGCAACGCAGTGACCAACAGCCTGAACCTGAACAGCACCACGGCCTCTGGCCGTGATCTGAACAAAGACCCCAGCGATCCAACCATCAATATGGCGGGTGCCAGCATCGGCTCAGGTGTGGCTTCGGTGACGTCTGACTTTGCCCTGAGCAACAGCCAAAACCTCAACAGCAGCAGCGATTTCAATGCGGCTGTGACTTCAGGCACGAAGGTCATCGCCGGTGCAGTGACTTCGTCTGCCGTGACGGTCAATGGCAACAACACCTTGGCCAGCGCCACAGGAAACAATGCCACCAATGACATGGTCTTGGCCGTCACCACATTGACCAAGCCCAACACGGGCCTGGCTTCATCGCAATCTTTGATGGGTGCCAGCTTCACAGCCACTGTCAGTGATGCATCCATTACAGTGGGCACGGGTGTTGTGGCAGGCGCAGCATCGGGCGCCCAAATCGCAGTCACGGGCAACCTGACGCAGGCCTCCGCACTGGGCAACCTGGCCACCA
Source organism: Comamonadaceae bacterium PBBC2 (assembly GCA_002255935.1). GTDB lineage: Bacteria > Pseudomonadota > Gammaproteobacteria > Burkholderiales > Burkholderiaceae_C > Limnohabitans_A. Next base: position 13,449 of record NKIO01000006.1, read on the forward strand.
ACAGCATCAGCATCAGTGGCACCAGCATCACGGGCTCCGACGTCAACTTCGATGCCCCCGTCACGCAGACCGGTGTTTTTGGTGGCGTCGTCAGCAGCCCCTCCAGTGTGGCGCTGGTCAGCTTGCAAAAAAGCGAGGGCAACAGCATGAGTGCCGAAGTGGGTAGCAGCGGCACTCTTTCCAAAATCGGCTTGTCCACCTCTGCGGTGAGCAATGCTTCCACGTTGAGCCTGACAGACAACACCCTGTCCACCAAGGTCTACAACAACAGCGCCACCAACAGCATTGAACTGACAGAAACGAACATCAACAATTTGTCAGTTGGGCTGGCCTCTGGTCAGGCGATCAGCGCGGCGTTCATTAACCCCGGGTACAGCCCTTTGACAGGCAGCACAGGCGGTCAAATCAAAATCTCCAGCCCGGGTAGTTTGCAGGGCGGTTCTGCCTTGACAGTCAGTGGCAACACCATCCAGTCGTTGGTTTTGGGCAATGCAGGATCCAACAGCCTGAGCCTGACCGCCACCAACGCATCGGGCCGCAATTCCTCAAGTGAGGGCTATGTGCAAGCCGAAGGCAAGGCGCACAGTTCGAGCGCTGACTTTTCATTGGTTTCTGAGCAACAGATTTACTCTTCCGATGTGTCGGCCACCAGCTACGGCAACATTCAAGCTACAAGTGTTGCTGTCACGTCTTCGGCCTTGACGTTGAGCCAAAACACTTTCTCAGCCTACGCCAGTGCCAACAACGTGGGCAATCAATTGGATTTGGCGACCACCAACCTGAGCCAATCCACAGCCGGTTTGGCCAACATGCAATCGCTCAACAACGAAGTCAAAGTCCAGGCGACAGTGAACGAACCGTTGGTCAAAATCAATGCGACTTCTCTGAGTGCATCGACCGTGACTCAGAGCAACAACACACTCAAAGCCACGGCGCTGGGCAATGTGGCCACCAACGAGCTGAACCTGACGGGCACCAACGCCACAGCAGGCACAGCCAGTTTGAATGCATCCAATGCCAATGCCCAAGACTATGCCTCTGCAAATGCCGCATTGGCTTTAGCGAATTACCAAGGAAGCAACGACACATTGGTGGCGGCCACGATTGGCAACAGCGCCATCTATACGACTTTAGGCGCGGCAGTCGGCAGTGCCTCTTCTTTAACCGTGGCAGCTAACAGCGTCGCGGCCCTGGGTTATGTCAACAACGCCACCAACAGCATGGCTGTGAGCGTGACCAACCTCAACGGCATGACAGCTGCTGTGGCCAGCGGGCAATTCGCAGAAGCCTATTCCGAAAAATCCACAGCCGAGACGGCGGGCTCCATCACTGCCAATACAGGCAATGTCTCTGGTGCTTCCACTGTCACGGTAGGGGGCGCCACTGCTGCTGCTGGCAATGCCATGACCGCTTCAAGCAACGTCAACTATGCCGCCAACACCTTGTTGGTGACGGGCAGCCAGATCACGGGCCGCGATGCGGTGTCGCCTTTCGCGACCTCCAGTGCTTCAACTTGGATTGCGCAAGTGGGGGCTGATTATTCGGTTGCCAACCATCAAGTCATGGCAGGTGGCGGAAATGACTTTGCCAGGGCCACAGTGTCAGGTTTGATCGGTGCCGATTTGGGCAGCGTGACCTCGTCCACTGTCAATGTGAGCAACAACACCATCTCGGCTTATGTCAGTGGCAACAACGCCGCCAACGGCTTGGGGATCACAGCAACAGGCATGACCACGGCATCGGCCGGTGTGGCGTCGCAGCAACTGGTGAATTCGTCCAATGTCAAATCCGACACCACAGCCGAGGTCAGTGTGTCAGCGATTGGTCTCACCAGTGCCAATGTCTCGCTCAACAACAACAACCTCAAGTCGACCGCTGTGGCCAACTCGGTGGCCAATACGCTGGCTGCGACCGTCAGCAGCGTCAGTGGTGCCAACACAAACTTTGACGCCTTTGCCGGACTGGGCAATGCGGACTACCCCACGTCCAATCTGAATGCAGACTTGATGATCAACAACACACAGACGGCGGTGGGTACGACTGTGCAAGCACAGACAGGGGTGATTGGTGGAACGGCAGCGACTGTCTTCCAATATCTGGACGGCATCAGCAGCGCATCTCAGGTCAGCATGAACAGCAATGCGCTGACTTCCAGTGCCTATGCCAACAGCGCCAACAACGCCATGGTGGTGCGCTCTACCGATGTGGCTGCCATGACGATGGGCAATGCCAACACCCAAGTGGTTTCTGCTGCAATGGTCACCGCCAACACCAATGGCGAAGTGAAGAGAGATAACTTGGCCATCGGCGACTCCACGGCGTCCATGAACAGCAACCAGGTCGCCTCAACGGCCCTGGCCAACATCGCGTCCAACAGCTTGTCGGTCACTGCGACCAATGTCTCGGGTCGTTCAAATAACCCCTATGTCAACACCGATGACCGTGAGCAAGGTGCCGATTTGACCCTGTTCAACGGACAAACCATGACGGGTACTGGCACTGTGGCCAAGACCAATGGCAACCTCCAGACTTTCACCAACGGTGAAAGCGTCCAGAACAGCCAGTTGTCGGTCAACAGCAACTCGGTGACATCGTATGCAAGTGGCAACCAAGCCAGCAACGAAATGACACTGGCCGTGACCCACTTGAGCGCTGCCAGCGCAGGCGTGGCCTCCATCCAGAACATGGTGAGCAACTCGTATGCCGATGCCATGACCACAGGCAATGTGCTCATCAACGGCAATACCATCATCAATTCGGCTGTGAGCTTGAACAACAACCAAGTCAAGTCCACCGCTTTGGGTAACTTGGCCACCAACCAGCTGACGCTGAGCGGTACCAGTGCGCAAAGTGACACAAGCATCTCTACGCCAGTGGACAAAAACAACACGTCGGCCGATGTCAGCTTGACCAACAAGCAGTACACCAACTATGGTATTTCAGCCACGGCGACCACCCGCGCCAACGCATCATCGCCCACAGACCCATTGGAGATTCAGATGACGGTGGGAGCGGTCAACTCGGGTGCTGCACTCTCGGTCAACAGCAACACCTTGTCTGCCACGAGCTACCTCAACAGCGCCAGCAACACGCTGGACTTGGGTGTGACCAACCTGACCGCCATGAACGCCGCGGTGAACAACTGGCAATATGCTCGCGGCAACATCGATGCCAACAACCACCCCAACCAGTCCGTTTCGACCGTGATGGGCAAAATCAGCTTGGATGTGGCTGATTCGGTCGATACAGCCAGTTTGGCGGTCAACAACAACTTGATCAGCAGTACTGCCTATGCCAACTCAGTCAACAACAGCCTGACGGTCACGGGCACCACCGTCAGTGGTCGGGGTGTTTCCTCGCGCAGCAACAAGGCCGACATCAATGATGGCGCCATGTTGACCACCGATTACGCGCTGGGCAACGTCCAAGAAATCGCCAATGGAGCGGCCCTTGCCACCACCACAGGCAACGTCAACTTGAACGCTTCGAGCATGGCCGTGGACGCAGGCACATTGAGCTTGAACACCAACAATGTGTTGGCTTACGCCAGTGGCAGCTTCGCCACCAACAATCTGGCTTTGGCGGTGACCACACTGTCCAACGCCAGTGCCGGTGTGGCTTCAACCCAGGTGGCAGGTTCGTATCTACCCCAAGTGGAGGCCACGGTCACGGGCGGCGTCAACTTGACGACTGGTGATCTGGGCATGAACGCGTCCTCCAACCTCACAGCCAAGGACAACAACATCAAAGCCACAGCACTGGGCAATGTGATGGGCAATGCCTTGACCATCAGCGCCAGCACCATCACCACCACGGGTTCTGGCAACGTGCTGTCTGAGGGTCGCAACGGCTTTGCCGCCTCCAATGCGGACTTCAGCATCACCACGGAGCAAGAAATGATGGGCCCAGTGACCGCGACCGCCACAGGCAAATTGGCCATCACCACAGGCTTGGTCAATGACTCCACATTGACCCTGACTGGCAACAGCCTGAAATCTCTGGCACAAGGCAACAGCGTCAGCAACGATTTGACCATCAACGCTGCGCAACAAAACCGTGTGACCGCGAGTGTGGTGTCCTACCAAGGTGACAGCGATGGGGGCAGTGGTGTCACCGCCAGCACATCCGCATCGGGTGCGGCCTTGAGCGTCTCAACCGCTGGTTTGAGCAACGCCACGGTGGCCATCACGGGCAACACCATCTCGGCTGTGGCTGGTAAAAACGAGGTCTACAACACCCTCACCGTCAGGGGCTCCAACATCTTGGGCCGCAACGATGACGTGTCAGGTTTGGAAGCTGGCGTACCAGCCACCACCAATGTTGACTTCTCTGTGGTCAACACACAAACGGCACGCACCAGTGTGTCTGCCAGTGTGGACATCGGGGCCAGCGGATTTGTGTCCACGGGTGTCTTCTCGGGTGGGACTGTTTCGCTCAGCGACAACACCATCTTGGCCAGCGCCAACGCCAACACGGTGTCCAACAGCTTGACTTTGGCGGCCATCAACCGTCTGGAAGCCTCGGGAGCGATCAACAGCTTCCAAACACTCACTTCCTCGGCGGCCATCAGTGCGACTGTGAGCGGCGCCTTGAGCGTCGAGACCGATGCCTCTTCCGGCAACGCCAACGTGGCGGTCTCCAACAACGTGGTCAAGGCTTCTGCTTCTGCCAACTTGGCCAGCAGCGCTTTGAATGCCACCGCTTCCAATGGCATCAGCACCGCGGGTGCTGTGACCCAACCCACAGGCAGCACTGCAACACCGACCTTCGCTGTGTTGAATTCGCAAAACACCGAGCGAGGCACCAGTGTGACCGCCTCCATCAACAGCTTCACCATGGGTGGGGTTCAGTTGGGCGGCGCTTTGAACAGTGGGGGCACAGCCGGTGTCACGGGCAACTTGATGCAAGCCACTGCCTACGGCAACTCGGCCAGCAACTCGGTGCAAGTCAGCGCATTGCCAGCCACGCTCAACACGGCCAGTGCTTCGATCACCAACGTGCAGTACAACTTGGCGTCGGTCAGTGCCTCTGTGAACAACGCCTCTGTGCAAGCTGGCGGCATCAGCAGCACCACCAGTGCGGGTGTGAACATCAGTGGCAACAGCACGATCGCCATGGCTGTGGGTAACCGCGCCAGCAACGTCATCGTTGGTCGTTGATGGGTCTGAGGGTCTGAAGGGGATCGCTCTTCAGACCCTCAGAGGTTTTATCCGAAGCGATTCAGGGAACGCAATGCAAACAACAAAACATAGTGTGGGGCTGCTGGGCATGGTGGTGTGCGCACTGCTGGCCGCTTGCGGCGGCAGCAGCAACCCACCAGAGTTCATTCCGCAGTTTGGGGTGACCGAGCGACAGCTGTACGAGCCTACCCGCAACACCGGCGGCATCGTGGCGCAAAACGGTTCTGGGGCTGTGACTTTGCAGCTGGAATCGACCACCTCTGACCAAGGCTTGCCCATGTCGGGTGACACCGCTACGGTCGGTGTGGATGCTTTCTTCTTTGACATCTTGAAAGACGGCCGCGTGAGCATCAGCTTGGGTGTGCCGGCCTTGCAAGTGGTCAACTCGGTGGAATTGCTGAACGCGAAAAATGAATCGCTGTTCAAGGTCAATGCGGCCAATCCTCAGGCCAGCGTTTGGTTGCGCCGCGGTGATTTGTCCACACCCATGCCCCGTTTTCAGTTGCGTCTGGAGTCGGCCAACGGTGCGCTCAGCAACCCACATGTCTTTGCCTGGTTTGGCGCCGACTTGGGCCCCACGGCCAACCGCTATGACGTGAGCAAGTTGTCGACGAGTTTGGCTGTGCAGTGTGAAAACTGCAATTTGTCAGGCGCCATGATGGGGCAGTTCAAACTCGCCGCTGCGCAGTTGCAAGGCTCTGACTTGCGCAACGCTTGGTTGGTCAAGGTCAAGAATCCTGATGACCTGCGTCTGGACGACTTTTTGGTTTTTAAACTTTTTCTCGATGGCAGCCAGATCGCCGGGGCTGACTTGTCTGCTGCGAACTTGAGTCGCACCGATTTGACCGGTGCCATCCTCACGGGCGCCGGCGGTGCTCGGGCCAATTTGGCCGGCACCAATCTGAACTACGCCACACTCACCGGCGTCAACTTGGACGGCGCCAGCATGCCCGGTGCCAACTTCAACCACGCGCAAGCCTCGCAGGTGTCCTGGATTGCGGCCGACCTGACCGGGGCCAACTTGAGCATGGCCAATGCATCTCAGGGCAATTTTGAATTGGCCGATTTGACGGGTGCCAATTTGATCGATACGAACTTGACTGGGGCCAATTTGAGCGGCGCCAAGTTGAAAGGCGCGCTCATCGATCAGGCCAATTTCACGCGTGCGTTATTGACGGGTGCGACCTGGATCAACGGTCAAGTGTGTGCCGAAGGCTCGGTGGGTGAATGTCGATAGATTTCCGCGCTCATTTCAGGCTGGCCGTGGTGGTCGGCCTTTTTTCGTTGGGCATGTCGCATTTGGGGGCTGCCACGCCCCTGATCGATCCGGCCTCTCGCTTGCAAGAAGACCTGCGCAACGCCGAGCGTGCCATACCGCAAGCGCCCCCCCCAAGCCCCTCAGAAGCTCCGGCACCCCTGCAGTTGCCAGAAGGCCCAGCCTTGCAAGGCCAGATTTTTTTGCAAGAAGTGTTGTTCTCGCCCAGCCAATTGCTGACGCAAGACCAGTTGGGTGAGGTGGTCAAACCCTACCTCGGCCGCGATGTTGGCAGCGAAGATCTGAACGCGCTGATGCGAGACATCCAGGCCCTGTATTTGGCCAAAGGGGTGCAATCGGCCGTGCCCGTGGCCCCGCCGCAAGACTTGCAGACGGGGGTGTTCAAAATCATTTTGGTGGAAGGCACTTTGGGTCAAATCAAATTTGCCGGGGGCAGCAAAGCCGATCCGGTTTGGTTGTCCAAATGGTTTGACTTGACATCGGGTGAGGTGATCCGCCCCGAACATTTGGCCATGCGTTTGGACCTGTTCAATGCCAGCAGTGATTTCGTGGCCGATGGCCAGTATGTGGCCGGCCAGACTTTTGGCAGCAGCGACCTCGAAATCAACGTGCCTGAAACACCCACCACCCAGTACTGGGCCATGGGCGAGTTGCCCGGCATGGGCTCGGGCCGCACCTTGGGCAACAGCCTGATCATGGGCTTTCGGCATTACCCCGCAACGTCCACTGGTGGCCGCGTCGATGGCATGGCCATCCAAGGGCCGACGGCCACCACCGTGAGCTTGACGGGCGCACTGCCATTGGGCTTTGATGGTTGGCGTGTGGGGGGCAATGCCTCGGCCTCGCGTTCACGCACGGTGGTCGCATCGACCGATCCAGCCAAAAGCGATTTGCTCATCGAAGGGGCGTCCAGTTCCTTGGGGCTGGATGTGTTTCGTCACCTTTACTTCCGGCCCGGACAGATGTGGAAGTTGTCGGCAGGCTTGGCGCAAGTGCATTCGAACTCACAAGCTTCGGGCGCCACTTTGAGCGACCGCAGCGTGCAACGCTTGACCTTGGCGGCGTCGACCGACTGGGTGGTCGACCCCTCGGTGGGCGCAGAGCGCGGGACATTTCGAGGCGCTGTCAGCAGCGCCAAGGGTCAGGCCAACAACTATGCTTTTGCCGAAATCTTCAGCTCACTGGCCTACCGTGTGGCCGGCGCTCAAGGCCCGGTGTTGAGAGCCACGGGTCAACTGCGTTTTGCCGACAGCCGCCCCCCCGACATGACCGACGCTTGGTTGGTCGGTGGCAGCTCATCGGTGCGTGGTTTTGACTTGGGTTCGATCTCGGGCAGCACCGGCCAGATTTTGCAAGTGGCGCTGTACCAGCCCGTGCCGTGGAAAGCGGTGGACGCACCCGAGGCCTTTGTGTTTGCCGACCACGGCCGCGCAGTGAAAGACGACGTGTCACGCCGCATCGGATCGGCCGGTGTCGGCCTGCAATTTCAGATGGATCGACGTTGGTCGATCGAAACCGCATTGACCCAGCAAACACATGGCTTTCAGGGCGCCCGCACACGCGCGATGCTACGAGCCAGCGTGTCCTGGTGATGGCACTTTCAGACTTCCAATCAAGGGGAAAACTCATGGATAACAAACCAGCCACTGCACCTGAATTCACGATCTTGCACCGCGAGGCGCACCGCATGCTCAAGTTCAACCGTGTTCAACGCGACATGAACTGGGTTAAAGGACTGATCACCATCAATTTGGCCGCATCGGAGATGCCTTCGGCTGCTCTGGCATTTCCTTGTGTGATGACGCACTCCGAAGCTGGAGGCCGTTTGTTGGCCGTCACCGGATTGGAGCAAGGTCGCAACCTGTTTGTTGACCACAAAGGCCATTGGACGGGTGACTACATGCCTGCAGTGCTGCGTACCTGGCCTTTTCGACTGCTCGATCAGACAGACGATGAAGGTGCCCGCCCGATTGCTGTGCAGCGGGAAGCCCTGAACCTGACCAAAGGCGATGATTTGTTTGACGACAAAGGTCAAGAAATGCCCTGGCTTCAGGGCGTCATGAAAGACCTGGTCGCTCTGGACGCGGGCGAAGCCACCACCAGCACCATGGTCAGTGCCTTGCATGCCGCAGGGGTGTTGACAGAACGGGCTCTTCAAGCGGTCTTGCCCAGTGGTCGCCAGATGGAGTTGACTGGATTTTTGAGCGTTGACGAGCACAAGCTCAACGCCCTGGAAGACAAGGTGGTGGCCGACTTGCACCGCCAAGGCGCTTTGGCCATGGCCTATCTGCATTTGCTGTCCTTGCGTCAATTCAAACACTTGATGGACATGGCTGCTGCGCTGGAGCCAACACCAGAGCCCACAAAGCCATCCAAAGAGGCTGTGGCTGCCTGAGCGGTCAATTGAACCTTGAATACAACGGACCGATCGAACTGATGCGCGTCTTTGAAAGCTGAACATGACCCGAGTTAACCGCCCACCTTCCAAGACCCTGGCCCAGCGTCAGGCGAGGCGCAAAGCCTGGGTGGCGCGCCGGCGCTTGCTGGTGCAGGTGCGCCCATTGGCCTTGGCTGCTGCCGTGGCCTTGGGCGCGGCCAGCCCCATGGTGCTGGGGCAGACGGTGATCACGCCCCTCAAAGGCGCAGGGCAGACCGACACGGTGGTGAGCACGCAGGGCAAGCAAACCACCATCACCACGCAAAGCCTGCGCGATGGCAATGCCTTCAGCACCTATTCGAACTTTGCCGTGGGGCAGGGCGACCAGGTCAAGATGCTGGTGCCCAAAGACACCAACTGGTGGGTCAACATCGTGCGCGATGCCCAGGTGCGTGTGGACGGCCGGCTGGAAAGCCGCCTGGCCAACGGCAACATCGGCGGCAATTTGCTCTTCATCGACAGCCACGGTTTTGCCGTGGGCCCCCAAGGCCAGATCGATGCAGGTCGCTTGACCTTTGCGGCGCCTTCGACCACCTATGTGGATGGCCTCTTGAACAGCCTCCAAAACGGTGGCTTGTCGGGCGCCACGGTGGGCAATGTACTGGGCGGTCAGTTTGACCGATCGGCCACAGGCAGTGTGAACATTCAAGGCCGCATCAACGTGGCCGAGGGCTTGACCCTCATGGCCGGACACGGCGGCACCGACACCCACGCGGTGACGGTCTCGGGCCAAGTGGTGGTCAACGGCCGTGTGGCCGGCTCGGCCGTCAATCTGGGTGACCTCAAATCTTTGTTGCCCATGCAAGACGTGGACGGTGTCATCGACATCACCACGCCGGGCTCGATCATGCTGAACGGCATGTTGCTCAGCGACAGCGCACAGTTCACCCGCGCAGGCGCCGTGCGCTTGGTGGCGGGGCAAGACATCCTGGTCACGGCCAATGCCAAGGTGTCCGCCTCGGGCGCTGCGGGTTCGGGGCAAGCGGGCGGTCAGGTGGCCTTGATGGCGCACCGCGACATTGCCAACGAAGCGGGCGCGCAATTGCACGCCCGTGGCGACGGTGCGGGCGCAGGTGGCAACATTGAATATTCGGGTCTGGGCTTCATGAAACTGGACGGCATGCATTTCGATGCGGGCAGTCAAAGTGGTTTGAAAGGCCTGGTTTATCTGGATCCCGCTGAAGCAGAAATCACCGGCAACAACCTCACTGCGGGGGCAGATTTCAGCTCCAGTGCGAGCAGCAAGGTCACTGTCAAAACCGGGGCCATCATCAACACCCGCAAAGTGGGTAGTGGCTTGGATGCGACCGATGCATCGGTGCTTTCCACGGACAACAGCGGCGACATCACCCTCACCGCACCCAGCATCGTGGTCGAGTCGGGCGCAGTGCTCGATGCCTCGGTCAAAAATGTGGGCAGTGCCACCACCTACAAGGCCGGTGACATCACCCTCACGGCCAAGGATTCCAGCAACTGGGCCACCTTTGTGGCCCTGTCGAATGCCAACACTTCCATTGATGTGGCCGGCACTTTGAAGGGCAAGGACATCACCTTGCTCTCCAACATCGAGAGCAAGGCTTTGTTTGGCGGCGTGGCGGCATCGGCACAAGAAAAAGCCCTTGATCTGGCCATGACGTATTTGGACTCGCCATTGCGTTTGAGTCTGACTTATGTTCAGGCCAAGGGCGATGCCAAGATCAACATCCAAGGTTCAGCCTCGATCCAAGCGAGCAATGACCTGAGCATCACCGCCAAAGCCGACCGCTATGCCGGTGCCCAGCAGCAAGTGGGCGGTTCGGCCTTGGCCAACCTGGGTGCAGGCTTTGCCCAACTCGAAGGCACCACCCAAATTGAGGTGAAGTCTGGCGCCAGTTTGTCTGCAGGCAATGATTTGAGCTTGATCGCGGCCTCCAAATCTAAAGTGTTGATGACCAGCACGGTTGAGACCGAGACCGATGAACAAACCGGCGCGGCCAACATGGCATCTGTTGTGTTTGCCGGTTCGCGCTCGGATGTGAGCACAGCCGTCAAGGTCAACAGTGGTGCCACTTTGCAGTCGGGCAAGGACCTCACGATGGAGGCTTACCATTCGGGGCAGTACAACACCGCTGCGGAAGTCAAAATTTATGGCGGTGGCACCGCCGGTGTGGTGGGCGCACTGTCGCTGCAAAAATCAGACACCCGTGCCACGTTAGAAGGCTCAGCCACATCAGGCGGTGTGGCCCGCGTGACCGCCATGAACTTCATCTCCAAAGGGGGGGTGTCAGCCAAGTCGTCCAACAGCAGCGAACCGGCACCGGCATTCGGCTTTCCGGAGACTTTGGAGCTGAGCGACGCCGAAGCACAAAAAACATTGTTCGATGGTTTCATGTCGATGGCCGATAAATTGGCCAGCGCGCAAGAAGCGGCCAGTGGCAACAGCTCGTCTTCAAGCACACCCAAGCTGCGCATGGCCGGTGCGCTGGCATGGAGCGAATCCGATCACACCACTTTTGCGGGTTTGGGCAGCGGCGGCAGCTTGGTGTCCACCAGCCACGCCATCATCGACGCGCAAACCTTGGCCGGTGCCATCGGCGGTATCGCCATGGCCGAGACCACCTCCAAAACCAAAGGGGCCGATGCAGCGGCCACCTCCCTCAGTGCCGCATTCAACTATGGCCGGCACAACTTCACCACCACGGCCAAGGTTGGCGCCAACGCCACACTGTCGGGTTCGCACGTGGCGGTGAGCGCCAACACGGACATGCCCGAGTTCTTCACCGAATCGGCACCCATTGAATGGGATGACCCGTTCAAGGTCTATGCCAACTTGTATGGCATCGCCAACCTGTCATTTTTAGAGGCTGTGAGCTCCAAAGTGGGTGCCAAGTCTTCGGCCCAAAATCTGGCTGCATCGGGTGCAGTGAGTTTGCATTATGTGAACAACAACACCACGGCTTGGGTGGACAAGAGTGCGCAGGTCACGGCCACCACCACCAGTTCTGAGCAATGGCAGTACGACACCAAAGAGGTGTATTTCGACTCGGACATCGAGCATTTGACGACCGGCATGGAAGCCTATCGCTTGGATAAAAAACTCAAGGTCATCGAAGAGTTTGCCATCGAGACGCGTGATGTGATCATCAACGGTGTTGATACAGGTGTGACGCTCGACGAAATCAAGATCGAGCACAACATGAAGCCATCCATGTTGATCAAAGCCCAAAACCATGTGCAGACCATCCAGTTGGCAGGTGGGCAGGCTCCGGAAAGCAGCGGCAGCGGCACGGCCGTAGGCGGTACCTTCACGCTGGTGGACCGTGCCAATCGCGCCGTGGCAGGTATTGCAGACGGCGCCGTGGTCAGTGCCCGGCAGTTGGACGTGCAGGCCATCAACAAGGAATGGTCATTGACAGTAGCCCCGACCGCAGGAGCGGGCGAAGGGATTGCCGCCAACGCCATGGTGGCTTACAACAAGCTCAACGAGACAGCCCTGGCTTCCATCAGCCGCGAGGCACAGGTCACGGCGACGGACAAAGTCAACGTCAAGGCCGAGCTGGCCCTGTGGAGTTTTGGCATCGTCGGTGCGGTCACCAAGAGCTCAGGCTCGGGCGTGGGCATCGGCTTGTCCATGAACGAGATTTCGGGCAACACCAAAGCCTACATTGGCGACAACGACGCAGACGCCGGTGGCAGCAACACGGCCGAAGGTGCGGTGGGCTTTGTCAAATCAGCTGAATTGAATGTGCTGGCCCAGAGCATCGGCAAAATCGGCGCCATCGGCATTGCCGGAGCCATGGCGGGCGGCCCCGCCAAACCCGCCATGGCCGACAAAGCCGATGCTGGCTCCAGCAGTTCACAAGCCAAGGCCGGTGGCGGTTCGGCCTCACCCTTGGCTGCTGTCACGGGCGGTTTGCAAGGTCAGGGTGCAGCTTCAGAAGGCGACAGTGGCGGTGCCAGCACCCCACCGAAGTTCTCGGTTGCAGGGGCCGGTGCCATCGTCACCAACTTCTCTGACATCGACACCACTTCCATGATCGAAGGCGCTGTGGTCAAAGGCGTGGGTGCAGGTACCACCCAGGTCTTGGTGCGCGCTACGCAGGATCTGACCCAGATCAGTGTGGCCGGTGGCGGCGCATTGACCATGGCCAGCAACCCGACCACGACCTCCACCACCTCGATTGCCGGTGCGGTGGCCATCCAGTCGTCGGACGACGACACCCTGGCCCTCATCACCAACAGCAGCTTGACCCAATTGGCCGATCTGGCCGGGGCCTTGCAAGTCGAGGCCCTCAAGGGCGGTGAACGCACGGCAGTGGCCACAGGTATTTCGGCCAATATGTCGAAGACCACCACAAGTGACCTGTCCATCGTGGGTTCGGTCTCGATCACGCACCTGACCGACGACACGTCCGCCAGCATCCAGTCGTCCACCGTGACGGGCAATGTGGCCACGGCCACAGCCTTGGATCCACTGGTGCTGGCCTATGACCGCAGCCGCATCGGGGCGGGCGGGGGTGCCTTGTCTTTCTCGACAGGCAAAGGTTCTGCTGGGGTCGGGGCCACCGTGTCGGTGGTGGACTTGGAAGGCTCGACCGATGCCAGCATCGTGGGCGGCACCATGACCCGGGTCAAAGACGTGTCGGTGGCCGCTTTGTCAAGCCACAAGATCGTGGCAGCGGGTGCTGTGGCTGGGGTTCAGACCGACTCCAATTCCGCAGGGCAGTTGATGGGCGCTTTTGTCATCAACGACCTGAGCAACACCATGACAGCGAGCATCAATGGTGGCGCGGTGGTCAATGCGTCGGGCAATATCGCCATACGGGCTGGCGGCACGCCCAATGACAATGTGCTTGACACCCTGATGGGGAACGTCAGCCAGTCTGTGATCACCGATTTCGAAATGAACTCGGTGGACAACGGTTACACCGATGACATCAAAGCCTCGGTCGACAAAGGCGAGAGCATCTTGGGCGTGGCCGGCACCTTGAGTTTGACAGCCGGCAAAGCGGCCTCGAGTGTGGGCCTGTCGTATGTGCAAAACCGCATCCAGACCACTTACAGCGCCGACCTGAACGGCAACATCACCGCCGCCGGCAACGTGGAGCTGGACGCCTGGAGCCGCGCCAACATCGTGGGCGTGTCTGCCGGTGCGGGCGCCACGCGTGGCAAGTTCTCGGGCATGGGTTCGGCCTCGGTCAACTTGATCGGCCAGCGCACGTCGGCCACCGTGTCGGGCGGCTCGGTCACAGCCGCGTCGCTGGACCTGGACTCGGACACCCGAGGCAATATTTTCAGCCTGGCCGGTAATCTGTCCATTGCTGTGGGCAGTGGCAGTGGCAATGCCGCCGGCGGTGCGATCTCGTACACCCAAACCGGCACCAAGACCTATACATTGGCCGATTCCACCTACACCGTGAACGGCCAAAGCGTGGTGCAAAAAGGCGGCACCGTGGTCAACCGCAGTGCAGGCAACACAGCGAGCATCACGGGTGCCACCATCAATCTGGGCAGTGGCGATGTTCGGGTTTCCGCCAGCAACCGCAGCGACAACCAGTCGATTGCCGCTTCGGGCGCATTCAGCGATGGCAATTTCGCCTTCACGGGCACCGCCACCTGGAACGAAATCGGCGACCAGACCGATGCCCGCATCAGCGGATCCACCGTCACCGCCGGTGACATCTTGGTGAAGTCGGGCAACGGCGAAGGCGCCACCAGCGCCAAAATTTCTTCATTGGCCGGTGGCATCTCGGCTTCCAAAGGCTCAGCGGTGGCCTTGGCCTTTGGCTTCAACACCATCGAATCCACTCGCTCAGCGTTGATCGCCGGCTCGGTCGTCAATGCCTCGGGCACGGTGTCGGTGCTGGCCGATGCAGGTTCGGCCATCGAGACCTTGTCGGCCACCATCGCCGCCAGCATGCAAGGCAGTGCGGGGGGGTCGTCCAGCACCAACTGGCTCAACGGCAGCACCTCCGCTTTGGTGGACGATGTGACCTTCAATGGCTCGGCATCGAGCCTCACAGTGCATGCCTCCAACACAGGCGGTATCCAATCCCTGGCCGGTGCCATCGCGGGCAGCCCTGGCGGCAACGTGATCGGTGGCGCGGTGGCCATCAACTTGATGGGCGAGGGCAGCAAAGACTTCCAAGTCACCGCCAGAGTCAAGAACAGCCGCATGAACAGCGCCACCAACGTGGTGGTGGATGCAGACCTGACCGGCAGCATCGGCGCCATCGCGGCTGCCGGCGGCGGCAGCGGCTCCAATGCCATCAACGGCAGCGTCACCCGCAACCTGATCGCAGGCGATGTCACGGCCGAAATCGCCAGTCTGACCCAAAACGTCTCGGCCAGCAGTTTGACGGTGCAGGCCGATCAGACCTCCAACATCTTCTCTTTGGCGGGTGTGATCAACGGCGGCGGCGCCAACGCCGTGGGCGGCGCGATCTCGGTCAACGACATCGCGGGCACCGTGACAGCCAAAGTGGGCAGCAGCAGCCTCAAAACGACGGGTGCTGTGCAAATTCTCGCGCACATGGATGGCAACATCAGTTCGGTGGCGGCCGCCGGCAGTGGCGCAGGCAACGTGGCCGTCAACGGCTCCAACACCACCAACAGCTTGACCTCCAGCGTCAAAGCCACCGCCACCAGCGTCACGCAGACCACCGGTTCATCGTCCTTCAAAGTCTGGGCGCACGACGATTCGGACATCGACTCCTTTGCGGGCACCGTCTCGGGCGGCGGCACGGCCGCTGTGGGCGCGGCCTTGGCGCTCAACTTCATGGGCCGCACGGCAGGCAACGAGTCGGCCAGCAAAATCGTGAGCGCCGAAGTCACCAGCAGCAGCTTGCAAGTCTCGGGCGCGGTTCAGGTGCTGGCCGATTCGAACTCCACCATCGAGGCCCTGGGCGTGGCCGCAGGCGGTGGCGGCACCTTTGCCGTGACCGGCTCCAACACCACCAACATTCTGGACGACACGATCACCGCCAAATGGGTGGGCAGCACCTTGGTGGGTGGTTCAGGCTCGCTCGATGTGTCGGCCACCGACACGGCCACTGTGCACGCGCTGGCGGGCAACTTTGCCGGGGGCGGCACCGCTGCTGTGGGTGCGGCCTTGGCGGTCAACAAAATCAACACCGGGGTCAACGCCTTGGTGCAAGGCACCTCGTCGGGCAAGATCGCCACGGGCGATGTGCGCGTCAAAGCCGACAGCGATGCCGTGGTCGACACCATCGCGGTGGGCATGAGCGCATCGCCCACCGTGGGCGTGCAGGGTTCGGTGTCTGTCACCCAGATCGCCACCAGCACCTCGTCATTGGTCAATTCAAGCGCCATCATCGAAGCGTCTGACAGCGTGGCCGTCTCGGCCAACAGCAACGACCGCATCAAGTCTTTGGCGGGTGCCGTGGGTTTGGGCATCGCGGGCGTCGGTGCGGCCGGCGGGGTCTTGGTCAACATGATCACCAGCACCACGACGGCCGGTGTGGACGGCTCGGGCACCCGCGTCAGCGGTGCGGGCACGGGCGATGGTGTTTCGGTGCTCAACGACAGCTTGAGCGCGGCCCCCGATTTGATGAACATCACCGAGGTGACCGACACCGCTTTGTCGCGCGCCTCGCGCGGCAGCAGCAACAAGCGCGGCGTGAGCGTGCAGGCCACCTCGGTGGAGCAGATTGCCGCCTTGACCACCGTGGTCGGTGGCGGTGGCGTCGGTGTCGGTGCGTCGGTCAACGTGGACAGCATCGATGGCTCGACCCGGGCCTATGTGGACAGCGCCCAAATCAACTCGGCTTCTGGCGCAGATGCTGCGCAAGAAGCGCGTGTGTTGGCCGCAGACCATGCCTTGATCGCCAGCACCACGGCCACCGTGGCCGGTGGTTTGGCCACAGGCGTATCGGGTGCGGTGGGCTCAGAGCTCATCAAGCGCAGCACCACGGCCGAAGTCATTGACAGCGCCACCGTGAATGCCCAGGGCAATGCCACGGTCAAAGCCGTGGCGGATGCCACCGTGGCGCAGATTGCAGCCGGTGCGGGTGTTGGCGGTGTGGCCGGCGTGGCTGGCAGTGGCAGCGTCGCTTTGCTCAAGGGCAACACGCAAGCCCGCGTTTTGAATGCCACCATCAACGCCACCGATGTGTCGGTCTTGGCCGAAGGTGCCAACCGCACCAACTTGATCGCCGGTTCTTTGGGCGCTGGTGGCGTGGCAGGCGTGGGCCTGAGCTTCACGGTCAATGTGTCGGGTTCGACCGTCAAGGCCTTGGTCACCAACAGCGCGATCCGCGCCGATGGTGATGTGAAGGTCTTGGCCAACAACGTCACGCAAGAATTGGCCGTCTCGGCCACGGCCGGTGTGGGTGAATTCGGTGGCGTGGCCATCGGTGCCACGGTCACCGTGCTGGAAGGTTTGACCGAAGCCAACATCACCGGCACATCCTCGGTCGATTCGCGCCTGCACGATGACACCCACAATGGTGTCAACAGCCTCATGGTCGCGGCGACCGAATCGGTGAACATCAGCCACAACGCCGGTGCTGCCGGTGGTGGCAAGCTGGGTGGCGTGGGCACCGCAGCCAACGTCTTGATCGGCAAAAGCCAAGTCATTGCGGGCGCTGCAGGCAGCAGCCTCAAGTCTGAAGGTGTGGTGTCGGTGGCCGCATTGCGCCAAGCCGACATCGACATGGTCACAGCCACCGCTGGCGGTGGTGGCTTGGCCGGCATCAGCGGTGCGGTGGGCGTGCTGATTTTTGGCGTGGCACCCAACAGCGATGCCAACAGCGAAGTCAACTCCAACAACGGCACCATGAGCCGCGTGTCGGCAGGCACCCAAGCCAACAAAGCGCAAGGCACCGGCTCGTCGCTGAGCGATGCCGACAAGAGCAGCCTCAATTCAGACTCTAGCTACGACACGAAAGCGTCTTTCAACGGGGCTTCGGGGGCGCATTCAACCTCGGCCACCTTGAGCGCGACTTCGGTCACGGCAGGCTCGGTGGCCGTCAGCAGCCTGGACAAGACCGAGGTCTTGAACAACGCAGGCTCCTTGGCCATTGGCGGCTTGGGCATGAGCGCGGGTGTGGCCTTGACCACACTGGGCGGTGCCAACAGTGCGAGCATCAGCTCGTCCAGCTTGACCGCCACGGGCGGTGTCAGTGTGGACGCTGGCACGCGTGAGTTGCACGCGGGCACCAAGTCCATCCAAAGCCGTGCGATTGCCGGGGCGGGTGGCTTGGTGGGCTTGGGCGCTGCGGTGTCGCTGGCCAAAAACGACACGGCCAACTCGGCCTCGCTGTCGGGCACGGTCACAGCCGGGGGTGCCGTGAATGTGAGCGCCTTGGACGACACGTCCATGCGAAGTGAATCCTATGGCGCATCGGTGGGCGCGGTCAGTGTCGGCGTGGTGATCGCCAAGGCCGAGCAAACCGGCAGCGTGCTCACGCAGGTGGGCGGCAGCATCACCGGCCAGGGCGTGAACATCAGTGCGCAGCGCGACGCCACCACCAACGCCTATGCCAAAGGCGGCTCGGCCGGTGTGGTCTCGGGCAGCGGCGCAGAGGCCGATGCCACCGACAGCAGTTCGGTCAAAGTTTCATTGGCCAGCGGCATCAGTCTGAATGCTCAGCAAGGCGCCTTGACGATTGCCGCCAGCAGCAACCCCAACGCCAACACCGAGGCCCTCGGGGTATCGGTGGCCTCGGGTGTGGCCATGGGTGTGTCCATCGCCAAATCGTCCGTGTCCTCTGAAGTCGAGGTCAAGAGCCTGGGCAGTATGACCTTGACTGGGCAGTCCATCAACATTTCGTCCGTTCTGGGGGCGGGCGATTCGGCGGCCAGCAGCAGCGCCACCGCGGGTTCTGGCGGCATGTTGATGGGCGCCACCGGCGTGTCGGCCACTTCAGAAAACAAAGGCTCGGCCAAGGTCACTTTGGCCGGTCAAGCCTTGGTCACCACCACGGGCGATGTGGCCGTGAGCGCCATCGATTCGATGGACGTCACATCATTTGCCACCGGCATTGGTGCCGGTTTTGTGGGCCTGGGCTTGGCCTTTGCCAAGTCCACCAGCGACACCACCGTGGCCGCGCAGGCCAACCAGTTCAAAGGTCTGGTGGGCGGCTCATTGCAGATCACGGCCACCGGCAATGAAAGCATCAACAGCGAGGCCATTGCGGGCTCGGGCGGCATGGTGGCGGGTGCGGGTGCCGATTCGCGCATCGAACATGACCAATCGGTCACGGCCGATTTGGGCTCAGGCAGTGGCAACACGCTGACGGTGGGCACCGTGGCCACGGTCAATGCCACGCGCCAGGTGCGCTACAACGTGCACAGCACCTCGGCCACGGCGGCAGCTTTGGGGGCATCGGGCGCAGTCACCAAGGCCTATGTGGATGGTTCGGCCACAGCCCGGGTGCTCGACAGCACCAAGCTGGTGGCCGATGGCCTGCGCGTGCTGGCCACCAATGACTTGGCGCGCACCGATTTGCAGGCGCAAAACGCCGAAGGCGGTGGCGGCGGTGTGATCAGCGGCGCAGGCGCAGACATCTACACCCGCATGAACGGCGATGCGCTGGCCAGCGTGGGCAACAGCGCCAACATCACCCTCGAGGGCTTGCTGGAAGTGCGGGCCTACAACGAAATCCATGGCTCTTCGCGTGGCCAGATGGATGTGGCCGGTGCCATCCCCATCGCTTTGGTGGAAACCAAGATCGAGTCCACCGCCAATGCCGATGCCAAGGTGGGCAACAGCACCACCGTCAACAACTATGGTGAGACGCACGTCAATGCGCTGTCTTACATCGACTTGGAGGCCAATTCGGTCTCCAAGACCTATGGTCTGGCTGCAGCCGCGCAAGGCAATGCCTATGCCACGGCCAATGTGAACAACCGGGTGACGATCGGCACTGGCACCGAGATCCGCAGTGCCGAGGCGATTGATTTGTTGGTGGGCCAAGACAAAGACTTCAACCGCAACAAACACTTTGTGACGGCACGGGTAGATTTGTTCAACCACGCGGCCATCCCGGTCTCGATCAACCCCGAGGCCGAAGCCACGGCCAATGTGAACAACAGCCTGACGGTGAATGCCACGGCCATCCGCTCGGGCGCCACCATCAAGCTCGGTGGCATCGAAGGCTCCTATGTGGTCGAGGGCAAAGGCAAAGTCAGTGACTGGACGCGTGACCTGGGCGAGATGATGGGCCTGAGCAGCGAGTACGGCAGCTCCAAAAAGAACATGAGCACTACGGCCAGCTTGAGCGGTGAATTTGAAGCGGGGTATGGCAATAAGCAGCGCATTATTTTCGGACCCCTGGGTAATGTGGTGTCTCAAGAAGGCGATGTCCGCTACACCATCACCAACGAAGATTTGGGTGCCAGTGCGGGTGCGTATGTGGCTCGACTTTACGACCAGCTGGCACGTTACGGCGACGTACCAGAAATTCGCGCCTTTGTTGAAGCAGAACTGAGCTTTTACTTTGCCTCCATGATCCGCGAAGGACTTGCCGATTCTTACCAGCAAGACGGCAAGACGGTCTATGTGGCTTTGTCTGATGTCAGTGCCAATTTCTTGAACATCAAGAATTTGCGCGCTGGCAGTGGCAACATCGAGCTGTACGGCAACAGCGTGACGGGTACTGCCAAGCTGACGGCCCGTGCTGATTCGGAGATTTACATTGAAAACCGCAGTCCATTGAACTTGCGTGTTTTCAACATGACCGTGGACGCCAATGGGGGCTTTGTCAAGTACAACGGTACTTACATCAAAGACAAAGCTGAAATTGGACTGCTCAATGCCAATCAACAATCCACCTTGTTGACGGTTGACAGCATCGACACCCGAGAGCGTTCGGGGTCGGCATTGGCGCTGCCAAGTCTGACAGTGAAAAACACATACATTCCGTTGAGTGTGCACACATGGACAGAGGCTGACGTTGATGCAGGGCGAAATGTCTTTAAAGTCGAGGCGCCAGACAAGACTTGGGCCAACTTGTATGAGGATGAGATCAGGGCTCCCGAGTTGCGTGTCAATGGCACGCTTTACAACAAGCTGGGCACCATCAATTTGAGCAACACGGGGGGCAGCATTTCTGTGGTGGCCGAGACGGCGGGCTACACCCCGCGCTTGGATGGCAAGGAAATTACCGTCACTGCGGGCAAAAATTTCATGCTGTCGTCGCCCAGCATCAGCCAGTCGGTGGGGGGCTCCCCCGAGTCGCTTTATGCAGTGCACTACACAAATGACCAAGAAGCACTGATGAACAAGCTGGGCATTGACATTTGCGGTCATGCCCGACCTGTGAATTTGGATGTGAGCTACAACGCCAACTGTTTGGTCAATGGCGCCGGTGGCATCTATGCCAGCGGCGGTATCTTCATGGGCGCGCGTTACCTCAACGTCAACGGCACCATCCAGTCTGGACGGGCCGATTACAACGTCACGCTGACAGCCGCTTCCGTCGGAACGCAAATCACCAACTGGCAGACCCAATGGCGTCGTAACCGAGGCACCTACTTGGCCAATGGCACATCGTCCATGATTCAGATCTCGGGGCCTTTGCCTACCGACAGTGAGTCCGAGATCAACAGACTCTACGGCATTGGCAAGATCAGCATCACGGACCGCACCAATGCGATCAATGCCATGGCGGCGCGTCGCTTGCAGCCGGTCATTTATTACGATGCCGAATCCAACCGCATCAAAGTCGCGCCGACCAATGTGACCGGCGGCCTGGTGGAGTTGGTGGGATCGGTCATCAACACCGGCGGCGGTGTGATCCGTGCACTCGATGGCTATGCCCGCATGAACATCGACAACCAGACCAGCTACGGCATTGACCTGTTGGGTTTGGACACCGGAGGTGACAAGGGCGTGATCCGCATCACCGACTTGAATAAACCGATCTATAACGGATCGGGCGTGGTCACTTCGTACGAGGTGACCACCTACGAAAAAGATGCCAACGGTATCTTCAAAGGCACGGTGACCGATGGCCGTGCCCCGGGGGCACGGGTGATCTCGGTGATCAACAATTCCTTGAGCAGTCCTTCTGGCAGCGTCAAGGCGCGTTTCAATTACGACCCGCTGGACAACAGCACTTATTCATGGTCAGCAGGTTACGAGACGCTGGCTGAGAAAAAATATTATTACGAGAAGTCTTCTTACTTGGGCTTCATCAACGGCGGAAGCGTCTCCTGGAACAACATCAATACAGTGGTCAAAACGACCAATGCCATGCCCGAGGACATCTTTGTCAGCACCACAGTGCCCCTTGGGAACAACGCGAATTTTTCGATGGAAGTTAAAAAATCCATCACGGATGCGGAGGTAGAAACCTATTTCCGTTCGTGGCGAAAATGTGGTTTCCTGTGCATCAAGAAAACCTATTATGTGGATCGTCGCACCGAGGTGGGGTACAAATACTTGTACACCCAGCGCGTGAAGGCCGACCGTCCCATCAATGTGGAGTTGGTGGGTTATGACACCGGTGCTTTGACCGTGAGCAGCGTGGGCGACATTCGCCTGGGCGGCAACATCTCCAATGCCAGCGGCAATGTGTCCTTGACGTCCACCAACGGCAGCATCACGCAGTTGTCGGGCGGCGCGGTGGTGGAGGGCATTGGCCTGAACTTCCGAGCCAAGTCGGGCATCGGCATCCAGGCCGCGCCCATCAACCTGATCACAGGCAATGGCTCGTTCACAGCCGTGACCGATTCAGGTTCCATCGCATTCCACTCCAACAGCGGGCCTTTGCGCATCAACCGCGTATCGACCACGGGAGAAGTCTGGCTCGATGGCGCAGGTGACATCCTGGGGCTGGACCCCAGCATCGTGCACGTGACCGGCAAGAAAATTTACCTGTCTGCGCCTTCGGGCGGCATTGGCGAGTTCAACTCGGATGGCACGGTCAAATCGACACTCAACATCCAGACCCAAGACTCGACCTTGGGCGGCCTGACCGCCAAAGCGCGGGGCGGCATCGCCATCAAACAGCCCACCGGCAATTTGTGGGTGAACCAGGTGATCTCGGGCGGCGATGTGTACTTGGAAACCGGTGGTGACCTGATCGACAACAACCGCAACGAAACGCGTGACGAGCGCACCGAAGCCGAATTGCTGGCTTTGTGGAGTTCGTCGGCTTTGCAAGGCGCATCGGCCGAGACCAGCAGGCAGGCTACCCTGAACTTGACCCGCACCCAATACCGCCGCTATTGGGCGCTGCGCGATGTGCGCGACGTGGTCACTGACGGCAGTGGCAACGTCACCAGTTATGCCGCCGACACCATCACCGCCGATTACAAATACAACATGCCGACCGAAGACCGTCAGAAGTTGCTGGACGCGGGCATCAGCGAGGTCCAGTTGGCCAAGACCGAGGCCGACCGCACGGCCGAGGTGTTGGCACTGGACAAGCAGTTTGGCAAAACGGTGTACCAGACGAACAACGACAAGATCATTGCGGCGATCAACACGGCCAACGTGGCGGCAGGCAAGAGCGAAGTGGGAGCCTTGTCCACCTGGTCTGATGCCGAACTGAAGAACCCCTTGCCCAAGTCGATCTTCTCCAAGAGTTCGACCAGCACGCAAACCCGCATTGAGGAACCCAACGTGGTGGGCAACCGTGTGGTGCTCAAGCCTGGCGGCAAGATCGGCAAAGACGATGGTTCGGTGACGATCCCCTTGCTCAAGGCCACGCGTTTGGCGCAGGGCAAGACGGCCGCACTGACCGACGATGAAAAGCTGGTCATCATGTCGGCCGAGACCGACGACATGTCGCTCAACCGCGACACTTGGACGCTGACGGTGGTCAAGAAGGACACCTTCAACGTGCTGTCCAACCGCTTGAACGTCACGTCCAACGGCTTCGTGTACTTGGGAGCCGACACCACAGACACCTTCCCCAATGGCGGCACCGCCAACCTGGAGCGGGTGATTGGCACCGGCGAAATCCGCATCAAAGTGTCCGACTCGATTTTGAACGTGGCGGATGCGGGCGTCTCGGTCATCCAGGGCCAAAAGGCCATTTTGGAAGCTGCGCGAGGTGCCATTGGCTCGGCCGATAAACCGGTGCAATTGACTTTGAGCAACAACAGCACCGGCACCTTGACCGCGCGTGCACAAGACGGCATCTGGATCCATGAAATCGGTGACATGCGTGCAGCCGACATCTACACACCGGGCACGGCCACCTTGTCGGCCACAGGCGCCATCATCGATGGCCGTCCGGTCATCAACTACCCGAACACGGGCGACCGCACGGTGCGCTCGATCGAGGCCAAGACCTTGAACTTGACCGCCATGGCGGGCGCCATTGGCGAGTTGAACAACCCCATGGTGATCAAAGTCGGCTCGGGTGGCGTGAACGCCAGTACACCGGTCGGCTACTCGGTCTATCTGGAGGCAGCAGAAAACAGCCCCATGACGGTGGGCACCATCAACTCAGGCCTGGACGCGTATGTGAACGTGTGGGACAGCAGCTTGAACACGCTGACCGGCATTTCGGCCAAGCGCGATGTGTTCGCTTTTTCCGATGGTGCCATGACCGGGGTGAACTTCACTGCCGGTGGTATTGCCAACATCAGCAGCAACAGCACCATCGTGGGTCCCAAAGTGGCTGGCGGAACCGGTGCGGTCATTCTGGATGCTGATGTGTCCATTGATTTGACCAGCGTGGTTTCGGGCAGCGATGTGCGGGCCACCGCAGGCACCTTCATCAACAGCACCATCGTCAACTCAGGGCGCGACGTGAGCTTGCAGGCCAATGCGGGCGCTGTGAATGCCACATCGATGAGCGCTACACGCAATATGAGCGTCAAAGCTTTGGGTGCGCATGGCGACATCCACAGCACCACCGCTTCTGCTACCACCGGCACTTTGACCATGGAAGCCGCTGGCGAGTTGGCCTTGACCGTGACTTCTTCTTTGGGCGCGCTGGACCTCAAGTCCGGTCAAGCCATGAGTTTGCTCAACATCACCAGCAGCAACAGCACGATGGCCTTGCAAGCAGGGCAAGACATCAAAGTTTTGTCTGCTTCAAGTCGGGGTCATCTGTCGATGAATGCTGCACAAGGGGTGCAAATTTCCACAGCCTCCAGCGGGACGGGTTCATTGACGCTCAACACCGATGCTGGCAGTGTCAAAGCGCAGTCATTGACGGCCACCACCGGCATCGTCATCAAGAGCACGGCAGGCGATGTGAACGTGAGCAACCTCACTGCGACAGCCGGTGGGATCAAGATCGATGCTGGCACCACCATCAATTTGGGAACCGCCAAAGCAACGGGTTTGGTGGATGTGTCGGCTCGAACAGGCCTGTCCGCCAGCAACCTCAACAGCACGCTGGCCAACATCGACATCGATTCGGTCAGCGGCGTGTTGAAAGTCTCCGCAGCGTCAGCCAAAACTGACTTGGATGTGCAATCTGACAGTGTGACCTTGGGCACCTTCAGTGCAGCCACGGCCAACCTGAGAGCGACCACGGCCATGAACTTGACCACGGGCACCACCACGGGTGACATCGTGATCAACAGCCAAGGCACGGCTGCCCTTGGGACTTTGACTGCTTCAGCGGGCAACATCACAGCCGACGCCACGGGCAGCATGACGATCACAGCGGCCAAGGGCAAGTTGCTTGATATCTCGGCAGGCACGGGTTTGACGGCGGGCACATTGACCAGCACCACGGGCAAGATCGATGTGGACTCTGCAACTGGCAGTTTGAAAATCAATACCGCCACTGCCAAAACCTTGCTCGACGCGCAAGCCGTGACGGGTGCTTTGACCTTGGGCAGTTATACCGCCGATTCGGCGGTCTTGACGTCCGGCACCGACATGGTCCTGACCAGCGGCACGGTGGCAGGCAGCATCACCGTCACGGCCGGTGGCGATGCCAGCCTGGGCTCGATGACCTCGACGAATTCGCAAGTGAAAGCCGACGTAACAGGCAGCATGGCCCTCACCTTGGCCAAGGGCACCGTGGTCGACTTGTCCGCCGGCACGGGCATGACCGCAGGCACCTTGACCAGCAGCGTTGGCAAGATCGATGTGGACACCACCACCGGTGCATTGAAGATCACCACCGCTACAGCCAAGACTTTGCTCGATGCTCAAGCGCTGGCCGGCGACTTGTCGGTGGGTACTTTTTCGGCGGTATCCGCTGCGCTGGTATCGGGCAATGACATGAGCGTGAACACCGGCACCACCAGTGGCGAACTCCGTGCCACAGTGGGGCGCAATGCCAGCATGGGCAGCTTGACTTCGAGCGCGGACAAAGTGCGGGTCGATGCCATCGGCAGCCTGGCCATCACCACGGCTAAGGCTGCAGCCGAGGTGGACCTGTCAGGGGCCGGCATCACCGCCACCACCTTGACCAGCACCAATGCTTTTGTGGATGTGGATTCGTCTGCCGCAGGCTCAGTGAACGTGAAAACGGCCAACGCCAAGACATACTTCAGTGCCAAGAGCTACGGTGCCATGACCCTCGGCACCTTTGGCGTGACGGCCGGTTATGTCAACTTGATCTCGGGCGGGGCGATGGCCATCACCACGGGCACCAGCACCGGCAACATGACCATCGATGCGGGCACCAATGTGGCTTTGGGCAACCTGACCACATCGGGCGGTGCCATCGACACCCTCGCGCGCACAGGGGGCATCACCTTTGGCACGCTCAAAGCCAACAGTCTGGTCAAGCTGCGTGCGGCCAACGCTTGGAACAATGGACAAGCCATCAGCGGCACTGCCATGTATGCCAGCAATGGTGGGCTGGACCTGTTGGCCAACAGCGGAGGTCTATCGGTGACGACGCTGTCGGGAACGGCCACCAGTCTTGTCAAGACCAACGCCGGAGCGATTAAGATCAGTTCGGTGTTAGGTTTCACACCAGCCAGCTTATTGACTGTGACCGCCATTGGCGGCACCAAGACAGTGCCTGTGGCTTACCGGTAAACCCTTTTCAACATCATGAGGAAGTTTGAGCATGAATAAGACAACACAGTCATTGCACCCATCGACATGGACGATCACCTTGTGTGCGGCACTTCTGTGCGCCAACGCACAAGCGCAAACGACGCCCGCCGCCACAGCAGCAGCCCCAGTGGCCTTGTCCATCAAGATCAATGGCCAGACTTCGCCCGCCGAGCGTGGTGAGTTGTTGCTGCGCGAGCAGTTGGCCCGTGGCGTGGCCGACAGCCCTCAGTTGCGCAATGTGATCCGTGAAACCCTGATCAACCAAGCGGTGATGGCGCAAGACGCCACCAAGCAATCGCTCGACAAACAACCCCAGAACAAAGCCCGACTCGAGCTGGCCCAGCAAAACGCCTTGGCACAAATTTGGCAACAAAAGGCCATGCAGGATGCGGTGGTCAGCGATGCGGACCTGAAGGCGGAGTACCAAGCGCAAGTCAAAGCACTGGGCACGCAAGAGTTCCAGTTGCGCCATGTGTTGTTGGCCGACGAGAAAACAGCCCAACAAGTGCTGGACAAAATCAAAGCCGGTGCCAAGTTCGAAACGGTGGCCCTCGAGTCATCGCGCGACCCCGGCACCCGCGACAAAGGCGGCCTGAGCGACTGGGTGGCCGAAGCCCGCTTGTCGCCCGCCATCTTGCAAGCCGTGCAGGCTTTGAAAAATGGCCAACTGGCGGCGCAGCCCGTTCAGACCCCAGCCGGGTGGCAAGTCATCAAGCTCGAAGACAAACGCGCACTGACACCACCCCCCCTGGAATCCGTCACCCCTCAACTCAAAACAGCCTTGGCCCAAAAACAAGTCCAAGCCAAACTCGCCGCCCTGCGCGCCGCAGCCAAAGTCGAATAAGCCTCCGCTCAGGCGGATGGTTTCTTGTGGGAGCCGGCGATTGCAGTCCTGTCTTTGTGGGAGCTGAACTTGTTCGGCGATTCTTCAAAAGTCACCACCCCTGCAAGCCATCGCCCAACAAAGTTGAGCTCCCACAAAGTCAGAAAGCCCTGATTCCCTTAACAAAGTTGAGCTCCCACAAAGGTCAGAAAGTCCTGATTTGCTCAACGACGTGGGGCTTCTGCAACATTGATGGCATGTCACGGATTGCGCCACATCAGGCCGCCAACAACTGAACCCCCTGCATGCGCAGCACGGCATTCATCAAATGAATTTTTTGGTATTCAAAATCGATCCCACATCGCTTTGAACATCAATCCTCAATTCAATAAATAAACAACCGCAACCCCCAACCGACTGATTGTCGCAATTTGTCGGCAGTTGTCGGTTTATGTGTCTGTTGTTTTGCATTTGCAAATCACAAAATCATCAACAGCCATTGGTTTGGCAGCTTTGCTATTGCGCGCGTGATTTTGATGCTTTTGCTTTTTTGCCAAACCAAGATTTTTGCAGGTCTCTTATTAGAGGTTTGCGCAGTTTTCCCTTTAGACCATGACGGAACAAACCATGTCCAATATCAAGCTCGTTGTTAAAAGTGCTGACGGTGTTCGCAAGACACTGACCCCGCAAGAGTTTGCGCAATTCAAGCTGCTGCCTGGCATGAAAGTCATGGTGCTCGACGAGACCACAGGCAAGGTGCCTGCCAAGCTTCAAGCCAAGCGCACAGCGCAAGACCTGACACTGAATGTCGATGGCGAGACCATCAAGCTGAGTGGTTTTTACGACGCACAGCAAGTCGACTTCTTGCCGCAAGGCGAAGCCGCCAACGGTGTGAGTTTGAGCTCCTCTGCGCCAGCACCTGCAGGCGCGGGCGAAGCCTTGGTGTGGTCGTCGGTGGCGGGTGTGGATGCATCCGTGGTCACCGGTACAGCCAGCACCGGCATGGGTGGCAATTGGTTGTACGCCGCACTGGGTGGCTTGGCCGCAATGGGTGCAGGCGGCGGCGGTGGCGGTGGCAGCAAGACCATTCCTTCGGTGCCAGGTACAGCGATTGACGGTTACTTGGTGGGTGCCAAGGTTTACCTGATCAACGGCACCTCCAAGATCGACACCGGTGTGGTCACCGATGCGAACGGTAAGTTCAGCATCCAAAACCCCAACAACTACACCGTCCAGATTGAAGGCGGTACCAACTCGGACACGGGCTTGCCCAACACCATGGTGCTCAAGGCCCCTGGCAGTGCCACAGGTGCATTTGTGGTCACCCCGTTGACCACCTTGATTCAAGCGTATCTTGAAAAGAGTCCGGCCGGCACCACAACAGCACAAGCCGAAGCGGCTGTGCAAAAAGCCTTGGGCATTCCAGCAGATGTGGACTTGCTGACTTATGACCCCTTGGCCAGCACCAACACCACATTGGCTGTCCAAGTTCAAAAACTGGCTGTCTCGGTGGTCAGTGTCATTTCTTTGGCTGAAGGTCAGGCCAACGATGTCATCAACAACATCGTGGCCAACATCATCAGCGGCAATTTCAATGCCAATGCACCGTTGGATTTGTCCGATGCCGCCGACCTGACTGCGGTTCTGTCTGGCGTGACGACGGTTTCAGCAGCAGAAGTGACCGCTGTGGTCTCGGCCATCCAGAGTGCCACATCGCTGAGCGAAATTTCAACATCGCAAGCTGCCGCTTCTGTGCCGTTTGCCGTAGAAGTCCAACTGGTCAACGGCAAAGCCGTTGCTGTGAATTTCAAAGGCGGCGTCGGCGACACCATCACCGTCAGTGTGGACAAAGACGGCACAGCCACGTTCAGCCGTGGTGGTGTGGACGCCACCACCAAGGTCGCCAAATTCTTCACCACCGTTGAGCAAACTTTCAACGACATGGATGGCTCTGCCAATGTCAGTTTGAAGATCAACGCTGACAAAGGCATCAAGTTGGTCTTCAACTTGGTGGACACCGGTGCAGTGGATCACTATGTTGTGGATGCGCCGAACGCGGACTTCGTGACATTCAAAGGCGACATCGGTAACCAATTGGGCGACACCGTCGGCCTGAAGATCACGGACGCCAACCCAGGTCAGCAAGACTTCATTGGCATGACCGTTGTCACCAAAGACTTGGTGGGCGCAGAGAAGCTGGGTTTCTATTTCGACAAGACGGCTAAAAACAGCGATGGCTCTGCTGACAACGACCGTGTCACATTGACGCCTTTGAGCGACATTGACAGCAGCAACGGATCAGATATTTCGGTGGTGGTTGTTCGAAACGGTGCAGCCAACACGCTGTTGGCTCAACGTCCTGCCGGTCTGACGCAAGATTTGATGTCGGTCGGCTATGCCAGCGTGGCAGATACGGCGACTGCCCAAGCCTATGTCAGTGCTTCTGAAACAGGCAAACTGATCATTGTTTTGGGCAGCGAAAGCGAATGGTCGACCTTGGCCACCAATTTGAAAAACAATGCAGATCTGCAGTTCATTGGTTTCGGTGAAGAAAATCTGAAGTTTTTTGTGGGCGCTGTCGGTCCGCAAACAGACACATCGACGGCTGTGACTTTGGCATCGTTGAAGAACACCCATCCAGATGTCTACGCAGCAATTGTGGGTGGCACTGTTGGCTCAACGACTTATGCAGATAAAACCGTTGGTGGTCTGCCAACTTTGGAAA
The DNA here is from genome assembly GCA_002255935.1 of Comamonadaceae bacterium PBBC2. Lineage (GTDB taxonomy): Bacteria > Pseudomonadota > Gammaproteobacteria > Burkholderiales > Burkholderiaceae_C > Limnohabitans_A. Next base: position 43,822 of record NKIO01000006.1, read on the forward strand.
AACAGATTGCTGATGTGCAAGCAGCGCTGACAGGTGGCACGGTCACGGCGACGGACTACGACACGTTGGTCAAGGTCAGCAACGCGATGGCAAAGCTGAACGGTTCCGACACAGGTTCTGTTTCCAAGAGCATTTCTGATGCGATTGGCACAGCGCCAAGCGGCTGGAGCACAGACACAGGCACTTGGACATCGCAAGGCACGGGCCTGAATGGTCAAGTGGCAGGCTTGATCAATGGTGCAGTGACGTACTTGAAGGGTCAAGTTACGAGTTTGGACAGCAAGATCCATGGTGCAGGCACCATCACGGCAACTGATTACGACACCTTGGTGGAGATCAGTAACGCGCTTGCAAAACTTAATGGTATTGGCGACGGCTCGGTGGCCAAGAGCATCAGTGACGAGCTGGGCACTTGGCCCACCTACGACGCAGACACGAACACATTTGGCACAGACGGCTCGGGCGTGTACCAAGCGGTGGCAGACAAGCTGGACGCATCGATTGCCAAGCTGCAAGCGGTGATGAACGGCGGCGACATCAGCGCCTCTGAGTACGCAACGATCCTGGACATCAGCAATGCGCTGGAAGTGCTCAATGGCACAGGCGACGGCTCGGTGGCCAAGAGCATCAGTGACGAGCTGGGCACTTGGCCCACCTACGACGCAGACACGAACACATTTGGCACAGACGGCTCGGGCGTGTACCAAGCGGTGGCAGACAAGCTGGACGCATCGATTGCCAAGCTGCAAGCGGTGCTGAACGGCGGCGACATCAGCGCCTCTGAGTACGCAACGATCCTGGACATCAGCAATGCGCTGGAAGTGCTCAATGGCACAGGCGACGGCTCGGTGGCCAAGAGCATCAGTGATGCGATTGGTCACCCCTCGACGGAAGGCAACCCAGCGCCAGAAGGCAGTCTGTGGGCGGACATTGAAACTGCGATCGCCAACGCTACAGCCGACCACACCGCCCCCATGGCCCCGATCGTCAGCTTGCTGCACGACACAGGCGCCAACAACGCCGATGGCATCACCAGCGATGGTCGGTTGAAGATCACCGGTTTGGAGTCTGGTGCAACTGTCCAGTACAGCACGACGAATGAAGATGATTCGTGGGTCGTTGTTCAGTCTGTCTTCGCCCCTGATTTGACCGATGGCTCCACCGTGTATGTGCGACAGCTCGATGCGGCTGGCAACATTTCTGACGTGACGCAATTCAATGTTGACCTGGATGCCACTGGACCAGCCATTGTTTCTGTCAGTTCCTCAATGGAAGATGACGGTTACAAAGCAGGCACCATCTTGCCCATCACAGTTCAGTTTGACGAAGTTGTTTATGTGACCGGCACCCCAGTTTTGAATTTGGGTGGTGTGGATCGCGCGGTCTCTTACTATAGTGGAAGTGGGTCCGATACCCTGGTCTTCAACTATTTGGTGAGATACCCTGACAATGCAGAAACTTTGAGCGCGTCCTCTCTCACAGTGGTCGGTGCCAGCATCCGTGATGTGGCTGGAAATGCAGCAGATCTGAGCATTGATGGCGACGCACTGGCAGGCATTTGGATTGACACCACAGCACCTGATGCGCCATCGGTCGACGATATTTCGCGCGACAACCTGTTCAGCACAGGTGTGGATGGTGCCAACATGACCATCACCGGTCACGGTGAAGCCGGCGCCACCATCACCTTGGTTCGCACCAACACGACAGCCTTGGTCAATGATCAAGGTGTCTGGACCATGACGGTCAACAATGCACAGAGCCAATTTGGATTGGGCACCGAAGATTTGGTCTTTACCCAGACCGATGCGGCGGGCAACCTGAGCCTCAGCGCTACCCAGGAAGTCACAGTGGTGACGGGCATTACGGGCTCGGCCTCCTATCTGTTGTCCAACAGCGTCAAGCGCACCTTGGCCAACATGGACGACATCCATGTGACGGGTGATACGTCCCTGCTGAATGCCACCAGCCTGATTGCACGAAGCAATGGCACCATCCGGTTTGACAACATCAAGGCCCGATACGATCAAGCGGCTGATCTGCCACAAGATATGGAAGGTGTGGTCATCGACAAAGTCACCATCACGGGACTCGACTTTGATCGTCAAACGGTACTCGTGGATCTGAGTACTTTGGATGCCAGCACACAGATTGACTATTTGGGTGGTACTGCCGACGAGATCATCATGGTTTCGGCTTCTGCGAGCAATGGCAACCAGCGTCTTTTGCACATTGAAGGTGGTGCCGGTGGCGACACTGTCCGCATCATTGAATCTGCTTCTGGCACGGCCAGCACGATCACGGGTGAAGTCACGGCCGCAGATGGCGGCGACGCCTTGATTTTGGTGGGCAATATTGACATTTCTCAGGCCGTAGTGTCTGGATTTGAATCGTTGATACTTCTGACGGGTTCGCCTTCAAAAGTCACGCTGACGGCTGAGCAGTTGTCACAGTTCACATCGGGCATCTCCGGCTCTGGTTCGGGTTCCGATCAATCGGTCGTCCAAGTTTTGGCCGAGGACAGCGCCACCACAGTGGACCTGATCGGTTCGGTGATCGAAGACGTGGCTTCGTTCCAGATGGGTGAAAACATCACCCTGAAGATGTCCGCACGGTACTCAGACGGCGTCACGTTCACACAGGAACAAGACGCCGTGGGTGTCACGGTCGTGTTGGTGGACTTTTTGGATGCCGATCTGGACCTGAGCGCAAGCAACGTCAACTTCAATTTGTCTGGCTTGTCTAGCGGCATCCATGTCAATGGTGACGGTGTCTTGAGCGATGGTGACCATGTCATCACCTTGCCTGCCGTGTCTGAAGGCCAAACACTCAGCTTGTCAGCCAACCACCTCGTGGGCGATGCTTCGTTGAGCCTTTCGGGCACAGGTGAACTCCTGGTTTACGGTGATTTCACACACGAGGGCACCGCTGATTTGACCGGTATCACGGTGCACATCAATTTCGATGAGCCCGTCAGCGAGGGCAGTTCAGAAGTCAACGCCGGTATTGAAATCGGCGAAGTCAGCATCGTGATTGCCAATGCCGATCAGATCAACGCCACGGAAATCACGGGCGCGGGTCGCCTGGAGATTCAAGAAGTCAAAGTCAATGCCGAAGGACAGATTGCTGACTCCAACAGCGGCCAGGCCCTTGATTTGGAAAGCCTCGGCAATGATTTGTATGTGTTGGTTGACATCAACAGTTCTGATGCCGTCCTGAACGATCTGAACGACACCGCCCATGTGGACGAGTACGCGCTGGCTGAGGGCGTCAGCCTGACCGTGCGCGAGCAGTCTATGACTGGCAAATACATCTCGGGTGACGAATCAAACACCCTGACCATTGAAGACCTTGGTAACTGTACCGATCTCAATGTGGACTCGGCTGTGAATGTGGTCGCTGATGTGCACAACAGCATTGACATGTCCTATCTTGACAGTGCAGCCCAAATCGACGCCTACCATTTGGTGTCGGGTCCTGTGTTGACACAAAGCACCCAAGATTTGAACGCAGCAATGGGCATTCCAGGTGACGTTCAATATGCCTGCAATGACTTCACAGCCAGCAGGTTTGATTTGTCTGAGCACGCGGGTGAAACCGTCAACTTGCTGCTGAAAGGGCAAGACGATCACAACGTCCTGTTCTTCTTGTTCTCTGCCAATGGCGACTTGAAGGGCGCTGATGCCAACAGCGGCACAGATGGCTACAGGGCTGGCCTCTTCAATGTGACGATTGAAGACGGCGATTACATTCAAGCTTCGTGGGTCAGTGAGTTTTGGGACTGCGCAAGCCCGTCCGACTTCGTGGACGATCAATTGACGCTGGGCATTCAAGATGCCACGGACACACAGATCATCGTCACCGAAGTTCTGCCGCCCTTGTCTGACACAGTCATAGATGGCAACGCATTGGATGCGCAGTTGGACTATTTGCCTGGCAATGTGCGTGGGGTCAGCGGTGATCGCGAATTCGTCTACAGCCACATAGATTTGAACGACTATGTTGGCCAGACCGTCAACTTGCTTTCGCAAGGCCGAGATGGATTGAACGTTGTGCTGGTGCTTAAAAATGCAGCTGGCGAGGTACTGGGCGCAGACAACGGTAGCGCAGGCCAATTCACTCAAGGACAATTTGAGACTGGCCTCCTCAATGTCACAGTCAATGTTGGCGACTACATTGAGCTTACATATGATGCCGAATTGAATGGCTGCTGTGGTTCCGATTACCACTTCAACGCCCCCTTGATGCTGGGTGTTCAGGACACTGAAACTGGCCACATCGCGAGGATCGATGTGCCATGGCATTTCAGTGAAGTGCCCACGCTGACCGCCAAAGCCGGTCAAATCAGCAACCACATCGTGGACGGTGCTGGCGATTTGGTCATCACCCACGTAGCGGTCAACCTAGCTGGCCAGTTGGCCGATGACCAACTCAGCGATGGTGGAGACTATGCATCGATCAGCTTGACCCAAGTGAGCCTGAATGGCCATGTGGCCATTCGAATCGATTCGACCAACAGCGCAGAAAGTGTGCTGAACGACAGCACCGATTTGGCCCCTGTAGACGAGATTCAGATCATCGGTTCGAACACGCTGTACGCCGATGCCGGAACCTTGGACGGCAAGCTGGTCACGGGCAACACCGCACACGTGGTGGTCTCGGGCGATGCAAATGCGGATTTGAACAATGTGGATACCGGTTCGCTGGACATGACTGCCGCACAGGGTGTGATCACCTTCTCGAACGTCGAGTCAGCCCAAACGGTCATCATGCGTGAGGATCAAGCCGACGCGCGGACCATTCGTGTGGAAGCGGGCGGCCGCTTGCAAATTGAGGACTGGACCGTCACAACCGACTTGTCCGAGGTCACTCGTGATGTCGACGGGTCCGGCTTGGGCATTACCAATGCTTATGGCACCACCTACGTGAAACACGGTGAGACCACCGTCTTGAACTACTACAACGGTAACATGGGCACGGGCCTTTATGAAAACGTCATGGTGCACTTCGATGGCAGCATTGAGATCACTGAACTGACATCGACATCGACGGTGACCTTGTATGGCTCATCGGATGATGGACTGGCCGTTTTCATCGACGGCCAAGAAGTGATCATGGACTGGACTGGCCATGGAAATGAACGTTGGAACAGCACTGGGGTATTCGAAATGTCCCCAGGACCGCACAATATCGAAATTTGGTATTTCCAAGGTGATGGTGGCCATAACTTGGGCTTGTTCTACCAAGTAGCCGATGGTGACATCAAGTCGTTCACGCAAGGTAATTCTTCGCCCCAGGATGGTTTTGACAACACGTATTCAGTCTTCTCTGGCCAATACGATGTTTTCAGCTTCAACCCCGGCCTGATCAATATCGAAGAGGTGCAACCATGGTTGCATCCCGAAATTTTCAGCACCACCGCAAGCGCTGAGGTGATCGGTCACATCACCAGCGACAGTCTGCCTGAGGGTGAGGACGTGCTGGATATGATGGATGAAACCTTGTCGCCTAACTTGACGGGCTTCTCGATCGATCAAAACCTGACACTGACACTGAAAGCTGAGCAAGCCACGGGTCTGAAGATCACAGGTGAAGACGCAACGGGTGACCTCGATGTGGGTGGCTCGGTGGTCATCAACAACCTCGATGGCACAGACAGTGATGAAGATGGTCAAGCCGATGCCGTGTACGACTTCAGCAGCATCCATGCTGGCGAAGCAGGTTCGGTGCTGGTGAACATCACGACCTCTGAGACCCTCAATGCACAGACCAACCTCGGCGAAGCCCAGGTCAATGTGGCCGAAAGCGTGACGCTGACGGTGACAGCAGGCCAAGCCAGCGGTGTTGGCTTCAGCGGATTGGGCGCTTTGGTGTTGACCCAAATGGATGCGGAAGCCAACTTGCAATCGGTCGACAATGAAAACTTGTCCGTGATCGTTCAAGTAGCAGCCGATGAATCTTTGGATGCAAAAACCTTCACAAACCTTGGCCCTGTGACGGCGTATGAAATCCTTGATGAAACGGTTGAAACGGATTCTCAATACACCAACGCAGATGGATGGTTTGTCCAGCGTGTGGACTTCGGAAGTGACACCATCGGACACAGCGTGAATATCTCACTCGACTCCGAGAAAAATCTTCATTCCTATTTGAGTCTGCGCAACATTGCTGGTGAATTGGTGCGTGAAGTCTTGTTCGATGACTATCAGTACGACCCCGAATTCACCGATGTCGAAATTCAAGAAGGCGATTACCTGGAGTTTGGCTACTTCTCTAAACATGGCAATTCGCAAGACAGTCTGAACTTGACGGTCACAGACGCCACGGATCCATCCACGGTGTATATCGAAACCACGGAATACGTACTGGGCCAAACAGGCTCTCTGACGCTGCTTAGCGATCAAGTTTCCGGCAAAGATGTCACTGGCTTTGGCGTGCTCACAATTGAACAATTCCAAGCCAACACCGACTTGTCGAAAATTGATTCTGATCTGGACCCGTGGGAGGTGTGGGGCTCTGGCGTCACGGTCATCGCAAAAATTGACGCTGAAGCTGATGTTGTTTTTGATTCGGAAAACAGAACGGCTTGGATCGTTGATCGATTCGAGGTGGCTGGTAGTCTGACTTTGGATGCTTCACAAGCCTGGGCCACCGTTATCGACGGCAGTGGCAGTGTCCTCGTGACACATCTTGAAGAAGAAGCTGGTACAGATTTGAGCTGGATCACCACTGCCGAGGTTCAAGCACGCGTTTCGGGTGATGTGACATTCACAGGTCAGCTGGGCTCAGCGTCAGTTCTGGTGGACGGTGGCGCCACGCTCACATTGGATGATGCACGCGCTGATGGTGTCACCATGAGTGGCGAAGGTTCTGTGACCGTGGTGGTTCTGGGCGATGACGGCGAAGGTCATCTCAATGCTGACTTGAGCCAAATTGCCGTGACGGGACCCTTGACCTTGCACCTGAGCAGCACCGTGAACTTGGCGCAGGACAGTGCCAATTTGGAGGGCGTCAACAACATCGTGATGGGTGTTGTGAAGGATTTGGACCGTGCCCATGCGATGAGCTTACAAGGCATCAGCGTTTCGCTTGCTGACGACACCATTGAAAATCAAGAGAGCGAGTCAATTGCCCAATTGCTCGACGGTAATGACAGCACGAAGTTCTATACAGACACCTCGCAAAATGCAGCTTTTGTGATTGACATGGGGGCCGAAAAGGTTGTGCATGCACTGTCCTTGACAACCGCCGACGACCACGCTGAGCGCGACCCAGCGCACGTGACTGTGCTGGGTTCGAACGATGGTGAAACATTTGTGGAAATCGCATCGTTTGACACGGCGTTGCCTGAAGAACGACAGACTGAGTCTGGCACTTTTGCCTTTGATAATTCAACAGGCTACCGGTATTACAAGTTTGTCTTTAACGAGACGAATGCCACCTTGACACAAGAGATTGGCGCCGGAACACAAATCGCTGACATCCATTTGTTCACACAACCATCGACGCTGACCATTTCGGCCAGTGACGCTGATTTGCTGAACATCACTGAAATCGCCGAAGGCTCGGTGGTGATAGTCACTGGCGATGCGGATGCCGATTTGCTCAGCATCGACGTCACCACACTGGACCTGCATCTGGCCACGGGCGATCTGAACTATGCACACGAGATCGGTGAAGGTAAAAACCTGCGGTTGACCCTTGCGCAAGCGCTGGCTGATCAGGCAGACTTCTCGGGCACGGGTACGCTGGTTGTCATGGACGATGCCATCACCAGTGACACCGACTTGACGGGTATCGCAGGCTCTGTGCATTTGAGCTTCCAAAGCGGTACTGAAACCACCAGCGTCATCTCTGTCGATGCGGGTCACACCCTCACACTCACGGCCGCGCAAGCCTCGGGTCAGCACATTTCTGGTGAAGGTACGGTGATCATCACCGGCCATCCAACGGCAGATGTGGATCTGAGCTTTATCTCCGCTGATATCGACTTGTCCGGTCTGACCGGCTATGAAATTGTCGAGGGCGCTTTGACCTTTGACGGACATGCGATCACTTTGCCCGCCTTGGTGGCAGACCAATCGATCACCCTGGATGCGGACCAGTTGACAGGTCAGTTGACCTTGAACGGTGAAGCTGGAACCTTGTTGATCAAAGGTGACCTTGCAGAAGCACAAGTCATCGACTTGACCCATGTGTCCTCTGATGTGACCGTGTCCACCACAGACCCTGTATTCGACGGCGAAACTCCGATCAGTGACGGTGTCGGCATCAATGTCCCCAATGAAGCCGTGCTGATCTTGAAGCCAGTGCATGCAAACGGCCAAACCATCACAGGCGATGGCACAGTGTCCGTCAGCGGCGATGTCTCAGAGGGTGCAACGGTCGACTTGCGCGACATTTCTGCAACCCTGAATTTCTCGGATGATGGCGCAGATGCTCAATCCTCGATTCAAGTGGGTGTTGACGCGACCTTGAAGCTTTGGGCAACCCAAGCCGATGGTCAGATCATTGCCGGTGATCCAGCAGCCGTTCAGAATGTCTCGGAGACAGTCACTTTCGAAGACGTCGTGATTGACAACCCCGATGGACAGCCAGTCCTGAATGGATTCCATGGGTTCAATTGGAACATTCCTGTGGACCAAGATGGTGGAACAGTCTTGAATGTGTTGAATGGTGACACCTACGATGTCTCTGGCTCTGGCTATGAAATGGCTGCTCAAGATGCTGGTTCAGTGGTGGCATACAACAACTATGCCATGCAGCCGATCACCATCACCCGCACAGATGGCGGTGATTTCAACTTCGTTGGCGTCCAATTGACAGCCGCATGGATGGATCTCACGGTCACATTGACAGGCTACAACAATGGCGTTTTGGTTGGCACGCGTGAAGTTACGCTGACCACGGCGACCGAAACCACATTGGATTTTGACTGGGGCGATATTGATCAGCTGGTCATCAGCAGTGATACAGATGCTGATAATCGTCATATCGTTATTGACGACTTCCGCTACACCACCAGTGTTACTGGCTCAGGATCTGTGGAAATCTTTGGTCTTGAAGAGGCACCGCATGCCAATTTCGCGACCATCACCGACACGATTGTGAGCATCCATGTCGGCGACAACGCTCAAGTCGTCTTCGACGGCGATCTGGGGGATTCTGCACGCCACCAAGTGCTTTTGGGTGACAGCGCAACGCTGACGCTGACGGCCAGCCAAGCCGATTCCCGAACCATCAGTGGTGACGACACCAACAACATCACCGTGACGTCGCTCGCCGATGACACCAACTTGGACGGCCTGAGCAGCGATGCCACTGTGGTGGCACAGATCGATGCCGTCATCGATGTCTCAAGCAATGGGCATTTGGGTCGCGTCGACACGTTCGAGTTTGTGGAAGCATTGGAGCCGCCATCATTGACACTGTCTGCAAGCCAGGCTGTGGCCAATGTCTTGCACATCAGCGGAGATGGCACGACGGTGATCATCGGTGATGTCACAGTCGACAACGCAGTCATGGACCTGACGCATATCGCCACAACGCTCTCGTTCGCTGACAATGACGATGCGGAACCCAGCATCGCTTTGGCCGACGGCGTGACCTTGAAGGTCAATGCACAACAGGCAGATGGTCGAGTGATTTTCAATGCCGACGCCGCTTCGTCGACCGTTGAAATCTATGCACTGGAAAACAAGTCCGATGCCAATTTCAGTGGCATCTACACTGCGGCCAAGATTTATGTGTCGGCCGATGCAAGCAGCTTCACATTCAATGGCCAATTGGGCGATCCCGATAACCACGCGGTGTATCTGGGTGCCAACGCCGATGTGACGCTGTCTGCCACAGAAGCATCTGGGCGCGTCATGGAGGGCGATGACACCAACCAGTTGACCGTGACGTCAGTGGATGGAAACACCAACCTCGACGACGTGTCGACTGCATTGACTTTGACTGCAGGTATTTTCGGAACAACCAATCTGGTGACCAACAGTCATTTGGCACATGTGGATGTTTACAGCTTGCTTCAGAGCGGCGAACCTGCTGAACTCACACTGAGTGCTTCGCAAATCGATGGACGAACAGTTGACGGTCTGGGTAGCTTGATCGTCAAAGGCTTGGTGGCCAACGATCAACAGAAACTGAGTACCGACCTTTCCAATGTGAGCGTCGGCATCGATGTGACTGCAGAAGTATTGGGCAATTCTGACCTGACTGCAGACAGCGCCACGCTGACAAAAATTGACGCGATCACCATCGTCAAGGCCGCGTTGGACTTGTCAGGCGCGACTGTCACAGCTGTACCTTTAGAAATGGAAGATACAGCCGATCACGGTGAAGTGGCCCTGAACGTGCTGGACCATGATGTGGGCACCAAGTACTTCAGCGGTACGGGCACTGGCGCTGGCTTGGTGATCGAGATGTCGACAGCAACAGTTGTAAACGCATTGTCCATCACCACGGCCAACGATGAGTTTGGCCGCAACCCAAGCACCTTCACCGTCAAAGGCTCCGTTGATGGCATTCAGTGGGTCACCATTGTTGCTGATCAAGCTGTAGAACTGGCCGATGCGCCATATGTCCAGTCGGATATTTACAGTTTCAGCAATGCCACGGCATACCTCTACTACGAGGTCACTTTCCCGACCACAGTTGGCGCCGATTCAACGCAGCTTTCTGAGTTGAATTTGTATGCCCCTGGGACCCCTAGTTTGACGATCAATGTGGACGACGCCAGCGGCAAAGAAATCACGGGTGACGCCACCGTCGTGGTGGTGGGTTCGACAAGCTCGTCGGTTGACCTGAGCCTGGTGAGTGCAACCACCTTGGACATTCACGCAGCAGACATCGCGGGCGACCTGACATTGCCACAGAGCATTGCTCAGGACCACACCTGGATCTTGAACGCTGGACAAGCCGATGGGCGTGACATCGATGGCCTGGGCTCATTGCAGGTCAATGGCATCCAGACAAACACCGATCTGTCGGGCGTGGTGCTGCCAGTTCAGGGCGGTACAAACGTCACTGACTTTACTGGTGCGTTTGCAGCTTCGACGTGGACCTACGATGAGCAGCACTTCACATTCTCGGACACAGATACTGACGGAGTTACCGATACGCTTGTCTTGACCAGCAGCTTTGATCCACACATGAATGAAAACAATGGCGGGTATCCAGCAGCCATTATTAACAGTGCTGCCGTGCCTGCAAACGGAGAACTTTCTATTGATTTTAGTTTCGCGAGTTCATTGCTAACAAATGGCTACGATGTAGTTGGGCTTTATTTCAATGGTGGTGATAACCAACTGACGCTGCAGTTGAACAACGATGTCGTCGTTAATCTAGTCGGTAACCACGCGCATTGGGAAATGGCAGGTTATGTATTTGATGTCACCAACTGGTTGGTGGATGGGGACAATGTCACTGGTACAGTGGTTTTCCATGCTGTAACCGGCCAATCCGTTCAACTTTTCGCGTTTTCCAGTCAGATCGACTCGGCAATCACTTACACGAACTTTGCCTTCACACCAACGGCGCAATCGACCCCTGGGCTTGCCAACCTGGTGGGTGTGATCAACGAGCATTCCGATTTCGCAGACGCCAGCAATGTCTTCGACATCGTTGGCCACTCCAATCTCGAAAACATGACCGCTTATGTCATCGATGGCGGTTACACACTCAAGCTGAACTCGGCACAAGCCAATGGCTTGACCGTGACGGCTGGTGAGGGCGTTACCGAAGCTGAAGTGATGGTGGCCGATGATGTCGCAACCGGCGCCTCTGTGAGCCTCACCAACATCACCAGCGCTGTGTCGATCAACTTTGGTATTGACGACGGGGTGGGCATTGACGTGGGTACCGGCGGTACACTGACCTTGCGCACCGACCAAGCTGACCAGCAATCGATCAGCGGCAACGGTACTGTGGCCATCGATGGCGACATCGCGGCTGAAATCACCGTGGATCTGCGCAATGTCACGACCGAAGTGACCTTCCAAACCACAGACAACAGCAACTCCATCCAAGTGAATGGAACACTGAAAGTTAACGCCGAAGCGATCAGCACGGCCGTGGTAACAGGCGAAGGCACTGTCGAGGTCTATGGTCTCGACTTGAACAGCACGGTTGACCTCAGCAGTGTCGGTTCGGAAGACCCAGACAACTTGACCGTGACGGCCATGATCACCGATCACACAGACCTGTCCGAAGAAGCCGCGGCGCACTTTGCTACGGTGGACAGCTACGTGGTCAGCGATGGCGTGACACTGACACTGAATGCTGCTGAAGCCAATGGCGCAACAGTTACCGATGCACTGGACAGCGCAGGCGAACTGTATGTGGTGGGCTTGGTCAGCGGTGCGATTGGCGACGGCGGTACTGATTTGACCAACGTCACTGTCACCGGCACGATCACCGTCGAAGTCACGGGCGAATCGAACATCAGCGAAAACACGTCACTGTTGGTTGTTGATACCTTCCACGTGGCTGACGGCGGTGTCTTGACCTTGACAGCCGAACAAGCCGATGGCAACACAGTGGTGGCCAATGGCGTGGATCGCACCGGCGCTGTGGTCATCACAGGCATTGAAGGCAAGCCCGATGCGCATCTGGATGGTATCGACTCGCCTGATATCACTTTGGCGGTGTCTGCCAACCTCGATCCGCTTTCATTCACGGGTGAGTTGGGTGATGCCAAGGTCTCCATTGGCGAAAACACCTCCCTGACATTGAGCGCAGGTCAAGCGGATGGCCGTGTGGTTTTGGGTACAGGCTCTTTGGTGGTCGATGCGCTGCAGACCGGGACCAATTTGTCGAATGTGGAGATGGCCATTGCGTCGTTGACAGGGCGCATCACCGAAGCCAGCGATCTGACGGATGGTGTCTTTGACATCACCTCCGCCGCTGATCTGGACCAGGTCACGGCTTATGCGATAGATGGCGCTTACACACTGAAAGTCGGCTCAGCCGTGGCAAGCGGCTTGACCGTTTACCAAACCGACCAGTCATCTGGTGGCGCCGTCTTTGTCAGCGACGATGTGGCAGCAGAGGCCACCATCGATCTAACGAGCATTGAATCCAGCGTGACCGTGACCTTCGGTGCAGACGATGAAGCGGGTATCGATGTGGGCACCGATGGTCTTTTGATCATGCGTGCCGATCAGGCCACGGCGCAGACCGTCACTGGCGCCGGTGCGATGCGCGTAGTGGGCAATTTGGTCGAGACAGTCGATCTGTCCAAGGCCGCAGTCGGTGCTGTTCAGTTTGACTTGGACAACAACAGTGAGTTGGACACTGGAATTACAGTGGCTGCTGGCCAAACACTCAAAATTGGTGGCAACCAGTTGGGCGCAACCACGGTCACTGTCGAGGGCAATTTGGATGTTTACCTTGGCACGGCCGACGCAGACTTCGATCTGGATGCCTTGGTCACTGCCACAGGCGAGGGGCTGGTCACGGTGCATGTCACCAGCAATTTGGACCTGTCGGGTAACACCCACTTCACTGAAATCACGCACTTTGTGGTGGATGCAGAAGTCACATTGACCTTGGATCCAGCATTGGCCAACGACGCCTATGTGTCCGGAGAGGGTACGGTTCACGTGACCGACCTGGGGGCTGACGCCGATGCGCTGACTGTGAATTTGGCTGATTTGACCGCGTCGTCAGTGACCGCAACCTTTGCGGCCAACACAGGCGAGTTCACCGGTGATCTGGGCACAGCCGTGGTCACTGTGACTGCCGGTGCCGTGATGACCTTGAGCGCAGACAAAGCGAATGGTCACACGATCAACGGTGCTGTTGCAGAGTCCATCGCTGATGTCATTCACGACGGTGGATCCATTGTGATCACTGGTTTGGACGCTACACCAGTAGACCTGTCCTTGATCACTGCCGGTGCAGGGGTTGCCGGTGAACCTGGCATGCCAGCAGGCACTTTCACCACGACAGTGATTTCTTCGGTCACGATTGATCCCACGACAGACCTTGGTACTTTGGCGATTTCCATCGATGACGGCATGACCTTCGGTCTGACCGCCGATCAAGCTGACTTGCGCGCAATCAGCGGTGTGGGCACTGCCGAAATCCACGGTGACATCACGGGCGACAACGCTGTGGTCGATCTGACCCACATTGAAGCCACGCTCAGCTTCTTGGACGAAGCTGAAGAAACGGCAACGGTTGAGGTCGGTGCAGAGAACACCCTCGTATTGAACGCAAGCCAAGCTTCGGGTCAGTTGATCACGGGCACAGGCACGGTTCGAATCGCTGACGATGTGACGGTGGGCATTGTCAATCTGAAGACCATCAGCGCCAACTTGGACTTCACTGACAACGGCTTGGATGTCGCAGACGGTGCGACCTTGCAGCTCACCGCGGCTCAAGCGTCTGCCAAAACCATCACGGGCGCTGGCACGGTGGAAATCGTCGGGCTGGCTGCAGATACTGACCTGTCCAATGTCGGGGCCGCTATTGCCGTGGCTGACTTGACAGGTGTGCTTGCTGAGCAACAGTGGTCCGTTGAAGGGGTTGGTGGTGCCGTGGCGTTTACTCAAACCACGCTCACACTTTCCTCGACTAACGATCAACCACAAGCTGTCATCACTCCTGGAGCTGGCACCTACCAGTTCCACTACGATTTCAGCTCAGATGCTTACACCAATGTGTATGTCATGGTGAATGGCAATTACGGTTCAAGAACTGTGCTCAACAGTGGCGGAGCAATCTCTGGCGATGTTGAGTTGGTGCTCAATGACGGAGATAGCGTGACCTTCGTGGTATTTACAGGCGGCACGGCCGAACTCAGCGTGAGTTCTATGCTCTTTACGCCAAGCGGTGGCGGTGATGCACATGTGAGTGTTTCTGTGACCGATTCCGTTGATGTGAGTGGCAACACTATGTTGGACTCTGTCGATCAATACACGGTTACAGATCAAACGACATTGACACTCAATGCCTCAGAGGCTTCTGGTCGCACGATTGATGGTCCAGGCACCGCTGTAATTGTGGGCAATGTGTCATCAGGCACTGTTGACTTGACAGGTGTCAGTGCTAATTTGGAATTCTTTGAGGGCGACATCACTGTTTCCGATAACGCGATCCTGAAAGTTACGGTCAATCAGTTGGGCTCAACCTTGGTCAGTGGCGATGGCACTCTGGAAATTGTTGGTGATCTCGCCGATGCCACAACGATGGATCTGCAAGCAGACACCGTCGCAGACATTGGGTTCGGGGACGAAGGCATTGACATCACAGGCGCAACGCTCAAGATGACAGCCACGCAAATCCAGGGGCAGGACATTCATGGCGCCGGTACCCTGGTCGTCGGTGGCAATGTGCCTGGGAACCGCTGGACGATGGACTTGACGACGGTCAGCACCGACACCGCGATTGATTTTGCAGACAGCTCGGATGATGCTTTCGGCATCACGATTGGCGCAAACAGTGTGCTGGCAATCAATGCCGCGCATCTGAGCGGCAAGTTTGTTTCCGGTCCAGGTACCATTCAAATCTACGGCACATTGACTGATGCCATTGATCTTTCGCACGTTGATACAGCGGTCAGCATTGACCTGACTCAATTGGATGCCTTGGACTCTTTGCCGGACCTGCCTGGACTGGCCAGCGGACAAGAGTTGGTGCTGACGACTTCGCAAGCCGCTGGTTTGACCATTGACCAGCCCGATGCGACGGTCAGGATCACAAACGTGTCGGATGCGCTGGATGGGGATGGCAACTTGAACGTCGACCTCTCTCACATCACTGCAGACACCGTCACGTTGGATGTGGACGTACCAAGTTGGGATACACCTGTGACTGTGACCGGTGAATTGGGTTCGACCCAAGTGACTGTCGAGGGTTACGCTCAGTTGATCATTTCGGCAGATTTGGCTTCTGATGTGACCATCGGTGGTGCTGGCCAAGTCCTCATCACGGGAGATGTCACATCGGGCACCGTCAATCTGACCCATATCACTGTCGACAGCTTGTCTTTCGATGACGGCTCTATTGCTGTCCCAGAAGATGCCACCTTGATCGTCAATGCTTCGCAAGTGATCAGCAGTGAAGCTAACTTCACTGGTCCAGGTACGGTCTCTATCGTCGGCACCCATCTGGACGAGGTTTCTGCCTTGAGCAGTGTGAGCGCTACCGTCAAAAACATCACATTTGTAGAGTCAGGCTCTTTGCTGAATTCAGATGTGAGTTTTGCAGGCGTGAACGAAATTACCCTCGCCGAAGGCACCACCGAGTTCACTGCCGCCCAGGCAGCGGGCCGAGTGTTCTCTGGCTTGGGTGGCGTCACGATCCACGATGCAGCCGGTACGCAGACCTTCAATGGCACAGCGTACAGCGACACATTCTTGGGTCAGGGCAGCAACAGTGATGGGGTTGACTTTGGCAAACAAGACGGCGACGGTAATGACGTCAGTGGTTCCGACACTGTGCGTTTCTCTGGTGATGCCAGCGATATGACTGTCACCGGCTTGACGTTTGGTGCATTGGTTGACAACGCACAAGCCGACGTTCTGGACTTCAGAAATCTGGCTTTGAACAACATTCATGCCGCTGGTTCGGTTTATGAGCAGTTGTCCATTGATGGCGAAATTTCATTGCCTACTCATCTGACAGGCTATGTGATTGGATTCAGCGATGTGACTGCAGAAGATGCTCGTGGTGTGGCCAATTTGTTCAGTTTGTTGTCAAACGCTTTGAACAAAACAGTGGACAATGGCGGCGATATGGTCTTCTTGATCGCCAACGCGGCAGGTAACACCAATGTCTGGCATTGGCACGATGTAAGTGCCCTTACTGGCAATGGTGACGTTCAGTCGGGCGAATTGACCAAGTTGGGCACGCTGGTCGGCGTGGATCAAACCGAGATCGCCAAGATCGAGCAAAACAACATCCACTTCATCGCTTAATCCTCCAACCCCGCGCAAGGAATCGTGAACTTGTTTCACGCTTCCTTGCTTTTGTCAAAGGTGTTCAAGTCAAGCGGTCTTCACAGACCGCGCCATGAATGATGGATATGTCTACTGTTCGCCAAGTGGAGTCACCCAAGGTCCTTGTGATCGAGGATGAGTCCGACTTGCGCGAATCCATCGTGTCTTACCTGAAAATGGAAGGCATCGATGCGGATGGCGCGGGCAGCTTGCATGCTGCCGAGCTGTGGATGCTGATGCACAGCTTCGATGTGTTGGTGCTCGATGTCGGCTTGCCCGACGGCGATGCGTTGACCTGGCTGGAGGAGCGCAATGGCTTGCGCGACAAAGGCATCATCATCACCTCTGCCCGCAGCAGCACGGCCGACCGTGTGCTGGGCGCGCAAGTGGGTGCTGACACTTATTTGGTCAAGCCGGTGTTGCTGGAAGAGTTGACGGCCGTGGTGCGCAATTTGATGCGGCGCTTGCGCCCATCGGTGGGCGGTGCGTGGGTGCTCAACTCATTGACTTGGTTGTTGGCTTCGCCCGAGGGGCGCAGCGTGAAGCTGTCCCACTCAGAGCATGTGTTGCTGACGCACCTGTCGCGGGCGCCAGGCAAGACGGTGTCGCGACCCGATTTGATCGTGGCTTTGGGCCAAGACCCCGAGCATTACGACCCCCGGCGGCTGGAGATCATGGTGCGGCGTTTGCGCAGCAAGGTGGTGGACTCTTTGGGCAGCGAGCTGCCCTTGGTGACGGCGCACCGACAAGGTTACGCTTTCACGGCGCCGATCTCGATCCGCAAGGGCGATTAAGGTCCCGAAAATCCCATGAGCGGCCAGGGGCTGCGCATGGTGTATCGTTCAGCATTTGCTTTTTGACCTCCGGGTCAGGGTGTTGAGCGGCTTGGGACTGATCAGATCACTGTTTTTGTTTGCTTTTTTGTGGGCCCAGGCCGCCATGGCGCTGCAGGTCCAAGAGGGTGCTGGGCCTGTGAATTTGTCAGGCAGCATCGAGGTGCTCGAAGATCCATCGGGGCAATTGACGCTGGCCCAGGTGCAATCGCCTGAATGGGCCGCACGGTTTGCAAAGCCCAAGTCGACAGGGGCGAGTCTGAACTTGGGCTTCACGGCCTCGACTTATTGGTTGCGGTTTTCTCTTTCGGAAAGCGCGGCCAGCTCGGCCAATTGGTTGCTGCAAATCAACTACCCCGCGCTCGACTTGGTGGAATACCACGCGCCCGGTGCCGATCCGGTCATCACTGGCAGGGGGCAGCCGGTGTCTTCTAGGCCTTTGTGGCATCGGTTTTTTGTGTTTCCGCTGCAGTTGCAAACACAAGCGCAATTTCACTACCTGCGCGTGGCCACGCAAGGCGATTTGACGGTGCCGGTTTGGGTGTCTACCGCCAAAGATTTTTTCAGCCTCAGCCAGAGCCAGTCGGCTTTGCAGTTCTTGTACTTTGGCGGCTTGCTGGTCATGTGCTTGTACAACGTGTTCGTGTATTCCTTTGTGCGCGAAAAGTTGTTCCTGGTCTACGCCGCCTATGCCAGTGCATTGGGCATGGGCATGATGGCCGGCAATGGGTTTTCCCGGTTGATCTTGTGGCCCGATTGGGTGGCCTTTGATTCGGTGGCGCAGTATTTTTTCTTTTCGGTCGCAGGCGGCATGTTGGTGATGCTGACGCGCGGCTTTGTGGCGGCCCGGCAATCGAGTGTTTTTGACTGGGCATGCCGCGCCAGTGCGGCGTTTTTTTGCGCCATTGCGGTGACTTTGCTGGCCAGTGTGTGGTGGCACTTCAACACGCTTTGGGTCAATCAGGCCTTGATGCTGTGCGGTGCGCTGGGTGTGGTGGTGATCGTGGTGGGTGTATTTTTGGCCTGGCGCAGCGGCCGCAGAGGATTGCGGTTTTTCATGGCGTCGTGGATGGTCTTGGCTTTGGGCATCTTTACCGCTTCGGCCCGCATGATGGGATGGGTGCCCACCAACGCCGTGACCGCTTATGCCTTGCAAATTTCGTCGGTCTTTGAGATGTTCTTTTTGTTTTTGGCTTTGGCCGATCAGTGGCGCTTGGACCGCAAGGTTCGGGTGCAGGCCCAAGCCAATGAGAAGGAAATCCGCGATCTGTACACCGCGACCTTGTTGATGACCAAAGAGAGCCTGGAAGAAACCGTCCAGCAGCGCACGCAGCAGCTGGAGTTGGCCTTGGCCCAAGAAAAGCAGACCTTGGCGCAGTACGTGCGGTTTGGCGCGATGATTTCGCATGAGTTTCGCAACCCCTTGGCCATCATCAACAGCCAGCTGAGCTTGATGCACAAAGAGCATGAGCGCGGGCAGTTGCAGTTGGAACAGCGCTTGTCGATATTGGGCAGTGCCACCCGTCGCTTGAGCAGCATGTTTGACAAGTGGCTGCAATCAGACAAGGTCCATCAAACCTTGGAGGACATTGCACCCCATCGGGTGCCCCTGCCGCAATGGCTGAAAAACTTTGTCCATTCCAATGCCCACAGCTTTGGGGGCATGCCCATGACGCTCAAGCTTCATCCTGCTGCGGCATTTGCGGTCATGGATGAGTATTTGCTGGAAATCGTCCTGAGCAACTTGATCGACAACGCACGCAAGTACGCGGGTCAAAATGCACGCGTCATCCTCGAGACCCGAACAAAGCCTGGGTGTGTGGGCATTGCGGTCACTGACAACGGTCCGGGCATTGCCCAGGAGCATCAAGCCAAAGTGTTCGACGAGTATTTCCGGGTGTCGCCGCAAAGTGGTGTTCATGGCATGGGCCTGGGCTTGTCGATTGTCAGACGCATCGCCGAAGCACACGGCGGAGACCTTGAGCTGCAAAGTGAACTGGGACAAGGCTGCAGCTTTTGCCTTTGGCTGCCTGAGAGAAACGCATCATGAAAAGTACACCCGCTCATTTGGCGGCTCACATTCTGGTGATCGAAGACGAGCCCGACTTGCTGGCCGCGATGGTTCGCTATTTGCAGCTGGACGGTTACGTGGCCTTTGCCGCAGCCTCCTTGCAAGCGGCTGAGCATTGGTTGACGCAGCATGACATGGACATCATCGTTTTGGATTTGGGCTTGCCCGATGGGGACGGCTTGAACTGGTTGAGCACGCGGCCGGGTTTGCGCGAAAAGGGCGTGATCATGACCACTGCGCGGGGCGAGGGTTCGTCGCGCGTGTCGGGCGTGCGTGCGGGGGCCGACGTGTATTTGGTCAAGCCTGTCCAGCTTGAAGAGTTGTCGGCCCTGGTGCGCAATCTCTTGCACCGTTTGAACCGCTTGGACCAACCCAGTTGGACGCTCGATGCGCAGTCATGGAATTTGCTGTCACCGCAAGGGCAGGCGGTCAAGTTGACGCATTCAGAGCAGGTCTTGCTCATCGAGTTGGCACGATCGCCGGGCGCTTCTGTGGCCCGCGAAGTGTTGGTCACGGCCTTGGGCCAGAACCCCGAAATTTACGACCCGCGCCGCATGGAGATCATGGTGCGCCGCTTGCGCAACAAGGCCAAGGAGACCTTGGGCTATGAGCTGCCCTTGGAGACGGCTCACCGCAAAGGCTATGCCTTCACGGCCCCGATCGCATTGAAGGCCAGCAAAGCCAGCAAAGGGAAATGAAAAAGCCGCGCACCTTGCGGTGGGCGGCTGATCCCTGATGGGCGATGTGGCTTACAGGCCAGCTGCCGAGCGCAGTGCTGCAGACTTGTCGGTGCGCTCCCATGTGAAGTCGGGCTCGTCGCGGCCAAAGTGGCCATACGCTGCGGTCTTGCTGTAGATGGGGCGCAGCAGGTCCAACATCTGGATGATGCCTTTGGGACGCAGGTCAAAGTGCTCGGCCACCAAGGCGGAGAGTTTTTCGTCCGAGATCACGCCCGTGCCGGCGGTGTTGACGGTGATGTTCATGGGGCGTGCCACGCCAATGGCGTAAGCCACTTGCACCTGGCACTGGGTAGCCAAGCCTGCGGCCACGATGTTCTTGGCCACGTAGCGGGCAGCGTAGGCGGCCGAGCGGTCCACTTTCGAGGGGTCTTTGCCCGAGAATGCGCCACCACCGTGCGGGCAAGCGCCACCGTAGGTGTCCACGATGATCTTGCGGCCCGTCAAGCCGCAATCGCCCTGGGGGCCGCCAATCACAAAGCGGCCGGTGGGGTTGATCAGGTATTTGGTGTCTTGCAGCCACTCTTTGGGCAGCACGGGCTTGATGATTTCTTCGATGATGGCTTCGGTGAAGCTGGCCTTCATCTTGGTCGATGTTTCCGACTGGTCAGGGCTGTGCTGGGTGGACAGCACCACGGTGTCGATGCTGTGGGGCTTGCCGTCCACGTAGCGCATGGTCACTTGGCTCTTGGCGTCGGGACGCAAGAAGGGCAGGCGGCCATCTTTGCGCAGCTGGGCTTGGCGCTCGACCAAGCGGTGTGCGTAGTAAATGGGGGCGGGCATCAGCTCGGGGGTTTCGCTGCAGGCGTAGCCAAACATCAGGCCTTGGTCGCCCGCGCCGATGTTGAGGTGGTCGTCAGAAGCGTGGTCCACGCCTTGGGCAATGTCGTTGGACTGCTTGTCGTAGCAGACCATGACGGCGCAGCCTTTGTAGTCGATGCCGTAGTCGGTGTTGTCGTAGCCGATGCGCTTGATGGTGTCGCGGGCCACTTGGATGTAGTCCACGTGTGCGTTGGTGGTGATCTCGCCAGCGAGCACGACCAAGCCGGTGTTGGTCAGTGTTTCGGCGGCCACGCGGCTGCGCGGGTCTTGCTCGAAGATGGCGTCCAGGATCGCATCAGAGATCTGGTCTGCAACCTTGTCGGGGTGACCTTCCGAGACGGATTCGGAGGTGAAGAGGAAATCGTTGGCCATGAAAAAAGCTCCTAAATTTTCAGAGGTTTATCGGCGTTGCCGACCCTGAAAACCCGGAGCCTGGCGAACGCTTTAGCAGGTTTTATGAATCGCCCTGCAAGTAGTTCAGTTAACTCGGCGATGTGTGATTATAACAAGCCCTCATGCCCGAAGAATCGCCGAACAAGTTCAGCTCCCACAAAGACTGTTGTGGAAACCAAAGACCATTGTGAGGGCCAGGAATCTTTGTTGGAGCCCAACTGTGTTGGGCGATGGCAAGAAGACCAGCGATGCAGAAAATCTGCCGAACAAGTTCAGCTCCCACGAAGTCAGGCGGTTTTCACAAGGGGCAGCCAACTTGCTGCGGCCAGCCCTGTCGATGCCT
Source organism: Comamonadaceae bacterium PBBC2 (assembly GCA_002255935.1). Taxonomy (GTDB): domain Bacteria; phylum Pseudomonadota; class Gammaproteobacteria; order Burkholderiales; family Burkholderiaceae_C; genus Limnohabitans_A. The sequence goes on from NKIO01000006.1 coordinate 65,967, forward strand.
TGCGCCATGCAAAAGGCCCGCATGAGCGGGCCTTTGGACAGAAGCTAAAGCGAGAAGATTACTTCTTGCCTTTTTTACCTTTGGCGTCTTCCACAGGCGCGGCAGGAGCTGCCACAACTTCTTCGACAAACGCCACCACGGACACCAGAACGGGGTTCTTCTTGCCGTGGGTCACTGGCTTGCAGCCGGTGGGCAATGTGATGTCGTTCAGGTGCAGGGAGTTGCCCTTGGTCAGGCCTTTCAGGTCCACCGCGATGAATTCGGGCAGGTTGGCTGGCAAGCAAGCCACTTCGATTTCGGTCACGACGTGGTTGATTGTGCACTTGTCGGTCTTGACGGCTTCGGATTCTTCTTCACCGCTGAAGTGCAATGGCACTTTCATGTGCAAAGTGGTGTTGGCATCGACGCGTTGGAAGTCGATGTGTTGCACCAATTGCTTGTAGGGGTGCATTTGGTAGTCACGCAGCAGCACTTGGCTGGCTTGACCATTCAATTCCATCTCGAGGATCGAAGCGTGGAATGCTTCTTTCTTCAGGGCGTGCCACAAAGCGTTGTGGTCCAGCTCGATGAGTTGAGGGGCCGATGTGGAACCGTAAACGATGCCAGGTGTGCGGCCGGAATTGCGCAGACGGCGGCTCGCACCCGTACCCTGCTTGGAACGCTCAAAAGCGACGAATTTCATAACTATCTCCATCAAAGGGCTCACCGCGACCAGTGATGCCCTGACTCAAAAAAGCCTGCCTGTCCATGGGGACGGCAGGCCGCGGGTGGCCCGAAACGGATCAGATTTGATCCGAGAACAGGCTCATCACCGACTCTCCGTTGGCGATCCGGTGCATCGTTTCGGCGATGAGCGGGGCCACAGACAGTTGGCGAATTTTGCTGCAGGCGGCAGCTTGTGCCGTCAGCGGAATGGTGTTGGTCACGACGACTTCGTCCAGGGCGTCGCCCTTGGAGATGCGGTCGATGGCCGGGCCCGAGAAGATCGGGTGTGTGCAATAGGCGTAGACCTTTTTGGCGCCGCGCTCTTTGAGCACTTCGGCGGCTTTGACCAAGGTGCCTGCGGTGTCGATCATGTCATCCATGATCACGCAGTTGCGGCCTTCGATTTCGCCGATCACGTGCATGACTTCGCTCACGTTGGCTTTGGGGCGGCGTTTGTCGATGATGGCCAGGTCGCAACCGAGTTGCTTGGCCAGGGCACGGGCGCGCACCACGCCGCCGACGTCAGGCGAGACGACGATCAGGTCTTCGTAGTTTTTCTGGCGCAGATCGCCCAGCAAAACAGGCGAGGCGTAGATGTTGTCGACGGGAATGTCGAAGAAGCCTTGAATCTGGTCAGCGTGCAAGTCCATGGTCAGGACGCGGTCCACGCCGACGGCTTGCAGCATGTTGGCCACCACTTTGGCCGTGATCGGCACACGCGAAGAGCGTGGGCGACGGTCTTGGCGGGCATAACCAAAGTAAGGGATGACGGCGCTAATGCGACCAGCCGATGCGCGTTTGAGCGCGTCGACCATGATCAGCAGTTCCATCAGGTTTTCGTTGGTGGGGGCGCAGGTGGACTGCACCACAAAGACTTCACGCGCACGCACGTTTTGCTTGAGCTCGACGGTCACTTCACCATCAGAGAAACGGCCCACATCGGCAGCGCCCAATTGGGTGCCCAAGTGGTGTGCGATCTCGGCAGCCAAAACGGGATTGGCATTGCCGGTGAACAGCATGAAGTCGTGGGTGTGAGAAGCAGGCTGCATGGGCATTCCAGCGATCAGAAAAATGGGGCCTGTACGAATGAACGTATTTGGCAGGGGAGAAAGGATTCGAACCTTTGCATGCCGGAATCAAAATCCGGTGCCTTAACCAACTTGGCGACTCCCCTACACAGGTGGACTGCTGAAACAGCCGTCTACCGATAATTGTCGCTGGGTGCCCAACCTACGAGAGGATGAACATCCAAATTGCTGCATTTGCGCACTTGCCAGTGGTCTGGGACCAAAACCGGCACTGAGCCTGGTGTGCAGTGTGCAAACACTGCGCTGCCAGAACCTGTCATTTTGCCGTTCATTCCTGCGTCGCGGAGCACTTGGAGTGCTTGCTTCACATCAGGGCAGAGGGTTTCTGCGACAGGTTGCAGATCATTGTGGCCAAAGCCGTATGTGTCTGCAGCGAAGACCGCTATTGTAGCAGGGTTTGTGGCCCGTTGCAGCTGTGGTGAAGCAAAAATTTGCGCAGTTTCGATCCCGGCGCTCGGTTTGATGACCCAAAACTGGGCCGCAGGCAGATCGATGGGGGTGATTTGCTCGCCCACACCTTCGACCCAGGCATTGCGCCCGCGCAGGAAAAAAGGCACATCAGCGCCCAGTTGCAGGCCCAGTTTTTCCAGGGTCGGCAAATCCAGGTTCAAGTCCCACAAGCGGTTGAGCGCCAGCAGGCAGGTGGCCGCATCGGACGAGCCGCCGCCCATGCCGGCTTGGGCTGGGATGCGTTTTTCAACGGCGATGTGAGCGCCTGCTGTGCAGCCAGTGTGCTGTTGCAGCAAGCGTGCAGCGCGGGTGATCAGGTCCTCGGGGGGCAGCACCACCGTGAGGTCTTCGCGCGAGATCTGGCCGTTGGCACGTTTTTCAAAGTGCAGGGTGTCGCACCAGTCGATCAGCATGAACACCGATTGCAGCAGGTGGTAGCCGTCCGCGCGGCGACCGGTGATGTGCAAAAACAGGTTCAGTTTGGCGGGGGCCGGAACATCGTGCAGCGATTTCATGGGCTTGATTATCACCAGAGCCGCAGGCTCACTGGTCAAGCACGATGCGCAAGGTGGCTGCAGGCGAAGGCTGCAGGCGCTGCGCCGTCAAGCGGCCCTGGGCGTGGCCTGACAGATCGGCTTGCCAGCCCGGTGCATCGGCGGGCTTGCCCAGCAACCAATCGAACAAAGCCGCCACAGGCAAGGCCGTGCCGCTGAGCCGTTCGCTCAGCTGGGCCAAGCTGGCGCCTTGCAGGGTGCGGCCGCCTTGCTCCAGTTGAGCGGCGCGGGGCGTCCAGCTGAGCTTGGCCAAGCTGGTGCCCATCGGGCTGAGCAGCAGCAACTCGCCTTGATCGGCGCTGCCTTGCAACTCGAAGTTGGCGAACCACTGTTGCGCAGGTTCAGATTGGACCTGCAGAGCCAAGCGGCCCGACCAGAAGGCAGTGCTCGGTGTTGTGCGGGGTGTGGCGCAGGCGACCAAACCCAGGGCGCACAGCAGCAGGGCAGCGCGGCGCATCATGGTTTGAAGTTCAAACGCTTGAGGGTCTCGAGCAAGGTCTCGTTGTCGGCCTTGAGCAGCAGGCCTTCACGCCAGACGGTGGCGGCCTCTTGCGTTTTGCCCATGACCCAAAGCACCTCACCCAAGTGGGCGGCAATCTCGGCATCGGGCTTGGCTTTGTAGGCCGCTTGCAAGACTTTTTGTGCTTCGTCCAACTGACCTTGCCGGAAGGCCACCCAGCCCAGGCTGTCTTGGATGTAGGGGTCTTTGGGCGCGAGGGCCACGGCTTTTTCAATCAGGCTGCGTGCTTCTGCCAGTCGCACGTTGCGATCGGCCAGTGAATAGCCCAAGGCGTTGTAGGCCTGCGGGTCTTGGGGCCGGATGTTCATGACCTGGCGCAGCAGGCTTTCCATCTCGTCGTAGCGCTGGAGCTTGTCGGTCACCAAGGCCAACTCGGAGGCCAGGTCGGCATCGTCGGGGCTGGCTTTGAGTGCGTCTTTGAGCAAGGGGTAGGCATGGGCCGATTGACGGTGCTCGCGCATCCACTGCGATTGGGCCAGCGTCTTGCGCTTGGCTTGTTCGGGCGTGTTGGTCTTGACTTGGGAGAGAACCAAGCGGGCTTCGTTCATGCGACCTTGCTGAGCGAGCAAGTCCGCTTGCCGGCTGGCCAGCTTGATCGGGTCGGCGCTGGGGGGCATTTGGGCCAGCCATTTTTGGGCTTGCTCCAGTTGGCCTTGGCTTTGCGCCATTTGCGACAGGGCCATCAAGGCTTCGGCTTGACCCGCTTGATTTTCAGGCTCGGTGTTTTGGGCGTTGAGCTGCACATAGTGGCTCAGGTGCTGCAGCGCCTCGGATGATTGCCCCATGTCTTGCAACAAGAGGCCTCGGATCAGCCAACCTTCCAGAAACGCAGGGTGTTGCTGGTTGAGCGTCACCAGCTGCTGCAGCGCTTGGGGGTAAAGCTGCTGGCTGATGAGCGTTCGGGCATAGCCCAGGCGCAGCTCAGGCAGGGCAGGGCCTTTCATGGCATCTTCGAGCATGGCCAACAGGGCAGCGTTGCCGCTGCCCATCAGGGTCATGCCCAACACAATGTGACCTGCAGACGATTTGTTGGCCGCATGGGCTTTGAGGGCGGCCTGAATGGCCAAGTCTTCTTGGCCTGCATCGCGGCGCATGCGCCCGATGGTGGTCCAAGCGGTGGCGGCCGTGGGGGCTGGCCCGACAAATTTGCCCAAGGCTTTTTCCACCACATCGGCGGCGCGTTGCTTGTCTTGCAAAGGCGCAAACAAACGGGGCACGGAGGCGATCGCACCGGCATGTTCCGCAGCGGGCAGGTCATTGAGCGACACGGCCAAGGCCTGGCCCGCTTCGTCCGGGCGGTTCAGGGCCAGCAGGATTTGCAAGATGAAGCGGTTGGGTTCGGTGGCTTGCGGCAGTTCACGCTTCCAGCTTTGTGCCGCTTGCAATGCGGCTTCGCCCGACCGGGCTTGCAAGGCGATGTCGACCGCACGTTGGAACAGGGCCTGGTCGCGTGTTTTGCGTGCCGCGTCCAGCAAGATGGAAAAGCCCGCACCTTGCGAGCCTTCGCGCACATTCAACTCGCCCAGCAGCACTTGGTAAAACAGCGATGCGTCGAGCGCAGAAGCGACTGGCTTGGACTCGGCTTCGGCCTTGGTCGCTTGAGGGGCTGTGGGTTGAGCCCAAGCACCAGCGATGCAAGTGGACAAGACGGCAAGGCGTAACCAGAATTTCATGAGGCCATCATAATCCAGCCACCTTTGTAAAACAGCGTACAAGCCGCATTTGGCCATGGCCTGTGCAGGACAAATTCATGCCCGAACTCCCGGAAGTCGAAGTCACCCGCCGCAGCTTTGCAGACCGCATCCAGTCGGCCTGCATCCTGGACTTGCGCATGGGCAAACCCTTGCGTTGGCCCTTGGGTGTAGAGCCCTCGGCTTTGCTGGGTCAGCGCATTTTGGCGGTGCGCAGGCGCGGTAAATACCTGTTGCTGGACCTCGATGAGGGTCTTTTGCTTTTGCATTTGGGCATGTCGGGCAGTTTGAACTTTGCAACCCAGCAAGCGCCAGCCGGACCGCACGACCACATGGACATGGTGACCGACCGCGGGGTTTTGCGCTTGCACGATCCACGGCGTTTTGGCGCGGTGGTGTGGGCGCCCTTTGAAAACTCGGCCATTGCCCAAAAGCTTTTGGGGCATCTGGGCGTTGAGCCCTTGGAAGGCGGCTTCGAGGTGGATGCTTTTGCCTTGGCCCTCAAAAAACGGGCGTCGGCCATCAAGCAGGTGCTGCTGGCGGGGGACATCGTGGTGGGGGTGGGCAATATATACGCATCCGAGGCATTGTTCATGGCGGGCATTCGCCCGACCGTGAAAGCTTCACGCTTGTCCAAGCCAAGGGTGGCTCGTTTGCATGCGGCCATCGTGCAGGTGCTGGCCCGCGCGGTGCAGCAAGGGGGCAGCTCGCTCAAAGACTTTGTGAGCGCCGAAGGCAAAACCGGTTACTTCCAATTGGAGGCGGCGGTGTACGGCCGCACGGGTGCACCTTGCCGGGTGTGCAGCACGCCCATCCGCTCAATGCTGCAAGGGCAGCGCACCACTTTTTATTGCCCCACATGCCAGAAACCATGACGACACTGCCCTCAGGATTTGCCCGCCACATGGTGGATTGGCAAAAGCTGCATGGCCGCCAGAGCTTGCCGTGGCAAAACACGCAAGACCCTTACCGCGTGTGGCTGTCGGAGATCATGCTGCAGCAAACGCAGGTCAGCACGGTGCTCGATTACTTCCCGCGATTTTTGAGCCGCTTTCCGGATGTGGCGGCCTTGGCCGCGGCAGAGCAAGACGATGTGCTGGCGCTGTGGAGTGGCTTGGGTTATTACAGCCGCGCACGCAACTTGCACCGCTGTTCGCAAGAGGTGGTGTCGCGGTTTGGCGGAGCGTTCCCCCACAAAGCGGAAGATCTGCAAACCTTGCCGGGCATCGGGCGATCGACCGCAGCGGCCATTGCCGCGTTTTGCTTTCAAGAGCGGGCCGCCATTTTGGACGGCAACGTCAAGCGCGTGCTCACCCGTGTGCTGGGCTATGGCGAAGACTTGGCGGTGGCCAAAAACGAAAAACGTTTGTGGGACTTGGCGCAAGACCTGTTGCCCGGCCGCGCCGCCGACATGCCGCGCTACACACAGGCGCTGATGGACCTGGGGGCCACGGTGTGTTTGCCGCGCAAAGCTCAGTGCGAGTCGTGTCCAGTGTCTGCACTGTGCTTGGCCCAAGCGCAAGGCCAGCCCTTGGCCTACCCGGTCAAGACCCGCAAGCTCAAGCGCAGCAGCGTCACGCTCTGGCTCTTGTGGGCTGTCAACACCAAGGGCCAAGTGTGGCTGCAAAAACGCCCTCAAAAAGGCATCTGGGCCGGGCTGTTCAGCTTGCCCGTCTTCGATTCAGAAGACCAATTGCTGGCCGCTTGGCCTGAGGGGCACGATGCGCAGTTCATCACCCCGTGGAAGCACGTGCTCACCCACCGCGATTTGCATTTGCACCCTGTGCGCCTGCAGGGCACAGCCCCCCCGGCATGTGATGGCCAGTGGTTCGATGACTCAGCCTGGCCCGACTTGGGTCTGCCCGCGCCGATTCGGCAGTTGTTGCAGGCCTGATAGGGCGCTCCATCGCCCAACCAGTTGAGCTCCTACAAATCAGCGTTCAACAAGTGGAGCACCCCAAATCAGCGTTCAACCAGTTGAGCCCCCACAAAGATGACCTCAGCAGTCATAGATGAACCTGGCAGGCACAGTGCTTTGTGGGAGCTGAACTGTGTTCGGCGATGGCTCGCGGCCCACAAGCGACAGAATCGCCCAACAAGTTGAGCTCCCACAAATCAGCGTTCAACAAGCTGAGCTTCCACAAAGAGGACCTCAGCAGTCAGAGATGAAACTGGAAAGCCCAATGATTTGTGGGAGCTGAACTGTGTTCGGCGATGGTTCGCGGACCACAAGTGACTGAATCGCCCAACAAGTTGGGCTCCCACAAATCAGTCTCAAACAAGTTGAGCTCCCACAAATCAGCCAACAAGCTGGGGTCACAAATCAACGTCGAAAAAGTTGGGTCCCAGTAAAGCCTGTGGCGCGAGGTTTTTACTTGCCGTCTTGTTCGCGGTGGCGTTTGAGGGTGAGCCAGCGTTTGCCAAAGCTTTGGGCCAGTTGTTCGACCATGAAGACCGAACGGTGCTGCCCACCGGTGCAGCCAATGGCAACCGTCAGGTAGCTGCGGTGATCGCGCTCAATGGCAGGGATCCATTGCGCCAGAAATCCTTCAATTTGCAGCTGCATTTGCACAAATTCTTCGGACTGGCGCAGGTACTCTTGCACGGGCGCGTCCATCCCGGTCAGGGGGCGCAAAGCGCTTTCGTAGTGCGGGTTGGGCAGCATGCGCACGTCGAACACATAGTCGGCATCGGTCGGGATGCCGCGCTTGAAGGCAAACGATTCGAACACCAAGGTCAATTGCGCAAACGGTGCGCTGACCATGGTTTTGACATAGGTTTGCAGCTGGGCCGAACGCAGCAAACTGGTGTCGATCACGTGGGCGCGTTCGCGCAGGTCAGATAACAATTCGCGCTCGAACGCGATGGTCTCGGCCAGGTCCTTGTCGTTTTGCGGTTTGTTGCCGCCCGACAGCGGGTGTTTGCGACGCGTCTCGGAATAGCGGCGCATGAGCGTGTCAGATGACGAGTCCAGAAACAGGGACTTCACCGTCATGCCCATGTCGCGCAAGATGGCCATTTGCTCGGGCATCAGGTGCAGCGAGTTGGCGCTGCGCACGTCGATGGCGATGGCCAAGCGTTCTTCTTTGTGCTGCTCTTCGAGCTTGACAAAGGGAATGAGCAACTCCGGCGGCAGGTTGTCCACGCAGTAGTAGCCGGCGTCTTCCAGGGCGTGCAGCGCCACCGATTTGCCGGAGCCGGACATGCCGGTGATCAGGATGATGTCCATGTTCAGCCTTGCGGGTCGCCCAGCATTTCGCGGGCATGGGCCAAGGTGGTGGCCGAGAGTTTTTCGCCGCCCAGCATGCGGGCGATTTCGCTGACACGCTCTTCTCCGCCGATGGCGCGCACCTGGCTGCTGACCTGACCTTGGGCCGCAGCTTTGCTGACCAACAAGTGGTGGTCGGCGCAGGCGGCCACCTGGGGCAGGTGGGTCACGGCCAGCACTTGGCGGTGTTGGCCCAGTTGTTTCATGAGGCGGCCCACCGTCTCGGCCACAGCGCCGCCCACGCCGGAGTCGACCTCGTCAAAAATCAAAGTACCGGCTTCGCCCAGCTCGCTGGTGGTGACCGCAATGGCCAGCGCGATGCGCGAGAGCTCGCCGCCCGAGGCGACTTTGCCCACGGGGCGCGGTGTGCTGCCCTCATGGCCAGCAACCAAAAAGCTGACTTCTTCCAGACCGTGCTGGGCAGGCGACGCCAGGGTTTGCAGGCTCACTTCAAAACGGCCACCTTGCATGCCCAGCTGCTGCATGGCGGCGGTGACCGACTTGGCCAAAGGCTTGGCGGCTTTTTGGCGTTGTGCCGAGACTTGCTGTGCAGCTTGCAGGCAGGCGCGGTGCGCGGCTTGCTCGGCTTTTTGCAGTGCGTCCAAATCGGCTGCGGCATCCAGACGGGCCAGGTCGTCGCGCCATTGGATCAGCACCTGGGGCAACTCGTCGGGGGTCTTTTTGTAGCGGCGGGCCAGCGACAGCCACAGGCCCATGCGCTCGTCGAGCTCGGCCAGTGTCTGTGGGTCCAGATCGGTCTTGCGCAGGTAGGTGTGCAGACTGTGGGCCACGTCTTCGGCCTGGGCTTGGGCCGACAGCAGCACGTCGGCCAGGGCGTTGAATTCGGGCTCCACATGGCCGAGCGCTTGCAGGCTCTGGATGGCGCGGGACAGCTGGCGCAGGGCGCCGCCTTCGTCGTCGCCCTCCAGCAGCACGGTCGCCTCGTTGGCCGCGTCCATCAAGGCTTGTGCGTTGGCCAAGCGGCTGTGTTGGGTGCTGATGTCTTCCCATTCGCCTGCGGCGGGCTTGAGCTTGTCGAGCTCGCCAATCTGCCAGGCCAGGCGTTCGCGTTCGTTGGCCAGAGTGCTTTGGGCTTGCTGTGCATCGGCCAGGGTTTGCTGGGCCAGTCGCCAGGCATGCCAGGCGGCTTTGAGCGGGCGGGTGTCGATGCTGGCATAAGCGTCGAGCAAGCCACGCACCGCGTCGGGTCGGGTCAGGCTTTGCCAAGCGTGTTGGCCGTGGATGTCCAGCAATTTTTCGCCCAACTCGCGCAGCTGCGTGGCGGTGGCGGGGCTGCCGTTGATCCAGGCGCGGCTTTTGCCGCTGGTGTCCACGGTGCGGCGCAAAAGCAGGGTGGCATCGTTTTCAAAACCGGCTTCTTGCAGCCATGCGGCTATGGCGGGTGTGGGCTCGAACTCGGCGCAGACCTCGCAGCGGCTGGCGCCTTCGCGCACCACGCTGGTTTCAGCCCGTGCACCCAGGGCCAGCTGTAAGGCGTCAATGAGGATGGATTTGCCGGCACCGGTCTCGCCCGTCAGGACGCCAAAACCGGTGTTCAGGTCCAGTTCCAGTTCGTGCACGATCACAAAATCGCGCAGGGTGATGTGCGTCAGTGCCACGGCTCAGTCGCCCCCGTTCCAGTGCATTTTCTTGCGCAGGGTGTCAAAGTAATTCCAGCCCTCGGGGTGCAAAAACCGCACCGTGTGCTCGGATCGTTTGACGATGATCCGGTCGCCCAGGGTCAGGTCGGCCAGCGATTGCATGTCGAAATTGGCGCTCACATAGCGCCCGGCCACGATCTCGATGCTGATCTCGGACGACTCGGGCAGCACGATGGGACGGTTGGACAAAGTGTGCGGCGCAATCGGGGCCATGACCCAGCCGCCAATGGCCGGGTGCATCAGGGGGCCACCCACCGACAGGGAGTACGCAGTCGACCCTGTGGGCGTGGCAATGATCAAGCCATCGGCCCGCTGGTTGGACACAAAGCGGCCATCGACTTCGACGCGCAGCTCCACCATGCCCGAGGTGCCGCCGCGGTTGACGACCACATCGTTCATGGCCAAGGCGCTGAAGACACTGCGCTGGTCGCGCAGCACATCGGCTTGCAGCAAGCTGCGGTCTTCGGTCTGGTAGTGGCCTTGCAGCATGGGCCGCAAGAAGTCTTGGTAGGTTTGCAGGGGAATGTCGGTGATGAAGCCCAGACGCCCCTGGTTGATGCCCATCAGCGGCAGGTTGTAGCGGGCCATCTGCCGGCCAATGCCCAGCATGGTGCCGTCGCCGCCAATTACCAAGCCCAAATCGCACTGGGTGCCAATGGCGTTCATGTCCAGCATGGGGTACTGGTTCAGTCCGGTGTGCAGGGCGGTTTCCCGGTCCAGCACCACGTCGCAGCCTTGGCGGGTCAGGAACTGGGCGACGTCGTCCAAAGCCCGGCGTGAACTCTCCAGTGCACCGCCTTGGGTGGTCGTGTGGTACTTGCCAAACAGCGCAACGTGACGGAATTGGGATCTCATGCGCAAATTACATCATTAAAATGACCGCATGCTCGACGACCGTGCCAAGTTATTGCTCAAAGCCCTGGTGGAACGCTACATTGCGGACGGCCAACCGGTGGGCTCGCGCACGCTCTCCAAAGCTTCGGGGCTGGACCTGTCGCCCGCCACCATCCGCAACGTGATGGCCGACCTGGAAGAGTTGGGCCTGATCGCCAGCCCGCACACCTCGGCCGGGCGCATCCCGACCACGCGCGGCTACCGCTTGTTTGTGGACACCATGCTGACGGTGGACCGCACGGGCTTGCAAGCGCCGGCGCTCACGCCCGATCAACCCCAAAAAGTCATCGCCAGCGCGGCCAATTTGCTGTCGAGCCTGTCCCAGTTTGTGGGCGTGGTCATGGCGCCCAAGCGGGCCTCGGTCTTCAGGCACATCGAATTTTTGCGCCTGTCTGAGCGTCGCTTGCTGGTGATCATCGTCTCGCCCGAAGGCGATGTGCAAAACCGCATCCTGTTCACCGAGACCGATTACTCGCAAAGCCAGCTGATCGAGACCTCCAATTACCTCAACACGCATTACGCCGGCATGGCCATCGAGCAGGTGCGCAGCCGTGTGCAGCAAGAGCTGGTCAGCCTGCAGGGCGAGATCGCCACCTTGATGCAAGCGGCCGTGCAGGTCAGCTCGGAAGCCATGGCCAACGACCACAACGAAGTGGTCATCTCGGGCGAGCGCAATTTGCTGTCGGTGAGCGATTTTTCGGGTGACATGGGGCATTTGCGCCGGGCCTTTGATTTGTTCGAGCAAAAGACCCAGCTCATGCGCTTGCTGGATGTGTCGAGCCAGGCAGAAGGCGTGCGCATCTACATTGGCGGCGAAAGCCAGATCGTGCCCATGCAGGAGCTGTCGGTGGTCAGCTCGCCCTACGAGGTGGACGGCCAAATTGTGGGCACCTTGGGCGTGATCGGCCCGACCCGCATGCCCTATGACCGCATGATCCAAATCGTCAACATCACCTCGCGCTTGGTCAGCAACGCGCTGAGCCAGTCCAAATAAGCGCCTTCAGGCCCACTACAATCAGCGCTTCGGTTGGGGCGATAGCTCAGTTGGTTAGAGCAGAGGACTCATAATCCTTTGGTCCACGGTTCAAGTCCGTGTCGCCCTACCATTTCCTACTTTCTCAATGCCTCATGCGCCCAATTCTTGGGCCGCAGGCAACACCCCCAAAGTCGTTGTAATCCCCCGCGCCTGGCAAATGGCATCGACCGTGGCCAAAGCTGTGGCCTCAGCGGCCATCACGGTGAGCAGCATCAAATCGGGCGCGGATGTTTCGGCGCCAGTGGCCAATGCAAACAAGGTGTCGCCATCCAGCGTGGTGTGGGCAGGGCGGATGCTGCGGGCCAGCCCGTCGTGGGCGCTGATGGCCAAGCGTTTGGCTTGCGCTTTGCTCAAGGTGGCGTTGGTGGCGATCACGCCGATGGTGGTGTTGGTGCCAGGCATCGGGCGTGTGCTGCGCTCACCACGCAGCAATGCCGCTTGGGTGTCGAGCAGGCTTTGGCCGTCTGCCGTGCGGGCGCCTGCGATGACCTGTCCGGTGGCCGGGTCCAGCACATCGCCAATGGCATTGCAAGCCACCATCGCGCCGACCACCCACGGCCCCACGCGCACACTGGCGTTGCCGATGCCGCCTTTCATGGCGCGGTCCAGGCCAAACAGTTTGCCCACACTGGCCCCTGCGCCTGCGCCCACATTGCCTGCGGCGGGCATGTCGCTGTTTGCCGCTTGGCAGGCTGCATAGCCGGCGTCCGCATCGGGTCGAATGTCGGCTTGGTCGCCCGGGCGCACCACGGGCAAGTCGAACAGCACGGCGGCGGGCACGATGGGCACGCGGCCGTAGCCGGTTTCAAAGCCGATGCCGTGTTCATCCAGCCAGCGCATCACGCCACTGGCCGCGTCCAGCCCAAAGGCGCTGCCGCCGCTGAGCAAAACGGCGTGCACCTTCTCAACCAAGTTGGACGGATCGAGCAGATCGGTCTCGCGTGTACCGGGGGCGGCGCCCCGCACATCGACCGCGCCCACGGCACCTTGTGGGGCCAGCACGACCGAGCAGCCGGTCAGGCGCTGGCTGTGCGTGAAATGGCCCACTTGCAGGCCTGGCACGTCCACGATGGAGCCGGTGGCGGTGTTTACAATCTTTGGCGATGTCATGTCGAACTCGTGTTGTCGGCGGTCATTTATCTTAGGCGAGAGCGTGTCATTATTTATTCTCAGACGACTGATCAGTTTTGCACTGACCCTGGTGGCCACCTCGGTCATCGTGTTTGCCGTGCTGGAGCTGTTGCCGGGCAATGCGGCGCAAGTCATTTTGGGCGAGACCGCCACCGCTGAATCGATTGCGGCGATGGAAGAAAAATTGGGCTTGGACCAGCCCGCACCCTTGCGCTATGCCCGCTGGATGGGCGGCTTGCTCCAAGGGCAAACCGGCCTCAGCATCTCTTATGACACCCCCACCGCCGAGCTCATGGCCGAGCGCATGCAGGTCACATTGCCCTTGGCGGTGATGGCCATGGCGCTGACGGTGGCGCTGGCGCTGGCCGTCGGCATTTATGCGGCCTCTCAACAAAACAAGGTGGGCGATGTGGGCGTGATGACGCTCAGCCAGCTGGGGCTGGCCATCCCCAACTTCTGGCTGGCGATCTTGCTGATCTTGCTGTTTGCGGTGCACCTGCAGTGGGTGAGTGCGGGCGGCTTTCCGGGTTGGACCGAAGACAGCGGCGGTGGCGTGTGGCCCGCTGTGGCAGCCTTGCTCTTGCCGGCCATGGCGCTGGCGGCGGTGCAGACAGCCATCCTCACACGGGTCACGCGCTCGGCGGTGCTGGACACCCTGCGCGAAGACTTTGTGCGCACGGCCCGTGCCAAAGGCTTGTCGCGGCGACAGGTCTTGTGGGGCCATGTGCTGCGCAACGCCATGATCCCGGTGCTGACGGTGATGGGTTTGCAGTTTGGCAACCTGATCACCAGCGCCATCGTGATTGAGAACGTGTTTGTGCTGCCCGGCATCGGGCGGCTGATTTTTCAGGCCATTGCCAACCGCGACCTGATCGTGGTGCGCGACGTGGTCATGCTGCTGTCGGCCTTGGTGATCTTGATCAACTTCGCCATCGACGTGCTCTATGCTTGGATCGATCCGCGGCTCAAGGTGGCCCATGGCTGAACAAGGCTTTTGGTCACGCGCCCGGCGACACCCCAGCTTTGTGGCGGGCGGGTGCATGGTGGCTTGGCTGATTTTGAGCGCACTGCTGTCGCTGTTGTGGTCGCCTTACCCGGTGGGCGACATCGACATTCCGAACAAACTGGCCTCGCCCAGCGCCACGCATTGGCTGGGCACCGACAGCCTGGGCCGCGACATCGCCTCTTTGCTCTTGGTGGGCAGCCAGAACTCCTTGCTGGTGGGCTTCATCGCGGTGGGCATTGGTTTGGGCGCGGGCGTGCCGCTGGGCTTGCTGGCGGCGGCGCGGCGCGGCTGGGTGGATGAACTGATCATGCGGGCGGCAGACTTCACATTTGCTTTTCCTGCGCTGCTGTCGGCCATCATGCTGACGGCCATTTACGGGCCCGGTTTGGTGGTCAGCATTGTGGCGATCGGTATTTTCAACATCCCGGTGTTCGCACGCATCACGCGCGGGGCAGCGCAGGCGGTGTGGTCGCGCGACTATTGCACTGCGGCGCGTGCGGCCGGCAAGGGCCCTTGGCGCATCACCTTCGACCATGTGCTGCCCAACATCGCGAGTGTTCTCATCGTGCAAGCGACCATTCAATTTGCGATTGCCATCTTGGCCGAGGCGGCTTTGTCTTATTTGGGCTTGGGCACTCAGCCGCCACAGGCCAGCTGGGGCCGCATGCTCAACGAGGCGCAATCGCAAATGTTCCAAGCGCCGCTGTTGGCGGTTTACCCCGGCGTGGCCATTGCTTTGGCGGTGTTGGGCCTGAACCTCATGGGCGATGGCTTGCGCGATTTGCTTGACCCCCGATTGGCCAGACAACGATGACCCTCGCTTTGTTGGATGTGAAAGACCTGCGCGTGGGCTTGCCCACGGCGCGGGGCTGGGCGCAGGCTTTGCGCGGCGTGTCCTTCACCATGGCCAAAGGTCAAACCCTGGGCCTGATTGGTGAGAGCGGTTGTGGCAAATCGCTGACCGCTTTGGCTCTGATGGGGCTGCTGCCCGAGCGGGCCGAGGTCAGCGGTTCCATGCGCCTGAATGGCACGGAGCTGGTGGGCATGCCCGAGCCGCAGCTGTGTCAGCTGCGCGGTGCCCGCATGGCCATGATTTTTCAGGAGCCGATGACGGCGCTCAACCCTTTGCACCCGATCTGGAAACAGATCGCAGAGCCCTTGTGCTTGCACCAAAACATGGGTGCGGCTCAGGCCAAAGCCCGTGCGCTGGCGCTGCTCGAGCGCGTGCAATTGCCCCGCGCCCGCGAGCGGCTGGAGGCTTATCCGCACCAGTTGTCCGGCGGACAAAGGCAAAGGGTGATGATCGCCATCGCGCTGTCTTGCGGGCCTGACTTGCTGATCGCCGATGAACCCACCACGGCGCTGGATGTGACGGTCCAAAAAGAAGTGCTGGCGCTGATCCAGCAACTGGTGCGCGAAGAGAGCATGGGTTTGCTCTTGATCAGCCACGACTTGGGCCTGATGCAAGACCAGGTCGAGCGCGTGATGGTGATGTACGGCGGCGCGGTGGTCGAAAGCGCATCCACCTCCGAATTGTTCGCACACCGGGCGCACCCCTACACGCAGGGCTTGTTTGCCGCGCGACCCCGACTGGGCCTGTCCCGTGGCACCCGTTTGACCACCATTGCCGGCAGCGTGCCCGATCTGGTGGACTTGCCCCAAGGCTGCAGCTTTGCAGAGCGCTGCCCCAAGGTGGCGGCCGCTTGCCGCGAGGCGAGTCCTGACGTGCTGACGCTCGCGCCTGAACTGCCGAGCGCTTTCGTGCACCAAGTGCGTTGTCCACGTTGGAGCCTGCCATGAGCGTGGCACCCTTGCTCGAAGTGCGTCACCTGAGCCGGCGCTTTGACTTGCCGCGTGCAGGGTTGTGGTCTGCGCCCGCGCATTTGCAGGCCTTGTCGGATGTGAGCTTCACCTTGCATGCGGGCAAAAGTCTGGGCGTGGTGGGCGAGTCGGGCTCGGGCAAATCCACTTTGGCGCGGCTGGTGATGGCGCTGGACCAGCCCAGTGCAGGCCAAATATTGATGAATGGCGTGGACTTGCACGCCTTGAGCGCGGCCGACTTGCGCCTGGCACGCAGCGGTTTTCAGATGGTGTTTCAGGACCCTTATGGTTCGCTGGATCCGCGGCAGCTGGTGTGGCGCATCGTGGCCGAGCCCCTGGCGTCTTTGCATGCGGGTAAGGCATTGAGCCGCGCCGAGCTGCGGGAGCGGGCCGCGCAAGCCTTGCATGAAGTCGGTCTGCGCAGCGGCGATCTGGACAAGTACCCGCACGAGTTTTCGGGCGGGCAGCGCCAACGCATCGCGATCGCGCGGGCCTTGATCACGCGACCTGCCTTGATCGTGGCCGATGAGCCGGTCAGTGCGCTCGATGTGTCGGTGCAGGCCCAAGTCCTTAATTTGATGATGGATTTGCAGGACCGCTATGGACTGAGTTATTTGTTTGTCAGCCATGATTTGGCGGTGGTGAACTTGATGTGTGACGATGTGCTGGTGTTGCAGTCGGGCCACGTGGTGGAACATGCAGCGGCCGAGCATATTTTTAATGGCCCGAAACACCCCTACACTCGGGCCTTGTTATCGGCGGTTCCCGGTCATGGGAGCGGCCCCATTGAGGAGATTTCATGAAATTCGATCGATCCATGTCCCGCCGTTGGCTGGGTGCTTGTTCGGTGGCCCTGTTGGCCACGGCCACTTTGGCGCTGAGCCCTATGGCAGCGCAGGCCCAAAGCCGCAAGGACAGCGTGGTGCTGGGCATGATCTTGGAGCCCACCAGCTTGGACCCGACCATGGCCCCCGCAGCGGCCATTGGCGAGATCGTGCACTACAACATCTTTGAAGGGCTCACCAAGATCAATGTGGACGGCTCGGTGACGCCCCTCTTGGCCGAGAGCTGGAAGATGGACGCCGATGGCAAAGCCTTCACCTTCAAGCTGCGCAAGGGCGTGAAATTCTCGGATGGTTCGGCTTTCGATGCCGAAGCGGTGAAGTTCAGCTTTGAGCGTGCCAAAGCCGAAAAGAGCACCAACAAGGCCAAAGGCGCGGTGTTCAACAACATCAGCCACATCTCGACCCCCGATGCCCACACCGTGGTGCTGGTGTTGAACAATCCGGACGGCAACTTCTTGTTCCGCATGGGTGAGAACACCGCCGTGATCTTGCACCCCAACAGCGCGGCCAATGCGGCCACCAAACCGGTGGGCACGGGCCCTTACAAGCTGGACAACTGGGCCAAGGGCTCGGCAGTGACTTTGTCCAAGTCGGACAACTACCGCGATCCAGCGGCCATCAAGATCAAGAAAGTCACCTTCCGATTCATCAACGATTCGGCCGCGCAAGTGGCTGCATTGTTGGCCGGTGACATCGATGGCATGCCGCGCTTTCAATCGCCCCAGAGCTTGAAGCAGTTCCAAGCCGACAAGCGCTTTGTGGTCGAGATGGGCAGCACCGCCGGCAAAGGCATCATGACCATCAACAACCGCAAAAAGCCGTTTGACGATGTGCGCGTGCGCCGTGCCCTGTCGCATGCGATCGACAAAAAAGCTTTCATTGACGGCGTTTTCGAAGGCCTGGCCAAACCCATCGGCAGTCACATGGCGCCCACCGATGCCGGTTATGTGGAGCTGAGCGGCCAGTACGCTTTTGACCCCGAAAAAGCCAAAGCCTTGCTCAAAGAAGCCGGCGTGCAAACGCCTTTGAACGTGACGCTCACCTTGCCACCACCGCCTTATGCACGCAAGGGTGGCGAGATCTTGGCCGCGCAGCTGGCCAAAGTCGGGGTCGTGGCCAAAATCGAAAACGTCGAATGGGCCCAATGGCTGGGCGGCACCTTCAAGGGCAACTTTGACCTGACGGTG
This sequence comes from Comamonadaceae bacterium PBBC2, assembly GCA_002255935.1. GTDB lineage: Bacteria > Pseudomonadota > Gammaproteobacteria > Burkholderiales > Burkholderiaceae_C > Limnohabitans_A. The sequence continues at coordinate 83,824 of NKIO01000006.1, forward strand.
ATCAACCACGTGGAGCCACTGGACTACATGAACTATGCCAACGCCAGCTATTACTGGGGTTACGACAGCAAGGCCTTCCGCGACCTGGCGGCCAAGCATTCGGAGGCCTCGGGCAAAGAGCGCACCAAACTGTTTGGTGACATGCAGCGCCTGATCGCCAACGACGCGGTCAACGTGTTCTTGTTCAACGCGTCCAACACTGCGGTTTACCGCAAAGGCCTCAAAGGCCTGTGGTCGAGCTCGCCAATTTTTGCGAACGACATGGCGGCAGTTTCTTGGCAATAATTTTGCTGTCGCCCCGAAAGCGGCAAAAAATGCCGCTATAATTCGGTGCATAGCGCGGCTGTAGCTCAGCTGGATAGAGTACTTGGCTACGAACCAAGGGGTCGTGGGTTCGATTCCTGCCAGCCGCACCATATTGAAAAGCTCACAACGAAAGTTGTGGGCTTTTTCTCTTTGTGGGCTTCCTTTTTCGCATCATGGGTCAACACGTCATGAGCAAAGCATTCACCAAAGAAACCGATCAGGACGATGACGACGATCTGGGCTTGCCAGCCTTGCCCAGTGGCACGCGCAATTACATGACGCCTGCAGGCTATGCCCGTTTGCGGGCCGAGCTGTTTGAGCTGATCGACGGGGAGCGCCCCAAAGTGGTGGAGATCGTGCATTGGGCCGCCAGCAATGGCGATCGTTCAGAAAACGGCGACTACCTGTACGGCAAAAAGCGCTTGCGCGAGATCGATCGCCGCATCCGCTTTCTGACCAAAAGGTTGGAAGTGGCCGAGGTGGTGGACCCATCGGTGCACCACGGCAGCGATCAGGTCTTTTTTGGTGCCACCGTCACCTACGCAGAAGGCAGTGGCACAGAGCGCACCATCACCATCATGGGCATCGACGAAGCCGACAGCCTGCAAGCGCAGGTCAGCTGGATCTCGCCGATTGCCCGCACCTTGCTCAAGGCGCGTGTGGGCGATGAGCTCAAGCTGGTGAGCCCCTCGGGCGTGATCCCGATCGAGGTGTTGGAAGTCTCTTACCCCGCCAAAGCTGGGTAAGGCGCCGAGGATCAGGCGGGCGCCGTGCCCTTGTTGGTCTGCCGTTCGGCTTTGATGACCGAGGGTGTGCGCTTGAGCTGGCGCAGCACGCCCTCCAGGTGGGTCGCATCGCGCACTGCCACTACAAAACGCAGATCGGCCGTGTCCTGAATCGACTCATGGCCCATGTCCACGTGAACGATGTCGGCCTCGGCTGTGGCCAGTGCGCCGGCCACGCGGGCCAGCACGCCTTTGCCGTTGACCACGGTGACCGCAATGCAAGTCTCAAAGTTGCGCACCGGCTCGTCTGACCACTCCACACCGATGAAGCGTTCGCTGTCTTTGTGCTCCAGCTTGCGGGCGGTTTGGCATTGGCGCGTGTGCACGGCCAGGCCTTCGCCACGGCCCAGGTAACCCACGATCTCGTCGCCGGGCAGGGGGCGGCAGCAAGGTGAATAAACCACCGAAGCGTTTTCGCTGCCGTCGAGGGTGATGGCCCCTTGCGAGACTTTTTCGTGGGCGGTGAAGCGTTCGCGGGTCATCAACAAAGCGTCAGGCTTTTGACCCAGCTCGCCCAGCAAAACCACCAGGCGTTTGGCCACGATGCTGGCAATGCGCTTGCCCAGGCCAATGTCCATCAACAAGTCGGCGCGGTTGCGGTTGCCGGTGAAGCGCAGCAATTTGTCCCACAGCGGCTGGATCTTCGCGTCTTCGCCCGGCAGCCGCTCGATGCCTTCGGCCCGCAGGGCTTGGCTCAGCAGTTTTTCGCCCAAGTCGGTGGACTCGGTCTGCGCCATGGTCTTGAGGTGGTGGCGGATCTTGGAGCGGGCGCGGCCCGTGCGCACAAAACCCAGCCAAGCCGGATTGGGCGCTGACACGGCTGCGGTGATGACCTCGACCACGTCGCCGTTTTTCAGCTCGGTGCGCAGGGGCACTTGTTCGCCATTGATCTTGGCGGCCATGGCCCGGTCGCCTACGCGGCTGTGGATGGCATAGGCAAAGTCCACCACCGTGGCACCACGCGGCAAGGCCATGATCTGGCTCTTGGGCGTGAACACATAGACCGCATCGGGGAAGAGGTCCACCTTGACGTGGTCCCAAAACTCGGCCGCATCGCGTGTCTCGTTCTGGATGTCGAGCAACGACTGCAGCCACTGCGTGCCCAAGCGCTCGGACTGGGCGCTCGCGGCGCTGTGCTCTTTGTAGAGCCAATGCGCGGCCACGCCAGATTCGGCCACCAGGTGCATGGCTTCGGTGCGCATCTGGAATTCGACGTTGACCCCGGAAGGCCCCACCAGTGTGGTGTGCAGTGACTGGTAGCCGTTGACCTTGCCAATGGCGATGTGGTCCTTGAACTTGCCCGGCACAGGCTTGTAGATCTGGTGCAGCAAACCCATGGCGGTGTAGCAGTCGATGACCGTGGGCACGATCACGCGAAAGCCGTAAATGTCGGTCACCTGTGCAAAGCTCAGGTGTTTGTCGTCCATCTTTTTGTAGATCGAGTACAGGGTCTTTTCGCGGCCGCTGATGCGCACATCCATGCCGGTTTGCTTGAAGATGGCTTCGACTTCGGCTTGTACTTTTTGGATCAGGTCACGGCGGCGGTTGCGGGCGCGCGAGACGGCCTTGGTCAGCACCGCATAGCGCCATGGCAGCAAATGCTTGAATGACAGGTCTTGCAGCTCGCGGTAGATCTGGTTGAGACCCAGGCGGTGCGCAATCGGCGCATAAATCTCGAGCGTCTCAGAGGAGATGCGCCCCCATTTGCTGCGCGGCATGTCGCCCATGGTGCGCATGTTGTGGGTGCGGTCGGCCAGCTTGATCAGGATGACCCGCACATCGCGGGCCATGGCCAAGAGCATCTTTCGAAAAGACTCGGCCTGATTTTCTTCGCGGGTGTTGAACTCCAGCTTTTCCAGCTTGGTCAGGCCGTCCACCAGTTCGGCCACCGGTGCGCCAAAGCGCTCGATCAGCTCGGCCTTGGTGACGCCGCAGTCTTCCATCGCGTCGTGCAGCAGGGCGGCGGCCAGGGCTTGGGCGTCCAGCTTCCATTCGGTGCACAGGGCCGCCACCGCGATCGGGTGGGTGATGTAAGGCTCGCCGTTTTTGCGCATCTGGCCCAAGTGGGCCTCGTCGGCGTATTTGTAGGCGCGGCGCACCATGTCCGCGTCTGCCGGGCTCAGGTAGTCGAGCTTGGCCGTCAAGGCTGCAAAACTGGCCGCTGCCGCGTTGGCCGACGCCAAGCTCACGGCTTTGGCGCTGTGACCTGAGGAAGACGAAGGGGGCATGACGGCGCTCATGACATCAATGTAACTGAAGCAGCACAGGACTCAGAGGGGAACAGACGAAAAAAAGCCCCATCGCTGGGGCTTTTGGCAACCCGGCTGGCGCCAGGTGATGGGAGGTCAGGCGACGCGCTTGAGCATCTCGATGCCGACTTTGCCAGCTGCGATTTCGCGCAGGGCAGTCACGCCGGGCTTGTTCTTGCTCTCGATCTTGGCGGTGTGGCCTTGGCTCAGCATGCGAGCGCGGTAGGTGGCAGCCAGAACCAATTGGAAGCGGTTCGGGATCTGTTCCAGGCAGTCTTCAACGGTGATGCGGGCCATGGTGGTTTCCTTCAGGATTAGGCGATGTGGAGTGCTGCGAATGTGTCAGCACGGGCTCGTCGCTGGGCGATGTATTTGAGCCTTTGGGCATGAACGATGGCTTTGAGATCAAACAAAGCACGCTCAAAAACTTCATTGATTATAACGAAGTCGAATTCTTTGGCCTGGGCCAGCTCGACGGCGGCGTTTTTCAAGCGCAGCTCGATGATGGCAGGGGTGTCTTCACCCCGGCGCTCCAGGCGCGAGCGCAGCTCTTCCCAGCTGGGCGGCAAGATGAAGATCAGCACCGCATTGGCGTACATCTGCTTGATCTGGATGGCGCCTTGGTAGTCGATCTCGAGCACCACGTCTGAGCCCTGGGCCATGCGCTCTTCGATCATCTTTTTGGAGGTGCCGTAGCGCTGGCCGTGCACATTGGCCCATTCCACAAAGGCGTCGGCCAACACCATGGCGTCGAACTCTTGGGGGGAGGCAAAGAAGTATTCGCGGCCATGCTTTTCCTGGCCACGCGGGGCACGGGTCGTGTGCGACACCGAAGGGTGCACGCCCGCATCCAGCTCCATCAGGGCTTTGACCAGACTGGATTTGCCCGCCCCGCTGGGGGCAGCCACGACAAAGAGGTTTCCTGGGTATTCCATGTTCTCGGGTCTTTATTCGATGTTTTGGACTTGCTCGCGCATTTGCTCGATCAGCACTTTCATGTCCACAGAAATACGGGTCATCTCCAGCACGGCTGACTTGGAGCCTAGGGTGTTGGCCTCGCGGTGCAGTTCCTGGATCAAAAAGTCCAAGCGCTTGCCGATGTCGCCGCCCTTGGTGAGCAGGCGCGAGATCTCGTCCAGGTGCGAGCGCAGGCGGGTCAACTCTTCGGCCACATCGATGCGGATGGCAAAGGCGGTGGCTTCGGTCAAGGCGCGGTCTTGGGCGGTTTCGGGCAGGTGGTTGCCGTCGGCCAGAGCCATGCCGTCTTTCCAACGCTCCAAAAAGCGTTGGCGTTGCTGCTCCACCAGCTGGGGCACCAAAGGGCCGGCCAGTTCAGCCAAGCTGCGCAGCTGGCCGATGTGGCCTTGCAGCATCTCGGTCAGGCGGGCGCCTTCGCGGGCGCGGGCTTCACGCAGGGCGTCAATCGCTTGGGTGGCCACTTGCATCCAAGCGGCTTCGTCAGGGGCGCTTTGGCTGTGGCTGCCAGCGCTCATGCGCAGCACATCGGCCACGCTCAGCTCGCGGGCTTTGGGCAGCCAGTCTTGGATTTTGTCTTGCAGAGCGGCGATTTTTTGCAGGGTCTGGTGGTTGGGCGCTTGAAGGGCGGCGCCATCGGCGCTGTCTTGGCTGGCGCGGACTTCAACCTTGCCGCGCTTGATGTGGCGTGTGATCAGTTCGCGCAGGCCGGGTTCGAGCTGGCGCAGCTCTTCGGGCAGGCGAAAGCTCAGGTCCAAAAAGCGGCTGTTGACCGAGCGGATTTCAAGCCCCAAGCGTGTGGCGGGGGCCGTGCTGGCGGGGGTCTCCCCGTCCACAACCGGCGTGCTGTGCTGCACGCTGGCGTAGCCGGTCATACTGTAAACTGACATTGAACTGGTTCCTTCGCGCCGCAGGCCGAACACCGGCTTGGGGCAGTTGCTTCAGACAGGCCCTCGCAGGGCTTGGCAAAGCATGAAACAGGCCATTATCGCAAACTCGCCCAGCCCCCTTGGCTTGGGCGACATCACACCACCTTCTGAAGACAGACACATGACAACATACGCCCGCTCTGGCCGTGCCACCGATGCTTTGCGCCCCGTGCGCATGACCCGTGGCTACACCATCCACGCCGAAGGCTCGGTGCTGATTGAGTTTGGCCAGACCCGCGTGCTGTGCACCGCCTCGGTCGAAGAAAAGGTGCCTGGCCATAAAAAAGGCAGCGGCGAAGGTTGGGTCACGGCCGAGTACGGCATGCTGCCCCGTGCCACCCACACCCGTGGCGACCGCGAAGCCGCACGTGGCAAGCAAAGTGGCCGCACCCAAGAAATCCAACGCCTGATCGGTCGCTCGCTGCGTGCCGTGTTCGATTTGAAAAAACTCGGCGAGCGCACCATCCACTTGGACTGCGATGTGCTGCAGGCCGATGGCGGCACCCGCACGGCCAGCATCACCGGCGCTTTTGTGGCCGCACAAGATGCGGTGGCTTGGTTGATGGCCACCGGTAAGCTGCAGGAGTCGCCCATCATCGACCGCGTTGCGGCGATCTCGGTGGGCCTGAAAGACGGCGCCGCCTTGCTCGACTTGGATTACCCCGAAGACTCGGCCTGCGACACCGACATGAACGTGGTCATGACCGGTGCGGGCAACTTTGTGGAAGTGCAGGGCACCGCCGAGGGCGTGGCCTTCACCCGTGTGGAGATGGACCGCATGCTGGCGCTGGCCGAAAAAGGCATTGCGCAATTGGTGCGTTTGCAAACCCAGGCACACGACGAGCCCAAAACCTTGACCTTCAGCGCCTGAACATGAAGATCGTTCTCGCCTCCAACAATGCGGGCAAGCTGGCCGAGCTGCAAACCATGTTCGCGCCGCTGAACATGACGCTGGTGCGCCAGTCCGAGCTGAACATTCCCGAAGCCGAAGAGCCGTTTCGCACCTTTGTGGAAAACGCTTTGGCCAAAGCCCGGCATGCGGCGCAGTTGAGCGGCTTGCCCGCCTTGGCTGACGATGCTGGCTTGTGCGTGGACGCCTTTGGTGGGCAGCCCGGCGTGGACACGGCCTATTACGCCACCCGCTTTGGTTACGCCAAGAGCGACGACAACAATGTGACGGCTTTGCTCGAGCAGATGCAAGGCCTTGACCAGCGCCGTGCGGCCATGGTCAGCACCTTGGTGGCGGTGCGCAGTGCCGACGATCCGGAGCCTCTGATTGCCGTGGGCCGCGTGGTCGGTGAGATCGCCCGCGAGCGCTTGGGCAGCAATGGCTTTGGCTTTGACCCGATCATGTTCATCCCTGAATTTGGCAAGACCTTTGCCCAGTTGCCGGTGGAGGTCAAAAACGCCAACAGCCACCGAGGCCGCGCGGCACAAGCGATGCTGGCCTTGATGCGCGAGCGTTGGCTGGACGCACCCACAAGCCCTGCCGCAGCATGAACCCGCTGGATCCGGTCCATGCCATGCGCCCGGGCGTGCTGCAGCTCAACGCTTTGCCGCCGCTGTCGCTGTATGTGCACCTGCCCTGGTGCCTCAAGAAGTGTCCGTATTGCGATTTCAACTCGCACGAGTTCCGCTCGGGTGACGATGCAGCGTCCATGCAGGACACCTACATCAACGCCTTGTTCGCCGATCTGGAAGCGAGCTTGCCCTTGATTTGGGGGCGCAGCATCCAGACCGTGTTTTTGGGCGGTGGCACGCCCAGCTTGTTCGACCCTGAAGCCATTGACCGTTTGGTGGGCGGCATCCGCGCACGTGTCCGCTTGGCGCCTGACGCCGAAATCACCATGAAGGCTTTCCGACAAGCGGGCATCACCCGTTTGTCGATCGGCGTGCAGAGTTTTGACAATGCGCACCTGAAGGCCTTGGGCCGTGTGCATGACCGCGACCAGGCGCTGGCCGCAGTGACCGAAGCAGCGCAGGTGTTTGACACCTTCAACTTGGACCTGATGTACGCCTTGCCCGGGCAGACGCTGGATGGCTTGACGCAAGACATCCAGACCGCGCTGGCCTTTGAGCCGCCGCACATCTCGATCTACCACCTGACCATCGAGCCGAACACGGTGTTC